>NZ_CP049156.1:0-668392 GCF_011493005.1 Caballeronia sp. SBC1
ATGAACGATTTTTGGCAACACTGTTCCGCATTGCTGGAGCGCGAACTTACGCCACAGCAATACGTCACATGGATCAAACCGCTGGCCCCCGTCGACTTCGATGCCGACGCGAACACGCTGCGCATCGCTGCGCCCAATCGGTTCAAGCTCGACTGGGTGAAAAGTCAGTTTTCCGGCCGTATCGCGGATCTGGCCCGGGATTTCTGGCACGCACCCGTCGATATCCAGTTTGTTCTGGACCCAAAAGCCACCGCCCGCAAGGCGATGGGCGGCGCACCCGCGCCGTCCGCGCCGTCGGGTTCGCCCGCTGCCGCGGGCGCACCGGCGTCCCCGCCCATGCAGCGCCCGGCGCCCCACTCGGCTGAACGAAGCAACGGCGGACACGCGAACGCGAGCGCCCACATCAACGCGCTTGCGGCGGAAGCCGCGCAGCACGCGCAATCGCTGCAACATAACGACCAGGCCGACAACGGCGATCTCGACCTGCCAAGCCTCGACGCCAACGAAGCCGCTGTGGCACGCCGGACATGGCGGCCGGGCGGTACGGCGTCGAATGGGGAAAACGATTCGGCTTACGAGCGTTCGAAGCTCAATCCCGTCCTCACCTTCGACAACTTCGTGACCGGTAAAGCGAATCAGCTCGCTCGCGCAGCCGCGATCCAGGTTGCCGATAACCCCGGCATTTCGTACAACCCGCTGTTCCTGTACGGCGGCGTGGGCCTGGGCAAGACCCATCTGATTCACGCAATTGGCAACCAGCTGTTGCAGGACAAGGCTGGCGCGCGCATCCGCTATATCCATGCGGAGCAATACGTGTCGGACGTGGTGAAGGCCTACCAGCGCAAGGCTTTCGACGATTTCAAGCGTTATTACCATTCGCTCGACCTGCTGCTGATCGACGATATTCAGTTCTTCTCGGGCAAATCGCGGACGCAGGAAGAGTTTTTCTACGCGTTCGAGGCGCTGGTGGCGAACAAGGCGCAAGTGATCATCACGAGCGATACGTATCCGAAGGAGATTTCGGGTATTGATGACCGGCTGATTTCACGCTTCGACTCCGGTCTGACGGTCGCGATCGAACCGCCTGAGCTTGAAATGCGCGTGGCCATCCTGATGCGCAAGGCGCAATCGGAAGGCGTGAGTTTGTCGGAAGATGTGGCATTTTTTGTCGCGAAGCATTTGCGCTCGAACGTGCGTGAACTCGAAGGCGCGTTGCGCAAGATCCTGGCGTTCTCGCGGTTCCACGGGCGCGAGATCTCGATCGAGTTGACGAAGGAGGCGCTGAAAGACCTGCTGACGGTGCAGAACCGGCAGATTTCAGTGGAAAACATCCAGAAGACGGCGGCGGACTTCTACAACATCAAGGTCGCCGACATGTATTCCAAGAAGCGGCCCGCGAACATCGCCCGGCCGCGTCAGATCGCCATGTATCTGGCGAAGGAACTCACGCAGAAGAGTCTGCCGGAAATCGGTGAACTGTTCGGCGGCCGCGACCACACCACGGTGCTGCACGCCGTGCGGAAAATCTCGGCGGAACGCGGCACGGACGCCCAGTTGAACCACGAACTGCACGTGCTCGAGCAAACGCTGAAAGGTTGAGCGTTCTGCGCTACAACCCAGCGCGGCGCACATTCCGCACGATGCAAAAGACGCTGCAGGTGTAGGAAACGGCGGCTGTACCGGGCCGCCGCCAATGAACGGCCTCAAAACCAACGCCGAATCAGCAGGTAGTCATGCTAGCGGCGAAAAACGCGTCGAACCGCCGCCGATGATCGTGCGCACGGCCGTTTGTCGCCTGCGCCCAAAAGCGCCACAAAAAGCGTCAAAAAATGGACCTGTTTATTGACGAAATCGCCCCCATTTTTAGGGAGCGGTCAGGTTTTGAGGCACAATACGGGTTTGACCGTCCAGCGGCCCTGGGCGGCGTTTTGGCGCAAGCCTGGCACGTGTGGGCGGCAATCGCCGCAAGCGCGTGACACGAGACCGTCCGAAGGTCATCTAAGCGGTGGCAAACGCTTCTCAAAAAGCGGTGGAGAAAGCGATGACTGCAGCGGTGACAAATGTGGTGACACTCGCGGCGGACGGCCGTCACATCAACGAAGGAACTCTATGCAACTGGTCAAGACCGAACGAGATAATCTCCTAAGGCCGCTGCAAACCGTGAGCGGAATCGTCGAACGCCGTCATACGTTGCCGATCCTCGCCAATTTGCTGATCACGAAGACTGGCGCCGACGTGTCGTTCCTCTCGACCGATCTCGAACTTCAGATCACCACGCGTGCTGACTTCGGCACGGGCAGCGATCAGGTCGCCACCACGGTCGCCGCACGCAAACTGCTCGACATCCTGCGCGCCATGCCTCCGGGTGAAGTGTCGCTCGATCTCACCGACAAGAAGCTGACGGTACGCTCCGGCAAAAGCCGCTTCGCGCTTCAGACGCTTGCTGCCGATGAGTTCCCGACCGTCAACCAGGCTACAGAGTTCGGCGCGAGCCTGTCGGTTCCGCAAAAGACCTTCCGGCAATTGCTCGGCATGGTCCACTTCGCCATGGCGCAGCAGGACATCCGCTATTACCTGAACGGCATGCTGCTGGTTGTCGACGGCGACCAGTTGATGGCAGTTGCAACGGACGGCCACCGGCTCGCGTTTTCATCGATGAAAATTGAAGGATCGTTCGCGCGCCAGGAAGTGATCATCCCGCGCAAGACCATCCTCGAATTGCAGCGCCTGCTGGAAGACATTGACGATCTGCTGGTGATCGACATTGCGGCAAGCCAGGTCAAATTCACGTTCGGCCAGGTCGAACTCGTGTCGAAGCTGGTGGAAGGCAAGTTCCCCGACTTTCAGCGCGTGATCCCGAAGTCGCACAAGAACACGTTCCTGATCGGCCGCGAAGAGTTGCAGCGTTCGCTGCAACGCGCTGCCATCTTGACGTCGGACAAGTTCAAGGGCGTGCGTTGCCTGATCGAGCCGGGTCAGTTGAAGATCATGTCGACCAACGCCGACCAGGAAGAAGCACAGGAAGAGCTGGAAATCGCGTATCAAGGCGACAGCGTGGACATCGGTTTCAACGTCACGTATCTGCTCGACGTGCTCGCGAACCTGAAGATCGACATGCTGCAAGTGAGTCTTGGCGACGCGAGTTCGAGCGCCCTGATCACGATTCCCGAGAACGACGAATTCAAATATGTGGTGATGCCAATGCGCATCTGACGCGGCCAAAACTAAAAACTTTCCAAGGGGCGCATTGCCCCTTTGGCATTTTTAAGGCGTTTCGAAAAGTCTCATGCAGCGACCGCGCAGCAACCCCGCAGTGACCGCGTAGTGAACCCAGTAGCGACCCAGTAGTGACGCAGAACCGGAAAAAAACCCATGACTGAAAACCCAATTTCGCAACCCGACAACGCTTATGGCGCATCCTCCATTCAGATCCTCGAGGGTCTGGAGGCGGTCCGCAAGAGGCCGGGGATGTATATCGGCGATACGTCGGATGGCACGGGTCTGCACCACCTCGTTTTCGAAGTGCTGGACAACTCGATCGACGAAGCGCTCGCCGGACATTGCAACGACATTCACGTCACCATTCACGCTGACAACTCCATCTCCGTGACCGATAACGGCCGCGGCGTGCCGACGGGCCTGAAGCTCGACGACAAGCACGATCCGAAGCGCAGCGCCGCCGAAATCGTGATGACCGAGCTGCACGCGGGCGGCAAGTTCGACCAGAACAGCTACAAGGTGTCGGGCGGTCTGCATGGCGTGGGCGTGTCGTGCGTGAACGGCCTGTCCGAATGGCTGCGCCTCACCGTACGCCGCGACGGCAAGAAGCACTTCATGGAATTCCGCCAGGGCGTGGTGCAGAACCGCGAACTCGTGACCGAAGACGGCATTACGTATTCGCCCATGCCTGTTGTTGGCGACACCGAAAATCGCGGCACTGAAGTGCATTTCATGCCCGATATCACCATCTTCGGCAACGTGGAATTCCACTACGACATCCTCGCCAAGCGTATGCGCGAACTGTCGTTCCTGAATAACGGCGTGCGGATTCGCCTGACCGACCAGCGTGACGGCAAGGAAGACGATTTCGCGTTCATCGGCGGCGTGAAGGGCTTTGTTGAATACATCAACAAAGCGAAGCAAGTGTTGCATCCGAACGTGTTTCACGCGATTGGCGAGAAGGACAACGTCACGGTCGAAGTGGCCATGCAGTGGAACGACAGCTACAACGAAAGTGTGCTGTGCTTCACGAACAACATTCCGCAGCGGGACGGCGGCACGCACTTGACCGGCCTGCGCGCGGCCATGACGCGGGTGCTGAACAAGTACATCACGGATCACGATATCGCGAAGAAAGCGAAGATCGAGACGAGTGGCGACGACATGCGCGAAGGGTTGTCGTGCGTGTTGTCCGTGAAGGTGCCGGAGCCTAAATTCAGCTCGCAGACGAAAGACAAGCTGGTGTCGTCGGAAGTGCGTGCGCCGGTGGAAGACGTGGTCGCCAAGGCGCTCGAGGAGTTCCTGCAAGAAACGCCGAACGACGCGAAGATCATCACGAACAAGATTATCGATGCAGCGCGCGCTCGCGACGCCGCACGTAAAGCGCGTGAAATGACGCGGCGTAAAGGTGTGCTTGACGGCGTTGGTTTGCCGGGCAAGCTGGCTGATTGCCAGGAGAAGGATCCGGCGAAGTCCGAGATTTATATTGTCGAGGGTGACTCGGCTGGCGGATCGGCGAAGCAAGGGCGTGACCGGAAATTCCAGGCCATCCTGCCGCTGCGCGGCAAGGTGCTGAATGTGGAGCGCGCGCGTTTCGACAAGCTGATTTCATCGGAGCAGATTGTGACGCTCGTTACCGCGCTCGGAACGGGGCTTGGCAAGGACGATTACAACCTCGAGAAGCTGCGCTACCACCGCATCATCATCATGACCGACGCGGACGTGGACGGCGCGCACATCCGTACACTGCTGCTGACGTTCTTTTATCGGCAGATGCCGGAGATTGTGGAGCGCGGGTTTATCTATATCGCGCAACCGCCGCTGTATAAGATCAAGGCGGGTAAGGACGAGCGGTATTTGAAGGACACGCACGAGCTTAATCAGCATATGTTGAAGCTCGCATTGCAGGGTTCGGAGCTGACTGCAGCGGAAGGCGCTACGCCGATTACCGGGGATGCGCTCGGTGAATTGGCGCGCGCTTATTTGCTCGCACAGGCGGTCGTGGATCGACTCAGCCGGTTTTACGACGTCAATGCGCTTGGCGCGGTGATGGATGGCATCGAGCTGGATTTGTCGACGCAAGAATCCACCGTGGCTTCGGCTGCGGCTCTGCAGGCCGCTTTGCGCGCCGATCCGTTGAAGCCGGAAGTGACAGTCGAGCCGGCTTATGACTCGGTGCGCGAGATCCGGTCGTTGCATATCAATCGCCGGCATCACGGGAACGTGAAGGTTTCGGTTATCGATGAAGACTTCCAACTGACCGCTGATTACAAGCAACTGCAAACGACCGCGAATACCTTCAAGGGTTTGATTGGTCCGGGTGCGGTGATTAAACGCGGCGAGCGGTCGATGGCGGTTACTGACTTCAAGAGCGCGATGAAGTGGTTGATCGCGGATGCGGAGCGTAACGTGACCAAGCAGCGGTATAAGGGCTTGGGCGAAATGAACCCGTCGCAGTTGTGGGAAACAACGATGGATCCGACCGTGCGCCGTTTGTTGCGCGTTCAGATCGAAGATGCGATTGCAGCCGATGGGATCTTTACGACGCTGATGGGTGATGACGTTGAACCGCGTCGCGCGTTTATTGAATCGAACGCGTTGAGGGCGGGGAATATTGACGTTTAAGGTGTCGGCCCTCATTCGAATGGTGAAGTCCAACAATGGAAAGCTCTCGGCAAATAAGCGCAGGCAATACTATTACCTGCCCGAGAGCGTCATCGCTCGCATTGAGGAAGTGGTCAGGGAGTCTTTTCCCGAGGCTACCGGCGGTTCAGTCGACGCTGCGGACGCCGATTCCCCTTGATTCGCAGGCCAACCCGCGGCGCTTGTTGAGCGCATCCGAAAACCTGCATGTTTTTCGAGGAACAAGTGAAAATTCCCAGTATCGTGAAAATTTCACGACCCAAGAACGGATTTTTCGATGTCGGGAGAAAGAACCCGCGGCTCGGGAGGGATTTCGCGAATCACTTCGGGGGCACCACGCGGCATTGCACCGATACCGGCGGCCGCGTTGCTGGGCCATCGGCTCGACACGGCCTGAGGGCAACGTCAGGATAGCGTGGCGAGCAGCTTGATGAAGTTGCGCTTCGCGCGATATGTCGCCCGAATCCCCTCCAGTTCACTGGTGAATTCTGCACGTTCACCCAGCCTCGCCCGCAGCATGCCGATGGCCCGCACGATTTCAAGCGCCTCGTCATACCGGGCGTTGCGCGTACCGCCCTCGGCAGCGACCGGCAGCAGCCTGTGATAGAGGGCGATGGCGTCGTGCGGATGGCTCTTGCCACGGACAGCCGCCATTTTCGGCCATAGCTGTGTTGCGACCGGGCCGCCGCTAAACGTTTCCCATGCAGTGTCGTTCTCTTTTCCGGCAAGAAAAATTCTCACCAGTTCGCTCCGTGTCGAGCGCTGCCAGACGGTGCGCTTCGATTTTGAAACTGCCTCCTCTTCCCTGACCAACGCCCAGAGGTGCGTGAGCGCGTGCTCCCGTGTCTCGTCATGCCTGCCGGTAGCCGTAGCAACCTTCATCAAGGCGGGAAACGCCTCGGCCGTCGGGTGCATTTCGAACCGGCGCCAAGCGAATGCATCGGCCTTGTCGAATTCGCTGCGACGCAGATATGCGTCAATGCAGAAGTCGAGGAGGCGCTGGTCAAAGCTCTTGCCGGATTCCTTGATGCCGCGCTCAGCCCACGCAAGCCCCTCGTCCGGGCGACCGTGCTTCACACAAAGCTCCGCCACCAGCAGAAAGCGGTACGGACTCGATAGGTCCTTCGAGCGAATGCGGATGAGTGTGTCGACATCTCCGTCGAGTTCAGCCAGCGCCTCCATCGCGTGTTCGAGCTGCATGCGCGGCGAGTCGTATGACCGTCGATATTCCTTGCCAGGGGCGAGCGTGGGCAGCGCGTTCCAAGCCTTGTTGACGAGTTCGCGATAACGGCGCAAGCCGTTCTTGCCCAGCGGCTCCGCGTACGCCGGCAGGACGTGATAGAAGGTGTCCCACCTGCCTTCTGTCTGGAAGCGGAAGAGCCGCTCCGCGAGCTTCACCGGGTCGGGTCCGGTCAACGTGCAGGCATCGAGGTGAACCGCCGCCAGCTCGAGAATGGCCGGCATCACGTCTCCACTGGAGTCGTCAATCTGTTCGAGGCTCTTTTCCGCGCCGGCAATTGCCAGCTCGGACAGCTCGACCACCTGTGCGGCATGAGGTCCGGAAAGCCTCTGGCGCAGCATGTCCGCCAGCGACGTCAGGCCGTCGCCGTATGCGCCAGACTCCCGCCAGTCCATTGGGCGGGAAATACGTGTCCCCTGCCTGACGGCGGCCTTCATACCGGGCAAGTCGGAGGCCCCCGCCGCACGTGCGGCGAACAGCAGCTTGTCGCGCAGCGTCATGTCGCGCTCGACGGCATCGATCAGCAATTCCTGAAGCGCGCCCTTGTCGAGCGTCGCGACGTATTCGCGAATCAATTCCTCATCGGTCTTCCTCTTTTGGCGCCGCTTCCCAGGCGCCGCCTCTTCGGCAAGGAACACCTCTTCACCGGAATTCTCGAGCCAGGAAAGCGCAACGGCGACAGAGTGCTTGCAGAAAACCCCTTCTTCGCCCACCGGGCAGTTGCAGTCGTAAGCGAGTCCGCCATCCTCGACGGCAAGTTCGACCCGGTAACGGTGGGTGCCGTGTACGGTGGCGCGAACAGCACCGTCGCGCTCCTCCAGGCGGGAGACGACGCCATCGTGGAAATAGGCCTTGCCGCGCGCGAATGTCTTCGTGTCGGCGAGCGACTGGACTTCGGCAAGGGTAAGAGCTTCAGCGAGCTTTGCAGATTCAGACATGGAACAGGGAGTGCCATTGAGGCAATGCCGCCACGTGCGGCGAATAGTGACGATGATATTCCCTCCCTCCGAGATGGAGTTGGAAGCGTTTCAGATCATAAGAGCGATCCTTCGTCCGGTCGCGAAGCCCGGACGCGTTTTCATACGCGTCTCGGCGAGCTATTGCGCAATCTTGTTCGACGACAACAATCGCAAGCCTATCTGTCGACTACGGTTCAACAACGAAAATCGTCTCGTCGTGGGATTTTTCAACGAAAACAAAGAGGAAGAGAGAGTTCCTATTGCCAATCTGGACCAACTCTTCGACTTTGGCGATCGTCTCCAAGCGTGCGTTGGAGCTTACTTGAAGTCAGCACCGGTCAAGGAAAATGTTGGTGACGTAGCAGCCGTCTGAACGCATGTTACCTCTCTCGAACGGCTTAACGAATGACAGACAGCCAAGCTGTCAAGCCGGTTGAATGGCATTGACAGGGTATCCCGTAGAGTTGTCTGCGCCCTAGGGGAATAATCAACCGCCATCATCTTGGCGCCACAGAAAAAAATCTGCAAAACGCGGGGACGCCTGCAGATTTTCTTATCCGCCTACAGATTTTCTTACGATCCGGCCTTTTCGCTCCGATTTTCTTATGACGCGCGGAGGCTCGCGTGTCGACTGTTTCAGCATGCCCCCACTTTCGGCTGGGCCGCCAAAGCATGGTCACGTGTGCGTTCCGCTCCCAGGGACCCACGCGCGATGATTTCACGCCGTGAAATTGTGAAAAACGATCTCAAGCGTCGGCAACAGGCATCGGCCCGTTTAAAGTCCTTGGTTACCTCGGAGCAGTTCGGCGCTGCAGCACCAGCGCGCGTACGAACAATGCCCATTCGCTAATAACCGATTAGACCCCATGTCTCGACCTAATTTTCAACAAACGAAACAATCCGGCGGCATGCGCCAACCGAACGCGGCCGCCCAGGTGCGGCTCGCCAGCATCGCAGAGAATTTTCGCGCAGCTTATGCAATTGGCGACTTTCAAAGCGGTGCGAAATTCGCCGAAGAGGCGCTTCAGATCACGCCTGGCAACATGTCAATCCTGCCGGACTATGCGTTATGCCTGATGCGCACCAACGCCTTTGATCAAGCGTATCGGGTCTATATGAGCATCCATAATGCGCCGGCGAGCCAGCGCAAGCTGGCGTCGTCCACATGGCTCGATGGCTTGGTGGAAGTGTGCGGCTGGCTAGGTAAAACAGAGGAAATGCGCGAATACGGACTTCGTTCACTACGCGCTTCCGATGCGAAATGCGGTGCGAATTCGAGCGAGCCGATCCCCGACCATGCACCGCAGCCATTCAACGCCGCGAACCCGGCTGAAAACGTGATCGCTTATTCGCTGTTCGGGTCCAATCCGCGATATTGCGAGCCCGCGGTCATGAACGCACAAATGACGCGCGATGTGTTCAAAGGCTGGACCTGCCGCGTTTATCTGGACGCCAGCGTTCCCGAGCACGTTCAACGGCGACTTAAAGAGGCGGGGGCCGAAGTCGTTTTCATGGAGCCCGACGCGAGCGTTCACCCGTTGATGTGGCGCTTCCTGGTAATCGACGATTCAAGCGTCAAGCGCTTCCTCCTTCGCGACGCCGACGCGTTGTTGTCTGAGCGTGAATATGCGGCAGTACAGGAATGGGTGGAAAGTCCGTATTACTTCCACGTTATCCGCGATTACTTCACGCACACCGAATTGATTCTCGCGGGCTTATGGGGCGGATGCGCCGGCGTGCTGCATAACGCAGTTGCATCGATGCAGCAGTTTGCCGCGAAAAACGCGGATAGCGGCCGTTTTGTCGATCAGCATTATTTGCGCGAACACGTATGGTCGACGTTACGCAAAAGCGTGCTCTCTCACGACGATATCTTCGGTTTCCACGATGCCAAACCGTTCCCGCCTCACGCGCCAAACAGGTGGAATACCGACAAATTCCACGTTGGCAGCAATACGAGCGTGCAAGCTATAGGCGGTGAAAGCGAATTGCCCGATGGCGATTCACAACGCCTCATTTTCAGCTCGGCGGAGGGCAAGGTTTTGTTCGACTACGAGGTGATCGTAAAGAACGGCCAATGGCGCCTGGATATGCCGTTCTTTGTCATCGAGAAGCTAAAATCGGGCGAGATCGTGGTGCAGCGAGAGCAATAAGCGCTCGTCATGCGCCCACCACTTCCACCGTCGAAAAGCCGATTCCCACGCTTTTCGCCACTCGGATCTGCAACGGAATGCGCTCTTTGAGCGCTTCCACGTGACTGATCACACCGATCATCTTGCCGCTTGCGTTCAAAGAATCGAGCGCGTTGAGCGCAATCTCCAGCGTCTCGCCATCGAGGGTACCGAAACCTTCATCAAGGAACAGCGAGTCGATGGAAGTCTTGAAACTCACCAGATCCGATAAAGCCAGCGCCAGCGCAAGACTCACCAGGAAGCTTTCGCCGCCCGACAACGTGCGCGTGTCGCGCGCAATGTCGCCTTGCCACATATCGAGCACTTCCATTTCCAGATCGCCCGCAAGCTTGCGGTTCAACTGATAACGCCCATGCAGTTGCGTGAGTTGCCGGTTCGCGAGATAGATCAAATGATCGAGCGTCAGGCCTTGCGCAAACTTTCGATACTTCGCTCCATCGGCGGAACCGATCAGACTGCTCAAGCGTTGCCACAAGTCGTAGCGCGCGCGTTGAGCATCGATCTGTTCAAATAGCGCCTGCTTTTCCACGCGCAGCCGGTCGTCGTTCTTGAGCGTCGCGCGAAGCTCGCCTTGTTTCTCGCTCAATGTCTTCAACGCTGCAAGCAGTTCATCAACCGCGCGTTGCAACGCTTCCGCGTCTTGTTCGGTCTTCGGCTCTTTCAGCAATTCCGCACGATGATTTTCCGCGTTCGTACGCAGCGTGCGCACCGTCGTCGAAAGTTCATCGAGTTCGCGCTTCAGCGTCTGCAAGCGCTCGCGTTCTTCATGCGGCAGCAGCGCTTCGGTGAACGCTTGTTCATTCGCGAATATGCTTTTGGCTAACGCACTCGTCCATGCCGCCGATGTTTTCTCCGCGCGTTCAGTGTCTTCGGTCAGGCGTATTGTCAGCGTTCGCTGCGTGCCTTCGAGTGCGCTGGTTTTATCGCGTGCAGTTTCGTAGCGTTGTACGGCCGATGAAAGCGCTGCATCGGGATCGCTGGCCGCTGCAATAACCTCGGTCTGCAATTCGACAAAATCCGCTTCGCAAGCGGCCCATCGAATAGACCATTTTTCCGCTTCAACCGACGCCGCTTCAAGCGCCTGTCGCGTGCGATCGGCTTGCTGTGTCAGCGCGCGGTTTTTATCCGATGCCGTCTGCCACGCCTTCCATTCGGCGTCGCGGTCCGTGAGCCACGTTTGCCATGACGTCCACGAATCGTGACGCGCATAACCGACGGACGTGACCGATTCATCGAGCATCTGTTCTCGTTTAAGCAGTGCGTTTTGCAATGACTCTGCGTGATCTGCGGTTTCCTTAAGCGATTTTTCTGCAGAGCTTTGTTTCTCTTCGAGCAGTTTCAGATCGTGTTGATATTGGACTGACTTCCGCTCCGCCGCATTCGCGGCGTTCGCGTGCTGCTCGATCACCGTCTTCTGCTGATCCATCGCAGCAAGCGTTTCTTGCGCGTGCTTCAACTTGGTCGCGTGTTCGCGCGCATGAGTATCGAGCGCGTTGTGCTCGATGGCTTCCAGTTCAAGCTCGGCGCATAACTGCGTCCAACTTGCGGTGTGCGAAGCAGCGTCGCTGATCCATGTATCGATACGTTTTCCGAGTTGTTCAATCGCCACGCGCAACCCCGCGATTCCGACATCGATCGCCAAAGCGTCCTTGCGTTTGCTATCCAACGCGAGTTGTTTGTCTTTCAACGCTTGCTCGGTCGCGGAGACGTCGAGCGCTTCATACGCGCTGATCGACGGATGCTCCATCGAGCCGCACAAAGGACAGGCTTCTCCAGGCTGTAACGCCGCGCGATGACCGGCGAGATCGAGAATGCGCTGTTCCTGATGCAGTAATTTGCGTTTGTCCTCAATCTGCTCAACGAGCGTTTCAATCTCTTTGGAGAGACCATCACGTTGCTCTGGCAGAGGCTTGAACGACGCGTTTTTCTGCGTGAGTTCTTCGCGATCCAGTGCGAGTTGTTTGGTCCCGCGAGCAATCGTTTCGCCGATATGCGCAAGCTTGCCGAACAATTGATGTTGATCCTGAAGCCGCCGACAACGCGACTTTAGATCGCCTTCGTTGTCGCCGTTCAACAGCGTCAAAAGCTTTGCGCGCTGCTCGGCTTCGCCTTTGCGCGCGTAGTTGGCTGCGGTCGTTGCTTCGCGAACGGCAATACGCTGAGCATCGATCGCCTGGGCTTGCTTATCGATCGAGAGACTGACCTCGGTGTGCTTTTTGCGGCTCGCTTCAATGTCGCTCAACGTCTGCTGGCGCACCGCGAACTGCTGCTGCCACAACACAATCTGCTCGCCAAGTTTGCTTCGATGCGGATGTTCATCGAGCGCGGATTGGACGGCTTTCGTATCGGCCGAAATCTCGTTCAGCGTGCGTTGTCGAAGCTCTGCAATCCTTCCACTTGTCACCGATGCCAGACGTAGACCACGCGCGGCATCGAGCGATGCGGCCTCCCTGTCCGCCTTGGCGCTCGCTAGTTGACGAGAAGTTGCCACATGCGTGCCGCGTGCGGCGAGCATCGCAGCATGATCGGCACGCAGCTTTTCGGCAGGTTCGCTCGCGGCGAGGCGGTCGAGCAAAGGCTTCGCCTCGGCGATCTTCAAATCCGCCTGGCGCTGGTTAGCCAGTGCCGTCTCAAGCTGCACATCCGCCGCCGACAACGCGGCTCGCCAGGCCAACATCGCGCGCGTTGTATCGAGTTGCTTACCGAGCGCTGTTTCTTGTTCGCCAACCGCAATCTGTTCCTGCTGCAAGCCGCTCCGCTGTTCCTGCGTCAGCAACTGAACGCCGTCGGCGCGTGCCAGCAGCGTATCCAGCGCAAGCTTCTCGTTGCGCGTCCTCTCGAACACATTCTGCGAGATCGTGCCGTAGATATCGGTGCCGGTGAGCTCTTCCAGCAACTCGGCGCGCTCGTTCGCCTTCGCTTCAAGGAACGCGGCGAACCCGCCTTGCGCGAGCATCATGGACTTCGTGAAGCGACCGAAATCAAGCCCTGTAATCTCCTCGACTTTCTTCAGTTTATCCACGATCCGCTCGGTCATGATCGTGCCATCGAGACGCGCGAGCTCTACCTTGGGCGCTTGCAGATTGCCGTCAGTTTTGTCGCGTGCGCGACGCTGGCTCCAGAATGCCCGATACCCTTCGCCCTTCACTTCGAACTCCACTTCCGCGAGGCATTCGAACGTGTGCCGCGTCATCAGCTCGTTCGTCCCTTGCGAGATGGTGTCCATGCGCGGCGTGCGGTGATAGAGCGCAAGGCAGATTGCATCGAGCAATGTGGTCTTGCCCGCGCCGGTTGGCCCGGTGATCGCGAACAACCCGTTATCGCGAAACGGCGGTTGGCTGAAATCGATTTTCCACTCGCCCTTCAGCGAGTTCAAATTCCGCAAACGCAACGACAAGATCTTCATGCTGCATCCGCCTCGCCGATTTGCGCCACGACTTCGCGATACATCGATAAAAGCTGCAAGCGCGTTTCCTCATCGATGGTTTCGGATTGCAGGCGGCGCGCGAATACATCATCAGGCGTGAGTTCGTTCAAGGTTTCCTTGGCTTGCCGATGCAGCGTGTTCGACGCCGAAGAACGCTCGCGACGAATGCGCAGTACTTCAACCGGCAGGTTTTCAGTGATCTTCTGGATTCGCGACTGGAGATCGCTGAGGTAGTCATCGGCGGAGACCACGATTTCGAGCCACACGGTCTCGCCTTCAACGGCCTGCGACGCAGCCGCCGAAACCGCAGCCTCAAGCTCTTTCAACGATCCTTTCACCGACAACAACGGCTGGAAGCACGGCACGTCGAGCACCGTTACAGCCTTAAGGCCGTCTGCTGAAAGATCCACAAGCAGCATCTCTTTCTGCTGGCGCGCTTCGTCGAAGCTCAGCGGGATCGGCGAGCCGCTATAGCGAATGTGATCCAACCCGCCGACTTTCTGCGGCCGATGAATATGCCCTAGCGCGATGTAATCTGCCGCCGGAAACGCGCTAGTCGGAAAGGCTTCCAGCGCACCCACATAAATCTCCCGCACCGATTCACTCGCGCTCGCACCCACCGTCGTTAAATGCCCGGTCGCGATAATCGGCAAATGCGCGCCGAGTTCCACGCGCTTCTGCTCGGCCAGCGCAAAGAGTGCCTGATAATGCGCATGAATCGCGTCTTGCAGCGACTCCTGTTTGTCGCGTGCGCTCTGTCCCGCGATGCTCTGCAACACATCGCGCGGGCGGATAAACGGGATGGCACAGACGATCGCACCGGGCTTGCCGTCCCGCGTGGCGAGCACACGAACCTGTTCGTTCGGATCGTCCTGAACGGAGGGAATGACGACGGTGTTCAACGCGGTCAGCAAATTGCGCGACTCTTCCAGCACGGCGACAGAATCGTGATTGCCCGCCAGCAGCGTCAAGCCGACTCCCGCGTCGCGCAACGCCAGAATCAGCGTGTAATAGAGTTCCCGGGCGTAGCTGGGCGGAGCGCCGGTATCGAAGATATCGCCGGCTATCAGCACCGAATCCACCGCGTGCAGCCGCGTTTGCTCGACCAGCCATGCAATCAGCTTTTGATGTTCAGCCTGGCGTGAATGCCCAAGAAAGTACTGGCCAAGGTGCCAGTCCGAGGTGTGCAGGATTCGCATTGGGAGTAGGGTTGAAGGCGTTGCCGCGCATCGTTTTAGTGGCTGCCAGTTTAGCCGATGGACTCGCTCCAAGCGCCGGAACGGGCCGGCAAAGGACCGGAAAACGGCTTAAAACGAGGCAATCGCGCCGTGTACGCGTACACTTCGCCTTCTAATTGCGCGGAAACAGCGCGCGCCGGCCTCGCCGATGCCCTTTTCACGCCGCAACCCCATCAATTACGCTCAAATCAATCATGTTTATCTGCCGAAACCAGCCGTGCGGCGCCGAATGGCAACTCGCCGACGTGCTTATCAAGAATGAAGGCCAGGGCCTGATGTTCCGCTGCCCCATGTGCGGCGCGCGCAACAAGGTGCTGCGCCACGACGCGCCCGACGGCACGATCACCTATGAGCAGGACAATTCGGTCCCGCCGAAACCTGCCGCGAAATAAGTAGAACATCCTCATGACCACGCCCACCTCATTCAGCGCTCTGCCGCTTTCGCCGGCCATGCTGGCGAACCTCGAACAACTCGGTTATCTGACGATGACCCCGATCCAGGCCGCGAGTCTGCCTATCGCGCTCGCAGGCCACGATCTGATCGCGCAGGCCAAGACGGGCAGCGGTAAGACGGCCGCATTCGCGTTGCCGCTGCTGGCGAAGATCGATCCGCGGCTTTTCTCCGTTCAGGCGCTCGTGTTGTGTCCGACGCGCGAACTCGCCGACCAGGTCACGCAGGAAATCCGCCGGATCGCGCGCGCGGAAGACAACATCAAAATCCTGACGCTGTGCGGCGGCTCGCCGATGCGCCCACAGATCGCGAGCCTTGAGCATGGCTGTCACATTGCCGTGGGCACGCCGGGCCGGATCATGGATCACCTCGAGCGCGGCACTTTGCCGTTGACCGCGCTGAAAACGCTGGTCCTCGATGAAGCCGACCGCATGCTCGACATGGGTTTCTTCGACGACATCGTCGCGGTAGTCAAACAATGCCCCAAGGATCGCCAGACGCTGCTGTTTTCCGCGACGTATCCGGAAGGCATCGCGAAACTGAGCCAGCAATTTCTGCGCAAGCCGCAGGAAGTCAAGCTCACCGAGCAGCACACGAATTCGAAGATCAAGCAGCGCTTCTACGAAGTCCATGACAACGAGCGTCTCCACGCGGTCGGCCAGTTGCTGGATCACTATCAGCCGGTGAGCACGCTTGCGTTTTGCAACACGAAACAGCAATGCCGCGATTTACTCGATGTCTTGGTCGCGCAAGGTTTTAACGCCCTCGCGCTGCACGGCGAACTCGAACAACGCGAACGCGATCAGGTGCTCGTGCAGTTCGCCAATCGTAGTTGCTCCGTGCTCGTCGCGACCGACGTGGCCGCGCGCGGGCTCGATATCACGCAACTGGAAGCGGTGATCAACGTCGATGTCACGCAAGATCCCGAGATCCATGTGCATCGAATTGGCCGAACGGGCCGCGCGGATCAGGAAGGCTGGGCGCTGAGCCTCGCGAGCATGAACGAAATGGCGCGCGTGAGCTCAATCGAACAGGCGCAGAAAAAGGAAGTGGAGTGGCACAAGCTGAGCGAACTGACGCCAGCAACGCCGGGTCATCTTCAGCCGCCCATGGCCACGCTGCAGATTCTGGGCGGCCGCAAGGAAAAGATTCGTCCCGGCGACGTACTTGGCGCGCTGACCGGTGACGCCGGTTTCGAAGGCTCGCAGATCGGCAAGATCAACGTGACGGACATGGTCACGTACGTGGCGGTCGCGCGGGATATCGCGGATCAGGCGGTGAAGAAGCTGTCGGCTGGAAAGGTGAAGGGCAAGAAGGTGAAGGTACGGCGCATTTAGTTTTGAAGCGCCGGGCCTGCAATTTGCACCCATGATTCGATGAAACCAGTCAGGGCGGATATGCGTATGCATTCATATCCGCCCTTAATCGATTCCATGGTGCCCCATGTCCCGCTTTCTACGCGTTGTTGTCGCCGTTTTGTTCACGCTGCTCCTGGGCGCGTGCATGTCCTCCCCTCCAAACCCCAATCCGCGCGCGAATGTGGAGCCGAAGCTCGCATCCGTTGATTTGCCGCGTTATATGGGCCGCTGGTACATCATCGCGAACATTCCGTATTTCGCCGAAGACAAGTTCGTAGGCAGTTACGCGCAATGGAAACTTCGCGATGACGGCAAAATCGACGATTCGTATTACGCGCACAAGGGCTCATTCGACGCCCCGCTCAAGCATTATCAATTCACGGATTCCATCGTTCCCGGGACCAATAACGCCGAATGGAGCGTGCGCATTTTCTGGCCGATCTACGCGAGCCAGCAAACGCTTTATGTCGATGCGGATTATCAGTACACAATCCTCGGTTACCCAGGCAAAAAGCTAGGCTGGATTTTTGCGCGCTCGCCGGATATCAGCGACGCGAAATATCACGAACTGCTGGGCCGCCTGGACGAGATGGGTTACGACACCTCGCGATTCCGTCGCGTGCCGCAGACGCCGGCACAAATCGGCAAGCCTGGCTTTCATTCCCCCGGCGATAAAGACTGATGCCCCCGATCAGCGAAACTCATAACCTTAATCGGCGAAACAAGGGATAGGAGTAATCCGATAGCTGGACGGGAAGGCGGCGCATAGCATCGAGAGGTTATCCACTTTGATGAATACGCCGCCATGAATCAACTCGCCGAACCGCTCGCCGTCGCTTTAGATCTCCATCAGGCAGGCCATATGGCCGAAGCGGAAAGTGGTTATCGCGCGATTCTCAAAGAACATCCGGATCACGTCGACGCACTGCATTATCTCGGTGTGTTGTTGCATCAACGTGGCGACAACGAAGGCGCCGCGAAGTGGCTTGATCGTGCGCTTGGCCTTGCCCCCCATGGGTCCGCGTGCTGGAGCAATCGCGGGCTGGTGGCAGCGGCGCTAGGCGATCTTCCTCATGCCGTGGAGTGCTACGAGCGCGCCCTCGCCATCGATCCGGCATTCGCCAACGCACGCAACAACCTTGGCACAGCGCTGCAAAAGCAAGGCCGCTTCGACGAATCCATCGAACAATTGCAGACGTTACTTGCTCAAGATCCCGATTTTATCGACGCTCGTTTGAACCTCGGCTCGACACTCGCTTCCGCGAAGCGCTACGACGAAGCGTTGGCGGCATATCGCGAGACGCTTGCACGGGACCCGAGCAACTTCCACGCGCATTTCGGCGAAGGCAACGCGCTGCGCGAACTGAAGCGATTCGACGAATCGGTGGCGAGCCTGCGCCGGGCGCTTGCTTTGAAACCGGATCACTTCGAGGCGAATGTGAATCTCGGCACGACGCTCGGGCTTTGCGGGAAATTCGTGGAGGCGGAAGCGCAGTATCGGCGGGCGTTGACGTTACGCGACGATCCGCAGATTCACGTCTGCGTGGGTGCGACTATCGGCTCGCAAGGTCGTTTCGAGGAGGAGGAACCGTATTATCGGCACGCGCTGACACTCGCCCCCGATCACGCCGACGCGCTGCACAATCTCGCGTTGCTGCAGTTGCGACGTGGCAACTTCAAGGAAGGCTGGGCGCTCCACGAAGTGCGCTGGCGCTCGAGCAAGTACAAACCGATGAGCGTTCCCGGTGTGCCGGAATGGCGCGGGGAATCGCTGAAAGGCAAGACACTGCTGGTGGCGGGCGAGCAGGGTCACGGCGACATGATGCAGTTCGCACGTTATGTGACGATGCTCGAGAAAATGGGCGCCACGGTCGACATGTGGGTGCCCGAGAACATCGTGGAACTGATTCAGAGTGTGCCTGGCATGCATACGGCGCTTCACCTCGGCCCGACTCATGGATATGACTTCTGGGTGCCCTCGATGAGCGTGCCGCATCACTTGGCCGAGCGTGTCCCCGCTGTCCTCGCCGACATTCCTTATATGAGCGTAAGCGCCGAGCGGATTGGCTCGTGGCCGGAGCGTGTGAAAAAACTGGCGGGCACTCGCAGGAAGATTGGCATTGTGTGGGCGGGTAGTCCGACGTTCGGCAACGATCAGTTCCGTTCGATGCCATTCGCCGCGTGGTCACCGTTCGCGGAGGTCGCGAACACCGAGTGGTTTTCGCTGCAGAAGGGGGCCGCGCGCGACCAACTCTCGCAGCCCGGTTGCGCGTTGAGGCCTCACGATCTGACGGATGACATCCACGATTTCGCCGATACCGCCGCGCTGATCGAGCAACTCGATCTGGTGATAACCGTAGATACATCGGTTGCTCATCTGGCGGGTGCGCTTGGCAAACCCGTGTGGGTGTTCCTGCCCGCTAACTACGATTGGCGCTGGATGCTCGATCGTGACGACAGTCCGTGGTACCCACGCACGCGTTTGTTCAAGCAGACTACGCTCGGAGACTGGACTGAGCCGGTCGCGCGGGCGAAAGCGGCGCTGATGGCGGGCTGAATGGTTTGCGCTGGCCGATGGGCCTGGCGGTTAGCTGGTTCGCAATCGCTTCTGGCGGATCAAGCTTCACATGCGAGACCGCTTGATGTGGCAAAAAGAGTGGGCCTGTGCGGCTTGCATTTTGCCACGTTGCACCAGCGTCTTTGCCGGTTACCTCTCTGCAACTGTGCCGCATAGTAACGACCTCCTGCTGCTCGGCAGCCCCGCGTCGTTGCAGATTGCCGCTCCGAAAAAACACCAGCGCAGTTCTCACATCTTGCCGCATCTAATCGCGGCCTATTTCTCCGCTGTCTGCATCGTTTCGCTGGGTTTATCGCGGGTAATCAGCCGCAAGCCGCTTGCAATACTCGCCACGCCTGCGAATCCCGCACCAATCGCCAGCGCCAGCGCCGGTCCATGATGCCCCGCAATACCAAAGCTCAGCGCAACCAACGCCGCGCCGGTCGCCTGGCCGATCAGCCGGGCGGTTGCCACCACGCCGCTCGCACCGCCGCTACGCTCGCGCGGCGCGCTCGCCATGAGCGCCTTCAGATTGGGCGATTGAAAGAACCCGAAACCGGCGCCGCATATAGCCATGCGGATACAGATATCGAGTGCATGCGGATGAGCGGGCAGTAACGCCAGCGACGCCATGCCCGCGCACATGATCGCCAGGCCCACGCCGCCCAGCAGCCCCGGTTGATATCGATCCGACAAACGCCCAGCGACCGGCGCCAGCAACGCCACCATTACCGACCACGGCGTCATCAGGAAGCCGGTCTCCACCTGGCTGCGCCCGAGCACGCTTTCGAAGTAAAACGGCAGCGACACGAACGCCAGCCCTTGCGCGGCGAAGGAGCACACGGCCGTTGCTGTCGATAACGCGAACATCGGGCGCTTGAAGAGATCGACGGGGAGCATTGGCGCCGGATGACCGCGTTCACGATGCAGCATCAGCCCGCCTGCCACCACCGTCACCGCGAGCGCGATCAGCACGATATGCGTAGGCGCGCGCTGCGCCGCCTCGCCAAGCGCGAACACCAGCGCGGCGAAGGTGATCACGTTCAGCCCGGCCGCCACGCGGTCGAAGCCGTGCTGCGCGCGCGGTGTCTGCGGCAAAGCCGTCCAGCCAATAAACAACGCCAGCAGCCCCACCGGCAGGTTCACGGCAAACAGCCACGGCCAGGGCCCGAGCGAGAGCACGATCGAAGCGACCGTCGGTCCGACCGCGAACGATATCCCCACCACCAGCGCGTTCAGTCCAAACCCTCGCCCAAGCCTGTGATGCGGATAGATCGCCCCGATCAGCGCCGTGTTCACGCTCATCACCGCGCTCGCGCCAATGCCCTGCAACAGCCGAGCCGCTGTGAGCGAGGGCAGCGACCACGACAACGCGCAGGTCAGCGACGCTACGAGAAACAGGATCAGGCCACCCAGATAGATCTTCCTGTGCCCAACGATGCCACCCAGCGCCGCGAACGGCAGCAGCGTGGCGACCATCGCCAGTTGATAGGCGTTGATGATCCAGACCGATGCGGCGGGTGTTGCGTGGAGATCGGCGGCGATCGCGGGGAGCGCGGTATTCGCGATGGCAGTATCGAGCGTGGCGAGCGAAACGGCGAGCAGGATGGCCGCCATGCCGCGACGCTGGAGCGCGGTCATGGGACCGTCGGCAAGAAGAGGAGTCTGGGCTGACACAGTTTTTTAGGATTGGACGTGATCGGCAATAGTCCGACACGATACGGGATCGTGGCGAAGCTCGCCGGGCACCCCCGCGGGAGCTTTCAAACAGGTGTCAGTACGGCCTCGCCGGCGAAGTGCCGCGTAGCGTTATCGACGAACATCTGTACCGCCGCTGCTACCGCTTCGGGCGAACGCCCGCCCACGTGGGGCGTCAGCACGACACGCTCGGAGCCTGTCAGCAACGCCGGCGGCGCGGGTTCGCCTTCGTAGACATCGAGCCCCGCGCCGGCTATCACGCCGCGTTCGAGCGCGTCCGCCAGAGCGGCGGTATCCACAACACTGCCGCGCGACACGTTCACTACGTAGCCTTTTGAGCCGAGCGCGGCGAGCACGCTGGCGTCGATCAGATGTTTTGTCGATGCGCCGCCCGGCGTGGCGACCACGAGGTAATCGGCCCATTCGGCCAGCGCTATTACTGAGTCGAAGTAGGTATAAGGCGAGTCCTGTTGCGGACGGCGATTGTGATAGCCGATTTCGATATCGAAGCCTTGCGCTCTTCTAGCCACCTTCCTGCCGATATGGCCAAGCCCGATCACGCCTAGTTTCTTGCCCGAGAAGTTCGGCTGGAACGGCAGATCGTCGCGCCATACGCCCGCGCGGCATGCGCGGTCGAGCACAGGGATCTGGCGGACGACGCCCAGCAAAAGTGCGAAGGCGTGATCGGCGACGCAGTCGTCGTTGGTCCCTGCGCCGTTCACCACGATGATGCCGCGGGCCTGGGCGGCGTCGCGCGCAATGTTTTCGTAACCCGCGCCTAACGCGCCGATCAGTTCGAGGTTCGGCAGTTTTGCGATGCACGCTGCATTGATGCCGATGGTGCCGTTTGTCAGGACAGCGCGGATTTTGTCGGCGTGCCCGGTCAGGGCTTGATCAAGTGCTGGTTGATCCAACGCGGTGATGACGTTGAAGGCGCTGGCAACGGTAGTCTGGTTTTCAGGACGAAGCGGGACCACGACAAGGACGGTGGGGAGCATGGGTGCAAGGGTTGGCGGAGAGAAGGGCCAAGTTTCGCACTTTTTTTGAGATGACGTCGGGAGACCCCTTACGAGGTCCGACGGCGGCGGCCATTTTTAAATGAATGCATAAAAAAGACATACACGACCTGTTTTTAGGAAATGTCGTGTAGGCGGCAAGCGACGCGCAACCGACAATTGCGCCCGGCGATGTAATGGGGCGGATAGTTTCACTTTGACGCCGCCCCATCAAATACCGAAAGCCGCAAAGCGGCTTCGACGAAGTTAATAAAGCTTGAACTGGGGTGCTTGAAAATGCTCAATACCAATACGTCTCTACGTCCACGGACGATGCGCGTCAGCATCCCGACGCCAAAAGCGTTTGTCTGCTTTGAGTAGAGCAAGTCATGAGAGCACTTGCCGCGGCTCGCCGTAGAGCCAACTGGGCGGAGCTGCAAAGCCTGTTTTCGCGACTAATCGACGTCGTGCTGATCGCGGTGGGAGCCGCTGTCGCCATGCTGTTCCGGCCGGCCGGCGAAGCGCACCCCCTGGGTGACGGTTCATTCGTTGCAATTTCCATCGCGTCCGCTCTTCTGCTTTTTCCCTTGTTCCACGTGTATCAGTCCTGGCGCGGCCGGTCGAAACTGATGCTCGTGTGCCGTATCTTGCTGGCATGGCTCGTGGCACAAGTCTGTGCCGGGGTCGTGATGTTCGCGTTGCACCGGACGGGTTTCGTCTCGCGCCTGTGGGTTGGCTGGTGGACGCTCAACACGGGCGCGGCACTCGTGGTATCGCGGTTCATCGTTCACTTGATCCAATCGCGGATGCGCCACGCAGGATACGACTTGCGTGCGGTGGGCGTTGTCGGTGTAGGCGCGCATTGCGAAAACGTGGTGGCGAAGATCGCGGCGTCGCCCACCTCGGGCTTTCGCATGGCCGTCAGTTTTATTTCACAACCAACGATTCAACTCGACATGCCAGGTATGTCGGTATGCCGTGATCTGAAGGCCTTCGCCGCCGCCATCCGCGCGAAAAAGGTACCCGAAGTATGGGTGGCGCTGCCTATGTCCGAGGAGCAGGCATTACGGAACGTTCTTGAAGAGTTCAGCGGCGACCTGGTCAACATTCGATTCATTCCTGACGTACGGAGTCTTGCGATGTTCGACGGCGAGATGGTCGAGTTGATGGGCGCGCCGGCAATCAATCTGGTTGCGCCGCCGCTCTCGGGCCCGGCGCTTTTGCAAAAGGCGATTTTTGACAGGATGTTCGCCGCCTTCGCGCTGATCCTTATTTCCCCGCTGGTGATTGCGATCGCCATTGCGGTGAAGTTGTCGTCCCACGGGCCCGTCTTTTTCAGGCAAACCCGCAAAGGCGCGGACGGGAAGAGCTTCAGGATCTTCAAATTCCGCACCATGCGCTCGCACGTGCAAAAGGCTGGCGTGATTCAGCAAGCTACGCGAAACGACCCGCGAATCACGCCATTGGGCGGTTTCCTGCGTCGCACAAGTCTGGACGAGTTACCGCAGTTCCTGAATGTGCTGCGCGGCGAGATGTCTGTCGTTGGTCCGCGGCCACATGCAACGGAGCACGACGACTACTACCAGAAGATCGTCGATGGATATATCCACCGCTATCGCATCAAACCGGGGATTACCGGTTGGGCTCAGGTGAACGGCTTTCGGGGTGAGACCGATCGCATCGAAAAGATGCAAGGTCGCGTCGAATACGATATGTACTACATAAGAAATTGGTCACTCAAGCTGGACATTCGGATTGTGATCGCTACCTTTATAAAAGGCCTGGTGCACCGGAACGCATATTGATGCGCGGTTCACCCTTGCGCTGGCTTTTTCAAAAAATCAACGCAACGCAAGTGATGGTTTAACCAACGGGCAGTATGAAGACAAATAGAAGTTGGATGAATCGGCCGACTGCCGCCGGTTCCATAAGCAATGCACAGGGCGCGACGCGCTCGGAAAACAGGCTGAACAAAATGGCAATGCTGGTTCTAAAGCGAGTGGATGGCCGCCTCGCATCTCTTATGGCGGCAACGGCGGTGTTGTTATCCGCATGTACCTTGCCAGGCATGCATATGGACAGCGCACCGGTCATTCCGGTTACTAGTGCCGGCGATCAGCCAGCGTCTGATTGGCTTGCGTCATCTTCCGGTGATGCCGCGCGCGCTGAGTCAGACAGCGAAGTCCAGCTTGGCACGCCGATCGGGAACGGTCGTCCCGCTACGACCGTCGCGAATGTCGAGCCCGTTACGCCCGCCGGTAATACGGAGCTCGCAGTACCTATCAGCGACATCAACGTCGCATTGATTCAGCGATTGCGTCAGGAAGGCGTGCGGCGAAGCGCGATGGATCAGCCACGACTGTTCTCAGCGCCCGCCCCCTACACGCTTGGTGCGGGCGATGTGTTGCAGATCACCGTCTGGGACCATCCGGAGCTGACAGCAGCAATGGGCACGCAGACCCAGAACCAGGTGCGTCCTTCGGATGCGCCAGCGGGCTTCGTTGTCGATCAAGGCGGGAACATTACGTTCCCGTACGCGGGTGTCCTCAATGTAATGGGCCTAAGAACAGATCAGGTTCAGGCGCAGCTATATCGTCGGCTTACGAGGGTATATCGCGAGCCTCAGATCACCGTTCGGATCGGATCGTTCCGTGCGAAGAAAGTCTATATAGACGGCGAAGTTCATACGCCGGGCGTACAGCCGATCAACGACGTCCCAATGACACTCTACGAAGCGATTTCTCGTGCAGGCGGTTTTACATCGGCGGCGGACCAGAGCCGCATGGAACTGTTGCGGGATGACGTGTCGTATCCGGTCAACCTGACGCAGATGATCGACAACCGGTCGAACCCGTCGAATATCTTGCTAAAGGATGGCGATCTCCTGCGCGTGGCGTCGCGCGATGCAAACGGCGTGTTCGTGATGGGCGAGATCAATAAGCCGATGACGGCGCTGCCTTTGCGTACCGGCAAGCTGACGCTAAGCGACGCTTTGTCTCAAGCCGGCAGCGTCAACATGATGACGGCCGATGCGACGCAGATGTACGTAATACGCGGTGGCGACGGCAAGCAGCCGCACGTGTATCACCTGGACGGGCAGTCGCCAGTGTCAATGGTCCTGGCGAACCAGTTCGAATTGCAGCCGAAGGACGTGGTGTACGTGGACAGCACTGGGCTCGCGCGCTTTAGCCGCGTTCTCAGCCAGTTGCTGCCGGCTATCAACGCTGGTTTGACCGCGGCGATTGTAACAAGGTGACCTGCCACGTTCTCATGGTTTGCGAGGGCAACATCTGTCGCAGTCCGATAGCAGCGGTGCTGCTTATGAAGAATATGCCGCACATTGGTGTGACGTCTGCCGGGACGCGTGCGTTGGTAGGACGTGGAGCCGATCCAGTCGCCGTGCAACTCATGGGCGACAGGGGGTTGGACATTAGTAACCACGTTTCGACTCTGCTGACGCCCTCGCACGTGCGTAACGCGAATCTTGTACTGACCATGACGCGTGCGCAGCGCGAACTGATCGAAACGAACTACCCCTACGCCAGGGGGAAGACCTATCGCCTTGGCGATCATGACGATCTTGACGTAGTCGACCCGTACCAGCGCGGCCCCTTTATTTTTGAATTGGCGGTGACACAGATCGAGCAAGGCGTTTCACGCTGGCTTGACACCATCGCACGACTATCGCACTGACAATGAGTCTTCACACTACTAACCATCGCACCGCGTCGAATGCGGATGACGAGATCGATTTGTCTGCGATTGCGGCGACCCTCTGCGAGAACAAGCTTCTCATTTCGGTGGTTGCGGCCACCACGCTCGCGTTGGGTATCGGTTACGCGGTTTTCTCCACCCCGGTGTTCCGCGCAGACGCGATGGTCCAGGTTGACGACAACGCGGGTGCGGTAAACGACAAACTAAGCGATCTGGCCCAGTTGTTTGGCGGCAAGGCTACGGCAGACGCCGAAATCGAGTTGATCCGTTCGCGTGAATTGATCGACGCGACCGTCCGCAGCCTTCACCTTGATATCGACGCAAAACCGCGGTACTTCCCGTTGATTGGCTCATGGATCGCACGTAGCGCTGCTACGGATCAACTCGCGGCGCCGTTGTGGGGACTGAGTGGCTATGCGTGGGGCGGAGAGCAACTCGAAGTTACCCAATTCGATGTGCCACCCATTCTCTACGACGCTAAATTCAAGCTGATTGCCGGCTCGAACCAGACATTCGAGCTTAAAGGCCCGGACGGCGATGTTGTGCTCAAAGGACGTCTCGGCGAGGCCGTCGCTGGCAAGACCCAATACGGGCCGGTGAGTTTGACCGTCAACGGGCTCGTGGCGCGGGCTGGCACAGTGTTCCAACTGAAACGTTCGTCGACACAGCTTGTGACCGAGAAGTTGCAGAAAAATCTTGATATCAGCGAGAAGGTCAAGCAGTCGGGCATTGTCGGGGTTCGGCTGGATGGGACCGATAGCGCACGAACCGCGGACACGGTCAACGCCATCGTGCGCGGTTATGTGCAGCGCAATGTTGGTTTGAAGTCCGGCCAGGCTGCGCAGATGCTGGGCTTTCTTGGCAATCAACTTCCGGAGTTGAAATCAGGTCTCGACAACTCGGAGCAGCGCTACAACACGTTCCGAAACAAGACCGGCACGGTCGACCTCGTTGAGGAAAGCCGGCTGCTGCTGCAGTCGATTGTCGACGGCAAGGCGCGCATAACCACGCTGCAGCAACAGCGGGCGGATCTGTTGCAGCGCTTTACGCCGAGCCATCCTTCGGTTGCGGCCATCGACGCCCAACTGGCGGATTTGCAACGCGAACAGAATCAACTTACTGCGAAGGTCTCGTTGCTCCCGGACACGCAGCAAGCCGCAGTGCGATTGATGCGTGACGTGAATGTCAATACCGGGCTCTACATGAACCTGATGACCAGCGCGCAGCAGTTGCAGATCCTCAAGGCGGGACAACAGGGTAATGTCCGCGTGGTCGACTATGCGGTTGTTGCGGAACAAGCGGTCAAGCCCAAGAAACTCATTGTCATCGGCGCCGCTGGTGTTCTCGGTTTGCTACTTGGCGTCGGCGCGGCGTTGCTTCGGCGTTCTTTGAATCGCGGCATGGAAGACACGCTGGAGATCGAGGAAGCGGCGGGCGTCCCGGTCTACGCAGTCATCCTGCATAGTGAACGTCAGATCAGGCTGCAGCGATCGGCACGGCGCGGGGACCGCGGTCAGCATGTGCTGGCGGCATCGTGCTCGGGCGATATCGCGGTGGAGGGTATCCGGAGTCTGCGCACCGCGTTGCTGTTTCGCCTGGCGACTGCAACCAACAACGTCGTGATGGTTGCGGGTCCGCACCCTGATATTGGCAAGTCCTTTCTATCAGTGAATCTTGCCGCTGTGCTGGCGTCCGCCGGCAAGCGTGTGTTGCTCATAGACGCCGATCTGCGCCGCGGCAACATTCACGCTTACTTCGGCAAGTTCCGTGATCCTGGGCTTCAAGATGTCATTGCCGGAGCAGCAATCGACGCGGTCGTGCGCAGGCACGTGCTCCCGGGTCTTGACGTGCTTACTCGCGGCGCGCTTTCGCCTAGTCCGTCGGAAGTATTGATGAGCGATCGTCTCGGGAAAGTTATTGAACACTTGTCTAGCGCGTATGACCTGGTGATCGTCGATACACCGCCAATCCTTGCGGCAACCGATTCGTCGGTTATCGGCAAGCATGCGGGAACGACCTTGCTTGTGATGCGTCACGGACAGCATTCGGAAACCGAGCTTCGGGAGTCGATGAGATTGCTCGGCAGCGCGGGCGTCGAAGTCAACGGCATCGTGCTGACCGACGTACCCAAGCGAACCACTGCATATGGAACTTACTCGTCGTACGCTAGTGCCACGGAATAGATATTCAAAGACTGCAACGCATCACCGCTGATAGGCATGTTGCGTTTCTGGAATACGTGTCGATCCAGGACTTATATGAATAAAAAAGTACTACTTACATTTGGAACGCGTCCCGAAGCCATCAAGATGGCTCCGCTTGTCCAGCAGCTTAAGGATGCCGAGGGGATTGACTGCTACGTCTGCGTGACCGGGCAACATCGTCAAATGCTCGACCAGGTGCTGGAGCTATTCCAGATCCGGCCGCATTTTGACCTTAACGTCATGAAGCGCAGCCAGGATCTGTATGACATGACGACTGCGATCGTGCTCGGCATGCGCGACGTCATAAAAGACTGCCGGCCCGATATCGTGCTGGTGCACGGCGACACCACGACCACGATGGCGGCGAGTCTGGCGGCGTTTTATCAGCGCGTTCCAGTAGGACATGTGGAAGCGGGACTAAGGACCGGAAACTTGCTTTCGCCGTGGCCCGAAGAGGGAAATCGCAAGTTGACCGGCTCTCTCGCCGCAGTGCATTTCGCACCGACTGAACGTGCGCGCCACAACCTGCTCGCGGAGAACGTTCCGGACGAACGGATCGTGGTCACTGGCAACACCGTGATAGATGCGCTGCTTCACGTTCGGCAGTTGCTCGAGGTTGATCCGCAATTACGCGCGGACGCCGAGCGGCATCTGCCTCGACTCGTTCCGGGGCGACGCATGCTTCTCGTCACGGGACATCGGCGCGAAAGTTTCGGTTCTGGTTTCGAACGTATTTGCGCGGCGCTCGCCGAGATTGCGTATGCACGTCCCGATATTGACGTGGTCTACCCGGTGCATCTGAACCCATTGGTCCAGGAGCCTGTGACGCGGCTGCTCACGGGCATCCCGAATATCCATCTGATCGAGCCGCTTGATTACGTTCCATTCGTGCTCCTGATGGATCGAGCACACTTGATACTCACCGATTCAGGCGGCGTTCAGGAGGAAGCGCCATCGCTCGGCAAGCCGGTGTTGGTGATGCGCGATACGACCGAGCGTCAGGAAGCAGTCGATGCTGGCGTCGTCAGGCTGGTGGGTACGGAAGTGCGGTCGATCGTGGATAACGTGTCGGAGCTGCTGGACGATTCCGCGGCATATCAGGCAATGAGCAGTGGCGAGAATCCTTACGGCGACGGACGAGCGTGTGAGCGGATTGTCAATGTGCTGAGGCCGGCTTGGGTGACGAATAAGCCCAGGGACATCGTCTATGCGACGACCGAACAATTTGAACCGTCTACATAACACGTAAAAAGGCAATAAAGATCATGGAATTCAACGTGATTTCGGTCATCGGGCTAGGCTATATCGGTTTGCCTACTGCCGCGGCGTTTGCTGCACGGCGCAAGCAAGTGATTGGCGTCGATGTCAATCAGCACGCAGTCGACACCATTAATAAGGGCGAAATCCATATTGTCGAACCCGAACTCGACATGCTGGTTCACGCGGCTGTTACGCAGGGATATCTGCGCGCGACCGTGACGCCGGAGCCGGCCGGTGCGTTTTTGATCGCCGTACCCACGCCCTTTCTGGATGGATTCAAGCCTGACCTCAGTTACATCGAGGCGGCTAGTCGTGCGATCGCGCCGGTGCTGAAAGCGGGCAACCTTGTCGTGCTCGAATCGACTTCTCCGGTGGGCGCCACTGAGAAGATGGCTGACTGGATGGCCGAGCTTCGTCCAGACCTGACTTTCCCGCAGCAGGCAGGTGAAAGTTCGGATATTCGCGTTGCACATTGTCCGGAGCGCGTGTTGCCGGGTCATGTGATTCGCGAGCTCGTTGAGAACGACCGCGTGATTGGCGGCGCGACACCTAAATGCAGCGAAGTAGCGCGCGAGCTGTATCAGATTTTTGTGCAGGGCGAATGCATTCTTACCGATGCTCGCACTGCCGAGATGTGCAAGCTCACCGAGAACTCTTTCCGCGACGTGAACATTGCGTTTGCTAACGAGTTGTCAGTGATCTGCGATGAACTCGATATCAACGTGTGGGAACTGATCAGGCTTGCGAACCGGCATCCGCGCGTGAGCATTCTTCAGCCCGGGCCTGGTGTTGGGGGGCATTGCATTGCGGTGGACCCGTGGTTCATTGTCGATTCCGCGCCTGAACTGGCTCGTTTGATTCGGATGGCGCGAATTGTCAATGACGATAAACCGCGTTATGTGATTGATCGCATTGAGCGTGCGGCGAAGAGGTTCAAGGAACCTGTGATCGCGTGTCTCGGGCTGGCGTTCAAGGCGAATATCGATGATTTGCGGGAGAGTCCTGCGCTGGATATTGCGCGTGAGATCGGTTTGCGGTTTGCGGGACAGGTGATGGTTGTCGAGCCGAATATCAGGACGCTGCCGGAATCGCTTGAAGGAGTTGTGCGGTTTTGTGAATTGAACGACGCGCTCAATGAAGCGGATGTAATCGTGATTCTTGTCGATCACGTTCAGTTCAAGCGAGTTGATCCGGTAAGGCTGCAGGCGAAGGTCGTGATTGATACGCGAGGGTTGTTGTCTCGTGGGTAGTATTGCGACCTGTTGCAAATTAGGTTTAGCAACGTCCAAATTGCATCTTGATGGGCGGCTGAGGTACCCCGGCATTGTTCAGGATATGCCGGGGCTTGTCGCTTCCACGGAGGTTCGCACCGAGCGCGCGCTTCGCTATCGTACGGTGCAGTTAAACACCGCGTTCTCAGGCCTTTTTGGTGGATCGAGGGAGCGCTCGTGAGCGACCAGTCCAGTGTCGGAACTTCAACGCGGCGAGCGCCAAAAGCGGCCACTGGTCTTGGCCGGAACTTTGTCGCGATGCTCGTTTGGCAGATCGGCAATTACCTTGTGCCGCTCGCTACTTTTCCGTACCTCACACGGATCCTCGGACCGACCGGGTTCGGCGTTTTGGGCTACGTCATGGCGATAGCGATCTATGGGACTGTGCTTACCGAATGGGGGTTCAATCTGAGTGGCCCTAAGGCGGTGGTTGCGTTGAGGGGGCGCCCGGTTGAGCTTAACGAACTCATTTGGTCGACGATTGGCGCGAAGGCGTGTCTTTGCGTGGTCTCGTTCGGCGCGCTGCTCGTAGTGCTTCACTTCGATCATCAAGCCGCGGCCGCGCGCACCGCGATCCTGTTGTCCTGGCTGGTCGTGGTCAGCAACATCTTTACCCTGAACTGGCTGTTGCAGGGGCTTGAACGATTCTCGCTATTTGCGACAGTTTCGCTTGCTGGTCGTTTTTTGACGTTGCCGCTGACATTTCTATTGGTTCATCAATCCGGCGATATAGCCATCGCCGTCGGAATTCAGGCGGCAGCGCCGGTCCTTACCGCGATTTTCTCGATGGTCGCCGCTCAGCGGCTCGGGGTTTTACGCAGCCCTATGCTTTCTTGGTCATCGGTCCGATCGCGTCTGGAAAAAAGCACCGACATGTTCGTATCGTCGGCGTCGGTAACGCTCTTCGGCGCGACTAATACCGTCATTCTGGCCTCGCTGGCCGGACCGTATCAGGTTGGGTTGTATGTTGCCGCCGATAAGTTAAAGACGGTCGGAAACATGGTCCCCGCACAGATAAATACGATCCTTTATCCCCGTATATCCGCTCTAATGGTTGACGCTCCGCGCGCAGCGGCTAAGCTGACGCTGATCGGTTTGATAGCAACAGCAGCGACCACGATGCTTGGTGTACTGGTTGTTACATTTTTGTCCGGACACCTGACCAGCCTGATATTGGGAAGTGCATTTCACGATTCGGCGACAGTACTTCAGCTGCTTTGCCTAGCTACTTTATTCGGAAACCTCGCGTACTTCCTGGGGCTGCAAGTGCTGGTCCCTTTCGCTGATAGCCGTAGACGCTCAATCGTTATGCTAGTGGGCGGCGCCCTGAGCATCAGCCTATCGATTGTTCTGGTTCCGCGTTACGGCGCGAATGGTGCGGCGGGTTCATTCCTGATCGCCGAGATAGCGATCCTCTGTACGTATCTCCTCATCATCTTGCGGTCGACTCCAATGCGTGCGCATTTCAAGCAGGTAATGAATTGGTAACTGTCCATCATGTTTAACGTGCACGTTATATCTTTAAAGCGCTCGGTTAGACGCGAATCTATCGCGAAGGTGCTGTCTGATCAAAATGTTTCCTTCACTTTTGAAGATGCGTTTGACGCGCGTGTGATGTCCGATTCTGAATTTGGCATGCTTTACGACGACGATTCCGCGCGCAAGCGCCATGGCCGTTCATTGAGCCGTGCGGAGGTCGCGTGTTTTATAAGTCACAGGGAAGTCTGGAAGAAAATCGCCGAGTCCGGGCACGGTGCGGTTGTGCTTGAGGATGACGCACTATTGGAGCCCGCATTCTTCGAACGATTGCTGCTCGCCTCGGACAAGCAGCTCGCATCGATAGCAGACGTCGTATTGCTCGGACGCTCAAAGTTGCGCCGTGCATCGGCTGGGCGAACCTATTTATACGAGCCACTGAAGCGGGTCGACCTGATCGACGGTATGCGCATTGGTATTCCGTTCAAGCAGTGGACGTCTGGATCGGTTGGGTACTGGATATCTGCTTATGGCGCACGTTTAGCACTGGGTCATACGAACGGGCCGGTCAAAGCGCTACTCGACGACTGGCCGTGGCATCGTGACCACGGCGGTATGTGTGTCAAGCAGCTTCGACCATACGCCGTGTGGGAGGCCTTCGAGACCATGGAAAGCAGCATTGAGGCTCATCGACGAGCGCTCACGCCGTCGCTTCGGGCCGGCTGGCATGAGGTCGTGCTGAAACCGTTGCGCGTATGCAGAACCGGCGCTCGGTGGATGGTTATATTCGTGCTCAACGTAACAGCACGTCGATCTACGTCGCATGTACGCGCAGCCAAGCATGAGTGATTTCGGAACATATAGGACGTTGACCGGCTGTCCAGGTGTCGGCGGCGGTACTGTGTATCTCACAAGGCCATTGGTTTGGACGTTACTGGTGGCTGGATTTGCGTTGTCACCGGTAGGCGATTTCCTATCTGTGTTCGCGCTGAAAGGCGGTGTTGGCGGCGACTTTGGAGCACGTTACTCGCTCTTCCTGCGCGGAATTGTCCTCGCTGGCCTGGTGGTCGCGATGTCGATTCGCGGGAAGGTGCAGCTCTCAAGTTTGCGGATCATGCTCCTTGTCGCCGTTGCCATTAGCGCGTCATCTATCTCGTATGCGCTCGCGGGAATGACCAACGGCGAATATGTCGAGGAGGTCATCGCCATCCTTAAGGTGTTTTCGTTCTTTGTCTACGTCGCAGCATTGTCAGGCCTGAGTGACCGGCAGTTGGCTAAGCTCGAACCGGTTGTTCGGGCGGCCTTGCTTATCTATGCGCTCTCGATTTTTGCAGGAGCAATTTTTTCGATCGACATGTTCCGCAGTTATCGGGGAGATACACAGATCCGAGCGGGTTATAAGGGAATAGTTTACGCGCAGAACGAGACCTCGGCTCTGATGATGGTCGGACTAGCCTATGGATGCCTGAGGGTTTTACGCCGTGGGTGGACTTTGCTCGATGCGGTGTTTGTCGGAGTTCTTCTTATCGCGTCGCTGCTCGTCGGCACAAAAGGCGGGGTGGTGGGCGCACTAGGCGTCTTATGTGGCTACTTATACGCTCGGCATGGGGTCTTCCATGCCACAGTACGGGCAGCTGTGGCCGTGTCGCTGCTCGCAAGCACCCCCGGCGTCAGAATAGTTGTCGTGCTATCTGATTCTTATAGACATGGTCCGGGGGCGGTAAAATCAGGGTGAATGAAAACCTACTCAGCAGAAAGAAAAGAATCGCTGGTGCGGCGCATGATGCCACCGGAAAACGCGCTGGTTTCGGCGCTGGCCAGAGAAACGGGGATTACCGAACAGACGTTGTACACGTGGCGCCGACAGGCGAAAGGACAAGGGTTGGCCGTGCCGGGCGATGGGAAGAATCCCGAAGCATGGTCTTCGGAGGACAAGTTTGCAGTAGTGCTGGAAACCGCGCCGCTCAATGCAGCGGAGCTGGCCGAGTATTGTCGTCGAAAGGGTCTTTATCCAGAACAGATATCCGCCTGGCGAGCCGCTTGCCGTTCGGCCAATGCGAATGCCACGGAGCAGGCACGCGAGCAGCGCCATCAGTCGAAGGACGACAAGAAGCGGATCCAGCAGCTCGAGAAGGAATTGCAGCGCAAGGAGAAGGCGCTGGCGGAAGCGGCTGCGCTGCTGATTCTGAGAAAAAAAGCCCAGGCGATCTGGGGAGACAAAGAGGACGATTAATCAACGTCCCGGATCGCCTGTTATGTGTATCGTTGATACGCGAGGCGGCGCAGTCAGGCTGCCGGCTGGAGAAGGCTTGCGACGAGCTGGGCCTGAGCCTGCGCACGTTCCAGCGCTGGGTGGGTGACGGTGACGCGGTGCACGCCGATGGCCGTACCACGACCGAACGGCCGCCGCCGGGTAACCAGCTGAGTGAGGCCGAACGGCAACAGATTCTTGAGGTAGCCAATAGTGCGGAGTTTGCCAGCTTGCCGCCCAGCCAGATCGTGCCAAGCCTGGCGGATCGCGGCGTGTATGTCGCGTCGGAATCGAGCTTTTACCGCGTGCTGCGCAGCGCCTCGCAGCAGCATCACCGGGGTCGTGCGCGCAAGCCTTCGACCCGGGTGGTGACCAGTCATTGTGCGACAGCGCCGAATCAGGTCTGGTCGTGGGACATCACGTGGCTGCAGGCGGCGGTCAAAGGACAGTACTACTACTGGTACATGATGCTGGACGTGTTCAGCCGCAAGATTGTTGCTCACGAAGTGCATGAAGCCGAATCGGCGGAACTGGCCGCGTTGCTGATGCGGCGTGCCAGTCTGGCCGAGGGCCTGGCAGGACGTCCTCTGGTGCTGCACTCGGATAACGGCAGCCCGATGAAGGGTGCGACGATGCTTGCCACTCTGGAGAACTTGGGGGTTGCGGCCTCGTTTAGCCGCCCGCGTGTGAGTAATGACAACCCGTACGCAGAGTCGCTGTTCCGCACCTGCAAGTACCGGCCCGACTATCCACGCAGGCCGTTCGGCAGCGTGGATGAGGCCCGTGCCTGGACGCAGAAGTTCGTGCGTTGGTACAACCAGGAGCACAAACACAGCGGCCTGAAATTCGTCACGCCGGCGCAGCGCCACAACGGCGTAGCCGCCGCAGTGCTCGCGCAACGTGAAGCCGTTTATGCAGAGGCCAGGCAGCGCAATCCACAGCGTTGGTCCCGATCGACGCGCAATTGGGAATTGAAGGATGAAGTCTGGCTCAATCCGGAGCGTATGCAGCCGGAAGAACTAAAGCAGTTTGCTTGAAGTGACGCGACAACTACGTTGACAACCGCCGAGCATTGCAATCATCGCCTATGTTTCAGTGCCAGCAATACAGCAGGCAGCCGATCTTAGCCTTCAATACTTCGCGGACCAGCAGGGCCGTGTCGCCGATGACCAGATGCTCACCACGGTGATGTCCGGGCGCAACATAAAGTTTGCGAATGTGTGGAGTGACCTCGCGCAACAAAACTACGTTGCGCTTTTGACGGGCGGCTATCCAACGGTTCGTTATGCGATCGAGATTGATGGCCCAGACCTATTGCTGGCGCTGGGTCTGCCGGTGTTCTCATTCTATCTTTACGATTTGAGTCGAACGTTCATATCTCGTCGGCGCGGGCCGCTGGCCCGATTCGAAAAACTGTTCTTTGTTGTGGTGATGATAATTGCCTGCACCGCCGGGCATGTGCTCGTATCGGCGATCGCTGCTCCATACCTAGCCGTCATAGCGGTACTTGTGAGACGCACCGCTGTGTTGAGTAACTCACCATTCTCTAACCGTGGACACGATCATGATTGAAACTAAAATTAGTCCCACGGTCGGTCTCGCGTCACGAACGCCGCTAAACGTTCTTCATGTCGGAGCAGGTTTTGGACAACGTGGCGGAGTTGCGTCTGTCTTAAGCGAGATTGCCGCGAGCAAGAAGTTTTTTGAAATCGAAGACATTGCATTGTCTTTCTTTGAAACACGCGGGTTCAAAAAACCGATCAACGTGCTGTTATTCGGTCTCGTCGATATTCCTCGCTTTGCCATTGCAATGAACAGAAACGTGGAAATTGTTCATTTTCATGTGTCGGCGAAAGGATCGTTTTATAGAAAATTTGCCCTCTATGTTCTTGCGAGGCTATGGGGGAAAAAGACATTATTTCATTGGCATTCGAACGACCTTGCAGGGTTTCAGTCCAGCGCAGGGTCAGCAACGGCCCGTGCGATATCACATTTCATTCGAAACGCGGATGCGGTAATCGGTGTGTCCGAAGAGATGAGTCAGGATTTGTTACGCGAAAGGGGCAGTCGAGACGGCGTATATACGATCGGGAACAGCGCATACGCGGCAGAGAAGGCGGCGGGGAATGGAGAGCAAGAAACATTAGGCGATAGAGGTGTTTTGCCCTACCTCGCCTTTGCGGGCCGATTTGTGCCGGAGAAAGGAATCGCCGATTTATTTGCCGCTGTTGCTTTGCTAAAAAATGAAGGATGTTTCCTCCGTCTTAAGCTCGCTGGAACCGGAGATATTCCCGCTTGGGAGCTAAGGGCCAAGGATCTCGGAATCGACGATTGCGTCACGTTTGTCGGATGGCTCCGCGGCGAGGAGAAGTTGCAGTTCTATCGCAATGCGAGTGCGTTTTGCTTGCCTAGCTATCGGGAGTCGTTTGGCATTGTGACGCTTGAGGCTATGTTTTGCGGTATCGCCGTAATCGGTACAAAAACGGCCGGCTTTCTTGCTCTCGTGGAGGAGGGCGTGACAGGTTATCTGGTTGCGCCGCGTGATCCCGAAGCGTTGGCGGCACGCATCCGCACGTTGATCGACAACCCAGAGCGTAGCCGAAAGATGGGATTTGCTGGCCTTGCTAGAGCACGACGCCTTTTTTCGATCGAAGCCGTCACCAGTCAATATGTCCAATGCTATCGCGACATCGTTGTGAAAAGGAAAGGAATACGATGAATAAAAAATGGATGGATGCGGCTCGGCAATGCATCGCGTTCGCTGCGTTGCGTCAGCAGTGGAGTGTCTCGGGAAACGAGCCAAACGGCGCAAATGCCAACCTGATTGAGGGGCGATTTCCGACGATCTCCTTGCTAGATCGGGAACATGGGATTGATCCAGCAATGGCGCATGCGGGGAACCTGCCCGGACGGCATCGAGTTACATACGATCCCCTGGTTTGTGGGTGCGATGCTGCACATGCCAGATTAATGATTGCGGTGCCATTAGTACATGAATCGAGAATAGTTAGACATGACAAGACCATGGGATGGTTCCGGCGGCTCGTTGGGTTGGCGGCGCTATCTAGCTGCGGCCTTGCCGTCGCGCAGGCACCGGTCGTGACTTGGACCGACCCGGATACTCAAGGCTGGGCGGCCACCTACGATCCACTCTACGTCGCGGATTGGCGGGGTGGCATTGACCCGGAAATCGACGTCCAGTCCAATCCCGGTGACATCAGTGTAGTGGCTGACCCGGTTGTTCCTGGTCGCAATGCCCTACGCGCAAGCATCAGCATCACTGAAAATTTTTCTGGCGTTGCAAACGGGACGCCGCGCGCGGAAGTACTTTTTCCAGCTCCTGTCACGTTTGCACAGGGTAAGGACTATTTGATCAGGTGGAGCACATTTCTTCCGATCGGCTTTGTGTTTGACTCGAAGCAACTAGTAATCGTCACGCAGATTCACCAGTCCCTGACGACGGGCTCACCAACGATCGCACTAGGCTTACTCGGGACACAGTATGGGATATCCGAACGTGGCGGATCGAATCCAACGGTCGCATCGGGCGGGAAATGGCTCTGTTGTGCGGACGCGGATAGGGGGAAATGGGTGAATTGGGCCTTACGTTACGTTCCCGACGAAACGGGACAGCATTCCTCGCTCGAGCTCTATAAAGACGGAACGTCGGTGTATGCCGTGCAAGGAGCGCCAAATGCATATATGACAGATCAAAGTGCCTATCTCAAGATGGGGCTGTATAAAGCAGGCTGGAAAACGCAGCCGTCGGATGTTACTCAGATCACCATGTTTTTCGGGCCGGTGTACGTTTCTCAGCGGTGATTGTGGCCTACGAGGCATCCAGGGTAGATAGAGTATTTCAACGGCTGGACTGATTTTCGCTCTCGTGGCTCCCTAATCGTTCAGCGCTGGGCCAACGCTTCGTTGGTCAGTAATGCGACGCTCTCGCTGTGCCATTTCACGATGCAACCGACTCGCCGTGTTGCATTGATCCTCTACGATTTCAAGTGATGCAAATGCCAACAATGACTGAAGGAGTTTTCGACGCGAAGCCTATTGCTGACGCGCTGCTCGAGCAATGCCGTGAGGGCAGATTTGGTGGACATGATCCCTTCGATGGATTGAATAGCTCCTTGTTCGATAGACTCGGCGGGAACCGTTTTCCCCTTGCGCGTATTGCGTGGTTACAACTGCACAAGCGAAGTCCGGTGAACCTAAGGAGTCTTGTCGGCGTTCCGCAAAAACGCAATCCGAAAGGTATCGCGTTGTTTATTCTCGGACTGATTGAGCGCTGTCGCGACGCTACTGGCGGCGAGGATCTTGATGAGGCTGTCGCGCTCGGTGATTGGCTACTCACGCAGTGCGTTGACCGCGGCATTTGGAAGCATCACGCTTGGGGATATCATTTCGATTGGGCGGCCAGAGCGTTCTATGTGCCTCGTGGCAAACCCAACGCCATCACGACTTGTTACGTGGCAAGGGCGCTTTACGAGCTTGGGCGTGTGAGCGGATGTCCTCGCTTCCTTGAGGCGGCGACCGATGCCGGATTTTTTATCGACAGCCTGTACATCCGAACATCGGATCTCGAATACTACGCATACATCCCAGGTGAGACGGCGTTTGTGCATAACGCGAGTCTTTGGTCCGCTGCCATTGTGGCGCGGACAGCAGCGCGAATAGGCAACGAGCCAATGCGCGAGCGTGCATTGCGGGTGGCTCGGCAGTCCGCGTCAATGCAGCGGCAGGGTGGCGAATGGCCTTATGGAGCACGGACGCATCACGCTTTCATCGACGGATTTCACACCGGTTACAACCTTGAAGCGCTCTACCTCATCCAGAAGGCGGCCGGGACGACAGAATTCTCGACGGTGATTGAAAAAGGTATGGAGTACTATCGGAATAATTTCTTTTTACCCGACGGGACTGTCAAGTATTACCACAATCGAATCTGGCCGCTCGACACGCATTCAGTTGCACAAGCTGTCGTAACCCTGATAAGAGTTGGTGGCACGGAAACGGACTTTGCGCTGGCTCGTGCTGTCCTCGTGAGGGCACATGCATCGCTGTATATGGTCGATAAAAAGCGGTTCGTTTATCAAAAGGGGCGGTGTATCACGAACCGCATTAACTACTTGCGCTGGACGCAAGCGTGGGCGTTCTACGCATTGAGCCTTTATGCGGCACAGCCATCAGGCCTTTCGGATATTCACGATGAATCGCATTGAATTGTTTTCTTGCCCGGTAGATGTCGCGACAATGGATGAGACCGTGGAATGTATTGGCTCGCGGGTTGAGAAAAAGCAGTTCACTCAGCACGTCGTCGTCAATGTCGCGAAGCTTGTCCATATGCAGAGTGACCCTGAGTTGGCGGCATCGATTCGCGCGTGCGACATCGTCAATATAGACGGGATGGGCGTTGTATGGGGTGCACGACTTTTAGGTTTTGACGTGCCCGAGCGAGTTGCTGGCGTTGATTTGTTCGAGCGTCTCCTGCAGATGGCAGCGGAGCGCGGCCTACCTGTATTCCTGCTAGGAGCGACGGATGCCGTGGTCAGCCGCGCAGCGGAGGTCGTGTCTGCACGCTATCCGGCGCTACAGGTCGCCGGCCACCATCATGGGTACTTCTGGGACGATGAAGAGCATGTGGTTGAGATGATTCGTAGCTCGGGCGCAAGACTACTTTTTGTAGCGATTACGTCTCCGAAGAAGGAAAACTTTATCAATCGCTGGAAAGACCGTCTTGGCGTCGATTTCGTCATGGGGGTGGGTGGTACCTTCGACGTTGTTGCTGGCAAGGTGCGTCGGGCACCTGGATGGATGCAACGCGGCGGACTGGAGTGGGCATTTCGCGTTGCGCAAGAACCCAGACGGATGTGGAAGCGCTATTTCGTAACTAATAATAAGTTCGCGCTGATGCTGCTTAAATCGCGGGTCGCTTCGGTCATTGGTAGCGGCGAGCGTAGCAAATAGAGAGAGGCCGCATCGCGTCGACAAGATGTGGCTATGAGACTGCATCTGTGCGCTCACGCGCCCGCGACCCAGGGGCAGGTGCTCAAACGATAACGCGGTCGCGGAGAACCCATCCTCACCCCCTTCACCCCCTTCACCTCCCGCGCCAGCAACACCCCAACCCCCAACCCCGATCCCAACACCAACTGTCGGCGCCGCGTAATACGCAGGCGCATAGGCATACCCATACCCGGGCGCCGGGGCATAACCATAAGGCGGCGCGACGATGCACCCCGAGAGCCCAACCGCTAGTCCGACAACAAGAAAGAGCCTTCCCATGATTTTTCTCCCTGTTGAGCATTAGAGAGATTGAACCTGGCCTTCGTTCGGCCGGAATTGTGTCGCTCGTCGCCCGTTGGTTTCGGAAAATTACAGCCCGCCCCAAGTCGGAAATCTGGCCCCAGATGATCCTAGGGTTTTTACCTAAAACAACAATAATCTCTTGCGCGCATCGCGGTTAATTTTCAGAAACGCCTTACCTACACTTGAATCACAGAACGCGAACAAGGTTGTTCGCGGCAAAACAAGATTCGGAGGTAAGTATCATGAAGTCGCTTATTCAAGCCGTTGTAGTTGCCGCAGTGCTCGCCGTCCCGGCCGTTTCGTTTGCTCAGTCGAACCAACAGCCATTGACCCGTGCTGAAGTGAAGGCGCAATTGATCCAGATTGAGAAGGCCGGCTACAACCCGGCAACAGCGAACGATTACGACTACCCAGCCAACATTCAAGCTGCAGAAGCACGCGTCGCGGCGCAAAACGGTGGTGCCAGCAGCTACGGTGGGGTGGCTAATGGGTCTTCAGATTCCGGAACCCCTGTCCAATCTTCATTCGGCGACAACGTGCACTCGCCGTACATGGGCCATTGATCACATTGAATCACGCGGTATGGGACTGGGCCGGCGACTAACCGAATGTGAGTCGCCCGGCGGCGTAGCCTGAGCGAGCAGAATGCTTGCGCGCCGCACACCTATAAAAGACTGAATCCGTACCTCCTCCAACGGGTTTAATCCCGGTGGACTTGCCCAGCTCGGCTGTCTGGGCTTTTTTGCGTATTTCGACGGCGCATAGACGGTACGTAACGAGGCAAGCTCGAAACGTCACATAGCGCTTACACGCCGCAAGATTCGCATTTCAAAATGCGTGACCTAAAATGTAAGCAGGTTGTGACGTATTAAGGAGGCGGCCATGACTGAGTCCATGATCGGTTTTGTGGTGGTCCTTGCGGTCCTGATCGTCATTGCTGCCATAGTGGGCCGCCGGTATCGGCGTGAGCACCCAGAAGACGGCAGCGGATGGGTTCGTATGCGTGAATGGCTCGATACACACCACATGAGCTGGATGCACCACAAGCATTAACGCATCGTTTAAAAAACAAAAAACCCACTCGCAACGTGCGGTGGGCAAAGAAGAAGTGGGTGACGAAACTTCATGGCGCAGAGGTGGAAGTGCACCGGGGAGCAGTGCGGTTCGGCCCCGGTTCAGTTTCGGCAGGCGACTTCACCGCTCGCGGACGCCTCCGTCCGTCGACCTCTGCTTTTCCATATTCGACAGCAAACCGGCAGGCGTCGTCCGCTTCAGCGAAGTGGCCGAGCACGCCCGATGCCCAGCGCGCGCCGTTCGGTTTGGTGACAATGACCATCGACGCGAAACTGCCACGCTCACCGGCTGCAAGAGGCACCAAAACATGATCGTTATAGTTGAGTGGAATGGCGTGCATTCGGCCTCCTCGTTAAACGAGATTTTCGATTGGTGATTTTCCCGTGCTGGGGTAAACGTGGTTGTTAGTAATTGAAAAAAACGGAAACAAGACGTGCAAAAAAGGCGGCGCGTGCCGGGTAAGGCGGTGAACGCAGGTTTTTGGTCGGGACGGGTTTTTGCAAGCCGCAAAATACGCTGCTTAAGGGGAACAATTCTGCTTCAGCAATCCTCCATTACCGACCGTAAAACCGGTAATGCCTTCGGGAAGATTTTTATCGTGAAAGATAAGGATTGCGTAGAGTTATTGTGCCAACTTTGACTGGCGCATTGTTATTGGTCGTTCGGTTTAGCGCCGCCGAGTCTTCCGCTGTCATTTCATAGACAGGATGCATATTGGCGCCATCGGACCATTCCCGCTGGTAACGCCATTTTCCATCGCCGAGCATGTAGCGCCACGCTACCGGCATCCGGACGGCTTGTTCCGCTGGCGACAGCCACTCGCTCATATCTTCACGTTGGCCCATGTTTCGCTCCCGGTTGTTGTTTTCAACATCCTAGGTCGGGACACCGTGTCGATATGCTCGCTTGCGCTCACATCGCGATTATTGGCCAGTTGAATGGTGTGCGGCTAGTCGCTACTGCTGAGAACTAAATCTTGAGAGTTCGCGCTCCCGCTCCTTGCGTACTCGCATACAGGTTGTTGTTCGTGTAGATCGCGGCAGAAGTGAAAAAACCCGAAGGATCGGCGGCCGGATATGCGGTAACTGACAACGGCGCTTCTTAAGTGAGATGACTTCATCGACGACGGGTGTTACGAAAAACTACCTTCATTCAGCCCCTCCATGCTCAGCGGATGTCCCTGTGCCGGCATATTTCGTTACCCATATGCGAAGTTTAACTTTGTAGTTTGCCTTTGCATCTGCTAAAATGCGGGAATGAACACGAACGAGAAAACGCAACTCACCCCTCCCGAAGTCGCGCATGCGCACGCTGTCGCGGGGGAATTGCGCGTGGTGCTGGGCAAGCTGAAGCGGCGGTTGCGCGAAGAGGCCAATCTGGGAGAGTTCACTTTGTCCCAGATGTCAGCCCTTAGCCGTCTGGAGCGAGAGGGTCCTGCGACTGTAACCACGCTCGCGCGCGCTGAAGGTGTGCGTCCGCAATCCATGGGCGCCACCGTGTCTGCCCTGGAGGCGGCCGGGTTTGTGACCGGCACGCCGGACCCGGCCGATGGGCGTCAGACCATTTTGTCCCTCACTGACGCATGCCGGGAATGGATCAAGGCGAGCCGCGCAGCCCGGGAAGACTGGTTGTTCCGTGCCATCCGAACCAAGCTCACGCCCGCCGAGCAAGAGGAGCTCGCGACCACCGTCGCGCTGCTCAATCGGCTCGTCGATTCCTGATTCAACCCCGCGTGGCAGAAGCGCTGCCATCGGCTCGCGTATCCCCTTGCCGCGCCTCATCCCAGGTGCGTCGCAGTCCAACTTGCAGGAAGGAAAACACCATGACGATCACCACGCTTGACCCTAAGACGGCGCTTGTCGTCATCGATCTGCAGAAGGGAATTGTTGCGCTTCCGACCGCGCACCCCGTCAATGAAGTCGTCAAGCACGCCAGCGAGTTGCTTGACGCGTTCCGTAGCCACGGATTGCCCGTCGTGCTCGTCAACGTTGCCGGCGGTGCGCCGGGCCGCTCAGAGCAGTCGCGCAGTCTTTCCGATCTCCCCGCCGATTGGGCCGACCTTGTCCCCGAGTTGAAGCAACAGCCTGAAGATCACGTCGTTACGAAGCGGACGTGGGGCGCGTTCACGAATACCGGTCTCGATGAACATCTGAAGAAGCTGGGTGTCACGCAAGTCGTTATCGCCGGGGTGGCGACCAGCATTGGTGTTGAGTCGACCGCGCGTTACGCGCACGAGCACGGGTTCAACGTGACGCTGGCCGTCGATGCAATGACCGACATGAATGCCGATGCCCACACCAACAGCATCATGCGGATCTTCCCAAGGCTGGGCGAGACCGGCACGAGTCGCGAGATCATCGCTTTGCTCGGCAGCATCCGCGCGTGAGCTCTTTCAGCGCGCAGATAGTGGCTTCGGGAGCTGTCCGATGAGCGGCACGTTCCGCTCGCTGAACAGCTTCAACTACCGGGTCTGGGCCGGCGGCGCGATCGTCTCGAATATCGGAACGTGGATGCAGCGCACGGCTCAGGACTGGCTCGTGCTCACGCAACTGACTCACCACAATGCAACCGCGGTTGGCGTGGTCATGGCGCTCCAGTTCGGCCCGCATCTTCTTTTGCTGCCCTTCACCGGTTTTGCGGCCGATCATCTCGATCGCCGCAAACTCCTGATGGGCACTCAGGCGGCTTTGGGAACGCTCGCGCTTGGGCTGGGTGTCCTCACTGTCGCAGGGTGGGTCCACTTGTGGCACGTGTACGCGTTTGCGTTTTTACTCGGCAGCGTCAGTGCGTTCGATGCCCCCGCGCGTCAGACGTTCGTCGCCGATCTGGTCGGTGAAACCGATCTGTCAAATGCCGTGGCGCTGAACTCCACATCGTTCAACGCCGCTCGAATGATTGGTCCCGCCATTGCCGGGTTGCTGATTGCATCGGTGGGGACGGGGTGGGTGTTCCTGATCAACGCAGCGTCGTTTGTCGCGGTGCTCTGCTCGCTGGGGTTTCTTCGCGTTGGTGAATTTCACCTGAGCAAGCGGGCCGTCCGCGCGCGGGGGAGCCTGGCTGAAGGGTTTCGTTATGTCTGGAAACGGCCCGATCTGAAAGCGGTGCTGCTCATGCTGTTTCTGATCGGCACGTTTGGGCTCAATTTCCCGATTTTCATCTCCACGATGTCCGTCACCGTCTTTCATGCCGGAGCGAGTCAATACGGACTCCTGACGTCGATCATGGCGATTGGGACAATCGCAGGCGCGCTGCTTGCGGCGAGGCGGGCGAAGCCGCGGATTGGTGTGTTGTTGACGGGCACCGCGGTCTTCGGTGCCGGCTGTGCGCTGGCGGCGATCGCGCCAAGCTATGGTTTCTTTGGTCTTGCGCTTGTGGTCATCGGCCTGTCCGCGCAAACCATCACCACGACGACAAACAGCACGATGCAGCTATCTACAGAACCCGCCATGCGCGGACGCGTGATGGCGATCTTTTTGGCGATTGCGTTGGGTGGCACGCCTTTAGGTGCGCCGGTTATAGGTTGGGTCGCCGATACGTTCGGCCCGCGTTGGGCGCTTGGCGTTGCCGCGGCGGCAGGGTTCGCGGCGGCGATCGTCGGCATTCGCTATCTGGCGAAGTACCGGCAGTTGCGAGTGTTCATCGATGCAGGGAGACTGCGGTTTAGTATCGATGAGGGGGATGCGGTGGTTTGAAGGGTGTTTTTGAATGGTCCCAGGCGGGAAACTGAAGCCAAAATGAAAAAGGGTTTGCAAGCCAAAAGCTTGCAAACCCTTTTAAATACTTGGTGGGGCGTGACAGATTCGAACTGTCGACCTACGGATTAAGAGTCCGCTGCTCTACCAGCTGAGCTAACGCCCCGAAAAACTGAATCCGAATTATAGCGACGTTTTCGCAGATTGCGCAACTGTCCGCAACGTAAAACCTGAAAATAACGTCTCGCAGACGCCTGAAAGCCTCATGGCACATGGCGTGGGCGCTCGTCGGCCATCCCAAAAAGCCTCGCTTCGGGCAATTGTCACGAGCCGTTATCATGACGGACGCATGAAACAAGCGCTCGTTGCGGCACCGGCAAACGCACGGAAGTAGTCACAAGAACAGCCGCGAGATCAACATCACTAAACCAAACCCATGGACGAATCCGCCATCCGCGCTTTGCTCGATACCACCTTCGCGCCATGGATCCGCGACCTGGGCCTGACGCCGGAAAGTTCCACCGATACCAGCGTGACCCTGCGCCTGCCGCACGCGGACAAGCTCCGCCACGCGGGCGGCGTGATCTGCGGCCAGGTTTTCATGGCCGCTGCTGATACCGCCATGATCGTCGCCATCGCACACACACTGGGCGGTTTCCAGCCGATGACCACCGTCTCGCTGACGACAAGCTTTCTACGCCCGGTCAAAGCCGGCGATGTTCTCGTCACGGCCAAAATCCTGCGTCGCGGCCGCAACCTGATCTTCGGCGAAATCGAACTCCACGACGAAACTGGCGCACTCGCTGCTCATGCGACCACCACGGTTATGCTCCTCACATAAAACAAGCAAAACAAGCCAACATGTTCGATCAAGTCGTATTCGCCGGCGGCGGCAACCGCTGCTGGTGGCAAGCCGGTTTCTGGGACATTGTCCAGCCGGAACTCAAGCTGCGCCCACGCGTGATCACCAGCATCTCGGCCGGCGCGGCCACGGCCTGCATGCTGTACATGAACCGCTCCGAATGGGTGATGGACTACTACGCGCACGTCCTGCGCGACAATTCGAAAAACGCGTATTGGGGTAATTTGCTGCGTGGCGAATCGGTGTTTCCACATTATCGGATCTACAGGCAGGCACTACTCGACATCTACGGCGCCGAGTTTCCATCGCTGCAAAACGCGCCGGAGATTCGCATCGGCGTATCGCATTTGCCGCGTTGGCTGGGTGCTCGCAGCGCGGTTGCTGCCGGGCTGATCGCCTATAACATCGAAAAGTACGTGCGCAAGAAGCTGCATCCCACGCTCGGTCAGTCGCTCGGTTTCCATCCGGAATTCGTGAAGGCGCAAGAGTGCGCGACGGTCGAAGACCTCGCCGACCTGATCCTGCAATCGTCCTGCACGCCGCCGTTCACGCCCGTCATGCGCAGGCACGGAAGGCCGGTACTCGATGGCGGCATGGTCGACAATGTGCCGGTCGGTGCGCTGGATGCGTCGCCGGGACTGGTTCTCGTGATGGTGACGCGCGTGTATCCGCGACCGCAGATGTTTGTCGTGGAGCACGGCGCGAACCGCGATCAGCGTCGCGTTTATGTGCAGCCGTCTCGCAAAGTGCCGATTTCGGCATGGGATTACACGAGTCCGTCCCTGATGCGGCCCGCGTACGATCTGGGCCGTGCCGATGGTGAGCAATTCCTGACACGCTTGCCCGATCTACTTGGCGCCGCGGCGCATCTTTAAAAGGAGTGTTGAATCGATGACCAAACACCACAAATACACGCTGCAAGTCGTCTGGACGGGCGATCAGGGCTCCGGCACCTCACGCTACGACGCGTACTCCCGCGATCATCTGATACGTGCAGCGAACAAACCGGCCATTGAGGCATCGAGCGATCCGGCGTTTCGCGGCGACGCCACGCGCCACAACCCGGAAGAGTTGTTCGTCGCGTCGCTTTCGTCGTGCCACATGCTCTGGTACCTGCACCTTTGCGCGATGAATGGCATCGTGGTGACGGGTTACGTGGATGACCCCGTCGGCACGATGGAGGAAACGCCTCAAGGAAGCGGCCGCTTCACCGACATCGTCCTGCGCCCGCAAGTAACTATTGGCGCAGGCGGTGACGTGAGGCTGGCCGGCCGTTTGCACGAGGAAGCGCATAAGTTCTGTTTTATCGCGAACTCGGTCAACTTCCCCGTCCGATGCGAACCGTCCACGGACATTTCCACGCTTTAACTATTGACTATCGCCGGCGTCCACCCACCAGCGCTTCCGGATTGGCGACACTCGATGTGTCGCCGGCATCGAAGGCGAGGATGTTCTTGAACGCTGCTGTGAAGTAGAGCTCGTAACTCTCCCTCTCCACGTACCCGATGTGCGGCGTGCAAATGACGTTTTCCATGCGCAGCAGGCTATAACCCTGCAGGATCGGCTCGCTTTCGAACACATCGATAGCGACCATTCCCGGCCGGTTGTGATGCAGCGCATTGAGCAGCGCGTTTTCTTCGAGCAATTCGGCGCGACTGGTATTCACGAATAGCGCAGTCGGCTTCATGCGCATCAGATCGGCGGCTGTGACAATGCCGCGCGTATCGTCGTTCAGCCGCAGATGCAACGAGAGCACATCGCTCTGTTCGAACAGCGCTTCGCGGCTCTCGGCGACATCCACGCCGTCCGCACGCGCGGCAGCCTGCGAGTGCTCCCGGCCCCAGATGATCACTTTCATGCCAAACGCCTTGCCGTAACCGGCGAGCAACTGGCCAATTTTTCCGTATCCCCAGATCCCAAGCGTCTGGCCGCGAAGCACTTGGCCCAGGCCGAAATTCGGCGGCAACGCGGAGGTCTTCAGACCGGACTGCTGCCACGCACCCTGCTTCAGGTTCGCGACGTACTGCGGAATGCGGCGTTGCGCGGCCATGATCAGCGCCCAGGTCAGCTCGGCTGGCGCGATCGGTGAACCGGTGCCTTCCAGCACGGCAATTCCTCGCTCGGTACAGGCGTCGAGTTCTATATGGCCGCCCGCCTTGCCGGTCTGGCTGATCATGCGCAGCCGTGGCAGTTTGTCGAGCAATTGCGAGCTGATCCGGGTGCGCTCGCGGATCAAAACGAGCGCTTCTACTTCCGAAAGTCTGCTAGCCAACTGTCCGAGGCCGCGCACCGTGTTATTGAATACTTTCACCTCGTGATCGGCGAGCAGACTGAAGCAATCGAGCTTGCGAACGGCGTCTTGGTAGTCGTCCAGGATGGCAATTTTGATTGGCATGGATTGGCTTTTGATAGGCATCAAACGTGCTGCAGAAATTCGAGGATGGACAGGAATCGACGTGCTAAGTTCGGGTAATTACGGATAAATCGGGTAATCACGTATAAATTTCGCCGAAATCTGGGCATTGCGTCGCGTTAAGCTGCTGGTATAACCCGGCGAATTTACCGGTCGCCGGGATGGGTGTCTGAAAGAATTCGAATGCGGAATAGGGCAGTGTAGCCATTCACGCGTCGCCAGCGCCGGAAAACCGGCAACGATGGAGACAATACCTATCCCTTTTTAACAGTTTGTTCCGTGCCGACGCAAGCCGCGATTCAGACGGCAGTCGCCACCAGACTAGACAACTCCCCGACGCATGCCTTGTTTTTGTGTCGCCGTCTGCCACGTGAGTTCCTCCGTGCAGGTCATCCGGCGACCCGAAATGCGCCTCTCGCGAGCAGCGCCGGCGGGTTGCAAACCGTTTTCTCTTCCAAGAACGGAGTGTGATCGATGAACCAGCCTGCAGTAGTAGATCAGAACGTGGACGCCGACAATGATGTACCGGCGTACGTGAAGAACCAGAAACTCATCGACTGGGTGCGGCAGGTCGCCGCGCTGACAAAGCCGGAGCGGATCGAATGGTGTGACGGGTCGGAGGAGGAGTACAACCGCCTTTCACAACAAATGGTCGACGCCGGTACGCTCAAACGCCTCAATCCCGCCAAACGGCCTAATTCCTACCTGGCATGCTCGGACCCATCCGACGTCGCGCGGGTGGAAGACCGGACGTTCATCTGCTCGGCGCGCCCTGAACAGGCCGGTCCGACGAACAACTGGATCGATCCTGCCGAAATGCGTCTTACGCTGGACGGTCTCTTCGACGGCTGCATGAGCGGCCGCACGATGTTCGTCGTCCCATTTTCGATGGGACCGCTCGGCTCGCCGATCGCACATATTGGCGTGGAACTGACCGATAGCCCGTACGTGGTCACCAACATGCGCATCATGACGCGCATGGGCCGCGCGGTGTACGACGTGCTCGGCGCTGGCGGTGAATTCGTGCCGTGCGTGCATTCGGTTGGTGCGCCTTTGCAGCAGGGGCAGAAAGACGTTCCTTGGCCGTGCAACGACACAAAATACATCGTTCATTTTCCGGAGAGCCGCGAGATCTGGAGTTTCGGTTCGGGCTACGGCGGCAACGCGCTGCTCGGCAAGAAATGTTTCGCGCTGCGGATTGCATCCACAATGGGACGCGCCGAAGGCTGGCTCGCCGAACACATGCTGATTCTCGGCGTGACGTCGCCGCAAGGGCGCAAGTATCACGTCGCGGCGGCGTTTCCGTCGGCGTGCGGCAAAACCAATTTCGCGATGCTGATTCCGCCGCAGGACATGGCGGGCTGGAAGGTCTCCACCATCGGCGATGACATCGCCTGGATCAAGCCAGGCCGCGACGGCCGGTTGTACGCGATCAACCCCGAAGCAGGATATTTTGGCGTGGCGCCGGGCACGAGCGAAAAGACCAACTTCAACGCCATGGCGACGCTCAAGGAGAACGTGATCTTCACGAACGTGGCGCTCACCGACGACGGCGACGTCTGGTGGGAAGGCATGACGGACACGCCGCCGGCGCACCTGATCGACTGGCAGGGCAATGACTGGACGCCCGAGTCGGGCAAGAAGGCAGCGCATCCGAACGCCCGATTCACGGCACCGGCTGCGCAATGTCCGTCTATCGACGCAGATTGGGAAAATCCCGCCGGGGTCGCAATCGATGCGTTTATCTTCGGCGGCCGCCGTTCGGACACCGTGCCGCTCGTCACCGAGGCGCGCAGCTGGAACGAGGGCGTCTACATGGCCGCGACCATGGGCTCGGAAACCACTGCCGCCGCAGCCGGCCAGCAGGGCGTGGTCAGACGTGACCCGTTCGCCATGCTGCCGTTCTGCGGCTACAACATGAGCGACTATTTCGGCCACTGGCTAAAAGTGGGCGAGCGGCTAGAGCAACTCGACGCCAAACTGCCGAAGTTCTTCTGCGTAAACTGGTTCCGCAAGGGCGCGGACGGCAAGTTCGTGTGGCCAGGTTTCGGCGACAACATGCGCGTGCTGAGCTGGATGATTGGCCGCATTGAAGGCACCGCTCAGGGCGATGAACACGCGTTCGGCCTCTCGCCGCGCTTCGAGGACATAGACTGGGGCGCACTCGACTTCACCCGCGAGCAGTTCGAACGCGTTATTTCGGTGCAGGACTCGGCATGGCGGGCTGAACTGGAACTACACGACGAGTTATTCACGAAACTCGCCCAAGGACTGCCTTCCGAGCTTGCCGAGACGAAAGCCGCGTTCGAAAAGAGAGTTTCGGTCTGATTTTTGTTGAAACTCGATTAACGTGATTAGTGACGAAAGTCGACATAATCGATGAAATAAGGGCCGCATTAGTGGCCCTTATGCATTTCTCGCTGTACTGCGTCAAAATTGCTTCTGCCAGCTTTTCAGAATGATGTCGGATCGCGCTCGATAGCGACATCGTTCCGAATTTAGCAATAATGCGCCGTGTTTCTCCTTGCCGAATGGTAAAGCCGAAATCTTTTGTCAGAAAAAGTCACATTTAAGGCAACTTCTGCACGAAAACGGGAGTCCTAGGATAATTCCGAATTGCTTCTGGAATTTAAAAGAGGCCGTCTAGCAGCAGGAGTTGTCTTATGGATCATTTGCAGTCGATGAAAGTATTCGTCCGAGTGGCGGATCTCGGCAGTTTTGCCCGCGCAGCCGGCGCGATGGATATCTCGAATGCAGTGGCAACGCGTCATATTGCTGACCTGGAAGGACGTCTGGGCACCCGCCTGCTTAACCGCACGACGCGCAGTCTGTCGCTGACCGAGTCGGGCCAGGTGTACCTGGAACGCGCTCGCCAGATCCTCGACGAGCTCGAGGACGTCGAACAAATGGTGGTTGCACGTAATCATGAGCCCGTTGGATCGCTACGAATTGTCGCACCCGTCGTGTTTGGCCTGCACAACCTCGCGCCCGTGCTGCAGACCTATACGGAGCGCTATCCGAAAGTCGTGCCGGACGTCACGCTGGTCGACCGGCAAGTTGATCTGGTCGAAGAGGGCTTCGACGTGGGCATTGTGATCGCGCGCCAGATGCGCAGCGCGAGCATTGTCACGCGGCGCCTCACGACCGGTTGCCTCACCGTATGCGCTACGCCCGGGTATCTCGAAAAGCATGGCGTGCCGACGCGGCCTGAAGACCTTGCTGAACATCCGTCGCTGAGTTTGCCGTCCGAATATTTCGGCGATGAGCGTGTGTTCACCGGCCCGGAAGGCGAAGTGCGCGTGCGGCCGACGAACGTGATCGTCGCGAACAATACCGAGATGCTGCGCCAGTTCGCGCTGCTCGGCATGGGCATCGCGATCCTGCCGAGCTACCTGATCGGCAACGACACTACGCGCGGCAAGCTGGTGAGGCTGTTGAGCGACTACGCGCTGCCGCAGGTCGAGATCAACGTTGCGTATCCGAGCCGGCGCCATTTGCCGGCGAAGGTGCGCACGTTCATTGATCACCTTGTCGAGCATTTCAGCCAGACGCCGAATCATCAGCTTGGCGAGCAGTGGGTGAAGGACGGATTCATCAAGCCGGGATCGCCGGCAATTGATGAGCGTGATTCCGAGCCGCTGGTTGCGCACGCGGCCTACGCGGAAGCGGAAGGCGGTGCCCGATTTGAAGCCGAAGCGCCCCTCACCGATGACAACAAGCTCGGTGGCAAGCCTGCGAAGTCGCGCTCGCGTGCGACGCCGGCCATGCCATCGCCGTTCTGACGGGGCAGCTGTGTTGAGGCTTCTTGAGCACTTAAGCGTTGTCCAGCACGATGAACGAAAAAAGCCCGCGAATGACTCGCGGGCTTTTTTTTATGCTGCGGGGCGGGGCCTAACCTACCGGCCCTGAAAACTATCCCGCTTTGCGAGCCGGCGCCTTCTTGGCCGCCACCTTCTTCGCAGGCGCTTTCTTCGCCGCAGGCTTCACGGTCGTCTTCTTGGCCGCAACGGCGACGTCGCCGTCACCTTCATCTTCCGCTTCAGTAGCCGCTGCCGCACCGCGCTTGACGGCCGGTTTCGCACCTGGTTTCGGCTCTTTCTTCTCGAATTCGAAGCCGATCTTGCCATCCGGCTGCTTGACGAGAAACGCCTTGAAGTTCCGGCCCGTGCGCGATGACTTGAAGCCCGTCAGCAAGTCCGTCCTTCCTTCCTCGAGCAACTTCGTCATCTGCTCGCGCGACATTTCCTGCTGCAGGATCACCTTGCCCGAACGGAAATCGCAAGTTTTCGGATTCGCCACTGAGTTCTCGCACACATAACTCATGCCGTGCTCGTACACGCGCGACTGACATTTCGGACACGCGCCAACCGGCGTCTGCTCCGAGAAGTCCACCGGTTCGCCGTCTTCGCCGCCTGAATCCTGACCGAAGTCGAACTCGAGCTTCCAGTTCTTGATTTCGTCGTCGAAGGAAAGCTTCAGGATCGCGGAAAACGGCCGGCCCATCTTGCTGCGGAATCCCGACAGCGGTCCGATGGTCTTGTCCTTGATCAACTGCTCGACTTCAGGAATCTCGAACTGCCGTCCGCCAGGAATCTTCGACATCGAGAATTCGCACTTCGTGCAAGCGAATCGCCGATAGTTCTCTTTGATCTGGCTGCCGCAATTCGGACACGGCGTTTCGAGCGTCGAATAATCGCCGGGGATGGTGTCGGAGTCGTATTCCTTCGCGCGCTTCACGATGGTCTGCGTCATGCGCGCGATTTCCTGCATGAACTCGTCGCGCGGGAGCTTGCCGCGTTCCATCTGCGACAGCTTGTGCTCCCACTCGCCGGTCAGTTCGGGCGCCGTCAGCTCCTCTACGCCGAGGCCGCGCAGCAAGGTCATCAACTGGAACGCCTTCGCCGTGGGAATCAGCTCACGGCCTTCGCGCACCATGTACTTTTCGCCCAACAGCCCTTCGATGACCGCCGCACGCGTAGCCGGTGTGCCCAGACCCTTCGCGGCCATCGCCTCGCGCAATTCCTCGTCTTCAATGAGCTTGCCCGCGCCTTCCATGGCCGAGAGCAATGACGCTTCGTTGTAGCGTGCCGGCGGTTTCGTTACCAGACCGACCGCCGCGACCTTCTCGACATCGACCTTCTCGTCCTTCTGAACCTGCACGAGATTGGCGTCTTCGCCGCCCACTTCCTTGCCGTACACCTGCAGCCAGCCCGGTTCTACGAGTACCTTGCCTTCCGTCTTGAAGTGATGGCCGGCGGCTTCGGTGATCCGCGTGGTGACGAGGTATTCGGCTGCCGGGAAAAACACCGCGAGAAAACGCTTTACGACCAGGTCGTACAGCTTCTGCTCCGGCTCGGACAACGATTTCGGCGCCTGCAGAGTGGGGATGATCGCGAAGTGATCGCTGATCTTTGAGTTGTCGAAAATGCGCTTGTTCGGCTTTACCCAGCCCTTGTCCAACACCTGCTTCGCGTGCGGCAGATAGTTGTTGCTCTCCTTGAGCATGGCGAGCGTGTCTTTCACCGTCGGGATGTAATCCTCAGGCAGCGCGCGGGCGTCGGTACGCGGGTACGTGAGCACCTTGTGCTTTTCATACAACGCCTGAGCCAAGCCGAGCGTGTTCTTGGCCGAAAAGCCGAAACGGCCGTTGGCTTCGCGCTGCAAGCTAGTCAGGTCGAACAGCAGCGGCGACATTTGCGTGGACGGCTTGGCTTCTTCCGTGACCGTGCCGGTTTTGCCACGGCAAGCCGCGACAATGGTTTCAGCAGCCGGCAAGCTCCAGAGCCGCGAGTCGCGCTGCTCCGGATCGCCCTCGACGCGCTTGAATTTCGGGTCGAACCAGCGACCTTCGTACATACCCTTCGCAGCGATAAATTCAGCACGCACTTCCCAATAATCGCGCGGTACGAAGCGACGGATCTTTTCCTCGCGTTCCACGACGATAGACAACGTTGGCGTCTGAACGCGACCCACAGTTGTCAGGAAAAAACCACCGCCCTTGCTGTTGAACGCGGTCATGGCGCGCGTGCCGTTGATGCCTACAAGCCAGTCGGCTTCGGAGCGGCAACGGGCGGCATCGGCTAGCGGCTGCATGTCCGCGTCGCTGCGCAGGTTCGCGAAACCGTCACGGATGGAGCCGGCGGTCATCGACTGGAGCCAGAGGCGTTGCACTGGCTGCTTGGCTTTCGCGTGCTGCGCGATCAGGCGAAAAATCAGCTCGCCTTCGCGCCCCGCGTCACAGGCGTTGATCAGGCGATCGACGTCCTTGCGCTTGAGCAGCTTGGTCAGCACTTTCAGCCGGGATTCGCTTTTGGCGATCGGATTCAGGTCGAAATGCGGCGGAATGACGGGCAAATTGGCGAAGCTCCACTTGCCGCGCTTGACCTCGTACTCCTCCGGCGCGGCAATTTCGAGCAAGTGGCCGACAGCCGACGACAGCACGTAGTCTTCGCTTTCGTAATATTCGTCATGCTTGGTGAAGCCGCCCAAAGCGCGCGCGATGTCGTTCGCGACAGAAGGCTTTTCAGCAATGATCAGGGCTTTGGACATGACTCGATTCTAGTTAGGGACTGGCATGAGGCCGGGTTTGGGTGGCTTGCGCCGCCTCGGTTCGGACCCGTTAACGTCCGCTTTATAGCATATGGCGTGCGGCGCGCGGTCTGGCATTTGGTGAAACGCGGGATGCCGAACGGTGAATGTGGGTGCTTTGTGATGCAAGCACGGCAGCCGTTTCAGCTTACGGATGCGCTCGGTTGCGCATAGTGGTCTTGCCGGTTGAATCGATACACGCGTCGACTCACTCGGTCGATTCACGCGGCGACCAGCGCGGGGCGGATCTTCGGTGCACCCACCACGCCCGGCAACGCGCTCAAGTCCGTCAACATGCGCGCAACAATAGACGTTTGCGGCAACACCGTTCCAAAAAATCGGGTTGTCACGGCGTCTTCGATCAAGACGGTCGGAAAATTTTCCACATCGAGATCATCGAAGCGATCTGCCTGGTTTTCGATGTCGATCCATGCAAAGCAGATGTCCGGATGGGCGTCGGCGAGCAAGTTGAAACTCTCGCGATAGTCGCGGCACGTCCCGCACCATTCGGCGCACAGGCAGGCGACGAGCAGCGTGCCGGCGCTGGCCAGGCGCTCGGCAATCTGATCGGCGTCGGTGTCGAGATTCAGCGCGGGCATGGTTCCTTGCAGTCCTTTTCGTAAGTAATTTGTCTGATGATGCAAGCAGTGGATTTTGTCGCGAATGTAGCATGGTGTCGAAAAATCAGCGTTCAAGCCGGGTAAAGCGTCCCCCCGGCAACGCGCCAATCCGCCCCGACAGTTCGAGTTGCAGCAGCAGGCTTTGTAGCATCGCTCCGTCCATTTCGGTTCGCTCGGCAAGAATTTCAAGCGTCGCGGGCGAGTGCCCGAGTGCGTCGAGCAGGCGTTCGGCTTCCGGGTTGGCGGGTTTTAGCGATGCGGACGCCCAGGACGCACTCGTCGGTTTGCCGCGAGCGGCGGAACCTGAACCCGACGCGTCCTGAAGCTCCAGCGCGAATTCGCTGGTAGCCGGTTCAGTGCCGCCATCCTCCGCTGGACGTGTTTTCCCACGCCTTCGCGGCTTCGAAACAGGAGCCGCCGTCGCTTCACTCGGAACCGTAAAACCAAACTCTTCGAGAATGTCTTCGGGCGTTTCCACAAGCTTCGCCCCCTGCTTGATCATCCGATGACACCCGCGCGACAGCGGCGCGTGAATCGATCCGGGAATCGCGAATACATCGCGCCCCATTTCGTTGGCGAGGCGGGCGGTAATCAGCGAACCCGAGCGCGTGGCCGCTTCAACGATCAGCACGCCACTCGCCAGCCCCGCGATCAACCGGTTACGCTGGGGAAAATTTGCCGACCGGGCCGGCGTGCCGAGTGGCCATTCCGACACAATCGTGCCGTTCGACGCAATTTCGTGCGCCAGCGCGTGGTGCAGCGGCGGATAGACGAGATCCGCACCCGTTCCGATGACCGCAATCGTGCTGCCGGCACCGCTAAGCCCTCCGCGATGCGCCGCGCCATCTATACCCAGCGCGAGCCCCGAGACTATGGCGAGCCCCGCGTCCGAAAGGGCGTGCGCGAAGCGGCGGGCGTCGTCAATGCCTTGCGGCGTTGCGCTTCGGCTGCCAACGATCGCAACCGCCCGGGCCTGTAGCAGGTCCAGCCGTCCCTTTACATATAGCAGCGGCGGCGGATCGGGCATGGTCAGCAGCGCAGGCGGGTACGCCGAATCCGCAAGCGTGACGATCCGGTTGCCTGGAACCGACGCCCACTCAAGCGTGCGGGCGAGGCATTCGTCGAATGAGCCGAGTTCCGAGCGTGGCGGAGAGCCCAGCACGGCACGCGCGGCTTTCTCTCCGGCGATGACCGCGAGTGCGTTGAATGGCTGGTTCAACACCGCCTGCGGGCTGCCAAATTCCGCAAGCAACGCACGCAGCGCAATGGGCGGCAAACCGCTCGCATTTGCCAGCCGCAGCCAGGCTGAAACGTCCTGCAAATCGGTTTCTCCCAGACAGGGCTTGGCGTCGGCCGTCGGCAACAGGAAAGGCGTCATGTTAAAATTTTCATATCCCGAAATACGAAAGGATTGTCGAACGGCCGTGTTCCTGGCTATTCGGACAACGCGTTGCCGCCCCGCGAGCGGCACTGAAACGACGTTGAAGCGCCGCGTTTCGGCCCAATCATCTTCTCGATACCGGCACTCTTTTACAACCTGGCCGAATGGCCGACTATCGCGCGCCGCGGCGTGCGTCGATAATCTGAATCATGGCTCTGCTCAACATACTCAAGTACCCGGACAAGCGGCTGCATAAGGTCGCGAAGCCCGTCGAGGTCGTCAATGACCGGATTCGCAAGCTCGTCGCCGACATGGCTGAAACCATGTACGCGGCGCCTGGCGTCGGCCTTGCCGCAACCCAAGTGGACGTGCATGAACGCGTGATCGTCATCGACACATCGGACACGCACGATCAGCTTCAAGTCTTCATCAATCCGGAGATTGTCTGGTCGAGCGAAGAGAAGAAGGATCACGAGGAAGGCTGCCTGTCGGTGCCGGGCATTTACGATTTCGTCGAGCGGCCGGAAAAGGTGCGCGTGCGTGCGCTGAACGAGAAGGGTGAGACGTTCGAAATCGACTGCGACGAGTTGCTTGCCGTGTGCATCCAGCATGAGATGGATCACTTGATGGGCCGCGTGTTTGTCGAATACTTGTCGTCGCTCAAGCAGACGCGAATTCGCGGCAAGATGAGAAAGCTCGAAAAGGCGCTGTGACGCGTCGATTCACCAAGACTGATGCTGGAATTTGCAGGTTGCTGAATCGATGACTCAATCGCTGCGTGTCGTATTTGCTGGAACACCCGAATTTGCCGCTGTCGCGCTGGCCGCCATTCATGCGGCGGGGTTCCATGTGCCGCTTGTGTTGACGCAGCCGGACCGGCCGGCGGGGCGCGGTTTGAAACTGGCAGCGGGTCCGGTGAAGCGATTCGCGGTCGAGCACGGTTTGCCGGTGGCGCAGCCGACCTCCTTGCGACGCAATGGCAAGTATCCCGAAGAAGCGGCGGCTGCAATCGAACTGTTGAAGGCTACGCCGCACGACGTCATGGTTGTTGCTGCGTACGGGCTGATCCTGCCGCAGGAAGTGCTCGACATCCCGCCGCTGGGTGCAATCAATATCCACGGTTCGCTGCTGCCTCGCTGGCGCGGCGCGGCGCCCATTCATCGTGCGCTCGAAGCCGGAGACGGCGAGACGGGTATCACGTTGATGCAGATGGATGCAGGTCTCGATACCGGTGCGATGATCGTCAAAGGCCACATCGCGATCGCGCCCACCGATACCACCGCCACGCTGCACGACCGCATGGCGCAACTGGGCGCCGATCTGATCGTTGAAGCGCTGCGGGATCTTGAGCGGGACGGCGCCTTGGCCGCCACGCCGCAGCCGCAGGACGGCGCCACGTACGCGGAGAAGATTGCCAAACACGAAGCGGCGCTGGACTGGCGTCGTCCGGCGAGCATGCTCGCGCGTCAGATTCGCGCCTTCGATCCGTTTCCAGGTGCGTCCGGAACGCTCGATGGCGTAGTCGTGAAGATATGGGCCGCCGAGCCGGTGGAACTGACGGGTGATGCCGAGGCAGGCGTGATTGTGGAAAGCGGCGCGGAGGGTGTCTTGGTTGCGTGTGGTCAGGGCGGGTTGCGTCTTATGCAGTTGCAAAAGCCCGGCGGCAAACGACTCCCTGTGCGCGAGTTTCTCGCTGGATCGCCTATTGTTAAAGGGCAACGATTCGAACTTCGGGAAGTTGCGCCGGGTGCCTGAAAGGTGTCTGCGTATTTCCCACGCCGTCGCTAAGACGGTGGCTAACGCCAGCCAAAAACAAAAATCACCCAAGGGCCTGCCGCAATGCTCGGAATCACCGGTTTCACGCTATTTATCGTCGCCGTCATGTTGCTCAGCGTTACGCCGGGGCCCGATACGGCGTACATCGTCGGCCGAAGCGTTGCGCAAGGGCGGGGCGCGGGCGTGGTGTCGGCGCTGGGCATTGCGGTCGGCTGCATTGTGCATACGTTGGCCTGTGCGTTCGGACTGACGGCGTTGCTGGCGGCATCGGTGACAGCGTTCACCGTCGTCAAGTTCGCGGGCGCGATTTATCTGATCTATCTTGGCGTGCGGCTGATCTTCACCAAGCCGGCAGCCGCAAAAACCAGCAACAAGCAGAGTGGAGAAACCCGGGTTCGCGCCGCACCGAAGTCGCTGCAGCAACTCTTCACGCAAGGCTTCGTCACGAATGTGCTGAACCCGAAAGTGGTGCTGTTCTTCGTTTCGTTTATCCCGCAATTCGTTGCTGTCGACAGCCCACACAAGACACTCGCCTTCCTCGCACTCGGTTTTGTGTTCGTGCTGGTCAGCACCTTCTGGAATACATTCGTGGCGTGGATCGCCGGCAGCGTGACGCAACGCTTCTCCGGCAAGCCGAGCGTCAAGCTGTGGCTGGACAGGGTGGTGGGCAGCGCATTCGTCGGATTGGGCATCAAGCTGGCGACTTCGCACAGGTGATTGAATTTTTCCGTGATGCCCTTATCTAACATTTTGCTTACAATCCGAGGCCGGCCAATCGTTGATTGATTGCTCGGTCAGGCAAAAAGGCCGCTTCGGCCGCTCGCGCTTAAGGCGCATTGATATTGGGTGAGGAGTTCAAGACATGTTCAACTGGGTCAAAACGGCGATGCTGATGGCAGCGATCACGGCCCTTTTTGTCGTGATCGGGGGAATGATCGGCGGCAGCAAGGGGATGATGCTTGCGCTGATCGTCGCCCTCGCTATGAATTTCTTCTCGTACTGGTTCTCCGACAAGCTCGTGCTGAAGATGTACAACGCACAGGAAGTCGACGAAGCCAGCGCGCCGCAGTTTTATCGCATGGTTCGCGAGCTTGCCACGCGGGCGCAATTGCCCATGCCGAAGGTGTATCTCATCAACGAAAACGCGCCCAACGCGTTCGCAACCGGGCGTAATCCGGAGCACGCGGCTGTTGCTGCGACTACCGGCATCTTGCGGGTGTTGTCCGAGCGCGAGTTGCGCGGCGTGATGGCGCATGAGTTGGCGCATGTGAAGCACCGCGACATTTTGATATCGACGGTATCGGCGACCATGGCTGGTGCGATCTCGGCGCTGGCCAACTTCGCCATGTTCTTTGGCGGCCGGGATTCCGAAGGCCGGCGCTCGAATCCGATCGCCAGTATTGCTGTAGCCATGCTGGCGCCACTGGCGGGTGCGCTGATCCAGATGGCGATATCCAGGGCGCGGGAATTTGAAGCCGATCGCGGCGGCGCGCAGATTTCCGGCGATCCACAAGCGCTCGCCAGCGCGCTCGAGAAAATTCACGCCTATGCAGCGGGTGTGCCGTTCCCGGCTGCCGAGCAGCACCCGGCCACTGCACAGATGATGATCATGAACCCGCTTGCGGGCGGCGGAATCTCCAAGCTCTTTTCGACGCACCCGGCGACCGAGGAGCGCGTCGCGCGCCTGATGGAGATGGCGCGAACCGGACGAATGGAGTGATGTCGCCTGTCTGTCTGAGGCCATAGTCATGGATTCATTGCCGCGCGAGCGGCGATGGGTCCATGTTCATAGCGTGTCGTAAACAGCGGCGCGCTGCCTCCAATCCCGCCCGTTCGGCCAGCATCCGGGTTCCAATCTCAGCCCAAACCCCTTGCAAGTTACAATGCTTCGTTTGTGCGGACCGGCATCGGCCGGCTCGAACGCCTTCGCCCCGACATGACCGAAAAGCCTTCCCGACGCCGCGCCGTTTCATCGGCGGATAGCAGCCGAGCGTCGTCCGACGCCCGTCTAGCCACGCTTCACCTCGCTCCCGATTCACTTGCGTTCGCGCTCGATGCCGCCGCGCAAGCGGTCGGCGCGGTGCGTGCCGGTTCTGCGTTGCCCGCAGCTTTGCAGACGGTCATCGAGGCAACGCACGTGGCGGTATCGCGCGGGGCGACACAGGACATTGCGTACCGCACGCTGAGGCGTCTTGCCGTGGCCGACGCGCTGCTCGCGAAACTGGTGCGCAAGGCGCCGCCGCCGCATGTGTCAAATGTGATGGCCTGCGCGTTCGCGTTGCTCGTGGACGATGAAGCCCACGCCGCGTACACGCCTTTCACCGTTGTCGATCAAGCAGTCAACGCGATAGCCGCACGGCGCGAATTCGCGTTTGCGAAGGGTCTGGTCAATGCCGTTTTGCGCTCGTTCCTGCGCGAACGTGAAGCGTTGCTCGCCGAGGTTCAAAGTAACCCCGTCGCACGTTTCAACTATCCCGCATGGTGGATCGACGCGGTCAAACGCGGCCAGCCCGACGAATGGGAAAACATCCTCGACGCCGGTAACCGGCAAGGCCCGCTCACATTGCGCGTGAATGCACGGCGCATGAGCGTGGCGCAATATCTCGAAGTCCTTAAGGCAGAGCACATAGAAGCCGATGCCGTCGGTATTCACGCCGTGCGCCTCAAGACGCCGATGGCGGTCGACAAGATCCCCGGTTTCGCTGACGGCGTTGTGTCGGTTCAGGACGCCGGCGCGCAGCTCGCCGCACAGTTGCTGAACGCGCGCGACGGCATGCGCGTGCTCGACGCATGCGCCGCGCCTGGCGGCAAGACAGGCCACGTGCTGGAACTGGTGAACGTCGAGTTGATCGCGGTGGAAAGCGATCCGGGGCGCGCACGGCGTATTGGAGAGAATCTGCAGCGCCTGAATGTGCAGGCGGAAATTCGCGTAGGCGATGCCGGCGAACCGTCGGGCTGGTCGGACGGCGATCCGTTCGATCGCATTCTTGCCGACGTGCCGTGTTCGGCATCGGGGATCGTGCGGCGTCATCCTGACATTCGCTGGTTGCGCCGTCCGTCAGATATCGCAGCCTTGGTCGAAGAACAGCGCCGCATTCTCTCCGCGCTCTGGCCCCTGGTCGCGACCGGCGGCGAGTTGCTCTACGTTACGTGCTCGATCTTCCCCGAAGAGGGCGAGTTGCAGGCGCAGTGGTTTGGAGAGGTGCACGAAGATGCGGTACGATTGGACGCGCCGGGGCAATTATTGCCAACAGCCAGCCGCACCGGCGCGGCTGGTTCGCAAGTATCACCGGACCCGGTCACGAACTCGCTGACGGACAATTCAGGCGAGGCGCAACGTACCCGCTCAACACGGACGCGGGACGCGGAAGCCTTTGCGGACCATGACGGATTCTTCTACGCGCGCTTTCAGAAACGGTGACGATCAAACGCTTTTTCCCGCTGCGGCTCGCGCCTGCCGGCCAGGCCGTGCTGGCCTTGTTGTTGAGCCTTGCGCTGTCGTTCATGCCCGCTTCGGCCGCGCAGGCCGATCCCATTGCTGTGCAGCGCGCGTCGTTGCAAGCGGACGGATCGGGCTGGAGTCTCGACGCCCGTTTCGACTTCGATCTCAACAGCAGCCTTGAAGACGCTGTGAACAAGGGCGTGCCTTTGTATTTCACAACCGATTTCGATTTGTCACGGCCGCGCTGGTATTGGTTCGACGAAGAACCGGTGAGCGTATCGCAAAGCATCCGGCTTTCATTTCAGCCCCTGACACGCGAATATCGTGTCTCCACGGGCGGCTTGCAGCTCGGATTCGCCACGCTTGAGGAAGCACTCGCTGTCATCAAGCACGTGACGTCGTGGCACGTGATCGATCGTAACCAGGTCAAGCCAGGCGAGACGTATAACGCGTCGGTGCGCATGCAGCTCGACATTGCACTGATGCCCAAGCCGTTCCAGATCGACGCGGTCAACAACCGCGACTGGAATCTCTCTTCCGACTGGAAGCGTTTTACTTTTACGGCGGCGACCAGTGCTAAATAAACTACGCCGCCGGCCGTTGCGCCGCACGAACATGACGGGGCTCGTGGTTCGCGTGCTTGTGACAACGGTTGCGCTCACGGCCATTCTGCTGCTGGTCATGTTGGCCCTTGCCAGCGCGAACACCGAGTTCTTCGATCGTTATTATCAGTGGCTCTACGCCGCGAATCTCGCGGTGGCGGTCGTGCTCATCCTGATTGTCATCGGGCTGGTGGCGATCATTATCACCAGGGTGCGACAGGGTAAGTTCGGTACGCGGTTGCTCGCGAAACTCGCGTTCATCTTTGCGCTCGTGGGTGTGGTGCCGGGCGCGATCATCTACGTGGTGTCGTATCAGTTCGTCTCGCGCAGTATCGAATCATGGTTCGACGTGAACGTGGAAACCGCGCTCACGTCCGGATTGAATCTCGGGCGCGGCATGCTCGATGCATCGCTGTCAGATCTGCAGAACAAAGGCCGCCTGATGGGCGACCAGCTCGCGAGCGCCGATCCAACCAGTCTCACGCTCACGCTGTTGCGCTTGCGCGATCAGTTCAACGTGCAGGACGCCACCATCGTTGAGCCGGCAAGAAGCGGCTCCGGCACCGCGCCCGATGTGCGCGTGGTGGCGCAGGCATCGAGTAATTTCGCGGCGCTCGTGCCCGACGACCTGCCAACTCCATTGCAACTGAATCAGGCGCGTAGCAGGCCGTATGGGGCGATTGAAGGCGAGGTCGACGGCGATTCAAGTCAGACCGGGCCAAAGGGCGCGTTGAGGCTGCGGGTGATCGTGAAGATCCCCGACAGTTCGACCACGGAACTGCAGCCGGCCGAACGTTTCCTGCAGATCGAACAGCCGGTCAGTACCGGACTTGCCCGCAACGCGGACGCCGTGCAGCGCGCGTATCGCGAGTATCAGGAAAAGGCGCTCGGGCGGACCGGCTTGCGCAAGATGTATATCGGCACGCTGACGCTGGCGTTGTTTCTCGCCACCTTCATCGCGATGATGCTTGCGCTTGCGCTCGGCAATCAGCTCGCGCGGCCGTTGTTCCTGCTCGCGCAAGGCACGAAGGAAGTCGCCGAGGGCGATTACACGCCCAAGCGCGAAGTGAAGTCGCGAGACGAGCTCGGTTTCCTCACGCAGTCGTTCAACGCAATGACGCGGCAATTGTCCGAGGCGCGTGCGGCGGTCGAGAACAATCGGATCGCGCTCGAACATTCGAAGGCGTATCTCGAGAGCATTCTCGCGAACCTGACCGCCGGCGTGTTTGTGTTCGACCGGCAGTTCCGCCTGACCACGGCGAATCGCGGCGCCGAGCGGATCTTCCGGCAGCCGTTCAATGCGTCGCTGAACTTGCCGCTTGAGCAGATCGGCGTGTTGTCCGAATTCGGCGCGATGGTGCGCAAGGCATTTGCGGATCGCGATGCAGCCGCAAGCGGCAGCGGCAAGCCCATTGGCGACCGCGGGCATTGGCAACAACAACTCGCCGTTCCGGTAGCCGGCGAGACTGATCCGTTGACCTTGCTGGTACGCGGCACGCAGTTGTTGACCCTGACCGAAAGCGATACCGACGACGCTGAAACAACCGGCTATGTAGTCGTATTCGACGACATCTCCGACGTCATCTCGGCGCAGCGTTCGGTGGCATGGGGCGAAGTGGCGCGGCGGCTCGCGCACGAGATCAAGAATCCGCTCACGCCGATCCAGCTATCGGCTGAACGGTTGCAGATGAAACTCACCGACAAGCTCGCACCCGCCGACGCCGAGGTGCTCAAGCGTGGCGCGACCACTATCGTGAATCAGGTGCAGGCGATGAAGCAGATGGTCGACGACTTCCGCGAATATGCGCGTACGCCGCCGGCTGTCCTGGGCAACCTGCAGCTCAATGATCTTGTGACCGAAGTGCTGACCTTGTATGGCATTGAAGAAGGCAAGAGTCATATCACTATCGAGCTGACAAAATTGCCGGTAATTCGCGGCGATGCCACGCAGCTTCGACAGGTGATTCACAATCTTTTGCAGAACGCGCAGGATGCGGTGGCCGATGTGGCTGAACCGCGCGTGCTGCTTGAAACGAAGACAGTAGAATATGGCGATCCCGATGCCTCTGGACATGCCCGCGTAGCGGTGCGGTTGACGGTATCGGATAACGGTTCTGGTTTTCCCACGCGAATTCTTTCGCGCGCGTTCGAGCCTTATGTGACAACGAAGGCCAAGGGCACGGGTCTGGGTCTTGCAACGGTAAAGAAGATCGTCGACGAGCATGGCGCGCGCATCGACATCCGCAATCGTTCGAAGACTCCTGACGTGATCGAAGGCGCGCAGATCTCGATTCTGTTCCTGCAACTCGCGGACGATTCCGCCGAACCGGGCGCGACGTCGCCCTCGGCGGCGGCGAGCCACGGAACGACAAAAGCATTAGTGCAGACAAGGGCAGCGTAAATGGCAACCATCCTGGTGGTAGACGACGAAATGGGTATCCGGGAATTGCTCTCGGAGATCCTGAGCGACGAAGGTCACGTGGTGGAGACGGCGGAGAATGCGCAGCATGCGCGGGAGTACCGGTTGCGGCAGGCGCCGGATCTCGTGCTGCTCGACATCTGGATGCCCGATACCGACGGCGTGACGCTGCTGAAAGAGTGGGCCGCGCAGGGCAAGCTCACCATGCCGGTGATCATGATGTCGGGCCATGCGACTATCGATACGGCGGTTGAAGCGACGAAGATCGGTGCGCTCAACTTCCTCGAGAAGCCGATCGCGTTGCAAAAATTGCTCAAGGCGGTTGAGCAGGGTCTTGCGCGTGGCACGGCTGCCGCGCCGATCGCGAACGCCGCCATGCGGCCGCCGTTGCCGGCAAGTGGTTCAACGGTGCCGGCTTCGGCTGCGGTGCCGGTGGCTTCGTCGCTGAGTCTGGCGGGCGGCGACTCAGGCGCGCTGGGTGCGGCAGCAGGTCCGGCGGGCGCGACGGCATCCATCTCCTTTGACATCCCGTTACGCGATGCCCGCGATGCCTTTGAGCGTGCGTACTTCGAATATCACCTGGCGCGTGAGAACGGCAGCATGACGCGCGTGGCGGAGAAGACGGGACTGGAGCGTACGCACTTGTATCGCAAGCTCAAGCAGCTCGGCGTGGACCTGGGCAAGAACAAAAGCGAGGCTTGACTGGCGGGGGTTCCAGGATCGTTGCAGTAAAAAGGTGGCAAAAAGCACTTGAGCGACATAATCCCCTTTGATATACTTTCGTTCTTCGTGGCCCGGTAGCTCAGTTGGTAGAGCAGCGGATTGAAAATCCGCGTGTCGTTGGTTCGATTCCGACCCAGGCCACCACAGTTGCAAAAAATGCCCGGAAACCGCAAGGTTTCCGGGCATTTTCAATTGGGTTTCGCGCGCCCTTCCGGGTTGCTGCCTGCAAACAGGCGACTAACCTTGAAAGCACCCAACCCGTCTCCGTTCTTCTTGACGCGAGTCAAGTCCTGGCCGAGAGCGAACGGACGCCTTCATGATAAAATCCTTGGTTCTTCAAAGACTTGGCTAAGATAGAACTCGTGCAGCGACGGCTTCTCAACATTAGCCAAATCGTGCACTTCATCCTCTCCATCGGAGTTTTACGGTGACTCGGACAGACGTTAAAGACAGCGCATTGGTGCTGTTTTCCGGTGGCCAGGATTCGGCCACATGCCTCGCGTGGGCGCTCGATCGTTTTACAACCGTCGAGACGCTCGGCTTCGACTATGGTCAGCGCCATCGTGTGGAACTTGAATGCCGCGACGGCTTCAGGGCATCGGTCAAACAGCAGTTCCCGCAGTGGGCCGAACGGCTCGGCGAAGACCACACGATCGACCTGTCCGTGCTCGGCGCAATCAGCGATACCGCCATGACGCGCGAGATCGAAATTGAAGCCAGCGCGAACGGTTTGCCCAACACCTTCGTGCCCGGCCGCAATCTGATGTTCATGACGATCGCTGCCGCCATCGCATATCGGCGAGGTTTGAAGGTGCTCGTCGGCGGCATGTGCGAAACGGATTTCTCGGGCTACCCCGATTGCCGCGACGACACCATGAAGGCGCTGCAAGTTGCCCTTAATCTCGGCATGGACAGCCGCTTCCTGCTCGAGACACCGTTGATGTGGCTCGATAAAGCCGACACGTGGCGCCTGGCTGAACAGCTAGGCGGCGAGGCGCTGGTGGAACTGGTGCGCGTCGAGACGCACACGTGTTATGTCGGCGAGCGCTCCGAGTTGCATGAATGGGGTTTTGGCTGCGGCCAATGCCCGGCTTGCAAGCTGCGCAAGCGCGGCTACGAAGCTTACAAGTCGGGTGAGCAAGTCACCACTGAACCGGTCTGATCATGACGTACGCAGTAAAGGAAATTTTCTACACGTTGCAGGGCGAGGGCGCAAACGCCGGCCGCCCGGCCGTGTTTTGCCGCTTCGCCGGATGCAATCTCTGGTCGGGTCGCGAGGAAGATCGCGCGGAAGCCGTCTGCCAGTTTTGTGACACGGATTTCGTCGGCACAGATGGCGAGAACGGCGGCAAATACAAAACGCCTGCAGACCTCGTTGCCATGATCGCGTCGCAATGGCCGGAAGGCGAAGCGCACAAGTTCGTGGTCTGCACCGGCGGCGAGCCCATGCTGCAAATCGACCCGCCTTTCGTCGATGCCCTGCATGCAGCCGGCTTCGAAATGGCGATCGAAACGAACGGATCGCTGCCGGTGCTCGACAGCATCGACTGGATTTGCGTGAGCCCGAAAGCCGGCGCGCCGCTAGTGGTGACGAAGGGCAACGAGTTGAAGGTTGTGGTGCCGCAAGACAATCAGCCGCTGGCCGATTACGCGAAACTCGACTTCGAGTATTTCCTCGTGCAACCCATGGACGGCCCGTCGCGCGACATCAATACGAAGCTCGCTATCGACTGGTGCAAGCGGCATCCGCAATGGCGCCTGTCCATGCAGACGCACAAGTACCTGAACATCCCCTAACGCGAATCAAGCCCAAGCTGAGCAGACGTGCAGACGATCACCCGAAAACTCGAATTCGATGCGGGCCACCGCATCCCCGATCACCGCAGCCAGTGCCGTAACCTGCACGGTCATCGGTATGTGCTGGAAATCACGCTGCAAGGCGAACTCGTCGAAACGGAAGGCGCGCCGGATCGCGGCATGGTGATGGACTTCGCCGACGTCAAGGCGCTGGCCATGGAACATCTGGTCAACAAGTGGGACCACGCGTTTATCGTCTATGCACGCGACGAAGTCGTGCGCAGCTTTCTCGAGAAAATGGCCGACCACAAGACCGTCGTGCTGGACCGCATTCCTACCGTGGAAAATCTCGCCGCCGAGGCATTCCGGATTCTCTCCAGCGTCTACAACGATCACTACGGCGTCGATCTGAAGTTGAAGCGCGTGCGTCTGTACGAAACGCCTAATTGCTGGGCAGACGTCGAAGGCGTCTGACGGCTTCCTTCACAGGTCGTCAAAGCGGGCTCCTGCCAGCGCTCTTTTGTCACGGTATGATCTTTGGACAAGCCGCACGTTTTATTGCGGCGCATTCCAGCGACACAGCCTATTGGAGCGAGACATGCCTGCCAGCCATCCCGCCGCGCCTGACCTACCAAGGATCACGCGATGAGCACCTACACCAATCTCCTCAAACAGCGTTTCACCGAATCAGGCACCTTGTATGGCCTGTGGCTGTCGCTCGGCAGCGCGGACGTGGCCGAAGCCGTGGCGCATGCGGGTTTCGACTGGCTGTGTATCGACATGGAGCATTCGCCGAACGACAGCCATGACGTCGTCGCGCAACTTCGTGCCATTGCCGCCGCGCACTTGCCGACCGAACCGATTGTCCGCGTGCCGGCGCATGAGGGCTGGCTGGTTAAGCGCGTGCTTGACGCGGGCGCGCGCACCCTGATGTTCCCGAACGTGGAAACGGCGGAAGAGGCCGCACAGGTCGTGCGGCTCACGCAGTATCCGAACGCCGATGCGCGCGATGGCCTGCGTGGCGCCGCTGGCGCAGTGCGCGCAGCGGCATATGGTATCCGGCGTGATTACGTGAGTTCGGCGAACGCGCAGATATCGACGATCGTGCAGATTGAATCCGAACAGGCGCTCGCGAATGTGGAAGCAATCGCGGCTACGCCGGGCGTCGATTGCCTGTTCATCGGGCCCGCTGATCTGGCCGCGAGTCTCGGTCATCTCGGCGATACCAAACATCCTGACGTCCAGGCGGCAATCACGAAAATTATCGATACCGCAAAACACGCGGGCATCGCGAGCGGCATTTTCGCGCTCGATGTCGCGAGTGCGCGTTCATATGCAGAAGCGGGTGTGAGGGCAATCGCGTTATCGGCCGATGTGGGCTGGCTGTTAAAAGCAGCGCGCCAGGCGTTGCAGGAGGCAAGGGCATGAAACCCGGAATATTGGGCGCGGTATCCATAGCGTTGGTGATGGCATGCAGCGCGGCGAGTGCGCAGACCGTCAAGGGGAGTGACATGGCGACGCAAAATGCTGTCGCCGATTACAACGCCGGCAATCTCGGCGCCGCGCGCTCGGAGTTTCTGCGTGCGGCGAAGAACGGCAGCCGTCTCGCCGAATTCAATTACGCGATGATGCTCGTGAACGGTGAAGGCGGTCCGGCAGACGTGGAGGAGGGCAAGAAGTGGTTGCGCAAAGCCGCCGACGCCAACATGACGCAAGCGCAGTACGTGTACGGGAAAATGTACGACGATGGCGAGTTTGTCGGGCGTGATCCAGTCGAGGCGCATCGCTGGTTCTTGCGGGCGGCGAACCAGGGTCATGTCCAGGCGGAACTCGCGCTGGCGAATCAGTTCCTCGATGGCCGCGGCACGCCTCGCGACAACGCGCAGGCGTTCGTCTGGTACAAGAAGGCGGCGGAAGGCGGGGACATGACGGCGCAATACGTGGCCGGATCGTTTTACGAGCGCGGCGGCGATGGCGTGCAGAAGAACATCAACGTGGCACGCGCGTATTACGCGGCGGCGGCAGCCCAGGGCGATCCCGCTGCGAAGCTGAAGTACCAGCAACTTAGCGCGGAACTCGCACACGAGCGACCGCAATAAAACCCAAGGCCCACGATGATGGATTCATCGTGGGCCTTGCTTCGACAACGTATGCAATCGAAAAACGTTAGCCTTTCATCAGCCGCTTTTGTCGTGACACGCTCATGATGAGCCCGACCGCGACACCGAGCGTTGTCAGCGCGGTTCCACCATAACTCATGAATGGCAACGGCACGCCGACCACCGGCAAGATCCCGCTCACCATCCCGATATTCACGAACGCGTAAGTAAAGAACGCCATGGTCAGCGATCCGGCCAGGAGGCGTCCGAACAGCGTCGCCCCGTTCGCCGCGATAAACAACCCTCGCGCGATCAACGCCATATAGAGGAATAGCAGCACAAGGCCGCCCGCGAGCCCAAACTCCTCCGAAAACACCGCGAAAATGAAGTCGGTATGTTTTTCAGGGATGAACTCCAGATGAGACTGAGTACCCTTTAGCCAGCCTTTTCCGAAGGTCCCGCCCGAGCCGATCGCAATGACGGCCTGAATGGTGTGAAAGCCTTTGCCGAGCGGATCGGAGGTTGGATCCAGAAGCGTACAAATACGGTGCTTCTGGTAATCGTGCATCAGCGGCCAGTTCACTTCCGGTTGGCAAATGCGCTCCTGGAATATGCCGATACTCGCGACCACCAGCACGGCAGCCACGAGCACTGGCACGATCAGCTTGAAGCTCAAACCCGCGAAATAGATCACGAAGAGGCCCGCTGCAAACACCAGCACGGCGGTGCCCAGATCTGGCTGCTTGGCGATTATCGCAACCGGCAGGATCAGGATCAGGAAGCCGACGATGTAATCCCACCACCGGATGCCGCCCTCACGCCGCTGGAAATACCACGCGAGCATGAGCGGCATCGCGATCTTCATGATCTCCGAGGGCTGGATCACCACGCCCACGTTCAGCCAGCGTTTCGCGCCCTTGCGCGTCAGCCCGAACGTGGCGACCGCGATCAGCAGCGCCATCCCGATGGTATATAGCGGTACAGCGAAACGCATCAGCGTGGGCGGTGGCACGTTGGCGAGAATCCACATCAGCACGAACGTGAGCATGATGTTGCGCAACTGGTCTTCCACGCGGCCAGGGACGTCGAGACTCGCGCTGTACAGCGTCACGATGCCCACGCACAGCAGCAGGAACACAATCAGCGCGAGCGGTTTATCGAAACCCGCGAACATGCGCTTCGTGCGGTCGAGCCAGACGCGCTTATCGAATTGCAGCGCTTCCATGGATATTCTCCTTTACTCGTCGATGCCACCAGACGGCGTCAACGTCTGGATGGCGCTTTTGCCAGTGTTGCGCTGGATCGCGGCGGTCGGCGCCGGTTCTTTCGGCGGTGATGGCGGCGTTGGCGCGGCAGGCCCCTTGCGGACCTCTGCGATACGAGTTGTTTCCTTCCCGTTAGCCGCAACTGGCGCTTTCGATCCCGCTGCCGGGTGTGCAGTTTCCCGGGCTTCCGTAGCGATAGGCGCGACCGGCACGCGCGGCGCTTCCAGCGCGCGCAGCATGCTCGGCACGACAGGAACGGCCGACGCAGCCGGCGCGCTCGACGCTGCTTCGGCTCCGCTGCTTGCAGACGCAGCCGAATCAGACGCCCCGGATGCTCCGGATGCAGCCGCTCCCGCACTCGCCGCCGCTGAATCGGACGCCGCTTGTGGCTTGAATGCTGGCGAAACACCCGTCACCGAAGCGGGCAGCGCCGCGTCCACCGGGGTTTGCGCGCCCCCGATCACCGGTGCGCCCGCATCTTCCGTCGCTGATGCTGCTGCTGCCACGGCCGCCGCTTCCGCACCGGGTTTCAATCGGTCGACGAGATAATAATCGAGCACTTTTCGCGCGATCGGGCCCGCGGACTCCGCACCCCAGCCGCCGTTTTCCACGATCAGCGCAACCGCGATAGTCGGATGATCCGCTGGTGCGAACGCGATAAACAACGCGTGATCGCGCAAATGTTCCGCTATCGCGCCGTGCGAATAATTGGCGCCTTGCAGCGAATAAACCTGCGCTGTTCCGGTTTTACCGGCGGCTTGATACGGTGCGCCGCGGAAGATCTTGGCGCCGGTACCGGTGGTCACGACGCCTACCATCGCTCGCTTGACGAAGTCGATATCGGCTTGCTTGACCGCGATCTTGTCGCTCGGATCACGCACTGTGACGCGTACCGCCTTGCTGATCGGATTCTCGACTTCCTTGACCAGATGCGGTTTCATGACCACGCCGTTGTTCGCGAGCGTCGCTGTGGCATGGGCAAGTTGCAGGATGGTGAACGAGTTATAACCCTGCCCGATACCCAGGCTGATCGTCTCGCCTTCATACCAGCGCTGCTGTTCCGGCTTGCGATACGCCTTCTTTTTCCATTCCGTCGACGGAAGGATGCCGCGCGCTTCGCCGTTGATGTCAATACCCGTGATCTGTCCGAATCCCCATGGCTTCATGAAGCCGGCCATCGCGTTCACGCCGAGATCGTGCGCCAGCATGTAGAAATAGGTGTCGTTGGAAACCACGATCGCGCGGTTCATGTCGACCCAGCCCTGGCCCGCGCGAACGTCGTTGCGGAAGGTGTGACCGCCGAATGTGTACGAACCCGGGTCCTGGAATCCCCAGCTGGTGGTGCGTTTATGCAGCGTCAACGCGGCAAGCGCCATGAACGGCTTGTAGGTGGAGCCGGGCGGATAGGTGCCGTGCAGCGGGCGGTTCAGCAGCGGGTGATCGGGCGAATTGTTGAGCGAATCCCAGGTCTGCTGGTCGATGCCATCGACGAACGAATTCGGGTCGAAACTGGGCGCGGATACGAACGCGAGCACATCGCCCGTCGCCGGCTCGATAGCGACCAGCGCACCGCGCTTGCCCGCGAATGCCTGCTCGGCGACCTGCTGCAAACCGATATCCAGCGACAACACCAGGTTGTTCCCCGGCGTAGCCTGCGTGCGCGACAGCGTGCGCACCGGCCGGCCGCCCGCGGTGACTTCCACTTCCTCGAAGCCGGTCAGGCCATGCAGCTCGGTTTCGTAGCTCTGTTCCACACCAATCTTGCCGATGTAGTCCGTGCCCTTGTAGTTGTTCGCGTCCAGACGGGGATCGTAGTGATCGGTGTCGGCGTCGTTCTGGTCGCTCGCTTCGTCGATACGTTCCTGATCGCGCTGCGAAATCCGCCCGATATAGCCGATAACATGAGCCGCGGTGGGTCCGAGCGGATATTGCCGGAACAGCCGCGCGCGCACTTCCACGCCCGGAAAGCGGAACTTCTGGGCGGTGAAACGGGCGACTTCTTCGTCGGTTAAGCGGGTGCGGATTGGCAGGCTCTCGAAATTCTTCGAGTCCTCCAGCAGCTTTTTGAAACGCCGCCGGTCGCGCTGATCGACAGGAATCACCGTCGCAATGCGGTCGATTTCATCGTCGAGCGTGGTGTTGATCTTCGACGGCGTGATTTCCAGCGTGTAAGCGGAATAATTCTTTGCCAGCACCACGCCGTTGCGGTCGGTGATGATGCCGCGGTTCGGCACAATAGGCGCGACCGAAATGCGGTTTTCATCGGCCTGCAGCGAGTATTTGCTGAAATGCCAGACCTGCAGATACAGGAAGCGCACACCGATCAGCCCGAAACAGACGAACACGAACAGGCCGGCGGCAGCCACACGCAGGCGAAACTTCGACAACTGTTGTTCGGCGTTCTGAAATTCGGTCATGCAATGTTCGCGGGGCCCGCGTGTGTGGCGTATGTGGCGCGTACGGCGTTTGAGGCGTGCAGCGGTTGCAGCAGGCGCTTAGTCAACTGATCCGTCAACTCGTTAGTCAACTCAGATTGGCCGGGTGTCGTCGGGATCGGTGGCGCGGCGCTGCGGAATCAGCAGCAGGAAACTTGCGAGCGGCCACAAAATAGCCTCCACGAACCCGTCGATCAGATAACCCCAGCCGGGAAATGCCGCACCCGTCAGTAGGCGAATCACGAACGGCACAATTTGCGCGCCGATCAGCAACGGCGCCACCACGAACGTTTGCACGGGCAGTGACATCCACAATACGCGCCTGTGAATCGTGATGGCGCCGTACGACAACAGCGTATACGCAAGCGCGTGCTCACCAAGCAGGCTGGCATTGTGAACGTCCATGAGCATGCCGAGCATGAACGCGATACCCATGCCTACGCGACGCGGCTGGTGAACGTTCCAGAACAGCAGCACGACCGCGACGAAATCCGGGATGCCGAAAGTCCGGCCCCACGGCATCAGGTTCAGCAGGAACGCGGCGGCCAGACTAAACGTGATGAAATACGGATTGACCGGCTGCAGGATGTATTGCGGGCGGCTCATGGCGTGGCTCCGGGCGCGGGCTTGCGGGCAGCTTCAGCTTTCCTGGCGTGCTCGGATTTTTCGGCTTTCTTCACGGCTGCGGGCTCGGTTTTCTTCGCGGCCACGGGTGGTTCCGGTTTTTTTGCGGCCGGCGTACTCGCCGCAGCCGCAGGGGCGGCCGCGCTGGCGCTTTTCGCCGGCGCTGCCTTGCCCTTTTTACCCTTATTGTCCTTCGCTTCCTTGGCTGCGGCCGCTGCCTCGACTTCTTCAGGATTCGGCGGCTGGTTGACCTCGTAATGCAGCACAAGCAACTGGCGCGCGCCGCGCACCGGTGCGACTGGCAAGCAGACTACGCGAGCGAACGCGGTATCCGCTTGCTTATCGACGCGCACCACTTTCGCCACGGGCAATCCCGGCGGATAAATGCCATCCAGACCGCTGGTCACAAGTTCGTCGCCAGTTTGCACGTCGGCGCTGATGGGGACGAAACGCAAGTCGAGCGTGTCGCCCTTCGGCGTGCCGTAGATCACGCTGCGCAATCCGGTCCGTACGATCTGCACGGGCACGGCCTCGTCTTTGTCGGAGAGCAGCGTGACTTCCGATTGCAGCGGGAACACACGCGTGACCTGCCCGATGACGCCGTCTTCGTTCACCACGGGCGCGCCGTTTTGGATGCCTTGCTGCGCACCCTTGCCGATCACGACTTTCTGTGTGAAAGGATCGCGAGTGTCGTACTGCACTTCGACCGGCGTGGTTTGCATGCTGGCGCGCGAGCCGAGCTGGAGCAGCGCGCGAAGATGCGCGTTCTCTGCGGTGAGCTGGGTCGCGTCGGCTGCTTTCACCGACAACTCAAGGTTCTTTTCTTTCAGCTTGGTGTTTTCGTTGCGCAGGGTTGCGCTGGTGACGGCCAGATCGGCCGCACCCATGAAAATATCGCGCGGTACGAGCGCAGCGCGCTGCAGCGGATACAAACCTGCGCCCAGCACGCCGCGCACAATCTCGAGCGTGTTGAAGCGAGCGTCGGAGATCAGCAGGGCGAGGGCAAGCACCACGAAGAAGATCAATCGCGCGAGAGCGGATGGACCTTGCTTAAAAAGTGGCGGCGGACTGTATTCCATGGTCGGCGCCGAGGGCGTGATCGGTTGGTTCGATGCTGCGGGTCCGCGTGGGGGCGCGGCCCTGCCCAGCGCAGTTCGCCGCGGTCCGGACTAAGCCAGACCGCGTGAACCATTGCGCAAGTCGCATACTTCGCGCACGTCGCCGTTGTTGCCTAGAGCGAGTGCGTGCTGTTGGCGCCTTAATAAAAGGCGTCAAGGCTTACTCGTAAGAGAAGATGCTGCCGAGCTTGTCCATGCGTTCGAGCGCCATGCCCGAACCGCGTACAACGCAAGTCAGCGGATCTTCAGCGACGAGCACCGGCAAACCGGTCTCTTCAGCCAGCAACCGGTCCAGATCGCGCAGCAAAGCGCCACCGCCGGTCAGCATCATGCCGCGCTCGGCAATGTCAGCGCCCAGTTCCGGCGGCGTCTGCTCCAGCGCAATTTTCACCGACGAAACGATCTGGTTCAGCGGATCGGTCAGTGCTTCGAGAATTTCATTGCTCGAAATGGTGAAGCTGCGCGGAATGCCTTCCGACAGGTTACGGCCCTTGACTTCCATCTCCTTGACTTCGGAGCCCGGGAAAGCCGAACCGATTTCCTTCTTGATCGCTTCAGCCGTCTGCTCGCCGATCAACATGCCGTAGTTGCGACGGATGTAATTGACAATAGCTTCGTCGAACTTGTCGCCGCCCACGCGCACGGAACCCTTGTACACGATACCGCCGAGCGAAATCACGCCCACTTCGGTCGTGCCGCCGCCGATGTCCACGACCATGGAGCCCGTTGCCTCGGACACCGGCAAGCCGGCGCCAATGGCCGCAGCCATGGGTTCCTCGATCAGATACACCTGCGACGCACCCGCGCCGTGCGCGGCTTCCTTGATCGCGCGGCGCTCGACCTGGGTCGAACCGCACGGCACGCAGATGATGATGCGCGGCGAAGGCGAAAACATACGCGATTCGTGTGCAGTCTTGATGAACTGCTTGATCATCTGTTCCGTGACGGTGAAGTCGGCGATAACGCCGTCCTTCATAGGCCGGATGGCTTCAATGTTGCCCGGCACCTTGCCGAGCATCTGCTTCGCTTCGCGGCCGACGGCCTGAATGGTTTTCTTGCCATTCGGACCGCCTTCCTGGCGAATGGAAACCACCGATGGCTCGTCAAGGACGATGCCCTTGCCCCGCATGTAGATCAGCGTGTTGGCGGTGCCGAGATCAATCGCCAGATCGTTTGAAAAGTAGCTGCGCAAAAAACCGAACATTCAAAATCCTGTCTCGCTGGGAGCCGTGCCTCGCTTCGAGCGCCAAAGGACGGCAGCGGAAAAAAATGACAGCCTGCAGCGGGACCCATTTTTGGCCACGCAAATTGCAAGACTGCGGAGAAATCTACCGGAGGATGCAAGCGAACCAGGCACGCACTTTTCTTAAAAAATATGTAACTAAGAACAGGCTGCTGGTAAGTCGATCCGGATTTGGGTCGAACGCGTAATGATACCTTATAATTTTGGGGTGTTCGAAGGAAAAGGACGGTACATTTTGCCACCGTCAAGCCTGCTTTTTAGGGCTCCTTTATCTCGAATTGCAGCTCGAATTGCAGTCGCGCTGTTTGTCAGCGTGTAAGTCGAAAAAAAACCGGTGATCGAATGTCTCTGACCCTGACCGATGTAAAACGCATTGCGCACCTCGCGCGGCTCGAATTGCCTGAGCACGAGGCCGAACCCACGCTTGCGCGACTGAACGACTTCTTCGGTCTCGTCGAGCAAATGCAGGCCGTGGATACCACGGGTATCGAACCGCTTGCTCATCCGATCGAACAGATCGAGAAAGCCGAGCTGCGTTTGCGAAACGATGCTGTTACAGAGCATGTAAACCGCGAAGAGTTCCAACGACCTGCGCCTGCCGTGCGCGACGGACTGTATCTTGTGCCGAAGGTGATCGAATAAGTGTGGTGCTTTGAGACGGCGCCTCTGAGGCAATGTATTTGAGGCGACGCAATATACGCACGAAAACAAAAAGGCGCGCGGTACCCCATACCTGGCGCCCATCAGGAAGAACGCAATGCATCAAAAAAGCTTGACCGAACTGCGCGCGGCACTTGATGCCAAGACCCTCTCCGCCGTCGAACTCGCGCAGCTCTTTTTGCAGCGCATCGACGCAGCCAAGGATCTCAACGCCTTCATCAGTGTTGACCATGAACTCACGCTCGACCAGGCGAAAGCAGCGGATGCGCTGATCGCCAAGGGCGAAGCAGGCGTGTTGACCGGCCTGCCGATCGCGCATAAAGACGTGTTTGTCACGCGCGGCTGGACCTCCACGGCCGGCTCGAAAATGCTTGCCAACTACGCGAGCCCGTTCGACGCCACCGTTGTCGAGCGCCTCAAGAACGCAGGCGTGGTGACGCTCGGCAAGACCAATATGGACGAATTCGCGATGGGTTCGTCCAACGAGAATTCGTATTTCGGCCCGGTCAAGAACCCTTGGGATCTGAAAGCCGTGCCGGGTGGATCGTCGGGCGGCTCGGCTGCCGCAGTGGCCGCACGTCTCGCGCCCGCTGCCACCGGCACGGATACCGGCGGCTCGATTCGTCAGCCCGCGTCGTTCACCGGCATTACCGGAATCAAACCAACGTACGGCCGCGTTTCGCGTTACGGCATGATCGCGTTTGCATCGTCGCTCGATCAGGGCGGACCCATGGCTCGCAGCGCCGCGGATTGCGCACTGTTGCTCAACGCCATTGCGTCGTTCGATCCGCGCGACTCGACCAGCCTCCAGCGCGCGGACGAAGATTACACGCGCTATATCGGCCAACAATGGTCCGGCACGGACGTCGCCAAACCGCTCGCGGGCTTGCGCATTGGCTTGCCGAAGGAGTTTTTCGGCGAGGGTTTGAGCGCCGAAGTGCGCAGCGCTATCGATACCGCCTTGAAGCAATACGAAGCGCTCGGCGCAACGTTGGTCGAGGTATCGCTGCCGAAGACGGAGTTGTCGATTCCCGTGTACTACATCATCGCGCCGGCTGAAGCTTCGTCGAACCTGTCGCGTTTCGATGGCGTGCGCTACGGGCATCGCGCGGCTGAGTACACCGATCTTCTCGATATGTACAAGAAGTCGCGTGCCGAAGGTTTCGGGCCGGAAGTGAAGCGCCGGATATTGGTGGGCGCGTACGTGCTGTCGCACGGTTATTACGATGCGTATTACCTCCAGGCGCAGAAAATCCGCCGCATCATCGCGCAGGATTTCCAGGAAGCGTTCAACCACTGCGATGTGATCATGGGACCGGTCGCGCCATCGGTGGCATGGAATCTCGGCGAAAAAACCGATGACCCTGTCCAGATGTATCTCGCCGATATCTATACGTTGTCGATCAGCCTCGCCGGTTTGCCGGGCATGAGCGTGCCGTGCGGTTTTGGCGCTGCCGGCAGCGCGCATTCCACGCGGCCGGTCGGCTTGCAGATCATTGGCAACTATTTCAACGAAGCCCGGTTGCTCCAGGTCGCCGACGCGTTTCAGCGCGCGACAGAATGGCACAAGCAATCACCGGCAGGAGTATGAGTATGAGTACGCAATGGGAAGTCGTTATAGGGCTGGAGACGCACGCGCAGTTGTCGACCGTCTCCAAGATTTTTTCGGGTGCGCCCACGCAGTTCGGCGCTGAGCCGAACACGCAAGCCTGCCCGGTGGATCTGGCGTTGCCGGGTTCGTTGCCCGTGATGAACCGCGGCGCTGTGGAGCGTGCGATTCGTCTTGGTCTTGCTGTCGGCGCGACCATTGCGCCGCGCAGCATTTTCGCGCGCAAGAATTATTTCTATCCCGATCTGCCGAAGGGTTATCAGATCAGCCAGTTTGAAATCCCGGTCGTGCAGGGCGGCAGCGTCACGATCCAGGTTCCGGCCAACGAAAAAAACGGCACAGCCGCTTACGAAAAGACCGTCAACCTGACGCGCGCCCATTTGGAAGAAGACGCAGGCAAGTCGCTGCACGAAGACTTCGCGGGCATGACGGGTATCGATTTGAATCGCGCGGGCACGCCGCTGCTCGAGATTGTGACGGAACCCGAAATGCGCAGCGCCGCTGAAGCCGTGGCCTACGCGAAAAGCCTGCACAGTCTCGTGCAATGGCTCGGTATCTGCGACGGCAACATGCAGGAAGGCTCGTTCCGCTGCGACGCGAACGTCTCCGTGCGTCCGGTCGGGCAAGCTGAATTCGGCACACGCGCCGAGATCAAGAACCTGAACTCGTTCCGTTTCCTTGAAGAAGCCATTCAGTACGAAGTGCGCCGGCAGATCGAGTTGATCGAAGACGGCGGGACGGTGGTTCAGGAAACGCGTCTTTACGATCCCGACAAGCGCGAAACGCGTTCCATGCGCACCAAGGAAGACTCGCACGATTACCGCTATTTCCCCGATCCCGACCTGATGCCTTTAGTCATCGATGAAGCGTGGATCGCGCGGGTTCGCAGCGAATTGCCGGAATTGCCCGAGGCCATGCAAACGCGCTTTGTCGAGCAATACGGTTTGACGCCGTATGACGCGGCGGGGCTGACGTCGTCGAAGGATATGTCGGTGTATTTCGAAAGCGTTGTTGGCGTAGTCGGACCGACGCATGCGAAGCTCGCGGCCAACTGGCTGATGGGCGAAGTATCGTCGCAACTGAATCGCGATTCGCTGGATATTGCGAACTCGCCGGTTTCTCCCGCGCAACTCGGGCTCGTGATTCAGCGTGTGGCCGACGGCACGATCTCGAACAAGATTGCGAAGGATATTCTCCAGGCTATCTGGGAAGAGAAAGCCACCGACGACAACGCCGCCGACCGGATTATCGAAGCGAAGGGATTGAAGCAGATCTCGGATACGGGCGCGCTGGAAGCGATCATCGACGAGGTGATGGCTGCGAATCAGAAGTCCGTCGATGAATATCGTTCGGGCAAGGAGAAAGCGTTCAACGCGCTGATCGGCCAGGCGATGAAAGCGACCAAGGGTAAGGCGAATCCGCAGCAGGTCAACGAGCTTTTGAAGAAGAAACTATCCTCTTGAGCTGACGGCTGGACTATTCGCGGGTTGCTGCCGGTCTTGTCTGGCAGCAACCCTTTCTTTTATCAACCGGGATCAACTGAGAACCGCACGCGTGGCTAAAAAACCTGAGCTGGACGATTATCGCGTGCCTTATTTCGACGGGAAGAAGATCAAGCCGTTTGATCTGGAGTCTATCGATACCGCGTCGAAGCCGTTTTCGTCCGGCGAGAAAGACGCGGATCGCGAGCGTCTAAGCGAGTTAAGCAACGCACTCGACGGATTGCAGGAGAAGCTGCACGCACAACGCGCGCATCGCATTCTGCTGATTCTTCAAGGCATGGATACGAGCGGCAAGGACGGCACAGTTCGCGGCGTCTTTCACGAAGTCGATCCGCTCGGTTTGCGTGTCGTGCCGTTCAAGGCGCCTTCCGAAGCCGAAGCCGCCCACGATTTTCTCTGGCGCGTTCATTCGCAGGTTCCGGCCGCTGGCGAGTTCGCCATTTTTAATCGCAGCCAATATGAAGACGTGCTGGTGCCGCGCGTGCTGAAACAGATCGATCAGGATGGGTGGGAACGTCGTTATCGACAGATTCGCGACTTCGAAGCGATGCTTGCCGAAAACGGCACGACGATCGTGAAGTGCTTTTTGCATATATCGAAGGATGAGCAGAAGGTGCGTTTGCAGGCGCGTATCGACAATCCCGAGAAGCACTGGAAGTTTGATCCGTCGGACCTCGATGCCCGCAAACTCTGGGACGAGTATCGCAAGGCTTATGAAGACGTCCTCGGCGCGACATCGACGGACATTGCGCCTTGGTACGTGATTCCCGCCGATTCGAAGACGCACCGCAACGTGATGGTTGGGGAGTTGATGGTGCGCACGCTGCAAGGTTTGAAGCTCGAATATCCGCCGGCGAAAGAGTCGCTGAAAGGGATCAAGGTCGAGTAGTTCACCAACATACAAGGATGCTTCATGTTTCGTGTCATCACCGCTAATTTGAACGGCATTCGGTCGGCCGCCAAGAAGGGTTTCTTCGACTGGTTTGGCGAGCAGGATGCTGACGTTGTCTGTGTGCAGGAGATCAAGTGTTCGCAAGACGATCTCACGCCGGAATTTCTCGCGCCGCACGGCTTTCAGGGTTACTTCCAGCACGCAGTGAAAAAGGGTTATTCCGGTGCGGGGCTTTATACGAAGCACGAACCGGATGAAGTGATCATCGGGTTTGGCAGCGAGGAATTCGATCCGGAAGGGCGCTATGTGGAGGCGCGCTTTGGGGATTTATCGGTGATATCGGTGTATGTGCCTTCCGGGTCCAGCGGTGAAGAACGGCAGCAGGCCAAATATCGGTTCATGGACGAGTTCATGCCGCATCTGGAAAAGCTGGCCAAGAAACGCGAAGTGATCTTGTGTGGCGACGTGAATATCGTGCACAAGGAAATCGACATCAAGAACTGGAAGAGCAATCAGAAGAACTCAGGTTGCCTGCCGGAAGAGCGCGCGTGGCTTACGCAACTCTTCGATGAAAAGGCTTACGTCGATGTATTCAGAACGCTGGACCAGCGGCCTGAGCAATATACGTGGTGGAGCAATCGCGGCCAGGCTTACGCAAAGAACGTAGGGTGGCGGATCGATTACCAGATCGCAACGAAGGGTGTTGCAGACACGGCGGCGGCAACGTCCGTTTTCCGCGATATCAAGTTCAGCGACCACGCGCCGCTGATCATTGACTACGACTGGAAGGTTTAAATCTTTTAAAGCCTCGGCTTCTTAAACCGGCCCATTCCCTCGTAATTGGGCAACTGGTCCACCGTTTTTCCGATCGCTTTTGCGTAGAGCGGCATCATGTCGGGCAAACGCTTCATCAGATCGTGTACGCGCGCAGCGCCATACGGATGCATCCAGATAAAACCGTTAGGCGTGCGCCGCGTACGCGTATCAATCTTCTTCCACAACGTGATGGCGGCGCGGGGATCGTAACCCGCTCGCGATGCAATTTCGCTTCCAATCACATCGGCTTCGGTTTCATCGGCGGGTGTGTATCGCATGGCCAACAACTGCTCGCCAATTCCCAGCGGGGTAGAGCTGATATCGGCGAAACCGAATAACGGCGGAATCGTTCCCGTACTCAGTTGCGCCGCCTGCTGACGCCCCAGCCTATCGCGCGCATGTTCACGCAACGCGTGCGCAATCTCATGGCCGATCATCATGCCGAGTTCGTTATCGTTGAGACGCAACCGGTCGATCAGCCCGCTGTAAATCACAATCTTGCCGCCCGGCAGGCAATACATGCGGATTTCGTCCGAACGCACTACATTAACTTCCCATTTCCAGTTCTTCGAGCGGTCATTCCACTTCAGCGCAAACGGAATTTCGCGATTGGCAATTTCGCGTACGCGCTTCACGAGCGGATTGTCGTCGCCGAGAAGATGCTTCGTACCCCGTGCCTCGCGCAGGATTTGAGCGTATTCGTCGGCGGACTGCTGTTCCAATATCGCCGATGGAATCAGGTTGCGGAACAACGCCGCATTGCCGAACCGGATCTGGTCGCTGGCCGTGGAATAGGGCGGTTGTGCGTTGGCCGCGGCGGCCGACGCTGCATCAGATGCCCCGGACGCCGCCGCGAAGCTCAAGCCAGCATGTAGCGACACAGCGCAAGCGGCGACGCGGATTAAGGCGTGCACCTTCATCGGATAGGTCTCCAGGGCGCGATTTTCGGCAACAGTAACATGCCTGGAATAGACAACGCAGCGCAGATCATGAAGTACTCGAACCAGCCGGTTTGCGCGACCACAAAGCCACTCGATGCCGACGCCAGCGTCCGCGGCACCGACGCAAGACTCGTAAAAAGCGCGAACTGCGTAGCGGTATATCGCGGGTCGGTCGTGCTTGCGATGTAAGCCACGAACGCGGCCATGGTGAGGCCGGTGGCGAAGGTTTCGAACCCGTAGAGCGCGGCTAGCGCCACGGGCGACGGCCCGATTTTCGCGAGCCACGCAAAGCCAAGCGTGGAAACGATCTGCAGCACGCCAAAGATCCAAAGCCCGCGCGCAATGCCGATCTTCACCAGCCATACGCCACCCACAATCCCACCCGCCAGGCTTGCCCAGAACGCGACAGTCTTCGCAATCACGCCGATCTGCGTCTTGTTGAAGCCGATATCGAGGAAAAACGACGTGGAGAGCGTGGTCGCCATCGTGTCGCCGAGCTTGTACAGGAAGATGAAACCGAGAATCAGCAACGCCGTGCGCCAGCCGTCCCGGGCGATGAATTCGCGAAACGGCTGGATGATGGCATCGCGTAGATTCTTGGGCGGCGTGCCATGTATTTCGGGTTCTTTGACCACGAGCGTCAACACCATACCCGGCAGCATGAATGCCGCCGTGACCAGGAAGACGGTGGACCAAGGCAAGTGATCGGCGAGAATCAACCCGAGCGAACCGGGGATGAGCGCCGCGATCTTGTACGCGTTGACGAAGACGGCGTTGCCGAGTCCTTGCTCGGTATCGGCGAGGAGTTCGCGACGGTACGCATCAATCGCAATATCCTGGCTTGCGCCGAAAAACGCGACGAGCGCGGTCAGCGCGGCAACGGTCCAGATCTGGTCTTTTGGCGATATAAACCCAAGTGCGCCAATAGCCACAGCCACCAGCAACTGCGTGACGATCATCCAGCCGCGCCGCCGTCCAGGCCGCCAGCCGGGCAGACGAGGCACGTAGCGGTCCATCAGCGGCGCCCAGATGAATTTCCACGTATAGGGAAACTGGATCAGCGCAAACAGGCCGATTTCCTTCAGGTTCACGCCTTCAGTGCGTAACCACGCCTGGACCAGATAGACGAGCGTGAAGAGCGGCAGCCCCGACGTGAAGCCGATAAACACGCAAATCAGCATGCGTTTGTTGAGAAACGCGCGCCAGCCGGGGTGATCTTCGTGAGCGGTAAGAGCGGGCGCCTCGTGTGGCGAGTTGGACATAGGGTCGATTCGAAGCAGTAAGCGGTGCGCGAGCGACGAACCGGCAAGCTCAGTTCAGCTTCGCTTTACGCGATAGACCGCAAGGCTACCACGCCAGTTCGCACCCCAACGGATGGACTGCCCACCATGCAGCACGGCGCGATCGAGGATCTCGATACCCACTTCCGGGGCCAGCGCCTCGAAATCCCGAATGGTGAGGACCCGCACGTTCGGCGTGTTATGCCATTGATACGGCAGCGTTTTCGACACCGGCATGCGTCCCTGCAAGACGGTCAGCCGATGCCGCCAGTAGCCGAAGTTAGGGAACGAGACAATGCATTCACGCCCGACGCGCACGGTTTCACGCAGGATGGCGGCGGTCTGATGGATCGTTTGCAGCGTCTGCGAGAGGATCGCGAAGTCGAAACTGTTATCTTCGAACAGGCGTAGTCCGTCTTCCAGATTCTGCTGAATCACGTTCACGCCTTTCTGGGCGCAGGCGAGCACGCCCGCGTCGTTGATCTCAATGCCATAGCCCGCGACATCGAGTTCTTCGGCGAGCAACGAGAGCAGCGACCCATCGCCGCAGCCGAGATCCAGCACCGATGAGTTCGGTTCAACCCAGCGCGCAATCGCCCGAAAGTCCGAGCGCAAAGAGAGAGAGTCCAGCGTGATTTGGTTCATGCGCCCACCTCGGCGGCAATGCGTTCGTAATAGGCGCGCATCAGGTTGTGATAACGCGCGTCGTCGAGCAGGAAGGCATCGTGGCCGTGCGGCGCATCGATTTCGGCGTAGCTCACCGTGCGTTTGTGATCGAGCAGCGCTTTCACCAGTTCGCGCGAGCGGGCGGGCGCAAAACGCCAATCGGTGGAAAAGCTTGCGATCAGATATTTCGCCGTGGTGTGAGCGAGCGACTTGGTCAAGTCGCCGTCGAACGCCTTGGCGGGATCGAAGTAATCCAGCGCGCGGGTGATCAGCAGATACGTGTTGGCATCGAAGTATTCGGCGAATTTATCGCCTTGGTATCTTAAGTACGATTCCACTTCGAACTCGACGTCGAAGTTGAAGTTGTACGCATCCAAAGCGCCTTCCGCACGACGCAACGCACGGCCGAACTTGGCGGCCATGTCGTCATCCGACAAATACGTGATGTGGCCGATCATGCGCGCGACCCGCAACCCGCGACGGGGCTTGATGCCGTGCGCGTAATAGTCGCCGCCATGGAAATCGGGATCGGAGAGGATGGCGGAGCGCGCGACTTCGTTGAACGCGATGTTCTGCGCGGAGAGTTTCGGCGTCGATGCCACCACAATGCAGTGCGCCACGCGATCCGGATACATCATGCTCCAGGCCAGCGCCTGCATGCCGCCGAGACTACCGCCCATGACCGCGGCGAAGCGCTCGATACCGTATAGATCCGCGACGCGAGCCTGTGCGTGGACCCAGTCTTCAACCGTGACAACGGGGAAACTCGCGCCGTAGGGTTTGCCTGTGACGGCGTTCACGCTCATGGGGCCGGTCGAACCGAAACACGAGCCCAAATTATTGATGCCGATGACAAAAAACCGGTTGGTATCGAGCGGCTTGCCCGGACCCACCATGTTGTCCCACCAGCCGACGTTCTTGGGGTCATCGGCGTAGATGCCGGCCACATGATGCGACGCGTTCAGCGCATGGCAGACGAGCACGGCGTTCGAGCGCGCAGCGTTGAGCGTGCCGTAGGTTTCGACGACGAGATCGTAGTCACCGAGCAAGCTGCCATTTTGCATGCGCAGCGGTTCGGTGAAATGCAGTGTTTGGGGAGTGACGACGCCGATTGATTCCATTCATTCCGCCTAGAGAAAACAGGGCGGCTAAACGGCGTCGGCGATGCGCGGAAAGAGAGAATCGGCGCGGCTGACAACCTCTTTAGCCGCATTTATAGTGAACCGGTCAGGGTTCGCGCGCCCGCAATCGAGTCAGCAAATCGGCGCGTTGAAACAAATCAGGATAGCGGTGAAGTATATCGGAAAAACGGAAAAGGGAGCTAAGGGGGCTCACGGAGCGGCGAGACAGGCGATGACCTTTGAAGTCCGTACTACTTTCGCGCTTCGGCGGTGATCGGCGTGACGCCCGCTCTAGCCGAGGCTGCGCAAGTCTTTCAAAGAGCGGATCTTGAGATCGACGTAGTGCGGCCGTCCGCTGCTGGGAGACCGAAACGACCTCGCGCCGCTGGCATTCAAAACCGACGGCAGATGCCCCGTGATCCAGACCGTGCGAATTCCCAAGCGCTTATAGCGTTTCAAATGCCCACGCGTATCTTCTACAAGAACCGCGTCGGAAAGTGGCACATGAGCCCGCCGCATCGCACGCCGAAGCATTCCCGCGTCGGGCTTCGCGCGCCAATAACCGCTTCGATCCTGCATATCCTCGATGGCAATCACGCGTTCAAACAGCTTGGCGATACCCAGTTCGTTGAGCACGGCGTGGGCATAAATTGAAGGCGCGTTGGTCAACACAATCTTCCGTCCCGGAAGCCCGCGGATCATTCGCGCGAGACCGCGTTCGGCACGAACCATGGATCCGAGATCGGCGAAGGTATGGACTACGTGCAGGAAGTCGGTGGCATCGACTGGATGATGGCGCACCAGGCCGAGCAGGGCGGCGCCGTATCGCTGCGTATAACCGGTGCGCAACCGGTTGGCTTCGTTCACATCCACGCCCAACCGGTCGATGATGTACTGCGTCATCCCGCGATTGATCGCGGGGAAAATCGCGTGCGACGCGTGGTGCAGCGTGTTGTCGAGATCGAATAGCCAGACGGGGCGCTTGTTCGCGTTCAACCGGCGTCGGGAGGAACGCAAAAGCTCAACTCGAGCGCCGGCAGGTTCCACGTTCAATGCGAGCGGATCATTGTCCCGAACGGCTGTTCGGTCAGGATTTCGAGCAGCACCGAATGCTCGATTCGCCCATCGATAATATGCACCGAGCGCACGCCGCTCTTCGCCGCGTCGAGCGCCGATGAAATCTTGGGCAGCATGCCGCCGGAAATGGTGCCGTCGGCAAACAGCGCGTCAATCTCGCGTGCCGAGAGATCGGTCAGCAGATTGCCTTCCTTGTCCATCACGCCGGGGATGTTCGTCATCATCACGAGCTTCTCGGCGTTCAGCACCACGGCAAGCTTGCCCGCGACCAGATCGGCGTTGATGTTGTACGACAAACCGTCTTCACCAAAGCCGATTGGCGAGATGACCGGAATGAACGCGTCGTCTTGCAGCGCCTTCACCACAGCCGGATTGATGGCTTCGACTTCACCCACCTGACCGATATCGATGAATTCACCCGGATTGTCGCGATCCGGCATGAGCAGCTTGCGCGCGTGGATCAGGCCGCCGTCCTTGCCGGTGAGGCCGACCGCATGGCCGCCGAAATGATTGATCAGCGTAACAATATCCTGCTGCACTTCGCCGCCGAGCACCCATTCCACGACTTCCATGGTTTCTTCGTCGGTGACGCGCATGCCTTGGATAAACGTGCCCTGCTTGCCGATCTTCTTGAGCGCCTGGTCGATCTGCGGACCGCCGCCGTGCACGATCACCGGGTTGATGCCGACCAGCTTCAGCAGGATCACGTCGCGCGCGAAGCCCTGTTTCAGGCGCTCCTCGGTCATGGCATTGCCGCCGTATTTGATCACGATCGTCTTGCCGTGATACTGGCGAATATAGGGCAACGCCTCAGCCAGAATTTCGGCTTTCAGGGTCGGCGCGATCTGCGTAAGGTCGGGAAGCTCGGACATGGCGGCGATAAGGCGAGGAGCAGTTTAAACAGGCGGAATTGTACAGGACTGACGCGCTGCATCATGCGTTTCCGATAGCATTCCGATGACGGGTGAAAGTTAGCCTCTGGTCGTGCCAGTATGGGCTTGGCGCGTGAAATAATAGTGCGATCGGGCATGCGTGGGCGGGTCGAAAACGTGGCGCTTCGGCAACGGCCGCATCGCGCGCAATGCGGCTCGTGACTGTCTGCTGCGTTTTCAAAAGGCTTGGCTCCCTAATGAGTTCCACTGATCCCGCTCTGAATCCCGCTTCACAATGCTGCGCTCTGTGCGGAGCGTTTTTCCGCTGCGCTCAGCAAACCGGCGATGCGCAATGCTGGTGCGCAGCGCTTCCGGCCTTGCCGGCCGAGCGCTTGAATCCGCGCATGACGTGCCTTTGCCCGGATTGTTTGCGTGAAGAAACGCAACGTAGCATAAACATGTGAATGTCGCGTTCGTCGCTGAGTTGCCAGAATTTGCGCGCACGTGTTTTTTGTGTCGGCAGAATGGCCCAAGTAAGCGAATCAAGAAGAAACCGAGCACGAAAAAAATCGGCGATTCGTTGCCAGATCGCCGATTTTTGCTGATTTGAACTCGTCGTAGTGCTTACACGGCCGTTTTCTTTGCCGCCCGCTTACGCGGCGCCGCGCCCGTATGTGTTGCCGCGAGCGCGGCCAGATCCCGCGCGACGTCGGCCATCACCGGCTCCCACTGCGAAAACTCCTTCTGCCTATACAGCGTCGCCGTCGGATACCACGGGCTGTCCGTGCGCTCCAGTTGCCACACCCAGTGCGGATTGACGTCGAGGAGAATCCAGGTCGGTTTGCCCAGCGCCGCGGCCAGATGCGCCACGCTCGTGCAAACGGTAATAACAAGATCGAGTGAATCGATGAACGCTGCCGTGTCGTCGAACGTTTCAAACTTGCCGGTGCGATCCGCGATCTCAAAACCACTGTCCCGAGCCGTGGATACCGCGCCCGACGCATCCTTCTGCAGCGAGAAGAACGCAACGTTCTCGATCCCGCTGAACGCTTTTGCATATCGCTCGATGCCCACGCTGCGGAACATGTTGCGTTGATGACCTTCGCTGCCGCTCCACACAAGACCGACGCGCAGGCGTTTGTCGGCGGCGAATTCGGCGCGCCAGTCGGCGGCGAGGTCGGCATCGGCGGAAAGATACGCGCGTTTTGCCGGAATGGTGTCCGCGTCGACGCCGAGATGCAGCGGCAGGCTTAGCAACGGGAAATGGAAATCAAACTCGGGCAACGGGCCGTCGTGCGGCAGGCATTCGACCCCTTTCGGCGCCATGCGTGCCATCAGCGGATGCACCGCTTTGAATGCGGCCCACACCAGCGTGCCGCCCTGCGCATGAACCTTTTTCGCGAGCATGGGGACGAAACGGGAGAACTGCAGCGCGTCGCCGAAACCTTGCTCGCCCCAGAGCAATAAGGTCTTGCCGCGCAGCGCTTCGCCGTTCCATCGTGGTGCCGAAAAGTCCGGATGCGCGTTGCGGAGTTCGCTTGAACCGTCCCAGCGTGCTTCGAAATTGGCCCAGCCGCGAGCGTAGTTGCCCTGCGCGAGATCGAGAAGCGAGAGATTGAACGGTAGTCGTGGCATTCCAGGCGTGAGCTCCGCGGCTTTCCTGGCGGTTTCTGTAGCGTCCGGCCAGCGCTGCGCTTCTTTTAACGCGAGACTGTAGTTCGACAACGCGAGCGCATTCGACGGATCGATCTCAACCGCGCGTTTGCCAGCCGCAAGCGCATGCTCGAGTTCGCGGCGGCGCGGATAGATGCGGGACAGATTAGTCCACGCTTCAATATCGTTCGCGTTCGCGGCGACGGCTTCTTCCAGCATGCTCAGTGCTTTATCTGCGTTGCCCGTGATTTCGTAGGCGACCGCCAGATTGTTGCGCAGGGTCGGGACGGTCGGTTCGACTGCGTGAGCGCGTTCGTAAAAGGGAATGGCTTCTGCGTGACGGTTGGCGAGCTGGAGCACATAGCCAAGATGCCAAAGCGCGAGCGCGTGCTGCGGATGACGATCGACGACTTGCGCTGCGAGCTGAATGCCGTCGGCGATGCGGTTCTGCTTCAGCATTGAATCGATCAGATCGAGACCCGTCTCCGGCCGATCAGCTTGCAACATCAAGGCTGCTTGCAGCCATACGGCGCGCTCGACCTGATTGCCTTGCGCGTTCGCAGTGCGGGCGTTGTCAATGAACGCGTCCAGCGCACGCGGGATAATGGTGTCTTGAGTGGTGCCGGTCTGTGGCGCTTCGCTGAGAAGCTGATTGGGGCGGGAGGATGGGCTGTTAGTCATTTTGAATATGCGGCCGTGCCGCCCTGTACGAGACAACGCTAGATGTTGCGGCAAGCGACTAAGTCAAACCATTAGACTAATCTGAAATATGAGGTGAAATTCACCGCGATGCATCGAATAACGAACACAGGCCGCGTCAATCTCGGTCACCTGTTTTGGCTCCGCAGCCTGGCAATCATCGGTCAATTGGTTACGATCGCCGTCGTACAGGCGTTTTACGGAGCGCATCTCCCGCTAGCGGGCATGCTGACCATTGTCGTGCTGGAGGTATTGTTCAACGCGCTGACATGGGTACGCGTTGCGCGTGCGCAGCCTGAAACGAATCTCGAACTGTTCGGGCAGCTCTGGGTCGATCTCGGCGCGCTGTCCGCGCTGCTGTTCCTGAGCGGCGGCGCCACGAATCCATTCGTCACGCTGTACCTGCCGTCGCTCGCGATTGCCGCTGCTGTGCTGCCGTGGCGTTTAACGATTTGGCTCGCGTTGTTCGCGGTCGTCTGCTATTCGCTGCTGACGGTCAGCTACGTGCCGCTGAACATGGAAGATCCGCTCAATTTGTTCGAATATTTCCGCATTGGGCTGTGGGTGAACTTCATGGTCAGCGTGGGGTTGATCGGCTGGTTCGTAGCGCGGATGTCGCGTGCGCTCCGGGTGCGGGATTTTGCGCTGGCCGACGCCCAGGAGCGGCTCCTGCGCGACGAGCGCGCCGTGGCGCTGGGTGTTCAGGCGGCAACGGTCGCGCATGAAATTGGCACGCCGCTGTCGACCATTGCAATGCTGAGCGAGGAGTTACGCGATTCCGCCCGGCACGATCCGCATCTCGCCCCGTATTCCGCCGATATCGAACTGCTCGAGCAGCAAATGACGCTGTGCACGTCCGCGCTCGCGCGTCTGCGCAGCCGCGCGACCGGACCCGCGCCGCGGCAGCCGCTGGATGACTGGCTGCATGGGTTTGTTGAACAATGGCGGTTGCGCCATCCGCACGTGCGTTTCGAGTTGATCGAGTCGGAAAACGAAGCGGAAGAACACAAACGCGCGGGCCTGTTTCTCAGCGATCCCGTCGCGGTAGGGCAAATACTGACCATTCTGCTGGATAATGCGGCGCGGGCCAGCAGCGATTCGGTGACGCTGATGACGTCGGCGAGCCGGCACCTTGGCGAACCCGTGATTCAATTCGATGTCCGCGATCAGGGCCCCGGCATTCCGGCGGCATTACGGGGTTCGCTCGGCGCGATGCCCGTCGACAGCACGCAAGGCGGCCACGGTGTCGGCTTGTATCTGGCATTCTCAGCGGCAACGCGGCTTGGCGGGTCGATCGAGCTGGCGCCGGTCAGCCCGCACGGCACGCATGCCATCTTGCGTCTCGTCGACACAAGCGCCCCCGAATCGCGGGAAAAAGCAGCAAGGACGGGCCGCGGCGGCGTCGCCGCTTCCGTCACTACGGAGAAAAGAGCATGAGCGATACAAATTTTTTGGTCATCGACGACGATGAGGTTTTCTCGGGCATCCTCGCGCGTGGCCTGACGCGGCGCGGCTATACGCCGCATCAGGCGCACGACGCCGCCACGGCGTTGCGATTGGCGAACACGCAGAAGTTCGGGCAGATCACCGTCGATCTGCATCTCGGCAATGATTCCGGGTTGACGCTTGTCGCGCCCTTGCGCGATCTTCAGCCCGACGCACGGATTCTCGTGCTGACGGGTTACGCGAGCATCGCGACGGCGGTTCAGGCCGTGAAAGACGGCGCCGATAACTATCTGGCCAAGCCGGCGAATGTCGAGACAATCCTGTCCGCGTTGCAGGAAGAGGCCAGTGAGCAGACGGCCGAAGACGCTATCGAGCACCCGGCGCTGCTGTCCGTCGCGCGACTGGAGTGGGAGCATATCCAGCGCGTGCTGGCAGAGAACAACAATAATATTTCAGCCACGGCGCGAGCGCTGAACATGCATCGGCGGACACTGCAGCGCAAGCTGGCGAAAAAACCCGTGCGGCAATAAACGTTATGTAGAACGTAAAAGGGCGGCTCCTGATTTCAGCGAATGACTGAAATCGGGAGCCGCCCTTTTCTGATACGACGTTGTTACAGCACGTAGCGCGACAAATCTTCGTCTTCGGCTACATCGTTCAACGCTTTATCGACATAAGCGGCATCGATCTTCACCGGGTGGCCCGTGTGATTGCCCGCCGCGAACGACACTTCTTCGAGCAACTTTTCGATCACGGTATAGAGCCGCCGCGCACCAATATTCTCGGTCTTCTCGTTCACCGAAAACGCGATTTCAGCCATCCGGCGAATCCCTTCCGTGCTGAATTCGAGCTGTACATCTTCGGTCGCCAACAACGCTGTGTACTGCTTCACAAGACTGGCATCGGTTGTATTCAGAATGGATTCGAAATCCTCCACGGACAGGGAATCCAGCTCCACGCGAATCGGAAAACGCCCTTGCAGTTCGGGGATCAAATCGCTCGGCTTCGCCAGATGGAACGCACCGCTCGCGATAAACAGGATGTGATCGGTCTTGATCATCCCGTATTTTGTGTTGATGGTGGTGCCTTCCACGAGCGGCAGCAAGTCGCGTTGCACACCGGCCCGCGACACTTCCGCGCCACCCGTTTCGCTGCGCGACGCGATCTTGTCGATCTCGTCCAGGAACACAATACCGTTCTGCTCGACGTTCTGAATAGCCTTCGTCTTGACCTCTTCGTCATTCAGGAGCTTGCCGGCTTCTTCGTCGGTGAGCATCTTCAGCGCGTCCTTGACCTTCACTTTGCGATGCGTTTTCTTGCCGCCGCCGATATTCGCAAACATGGAACGGATCTGGTCGGTCATTTCCTCCATGCCCGGCGGCCCCATGATGTCCATGCTTGGCTGCGGCGCTTCGATGTCGATCTCCACTTCCTTGTCGTCAAGCAGGCCTTCGCGCAGACGCTTGCGGAACGTCTGACGCGTGCTGTTCGCGCTGTCGTCGTGCAATTCGGCCGTGCCGAAACCCGCCGCCGGCCGCGCGCTCGGCAGCAGGATGTCCAGGATCCGGTCCTCGGCGCGATCGATGGCGCGCGAACGCACCTTGCGCATCTCGCTCTCGCGCGTTTGCTTGACCGAAATTTCGATCAGGTCACGCACGATGCTGTCCACATCGCGCCCCACGTAGCCAACCTCGGTGAACTTCGTTGCTTCAATCTTGATGAACGGCGCGTCGGCGAGTTTCGCCAGACGTCGCGCGATTTCGGTCTTGCCGACGCCGGTCGGTCCGATCATCAGGATGTTCTTCGGCGTGATTTCCTGGCGCAGCGGTTCGGCGACTTGCTGACGGCGCCACCGGTTGCGCAACGCCACGGCGACCGCTTTTTTCGCGCGGCCCTGGCCGATGATGTGTTTATCGAGTTCCGAGACGATCTCGGCGGGAGTCATGGTGGTCATCGTTGGTCCTTGTCCTGTGCTCGCGAATACGCGAAAGCCGTGTTACTCGATCGTCTCGATGACGCGATTGTGATTCGTGTAAATGCACATATCGCCCGCGATTGTCAGTGCTTTTTCGACGATATCGCGCGGCGAGAGTTCGGTGTTTTCGGAGAGTGCCTGCGCCGCGGCCTGCGCATACGCACCGCCCGAACCGATCGCGCAAATGCCGTTTTCCGGATCGAGCACGTCGCCGTTACCCGTGATGACGAGCGTGGTTTGCGCGTCGGCGGCAATCAGCATGGCTTCCAGCCGACGCAGCATGCGATCCGTGCGCCAGTCTTTCGCGAGCTCGACGGCGGCGCGTGTCAGGTTGCCCTGGTGTTTTTCCAGCTTGGCTTCGAAGCGGTCGAGGAGCGAAAACGCGTCGGCCGTGCCGCCCGCGAAACCGACCAGGACCTTGCCGCCATAGATGCGGCGCACTTTCTTCGCGCCGCCTTTCATCACGATATTGCCGAGGGTGACCTGGCCGTCGCCACCGAGGGCGACCTTGTCGCCGCGTCGTACGGAGACGATGGTCGTGCCGTGAAATTGTTCCATGTGCATTCCTTTGAAAGCGGAGTGGGCGCGGCGGCCGATAGACCGGTGTGCCGCCGCGCCGCCGGGGAATCCGTTGGGAGCGTGAGGCGTTCGGGCGCGCTGCAATGTTGCGCTCGAACAGACTCTGGCCACGCCCGCGCCACGAAAGCGCGTCCAGTTTATTTTAGGGCGCTGAGGAATTTATCAAGACGCTTCTTGCGCCATCTTGTGTGCGACGGCGTTTTGGGTCGCCAGCCTGACGGAGTAAGTCCGATCGGCTGCAAATACAGCGTACAAAAACAAAAAGGCACACGATTTTTCGTGTGCCTTTTGTGTTTTCCAGCGGTGTTTTTCACCGCTTTCCAATCGCTTCGATACAAATCCCGGCGGCAGCTTTCCCGCCGCGGTCCAGGCCGCAGCGTACGCCGCTCCGGCAGATCAGTCGCCGAACAACTTTTGGCGCAGTTCGCGTCGTTCCTGCGCTTCGAGCGAGAGCGTTGCCGTCGGGCGCGCGATCAGGCGGGGGATGCCGATGGGCTCGCCCGTTTCTTCGCACCAGCCGTAGTCGCCGGACTCGATACGCGCCAGCGACTGCTGCACTTTCTTCAGCAGCTTGCGTTCGCGGTCGCGTGTGCGCAGTTCGAGCGCGTGCTCTTCCTCGATCGTCGCGCGATCAGCAGGGTCCGGAACGATGACGGTTTCCCGCAGGTTTTCCGTCGTCTGGCCCGCATTCTTGAGAATGTCGGCCTGCAACTGTTCCAGCCGGACCCTGAAGAACGCGAGTTGATCCTCGTTCATGTAATCCTTGTCGGCCATCTTCAGGATTTCGTCTTCGGTCAACAATCGTTTCGTCGTCATCTGGCTTGCTTCTTCAATGTGGGGCGATGTCGTTCGCCATCTTCGCGGTCGCTCGCCGCGCTCGCCGCCGCCGTTGTCCGGTTTACCCGCACTTCAGCGATATTCGCCAACAATTACTGCATGCACTTACTACGCTAAACGGGCTGCGACTCTCGCGGCGCTGGATAGCGCCACGCAGGGCCGATTCATTTGGACCAATCCTTTACTGATTTTCAAGCAAATCGATCGGTGTCCGATGTTCGGAACAACACCTTACTTTTCACTTCCACTCTCGCGCCGGGGCTTGCAAAACAACGGTGAAACGTTGCTCGCGGCGCCGGCGGGACAGCTTTCCAGTACTTTTCGGTACTTTCCAGTAGCACTTGCGCCGGGCTTTGTAGTCAAGGCTTGCCGGTGTACCGGCTTCTCCAGTGGGGCTGTATTGTAACTGAATCGCAAATGCGTACTACACCTGAGCAAAACACTGGCGCGATTCGTTTGTTATCTCAAAAATATAACGCGCTGACGTTTAAAAAGCGATGGTTCTTGGTGGTCGTGAACACATATTGCAACGACGTTCATCGCGAAAAAGCGCCGACTCCCGAAGGCGCAGCGATTTTAGCCTCGCTAACGCGTCGCAATGGCTGCGCTTCAGGAGAGAAATAGCGAGAACTGTGCCGAAAGCGGAGGTTTTCGGATTGCGCGGCGGCGCGAAGCCGCCGTGTGAGGGCTTCGCGTTTCGCCGGTTTCTTCGGTTTTCTTCGGTTCAGCGCATTCAGCGCATTCAGCGTCTTCGATCAGACCAGACAGGCGGTCAGTCCGTCGATGATCAAATCCTGCGGCAGTTCAATACCAATAAACACCATTTTGCTGTTCTTCTTTTCGATCGGTTGCCATTTCGCGGCAAGGTCGCTGCCCATCATCTGATGCACGCCCTGGAACACGACCTTGCGATCGACACCCTTCATAAACAGCACGCCCTTGTAGCGCAACAGGCGTTCGCCGTAGATCTGCAGGATGCCACCGAGGAAATCTTCGAGCCGGTTGGGATCGAAGGCGCGGTCGCTGCGGAATACAAACGACTTGATCTTGTCGTCGTGATGCGCGTGATGGTGATTCGCGTGACCATGCTCATGGTCGTGGCTGTGATCGTGGCCACAGGTGGCGTGGTCGTGATCGTCGTCGTGCGCATGGTCGTGCGCGGCGTGATCATGGTCGTGATCGTCTTCCGCCAGGAAATCCGGATCGATTTCAAGCTTCGAGTTCAGGTTGAAGCCGCGCAGATCGAAGATTTCCTTGATGTCGGCATCGCCGAAATTCACTACTTTGATCGCGGCGCGCGGGTTCATGTGAACCAGCCGGTGCTTGAGTGCGTCGAGCGCGGCGGCGTCGACCAGATCGGACTTCGTGATGAACAGGCGGTCCGCGAAACCTACCTGGCGCTGCACGACTTCGTGCTCGTCGAGCTGATGGTTGGCGTGCTTCGCATCGACCAGCGTGATGATTGCGTCGAGCAGGAATTCGTCGGCGACGGTGTTGTCCATGAAGAACGTTTGAGCAACCGGGCCAGGATTCGCGAGGCCGGTTGTCTCGATCACCACGCGATCGAAGTTCAGCGTGCCGGCCTTCTTGCGGTCGGCGAGATCTTCCAGCGCCCGCGCGAGGTCACCGCGGATCGTGCAGCAGATGCAGCCGTTGCTCATCTGGATGATCTGCTCGTTCGTTTCCTGGACGAGGATCTCGTTGTCGATGTTCTCTTCGCCGAACTCGTTCTCGATCACGGCGATCTTCATGCCGTGCTGGTCGTTCAGGATGCGCTTGAGCAACGTGGTTTTGCCGCTGCCCAGAAAGCCGGTCAGGATGGTAACGGGAATCATGGTGGTCGCCCTGTTCTTTAAAGTCGAAGGATCGTGCGGCATGTTTTCGGGCTGCGGGCGTGGCCTGAGGCGCCTGCGCGACGCCCGAAAACATGCGGTCGGTCGATTATTGAAACATATTTGTCAAGCGGACGCTCTGTGCTGTCCTGAACGCGCGCTGTCCGAAGCGCTCAACTATGGGCGATCAGGCGATTTGCAACAATAGGCCTTTCAGGTATTCCCCTTCGGGAAACGCGGTTAAAAGCGGGTGATCGACGCCTGCGCCAAGGCGCTTCAGGATACGTGCGTCGACTTTCGCGTCGGCCGCGGCGCCTGCCACGATCTTCTGGAACAGATCGGCGTCAATGGCGCCAGAGCACGAATAAGTGAACAGGAGGCCGCCTGGGCGCAACAACTTGAAGCCGGTCAAGTTGATGTCCTTGTACGCACGCGCGGCGCGGTCCACGTGTTCCCGCGAAGGCGCGAACTTGGGCGGATCGAGCACGATCAGGTCGAAGCGCTCGCCTTCCTCATGCAAGCGGCGCAAGGTCTTGAAGGCATCGGCGTCGAGCCATTCGGCACGTTGCGGATCGAAACCGTTCGCCGTGACGTTTTGCTGGGCGAGGGCCAGCGCGTCGCCGGAGGAGTCGATCGATACCACGCGTTTTGCACCGCCTTTCAACGCCGCCAGCGAAAAGCCGCCGGTGTAGCAGAAGCAGTTGAGCACGTCGCGGTCGCCGGCATATTCGCGGACAAGCGCGCGATTGTCGCGTTGATCGATGTAGAAGCCTGTTTTATGACCCCGTTCGACGTCGACGTGATATCGAACGCCGCCTTCGTTCGCAATCAGCGTGGCCGGGGGCGGATCGCCGGCCAGCACGCCGGTGATCTGTTCGAGCCCTTCCTTCTGCCGGATAGACACGTCCGAGCGTTCATACACGTTCGGGCAGCCGGTTGCGCTAATCAACGCCTTCACGATCGCTTCTTTCCAGTGTTCCACGCCGGTCGCCATGAACTGGCAGACCAACTGACCACGCTGGCTTTCATCGTCCGCGATGTAGTAATCGACGATCAAACCCGGCAGTCCGTCCGCCTCGCCGAAAATCAGCCGCGTGGCGCCGGTGTCGCGCACCATGGTTTGCCGGTGTGCGATCGCCCGCTGTACGCGGCGCTTGAAGAACGCGTGATCGATGGGCTCGCTTTCGTCGAAACTCCAGACACGGGCGCGAATTTGCGAGACTGGACTGTATGACGCGCGTGCCAGAAACCGGCCATCGTGGGCGCGGATCAGCACGGTGGCACCGGGCGCGGGTTTGCCTTCCACATGTTCTATCGCGGTGGAATAGATCCACGGATGGCGGCGCGCAAGCGACTTGTCTTTCGCCGGTTTCAGCGTGATGGTGTTCATTCGGGTCTTCGGTGAAAGCGCTGACTGGACGGGGGAAGTGAACGCTGAGGAGTTTCGGGCCGCGGTTCTGTTTCTTTTGTTTCTGTTAGCAGCGAGAGAATCTGGGGGGTACGCCGGTCATGCCGGTAACACGGTGAGTCGGCCACGTTTTTGGGCGCAGCGACACGCCCGCATCTTGTTGCTTGCGGCTGCGCCGGCTTAGTCGCGTTTTTTCGCGCGCGGATGCGTCTGGTCGTAGACGCGAGCCAGATGTTGGAAATCGAGCGCCGTATAAACCTGCGTGGCCGCGATACTGGCGTGGCCAAGCAGCTCCTGCACGGCCCGAAGGTCACCGCTGGATTGCAGCACGTGCGTGGCGAACGAATGCCGCAAGACGTGCGGATGCACATTCGACGGCACGCCGGCGAGCAAAGCCATGCGTTTCACCCGATCACGGACCACGTTTGGCGACATCCGGTTACCGCGCACCGATAGAAATAGCGCGTGCGGATCGTCTTTCACGAATTGCCCGCGCACTTCAATCCACGCGCGCAGTGCGGTGATTGCCTTGCTGCCTACGGGCACCGACCGCCGCCGGTTTCCCTTGCCGAGCACATTGACTTCAGCGCTGGCGAGGTCGAGCCAGCCGGCCGACAAATACCCTTCGGATTGCACGAAATGCACGTCCAGCCCGACCAGCTCGGCGAGCCGCAAGCCGGACGAATAGAACAGTTCGAGTATGGCGTGATCCCGCAGCGCTTCAGGCGTGTCGGCCTGGGGTGCTTCCATCAGCGCGTTGGCGTCGTCGACGGAAAGTGCCTTGGGCAAGGACTTCGCGCGTTTCGGCGCACGCACGGTCGCGACCGGATTGGCTTGCATTTCAACCTGCTCCGCAAGCCACCGATAAAACGCCCGCCACGCCGATAACCGATGCGCAATTGAGCGCGCCGACAACCCGCCGCCATGAGCACGCGCTACTGCGCCACGCATGTCGGTGGCGGTCAGCGATTCCAGCGCCCGGCCGTTGGCCAACTTCTTCAGCTCGTCGAGTTCGTGTGTATAACCGCGCAACGTATGGTCCGATAACCGCCGCTCGTGCTCGAGCATCGAAAGATAGGCGGCTACCGGATCGTCGGTCATGTCAGTGGGGCAGCAAGCGGCTGAGCGCGGCGCTGGCAAGCGTACCGATCTGTGTAAGGAAGTCGGTGGCCATGCCTTCGTGGAACCGGCGCGGATCGGGTGACCCCAGGACCAGCAAGCCGAACGCGGGCGCTTCGGGACCGGCGGCCGGATCACGCAGCGAGAGCAGGGCGATGGATTCGGTGGTGTTCGCGGTGTCCACGACACCATCCGTTGTAGCCGATGCCACCGAGACCGAACTCGCCGATGTCAGCCACTGTGCAGCCTCGAAGCCGGTGTTCGGCCCGCAATATGGCGTGGTCAGGCCGCTCGTGAAGGAGCGGACTTCTTCGCCCGTGGTCCGCGCGAATTCGGCTTGCGCGTAGGGCTCTGCGACATCCCACACGCGCAGCGCGGCCTGCGGCACCTCGAAGATTTCACACAGGCCAGCAGGAATGGTTTTCGGCAGCGCATGCGGATCGCGTTCGGACATGACGCGAATGGTCCATCGATGAAACTTCGCGGCGATGCTGTCGTTCTCGTGTCCGTAACGAAGCAATTCGGCCAACCGGCGCTCGATCTGCTTGTTCTTGTCGCGCAGCATTTGCATCTGGCGTTCCTGCAGCGACACCGCGGACTTGCCATGCGGATTGGACAGCCGGATCGCGCCCAGCAACTCGGCGTGCTCGGCAAAGAAATCCGGATTGGCGATCAGGTAGTCGGCGACTTCACGTTCATTCATGGTATCGGGCAGCATCGGGTTCCTGACGGTCAGTCGGCGCGAGCGAGCGTGGGATCAAGCTCGATCTCGCCTTCGAATACGGTGGTGGCGGGGCCGGCCATGAAGAGCGGGGCCACGGCGTTGTGCGCGCCTTCCCAGGCAATGGTCAGCACGCCGCCGTGAGTCTGGACCTGCACCGGCGAGTCGAGCAGTCCGCGCCGGATACCCGCCGCGACCGCTGCGCATGCACCAGTGCCGCACGCCAGCGTCTCGCCCGCGCCACGTTCGAAAACACGCAGCTTCACCGCGCCACGATTCACGATCTGCATGAATCCCGCGTTCACTCGCTTCGGAAAGCGCGCGTGATGTTCGATCACCGGTCCTTCGATCAGCACGGGTGAATTTTCCACGTCGGCCACGATCTGTACGGCGTGCGGATTCCCCATGGATACCACAGAGATCCAGCGCGTTTCACCTTGTACGTCGAGCGGCCAGAGGGTGTCGGCGCCCTCGTTGCGGCCTTGCAATCCTTCAGCGCTGAATGGCACCAAGGCAGGTTCAAACTCAGGACGGCCCATGTCCACCACCACGTCGCCGTTCTCCTGCATGGTCAGCACGATCACGCCGTGATGTACCTGCACCCGAACACTCGTCTTGCTGGTGAGGCCACGGTCGCGCACAAACTTCACAAAGCAGCGCGCGCCGTTGCCGCAATGCTCCACTTCGCCGCCGTCGCAATTGTAGATGCGGTATTTGAAATCAACGCCTTCAATGTCTGGTTTTTCGACCAGCAGCAACTGATCCGCGCCGACGCCGAAATGCCGGTCCGCAAGCGCGCGCACCTGGGCTCCGCTCAGCGAGAGCGGTTTGGAGTAGCCGTCGAGCACGACAAAGTCGTTGCCCGCGCCATGCATTTTGGTGAATTCGAGTTTCATGACGCTATTGTAAGTGACGCGCAGCAACGGCATGCACTAGACCGAATGGGGGATGAGCCCAATCTTGTGCAGCAATCTTCGATTGTTTCCCGGAGACTGGTGCAAGGGCGTTAATAAAAGCCCGGCTCGCCCGGCGGCCGCGTCTTGAAGCGCTTGTGCACCCAGTAATACTGTTCGGGCATCAGGCGGACCTGCTCTTCAAGGAACGCGTTCATGCGGCGGGCGTCGGCTGCATCGTCGCCGGTCGGGTAATTGTCCCAAGGCTTGAATACTCGCAGCCGGTAACCCTTGTAGTTCGGCAGGACTTCGCCCACGAACGGCATGATTTGCGCGTGGCCGGTCTTGGCCAGGCGGCCGACCGCCGTCAGGGTGCATGCTTGCACGCCGAAGAACGGCACGAAGGTGGAATTGCGCATGCCGTAGTCCATATCGGCGCCGAGCATGACGGGCTTGCGATCACGCAGCCAGCGCAGCACGATCCGAGCGCTGTCCGCGCGGCTCGCCATTTCGGCGTCGAAACGGCCGCGCTGCTTCTTCGCTATGTCATCGAGCGCTTTGTTCGACATCGGCTGATACAGCGATCCGCAGGGCCTGTGCAGCGAGTAGTTGATCCACACCGAAGCCGCCTCGATCGCGACGAAGTGAAAGCCGAGCAACAACGTGGGCGGCATGTCGGGATCGAGGAGATCGACCTCGCTATCCACCTGGATCAGCTTGGTGAGTTTCTCCGCCGAGCCGAACCATTGCACGCTGCGCTCCACGTAACTGCGGATCGCGTGCCGGAAATGCTTCTGAGCGACTTCTTCCCGGCGCTCGGGCGTCCACTCAGGAAAACACAGGCTGAGATTGATATGAACGATCCGTTTCCTGTGGCTCGGGACTTGATAAAGCAGCCAGCCGAGACCGTCGCCGAAACGTGCGGTGATGCCGTAGGGAATGAGGGCGAGCAGCTTCAGGAAGCCCACCGCCAGCGCGACGCCAATGCGACCTAACATGTGACGCTCCCATGGGTCCGGAAGAGAGGAGGGGTTCGACTTTGCCGGGGAGCGTTCCGGGCATGACGCGGGTGAGGGTATTTCTGGGTTGGCAGCAAACGTTCGGCTCTGTGACAAAAGTGAGAAGCCGCTATAATAAAACCTTCGCCGAGTTAATGGACAACTTGCGGGGCGAAGCCGGATAGCGCTTGACGGTGCTATCCGGACCATGTTTTCCGCTAAAGCGTCGCCGCTTCAGACTCCAGACGAAGTCGGCTACGTGAGCAACTTACCCGTACTCAAATGGAGTCTGAAGCGTGTCAAACAATTACTTCTTTACCTCTGAATCCGTCTCCGAAGGCCACCCGGACAAGGTAGCCGACCAGATCTCCGACGCCATCCTTGACGCCATCCTGGCGCAGGACAAGTATTCGCGCGTCGCGGCCGAAACCCTTTGCAACACGGGTCTTGTCGTTCTGGCGGGCGAAATCACCACGCAAGCGAACGTCGACTACATCCAGGTCGCGCGTGACACCATCAAGCGTATTGGCTACGACAACACGGAATACGGCATCGACTATCGCGGTTGCGCGGTGCTTGTCGCCTATGACAAACAGTCGCGGGACATTGCGCAAGGCGTGGACGCCGCTCATGACGACAATCTCGATCAGGGCGCAGGCGACCAAGGCCTGATGTTCGGCTACGCATGCGACGAAACGCCCGAGCTTATGCCGCTGCCTATTCACCTGGCACACCGGCTGGTTGAGCGTCAGGCGAATCTGCGTCGCGACGGTCGCCTGAACTGGCTGCGTCCGGACGCGAAGTCTCAAGTCACTGTGCGTTATGTCGATGGCAAGGCGCATAGCATCGACACCGTCGTGCTCTCCACGCAACATGCACCAGACATCGAACTGAAGGCGCTGCGTGAAGCCGTGATCGAAGAGATCATCAAGCCGGTGCTGCCGCCCGAGCTGATCAAGGGCGACATCAAGTTCCTGGTCAATCCGACCGGTCGTTTCGTGATCGGCGGTCCGCAAGGCGATTGCGGATTGACGGGGCGCAAGATCATTGTTGATACCTACGGTGGCGCGGCGCCTCATGGCGGTGGCGCGTTCTCGGGCAAGGATCCGTCGAAGGTCGATCGTTCGGCAGCGTATGCCGGCCGTTATGTCGCGAAGAACATTGTCGCGGCAGGACTGGCTTCGCGTTGCCTGATCCAGGTGTCCTACGCAATCGGCGTGGCGCGTCCGACTTCGGTCATGGTCAACACGTTCGGCACGGGCCGAGTGTCGGATGAAAGGATCCAGGAACTCGTGCTCGAGCATTTTGACTTGCGTCCGAAGGGCATCATCCAGATGCTCGACCTGCTGCGTCCGATCTATGAGAAGTCGGCAGCGTACGGCCACTTTGGCCGTGAAGAGCCGGAATTCTCGTGGGAAGCCACAGACAAGGCGCTCCTGCTGGCGGAAGCCGCCGGTACGGAACCGGTTGCTGAAACGGCCTGAGTGTCTGGTTTGAGTATATAAAAAGCCCGTTGAGCGTCGCGCTCAGCGGGCTTTTTTGCGAGTGCGCTGTTGGCACGCTCTGTTCATGCGTTGGACACGGCTACGTCCGCTGTGCGCAACGCGTTGCATCATCCGGTACAGGCAGCAGCAAAAGCGCACACGCGTGGAGTCAGGTTCCAGCTAACGTGTTGGGTCTTCAGAAGTAACCAGCAGGCAGATCAGCGGACAGCAAACGCAAACCATTCGTCGCTGGTCGAAAGCCTGCGCGGACGACGGCTTGTCGTATTAATTACACCGGGCGCCAGTTTCAATTTAGCCACGGGCGCGCGTAATTGCGTTGGTTTTCGCAATAGCGCTTTAAATGCGGCTTGTCGCGATGCCGCCCTTAATCGCAGATTCGAAAAAAATCCGTGAAACCAGGAGCGAATGCCATCGACGGGGTGGGTATTCCTGAATTGTCCTGCGAGCAATTGAGTGCGCGCGGAGTGATGGCGCAAAGCCCGAACAACACTCCGTCCGGCAGGACGTGCCGCACGGACGGCGGCACGGGTAAGACGATTCGTGAAACGGATATTCATGGATTTCACAGGCTCGGGTTCGCAATGGCTGCAACCCGACAATAGTCGGATCAAAAAAAGCGTTCAACAGTTTGATCGATTGAACACAGTAAAAGTTGCGAGCTCGAATCGCGCACTTATTTAATAGATTTTCATCGAAAGCGATTTTCGATGTGCTCTCTCAATGCACGACGGCAGGTTATAGAAGAAATGTTACTACCGGAAGTCGGCATTTTCCCGCACGGATGTTCGAACAAGTGTTCGCCGTCCCGAAACCCGCAGGACGGAGCGCCGGACCGCCCGGGCGATTTACAATCGATGTATTCGCCCTAATTTGCCGGTTTCCTTACAGGATGTATGCCTGATGAAGCAAGCCGGCCAGGCGCTTTCCCTGTGAGTCGATATGCCGAATCAATCGAAGATGGAACAAGTCCGCGCATTGCGTGAGAACGGCTACGTGGTGGTGTCCGGCCTCGTCACGCCGGAACGCTGTGAAGCCATGCGCAACGTAGCGCGGCAGCAGCTGGTGGAAGCGGCGACGCCCGTGGAGTTCGAGGCCGATCTGCAATATCCCGGCGCGCCGAGTTCGAAGGACGCGCCCGGTGGACATACCGTGCGCCGCTTGCTCGATGCCTACGGGCGCGATCCGCGATTCGCCGCGTGGGCCACGTCGCCCGATGTGCGTGGCTGGATGGAGGTGTATTTCGGCGAGGCGGCAACACTTTCGCGCGCCCATCACAACTGCGTGATGACGAAACATCCGGCTTACGGCAGCCTGACCGGCTGGCATCGCGACGTGCGTTACTGGAACTTCGAGCGGGACGACCTGGTGTCGGCGTGGGTGGCGTTGGGTAACGAGACGGTCGAAAACGGCGCGTTGTGGTTCGTGCCGATGTCGCACAAGTTGACGTTCACGTCCGAACGTTTCGATAAAGCCAAGTTCTTCCGTTCCGACCTGCCCGAGAACGAGGTGCTGATTCGGAGCGCGGTGTCACCAAAACTGAACGCTGGCGACGTTGTGTTTTTCCACTGCAACACGCTGCACTCGGCTGGCAAGAATCTCACCGATCAGGTGAAATTCTCGCTGGTCTACACCTTTCGGGGCGCCAGCAACTTGCCGTTGCCGGGAACCCGGTCGGCGTCGATGGAAGACGTGCCGTTGATCTGACACCGACGCCTGAACGCGTGTCAGCGTTTGCTGGGAATCGCCAGGCCGATAAGCCCGGCCAGCATGGCGACCATGCCGCCCGCGATCAGCCAGATCGTCTTGTTGGTTGGCGAGCCGGTGAAGAAGCGCGAAACGTCGTTGCTGAGCGAATGGAACGACTGGCCGCCGAAATACAGCAGCACGACGCCGCCTACGATCAGTGCAATGGAAATCGCCTTGGTCATGAAAATCTCTTCAATGTGCGGACGGCAAGCTTATTAGGCCTTGACCGGAGCGTCCAGCGCCGCATCAGCCCCAGGCGCGGGAGGCTTCGGGGCTGGCGTGATGCCCGGCTTGATCTGGCGCAGCAAGTCGGCCTGCACGTTCGCATAATCGGTCCGGGCCGTCCAGACGGAAATGTTCAGTTTCACGCCGGTATCGGTGTAGTCAGAGACGGCGATCCACGGTTTGGTCTTGTCGTCGATGATGATGCGCGGATCGGTATCCACAATCCGATGCAGCGACGCCAGCGACTCTTCTATATTTTGACCCTCCGGAATGATCACGTTCAACACCACGCGTCGCCGGTCGTTCGCGGTGAAGTTGGTGACCGGGTTCGCCCAGATCGTGCTGTTCGGCACGAACATGATGACGCCGTCGCTTTTGGTCAGACGCGTGGTGAACAGGCCAATTTCGTTTACGGTTCCGGCAGTCGCGCCGATTCCTTCAATGTAATCGCCGACCTTGAACGGCCGCAGCAGCAACAGCATCAAACCTGCAGCAATGTTCTGCAACGTGCCCTGCAGTGCGAGGCCGATAGCCAGTCCGGCCGCGCCGAGCACGGTCAGGATGCTGGCCGCCGCGACGCCAAATTTGCCCAAAGCCGCAACAATGGCGACTACCCGGATTGCCCATTGCACCAGGCTCGCCATGACGGGCGTGAACGTGGCGTCCGCGTTCGTGCGGGCCAGCGCGCGTTTCACCGCGTTTGCCACGCGGTTCGATACCCACCACCCGACCAGCAAAATCAGGATGGCCATCAGTACGTTGAATCCGTACGTCACGCCTGCTGTCAGTAAAAAATCGTAGACAGGGCGTAGTTTGTCCAGCGGGTCCATGAAACTTCTCCTCATTCGAATGAACAGGGTTGGTCTGGGTCCGCCCCCTAATCGTTCCCTTTGCTGGCCATTTGATCAGGTCCCGAATATCGGGATAGCCTTGAAGTCTTTCGGGTCAAGCCCGACGCGAGTCCGCGCGATTCGCTAACATGACGGACTCGGCGCACGTCAGACGACACGTTCCGCGCGATTGTTGCTTGTCTGTGCTTACGCACCCCATTTGCCCCTTCACCAATTCGAGGATTCGTCATGGCTTACGAAGCAGCTTCCGAACGCTATTCGCAGATGGCTTACCGCACCTGTGGCAAAAGCGGCCTGAAGTTGCCGGCGTTGTCGCTGGGTCTTTGGCACAACTTCGGCGACACCACGCCGATCTCCACGCAGCGCGACATCCTGCGCACCGCGTTCGATCTCGGCATTACGCACTTCGACCTAGCGAACAACTACGGGCCGCCGTACGGCAGCGCGGAGACGAATTTCGGGCGGTTGTTCAAGGACGATTTCCGTCCGTATCGCGACGAATTGCTGATTTCGTCGAAGGCGGGGTGGGACATGTGGCCGGGGCCGTACGGCCAAGGCGGCGGATCGCGGAAATATGTGCTGGCGTCGCTTGATCAGAGCCTGCAGCGCATGGGCCTGGATTACGTGGATATTTTCTATTCGCATCGTTTCGATGCCGACACGCCGCTCGAAGAAACCGCCGGTGCACTCGCGACCGCCGTGCATTCGGGCAAGGCGCTGTACGTGGGTATTTCGTCGTATTCGTCGGCTAAAACGCGCGAGATGGCGAAGCTGCTGGCCGAGCATAAAGTGCCGCTGCTGATTCATCAGCCGTCGTACAACATGCTGAACCGCTGGATCGAGGAAGATCTGCTCGATACGCTCGACGACGTAGGGGCGGGCAGTATCGCGTTCACGCCGCTTGCGCAGGGACTGCTGACGGGCAAATACCTGAACGGCATTCCCGCCGATGCGCGCGTCAACAAGCCGGGCGGTGGGTCGCTGAAACAGGAGCATTTGAGCGGGAAGAATATCGAGCACGTGCGCAAGCTCAACGAACTCGCCCAGCGGCGCGGTCAGAGTCTCGCGCAAATGGCGCTGGCGTGGGCGTTGCGCGGCGGGCGCGTGACGTCGGTGCTGATCGGCGCGAGCCGTCCTGAACAAGTGACGGAGAACGTCGGCGCGTTGAAGAACCTGGAGTTTTCGAAGGAAGAACTCGCCGAAATCGATCAGCACGCGACCGAAGGCGGGATCAACCTGTGGGAAAAGCCGTCGACGGATCAGCGAGTCTGAATCCGCTCCGGTGAGCAGAAGGGGCGCGGCATTGGCTGCGTTCCCGGCTGTTGCTCGAAGCCGCCAACGTTGCTTCGACACCGAGGATTGGCGCGGCATTGGCTGCAACGCCAAGGTGAAAACCTGTCGGCAATGCCAATTGTCTTCCGACCTCGACGAAACCAGCCTGACGGCAGCAGGGCCTTTGCCTTGCTGTCCGCGTGGGTTGCTATCATGCGGACTCCGGAACGCTCGCTTCGTTCGCGATTACTTCGTACGCCCTAAAGCCGGGTCCGGACGAGCCTGCGGATTTCTTCTTTCGGCCGGTCATCTCAGTGCCGCGTGTGGAAAGAGCGCGCCTCGAACCCAGAAATCGCGTGTGCGGTAAAATAAGCGATTGCGCGTGAGGCAAGCGGGGAATGCGGAACATTCGCTCCGAACGCGCGGGCCGCGGCAGCAATCGGCCCGGTTCTCGCGTGCCGCCAGAAATTCCGCTTTAGCATCACGCATTGCTTTCGTTGCGCCTTCGAGGTGTTGTCGCCGGAATCGAGCCCAAGTTAGCCAGACAACGGCCGCCGGAACGCACTACTGCGCCGCCCTGATTCCGCACTATCCATGAAGCCATGAGCAACCTTAATCCTCAAACCGTTCTAAGCGTCCATCACTGGACAGACACGCTGTTCAGCTTCACTTGCACGCGCGATTCCGCGTTCCGTTTCGAAAACGGCCAGTTCACCATGGTCGGCCTCGAAGTCGATGGCAAGCCGCTGCTCCGCGCCTATAGCCTGGCGAGCGCGAATTACGAAGAGCATCTCGAATTTCTCAGCATCAAGGTGCAGGATGGTCCGCTGACATCGCGTCTTCAGCATTTGAAGGTCGGCGATCCCGTGTTGATCGGCAAGAAACCAGTGGGCACGCTGGTCGCCGACAACCTCCTGCCCGGCAAGACGCTGTGGCTGCTGTCCACCGGCACGGGCCTGGCGCCGTTCATGTCGATTATCAAGGACCCGGACGTCTACGACCGTTTCGACAAGATCGTGCTCACGCACACCTGCCGTTTCGTCGATGAACTCGCGTACAAGGATTTCATCACCGAGCACCTTCCGGCACACGAGCATCTGGGCGAGTTGATCCAGGAAAAGCTGGTGTATTACCCGACGGTTACGCGTGAAGAGTTTGCCAATCGCGGCCGGATCACGGACCTGATCGAGACGAAGAAACTGTTCGCCGATCTGGACGTGGCGCCGTTTTCCGTGGAAAACGACCGCGTGATGCTCTGCGGCAGTCCGCACATGCTGCGCGACACGCGTCAGCTCCTCGATGAAATGGGCTTCCAGGAAGGCAGCAACAATCATCCGGGACATTACGTTGTGGAGAAGGCTTTCGTCGGCTGAGCTTTGTGTGCTGTCTCGCTGGCGTGCTGGAAAACAAAAACCGAAGCCCTTGTGCTTCGGTTTTTTCATTTCGACGGTTCATCAACCGATCGCGTTATGCAACTCCGCGTTGCGACAAGATGCCCTAAAAAGCGGCTTTTGCCACTGATTCAACGTACAAAAGCCGATCTCATCCAAAAACTGCTCCAATACGCAATTTTAAAACGTTTTCAAAAGAAATTCGCTGACGCCAGGAAGTCAAAATTCCGTTGTGTGCAACGTTTTGCGACGATTAACCTCCTCAATCCGATAAAATCGCAGGTTTTCCAATCGATTTAGCGCGCCGCGCTCGAGGTTTGAGGAGTCACCCGTTCATGTCCCTGTTCCGCAAGAAAAGCATCGAGCACATGCTCGCCGGCGCGCAGCGCGCCGGACTCAAAAAAACGCTGGGGGCGCTCGATCTGACGTTTCTGGGTGTCGGCGCGATTATCGGCACGGGGATTTTCGTGCTCACCGGGACCGGCGCGGTGCAAGCCGGTCCGGCGCTGATGGTGTCGTTTATTCTCGCGGCCATTGCGTGCGCTCTCGCGGCGCTCGCATACGCGGAGTTTGCGTCGACAATTCCCGTCGCCGGGTCCATTTATACCTATTCGTATGCCACGCTCGGTGAACTGGCCGCGTGGATCATCGGCTGGGACCTGATGCTGGAATACGGGCTCGCGACCTCCGCCGTGTCGGTGGGCTGGTCAGGTTATCTGCAGTCGCTGCTGTCGGGCTTCGGCATCGGTTTGCCCACTATGCTGACAGCCGCGCCCGGTGCCGTACCGGGCCATTTCACGCTGTTCAACCTGCCCGCGTTTCTCGTCATGATGGTGATCACGGCGTTGCTGTCGATCGGTATCAAGGAATCCGCGCGCGTGAACAACGTGATGGTCGCAATCAAGGTCGCGGTCGTGCTGATGGTGATTGGCGTGGGTGTGTTCCATGTCACGCCGGCGAACTGGCATCCGTTCATGCCCAACGGCTGGGACGGCGTGTTCGGCGCTGCGGCCGTGATGTTCTTTGCGTTTATCGGCTTCGACTCGGTGTCGTCGGCGGCGGAAGAGGTGAAGAATCCGAAGCGCGATTTGCCGATCGGCATTATTTCGTCGCTGGCGGTTTGCGCCGTGCTGTATGTGGCGGTCGCCGCCGTGGTGACGGGCATCGTGCCGTCGGCGCAGTTCGCCAGCATCTCGCATCCGGTGTCGTACGCGTTGCAGGTAGTGGGGCAAACGTGGGTGGCGGGTTTCATCGATCTGGGCGCGGTGCTCGGCATGCTGACCGTGATTCTGGTGATGAGCTACGGCCAGACCCGCATCATCTACGCGATGTCCCGCGATGGCTTGCTGCCCGCGCGTCTGTCGACGGTGCATCCGAAGTTCGGCACGCCGTTCTTTACGACGTGGCTCGTAGGTCTGTTCTTCGGGCTGATTGGTGCGCTCGTGCCGCTGAACGTGCTGGCGGAACTGATTAATATCGGCACATTGGCCGCGTTTTCGATGGTGTCTATCGCCGTGCTGATTTTGCGACGTACGCATCCTGATTTGCCGCGTGCGTTCCGTTGCCCGGGCGTACCGGTCGTGCCGGTGCTGGCGGTTGCGGCTTGCCTGTTCCTTATGCTGAACCTGAAGGCCGTGACGTGGATTGCATTCGTGGTGTGGCTGGCACTCGGGCTGGCGATCTATTTCAGCTATTCGCGCTGGCATTCGAAACTAGGGCGCGGGGTGGAGTGAATTTCACTTAGCCAGCGGGCGACTGTCGAGGCAGGAGTTTCGGAGCACACAAAGCCGTTTCAACTTAAGTTGAAACGGCTTTTGCACAGTTGCGAGCAGTTTCAGAGAATTGATGGTCGCAGACGGTTATCTCAGGTCCGCAAGGGCGTTGTTCATTCGTTTCGGTCGCGACTTTCCGATTTCTCTGATTCACTTGTGAAGACAGCTCCCGCTAAAACTCATGGTTCTAATCCAATAAATAAAGGCAAAGAACCTGTGAGACGAAACTACCTGAAAGTTGGCGATGTAGCGACCAACGGAGCGACGATCATCGAAGGTATCGATAAGATCAAATTCGGCGGTGTGTATCTCACCTATCTCTACGCGAAGGTCCGTTGTCCTGTCTGCAATACCATCGGCATCATCGTTCCATGGGGTCTACGCCGTCCCGGGAAATGGATGGGCAAAGATCCGGCCTTACACGATGATCTCTGCGACTGCCAATGCGATCCAAAACCGCATTTGATCTCTTCACAGAGCGGCATGTTTATGTCGTTCGAGTCTCACGAGTTAGCTGCAATGGGTTTTTCGCCGACGGGCAAGCGGCTCCAAAAATCACCGCTGCCTGCAGGGCTAGCGGAACAGACTCCAGTTGAATCGACCGACAGTAATCCAGCGACCGGCCCTAGCGGTCAACCGGCAACTGATTGTTCATATCTCGATGGTTCAAAGAGTCGAATTGATGCACCAGCAGGTTTTTACGTCTCGCGAAATGCCGTGAGCCTTTCACCTGGAAAGCCAACCCAAGCTGACTTCCCGGCGGGCGGTAAAGCAGACGCAACGCAATTTGAAGCGAAGGTCGATGGTAAGCAGATTCCGATCTTCGTGCCGACTCAGCCGCCTACGGACGGCCTGCCGATGATCAGAGAGCGTCAACTCGCGAAAGCGCTGGAGAAGTTGCCATCGCAGAACTTGGAAAATATCGGTCAAATCACGACCAATGCGAGTCCGAATCCGGAAGACGCGATCTGGCAACGCGACTATGGGCAACCAGACTTCTCATCGGCCGCGACCGCCAGCCTCAAACAGGGCATCGCTTTTTATCCGTGGCCCGCGTGGAAGGGCCACAGCGAAATCCCGCAGCGATACATCGACAGCACGATGCTCCATGAAACAGGACATCAGGTGAGTGAGGCACTTTGGAAAGATCCTGCGATGAAGCAACGTTTCGAGGATGCGATTGCTAGCGACGGACAGGCGCCGTCGCAATATGCGGGACGGAACGTGAACGAAGACTTTGCTGAATCGGGAAATATGTATTGGTCGAGCAAAGGGACACCGTGTGAGGGAGAGGGCCGGAAGCGGTATCCGGCGAGATTTGCTTACTTCGATTCACTTACCAAATGACGAAGCTGCTTGGGTTTATTACTGCTGTAGCGACAGCGATTGCGCTCGCCACTGGATGCTCGACAAAGATAGAGGGAAAAATAATGCCAAAAGATTTTTCGTTGGAAGGCTTTCAAACGGCGACCTCGTCGCACCCCGGCACCATCACATTTATCGAGTCGTGGAACGACGTCCCCAAGCGAAAAACTGCTGACGACTATCCCGATTCGTTCAAATTTCTTTGCCTGGATGAGAATGAGAAGGAAGTTTCCCGTGACAAAGCGAAGTGGTGCATCCCTATAGTTGAGTTCGATGTTTTTTCTGTGGACGACAACGGAAAGTCAGTTCCCTTTAAAGAGGCATCCTCCATTTCGATAACGGCGTATGGACCCGACCATCGATTTGTCCGTTCTCTGTCGACCGCGCCGCGCCCCCCATCGCCCGCGGCGCCGGTTCCGAAGTCCGGAAGCGCTATGCCACCCAATATTGGCGACGCGTCACGAACCGCCTCGTCGACGAATGCCACTCCGCTGAAATCAGCCCCATCGGTTCCCCAGTCCTCCGGCGCCGTGCAGGACAAAACGCAGACGACATTCTGGGAAAGGCTTAAAAGGACGATTCGCGACATTTAAGCGTCCCCCACCCGCCTTTAGCCCAATAGCGACCGTCTTCGTTTTGTGCTTTACTCATTGCTGCAACAAATACAACAAATAAACACGAACCCAGCCAGACCCTCACAGTCGTGAAGTCCGCAAGGTCAGTGAAACAAAGGCGGTGAGTGAGCTTCGGCTGTTTATCTTCCGAAGGAGACAGAAGCATGGCGCTCAGCATCAGTCTGACGGTCAACGGCAAAGCCGTTACTGCAACCGTCGAACCCCACATCCTGCTAGTCCAGTTTCTCCGTGAGGAGTTGCGTCTCACGGGCACGCACATTGGCTGCGACACCGCCCAGTGCGGCGCATGCACCGTTCACCTGGATGGCCGCGCCATCAAGTCGTGCAATATCCTCGCCGTGCAGGCCGACGGGTCGTCGGTGACGACTATTGAGGGAATCGCGAAAGACGGCGAACTCCACCCCATGCAAGCGGCGTTCAAGGAGTGCCACGGTCTGCAATGCGGCTTCTGTACGCCCGGCATGGTGATGAGCGCGACTTCCCTCGCCGCGCAAAAACCCGATCTCACCGAAGCCGATGTCCGCGAACAACTCGACGGCAATCTCTGCCGATGTACCGGGTATCACAACATCGTGAAAGCGATAGTGCAGGGCGCCCAGGCCATGAAGGCCGCGCCCTGAGCCGCCGCTCGCGCTTCCAGCGAAGCCTTACCGAAGCCGCACTCACCTTTCCGATGAAAATGAAGATTCGCGCCTGAACAGGAGTCCGCGATGAACGCCCCTGAAACACCCGATACCCATCACATGATCGGCGCTGCCGTTAGACGCAAGGAAGACTATCGCTTCCTGACGGGCAACGGCCAGTACACCGACGACGTCGTCCTTCCCCAGCAAACCTACGGCGTCTTCCTGCGCTCGCCCTACGCGCACGCAACCATCCGCAGCATCGACATCACCGCGGCCAAAGCAGCGCCGGGCGTCGTCGCGATTTTCACCGGCGCGGACATGGCCGGCGAAAGCGTCGGCGGATTGCCGTGCGGCTGGCTGATCCACAATATCGACGGCAAGCCGATGAACGAACCGCCGCACCCCGTGATCGCGCATACGAAAGTGCGCCACGTGGGCGATCAGGTGGCGTTGATCGTTGCGGAATCGGTGAAGGAAGCGAAGGACGCAATCGAGTTGATCGAGGTGGACTACGACGTGCTGCCGGCCGTCGTCGATACCGCCACCGCCGCCGATCCCGGCCAGCCGCAAGTCCACGATGAAGCGCCGAACAACCTCTGCTACACCTGGGGCCACGGCGATAAAGCCGCCACCGACGCCGCCTTCGCCAAGGCCGCGCACGTGACCACGCTGGATATCGTGAATCAGCGCCTGGTGCCGAACGCGATCGAGCCGCGCGCCGTGAACGCGAGTTATTCGAAGTCCGACGATAGTTACACGGTGTACGTCGCGAACCAGAATCCGCACGTCGAGCGTTTGTTGATGGCGGCGTTTGTGTTGTCTTTGCCTGAGTCGAAACTACGGATCATCGCGCCGGACGTAGGCGGCGGCTTCGGCTCGAAGATTTATCTCTATGCGGAAGATGTGGCGTTGACGTGGGCGTCGAAGAAAGTCCGGCGGCCTATCAAGTGGACGTGCGAGCGCTCGGAAGCATTTCTCTCCGATGCCCATGGCCGCGATCACGTCACGAAAGCCGAACTCGCGTTGGACGCCGACGGCAAGTTCCTGGGCCTTCGCGTACACACGACGGCCAACATGGGCGCGTATTTGTCGACGTTCGCGTCCGCGATTCCAACCATCCTCTACGCCACGTTGCTCGCCGGCCAGTACGCCACGCCCGCGATCTACGCCGAGGTGAAGGCGGTCTTCACGAACACGGTTCCCGTCGATGCTTACCGCGGCGCCGGACGTCCCGAAGCGACCTATGTGCTCGAACGTATCGTGGAGACGGCGGCGCGCGAGATGAACATCGATCCGGCTGAATTGAGACGGCGCAACTTCATCCGTTCGTGGCCGTACACCACGCCGGTTGGCCTGACCTACGATTCCGGCGATTACTCCGCTTTGCTCGACCGCGCAATGCAAATAGCCGATGTGGAAGGGTTCCCCGCGCGACGTGAGGAATCGAAGAAAAACGGCAAGCTGCGCGGCCTTGGTTATTCCTGCTACATCGAGGCGTGCGGGCTGGCGCCATCGAATCTGGCGGGCGCGTTGGGCGCGCGGGCGGGCTTGTTCGAAGCCGGCGAAATTCGCGTTCATCCCACGGGTTCGGTCACCGTATTCACCGGCGCGCATAGCCACGGGCAAGGGCACGAAACCACCTTCGCCCAAGTGGTGGCGGACCGGCTGGGGGTATCGATGGACAACATCGAGATCGTCCACGGCGATACCGGCAGGATTCCGTTCGGCATGGGCACGTATGGCTCTCGGTCCATCGCCGTTGGAGGTTCGGCGATCATGAAAGCGCTCGACAAGATCGAGGACAAGGCGAAGAAGATCGCGGCGCATTTGCTGGAGGCATCGGCGGAAGATATTGAATTCAAGGACGGCATTTTCCGCGTGGCAGGGACCGACCGGACGAAGGCGTTCGCGGAGGTATCGCTGGCGGCTTACGTGCCGCACAACTTCCCGCTCGACAAACTCGAACCCGGTCTCAACGAAAACGCGTTCTACGATCCGAGCAACTTCACGTATCCATCGGGCGCGTACTTGTGCGAAGTGGAAGTTGATCAGGACACCGGCGAAACGCGCATCCAGAAGTTCACGGCCGTGGATGATTTCGGCAACATCATCAATCCGATGATCGTCGAAGGTCAGGTTCATGGCGGGATTGGGCAGGGTATTGGTCAGGCGATGCTAGAACGCGCCGTGTATGACAACGAGAGCGGCCAGTTGATGTCCGGCTCGTTCATGGACTACGCCATGCCGCACGCCTCCGACCTGCCGAACTTCGATGTGGAAACTGCGAAGGGGACGCCCTGCGTGCATAACCCGCTTGGGGTGAAGGGCTGCGGCGAAGCGGGTGCGATCGGCTCGCCGCCGGCGGTGATCAACGCGATCATTGACGCGCTTTCGCCGCTTGGCGTGACCGATCTGCAGATGCCTGCCACGCCGCACCGCGTATGGGCTGCGATGCATGCAGCCGCCGACGCATCGGCCGCTCGTGGCGCTTCGACTCCCGCTGCTTAAGAGCATTTCAAGCCCGTGCCGGGCTCGGCGTTGGCGGAGAAACGGAGATGAGGTATACCGGTGAACGGCAGCGCTGCGATGACCGGCAGACCAATGGTGCGCGCTCGCGGCATGCACGCCGTGGAGTGAGCCCGCTTAAGAGCATGGTCCGGGATTCGTCGGCGACAGTGGTGAGCGGCGCAAGCCGCATCCCGTTCAAGAGATCGAGTCAATTTCGACGATTCCCATGGCGCTGCCGTTCACTCACGATTCTGGAGCAGGCGATGGCGATGCGCAAGCGAGAAGAAGACGAGGTGTTCCCGAACGCAGCGGGGATCGATGTGGGCGGCTCGAGCCACTGGGTAGCGGTGCCCCGACAGGCAGATGACGAGCCGGTGCGTGAATTCGGGGCGATGACCGATGACCTGAACGCGATGGCCGACTGGCTGCTCTCGTGCGGGGTCGACACCGTGGCACTAGAGTCGACCGGGGTCTACTGGATCCCGGTCTACGAGGTGCTAGAGCGGCGCGGACTGGTGGTGTGGCTGGTCGACGCGCGGCAGATGAAGTACGTACCGGGACGCAAGAGTGACGTGCAGGACTGCCAATGGCTGCAGAAGCTCATGAGCCTGGGGTTGCTGCGCGCGGCCTGGCGCCCGGGCGATGAGGTCTGCGTGGTGCGCGCGGTGGTCCGTCAGCGCGAGGTGCTGCTCACCGAACAGGCCGACTGGGTGCAGCGCATGCAGAAGGCGCTGGTGCAGATGAACCTGCAACTGACCGAGGTGCTCACCGACGTGATGGGCATGACCGGGCAGGCGATCGTGCGGGCGATTGTGGCCGGCGAGCGTGACCCCAAAGTGCTGGCCCGGCATCGCAACGGCCGCGTCAAGGCCAGCGAGCGCGACATCGAGCGGGCGCTGACAGGCAACTGGCGCGAGGAGCACCTGTTCGTGCTCGGGCAGGCCCTGGCGATGGTCGACAGCCTGGCCCAGCGGGTGCTCGAGTGCGACGCGAAGATCGAGGCGTTACTGGCGCCACTGGGCTGCCACGAGGTCGAACTCAGCGGGCCGGGCAAGCGGCGCGGCAAGAACACCCCGCAGTTTGATGCACGCACGGCCCTGGCGCGCTGGGCGGGCGTGGACCTGACGCGCATCAACGGCCTGGCGGTCACCACGGTAATGACGATACTCTCGGAGATCGGCCCGGACCTGAGTCGCTTTGCCAACGTCAAGCACTTCTGTTCGTGGCTGGGACTGTGTCCTGGCACCAAGGTCAGCGGCGGCAAGGTGCTTAGTGCGCGCACCCGGCGTTCCACCAACCGGGTGCGCCAGGCGCTCAAGCTGGCCGCGATGAGCCTGTCGCGCAACGACTCGGCGCTGGGCGCGTTTTATCGGCGGTTGTGCTCACGTATGGACAAGCCGCGTGCGAATACCGCCGTCGCCCATAAGCTCGCCCGCATGGTGTACTTCATGCTCACGCGGGGCGAAGCCTTCGTCGACCAGGGCCAGCAGCATTACGAAGAACAGCAGCGTCAACGCAGCATCGATGCCCTCAGGCGCCGCGCGACTGCTCTCGGCTTCCAGATTACCCCAGCCGCGCAAACCCCTTGAAACATGGGGTTATCCTAATTGTTTCTCAAGAGGACTTCGACATGTACTCATTCGATTACCAACGGCCGGACAAGTCCGACGCAGCGGTGGCGTTCCTCAAGCAACACGATGACGCCAAATATCTCGGGGGCGGGCAGAGCTTGCTGCCGACCATGCGCTTGCGGCTCGCGCAGCCTTCAGCGCTGGTGGATGTGACGCGTATCGGCGCGATGAAGGACATTACTGTGACGGGTGACAAGGTGACTATTGGCGGTGCGGTATGTCATGCGCAGGTTGCTGCAAACCCGGAGGTGCAGCGCGCGCTGCCGGGGTTGGCTGACCTTGCCGGTCATATTGGCGACCGGCAGGTTCGCGAGCGCGGGACGATCGGCGGATCGCTTGCCAATGACGATCCGGCGGCGTGTTATCCGGCGGCCGTGCTGGCGTTGAACGCGACTATCGTGACGGATAGACGGCGTATCACCGCCGATGACTATTTCCTTGGCATGTACGAGACGGCTTTGGAGCCCGATGAGCTGATTACGTCGGTTGAATTTCCGATTGCCGAGCGGGCCGGGTACGAGAAGTTTCGCAATCCCGCGTCGCACTTTGCTCTGGTTGGGGTGTTCGTTGCGAAGCATGCTGGCGGTGTGCGAGTAGCCATCACGGGCGCGGCAGCGTGCGTGTTTCGGGCGTCGGCACTGGAGGATGCGTTATCGAAGGATTTCTCGGTTGCGGCGGCGCGCGGCACATCGATTTCCGCCGATACCCTCAACGAGGATATGCACGCGAGCGCGGAGTATCGGGCGCATTTGATTCCGATTCTTGCGGGGAGAGCGGTCGACAGGGCCAATGCGTTTTAGCTTTTCGTCCGCCCCCGGTTTTTTGCTCGCGCCGATGAACGGGCTGGGGTTCTCCCGGCGCGAGCGAAACAAACACTGACCCATCCAGACCCAGGAACCTCATGGACCCGGCATCCATCGACGAAACCCTCGCCGCCCTGAGCGGGCAGCAATACTTCGCCAGCCGCGAACTCGCAACGGGGCTTTTCCTCGCGTTGAAAATGCAGCGCCCGCTTTTCCTCGAAGGCGAACCGGGCGTTGGCAAGACCGAGCTGGCAAAAGCGGCCGCTGGCATGCTCGGCACGCAAATGCTGCGGCTGCAATGCTACGAAGGTCTCGACACCGCCAGCGCGCTCTACGAATGGGACTACCCGCGCCAGATCATGGCGCTGCGGCTTGCCGAGGCGGCAGGCGAACAGCCATCGAACGATTCGCTCTATAAAAGCGAATTCCTGCTCAAGCGCCCGTTGCTGCAAGCGCTCATGCCCGATCCCTCGAATCCGGCCGCTCAACGTGTTCTGCTCATCGATGAAATCGATCGTGCCGATGAACCGTTCGAAGCTTTCCTGCTCGAGTTGCTGTCGGATTTCCAGGTATCGATACCCGAATATGGAACCGTGCGCGCGGAGCGGCCGCCGCTGGTCGTGATGACATCGAATCGCACGCGCGAGGTCCACGACGCGCTCAAGCGACGCTGTTTATATCAATGGATCGGCTATCCGGCTCGCGATGTGGAACTCCAGATTGTCGCGGCGCGTGCGCCCGAAGCCAGTGTGGATTTGCAGGCGCGAGCGGTAGCGTTTGTACATCGGCTGAGAACGCTCGATTTGTTCAAGGCGCCGGGCGTGGCGGAGACCATCGACTGGTGCCGGGCGCTGGCGGCGCTATCTGTCAGTGAACTCGATCCGCAATCGGTGCAGGACACGCTCGGCGTGCTGCTGAAGTACCAGGACGATCTGGCGCGCGTGGACGCCGCCGAGATCGCGCAGTGCCTCGCCGCGCCGGCCTGAACGAACATGGAAAAGATTGAAACCCCAACGCTTGCTCACAACGTTGTGCATTTCGTGCGATTGCTGCGCGGCGCGGGGTTGGCGATGTCACCAGCGCACAGCGTCGATGCGCTCGAAGCGTTGCGCTGGATCGATATAACCCGTCGCGACGATGTCCGCGCCGCGCTCGCCGCGTTGCTTGTTCATGCGCCCGACGAGCGCGAGCTCTTCCATCAGGCATTCGATCTTTTCTGGCGCGATCCCGATTGGGAAGGGAAATTGCGCGCGCTGTTGTTACCGAAGGTGACGAGCGGCGCGCCGCCGCCCAAGCGCAACAACCGTCTCGCCGATGCCCTCGCCGCACGCGCCGCTGCATTGAAGCCGGAGAACAAACAATCGGACAACGTTGAACATGTCCACGCGCGTTTTACGTTCAGCGCGCAGGAACGGCTGAGCCATCGCGATTTCGACACCCTTACGTCCGATGAATGGCGTGCGCTTCGACATCAAATTCGTTCGCATAGAATGCCGCTTGCCACGGAGCCGACCCGGCGCTTAAAAACGGCATCGCACGGCACGCATGCGGATTTGCGCGCCAGCGCCCGAAGCGCTGTGCGCTCGGGCGGCGACTGGACCACGTGGAAATACAAGAAAGTCATCGAGCGCCGGCCGCCGCTTGTCCTGCTGCTCGACATTTCCGGGTCGATGAGCGCATATTCCCGGGCTGTGCTTTACTTCTGCCATGCCTTGTTGCAATCGCGCGAACGCCTGCAGGTTTTCCTGTTCGGCACGCGCCTGACCAACGCCACGCGGGCGTTACGCGAACGCGATCCCGACGTCGCAATTGCCGCGATCTCCGACCAGGTGGTCGACTGGTCGGGCGGCACGCGGATCGGCGCGGCGCTGGCCGAATTCAACCGGCGCTGGGCGCGGCGTGTGCTCAGCGGCCGTGCGACGGTCTTGTTCGTCACCGACGGGCTCGATCACGAAGCAATCGATGTCCTCGAAACCGAGATGCAGCGTCTGCGGCGTTTCGCGCATCGGCTGGTGTGGCTCAATCCGTTGCTTCGATACACCGATTTCACCCCGCGCGCGCGGGGCGTGCGGGCGATCCTGCCGCATGTCGATGCGATGCTTGCGGCTCACAACCTCGACAGCCTGAACGCTGTCGGCCGGGAGCTGGCGGCGGTGACGCGTCGTGCGGACCGGAAATCAGCCGGAGACACGTCATGGAACTGACCGAAACGCATAATCTGCCGGTGCCGCAGGACATCGCATGGCAGGCGCTAAACGACACCGAGATACTGCGCGCGTGCATTCCGGGTTGCGAAAGCATAGAAGCCGATGGCGAAAACGCGTATGCGGTGGCCATGACGGCGTCGGTGGGGCCCGTGAAAGCGAAATTCAAAGGACGCATGAATTTGGTGGACATCGACGCGCCGCACACGTACACCATCGTGTTTGAAGGGCAAGGCGGGACGGCCGGTTTCGGCAAGGGGCAGGCGAAGGTCAATCTGGAACCGGGCGACAATGCGGATTCGACCACGTTGTCTTACACGGCGAATGCCCAAGTGGGCGGCAAGCTCGCGCAGATCGGCTCGCGGCTGGTGGATGGCGCGGCCAGAAAGATTGCCGGGGAATTTTTCAAGCGCTTCAGTGCGCAGTTGACGCAGGGCGATGAACCCGGCTCGGCGGGCGATGAAGGTGAAGAGAAGAAGGGGAAAAGATCATGGACAGCGTGGATCTCGAAGTCCTGAGAAACAGCGCGCGATGGCTCGAACGTGGGCATCGCGTGTTGCTGGTGACAGTAGTTAAGACGTGGGGTTCGTCGCCCCGGCCAGAAGGCGCGATGCTCGCCGTGCGCGATGACGGCGCGGTGATGGGATCGGTATCGGGCGGGTGTATTGAAGACGACTTGATCGAGCGCGTCAGACAGCGCGGCATTGAGCAGACGAAGCCTGAGAGCGTCAAATACGGAATCTCGGCGGAAGAAGCGCATCGGTTCGGACTGCCTTGCGGCGGGACCATTCAACTGGTGCTTGAACCGTTGTCGATGGCGAGCGGCATTGCTGAACTGTGCGATGCCGTTCTCGCCGGACGGCTGGTGACGCGCACGCTCGATATGGCCAATGGCGCGGTCAAGTTGGAGCCAGCGCAAGCAACAGATGGCGTTACGTTCGATGAAACCACGCTCTCGACTATTCACGGCCCGCGGTATCGGATGCTTGTAATTGGCGCCGGGCAGTTGTCGCGGTATTTATGCAGTATCGCGGTCGGGCTGGATTATCACGTGACGGTTTGCGATCCGCGCGAGGAGTACACGGACGAGTGGGATGTGCCGGGCACGAAGATTGTGCGGACCATGCCCGACGATACCGTGATGGACATGAAACTTGATGAGCGTTGCGCGGTGATTGCGCTGACGCACGATCCGAAGCTTGATGATCTGGCGTTGATGGAAGCGTTGAAGACGCCGGCGTTTTATGTTGGCGCGTTGGGATCGCGGAAGAACAACGCGGCGCGCAGGGAACGACTGAAGGAGTTCGATCTCTCCGATGCCGAGTTGTCGCGCCTGCATGGGCCGGTGGGGATTTATATCGGCAGCCGGACGCCGCCGGAGATTGCTGTGTCCATTCTCGCTGAAGTGACGGCGGCGAAAAACGGTGTTTCGCTGCCTACTATTCTGCAGGTTGAAGGCGCGAAGGCAGCGCGTGAGCTTGAAGGAACGGGGGAAGTTTGCGGAATTTAGTTTGATGTGAATGCCGCCGCGCTTTAAAGCATAGGCGCGGCGTACGTCATCTTCAGGTCACTTTTCCTTGCGTCGCATGGCCTGCAAATATTGCCCCGATACCTCCGACGCTCCGTAATGAACCACGGTCTGATCGATCAATCCCCAAATCGTTAGTCCCGCTTGACGCGCACGTGTGCAAAACGATACGTCTTCGCCCTGATAGAGACCGTCCTCTTCGATCGTTTCGAAGAACCCGTAGAACTTTCCGTTGGTGAGCATCGACTCGTATTGTTTCGGCGGCGCGTAGCATTCCGAAAAAGGTTTCGTCGCCTCGAACGCTTCTCGCTGCGCCAGAAAAACGCCGGTGCCAATATGCCGCGCTTGGACGAAACCATCAACGAATCTGACATCGCCGTTTGCATCGGGGATGGGCGCGATCGTGTATTCGGAGTGCTTTTCCAGCCATTCGCGCAGGGTCAAGCCGGTATCGGCGGCGGATATTGGACCGTTTAAATCAATACGTCTAAATGGATACGCCACGCCCGCTACGGCTTTGTTCGCGGCCAGAAGCTTAATGACGGCTTCGGCGGGGAACTTCATGTCGGTATCGAGGAAAAGCAAGTGTGTGAATTCAGGGCGGCTCAGGAAATAATTGGCGAAGAAGTTGCGCGCCCGAATGATGTGGGACGACGCTACATGCAACGTTTCGTAGCTTGATCCGGATTTCGTTAATGCGCGTGTCAGATCGAGCAGCGAGAAGGCAAAATTGATGTGCACTTCCTCGCTATAAGTGGGCAGGCAGATTAGTACGTGATGGTTGGACATGGGCAATTGTAAAAATTAGTTATGCGAAAGATACGGGCAGCGATTGAAGCCTTGATGGTACATGCTGTGTGGACTGAGATCGTTTCGTTTTGTTTGCTTTTGAAGATCGCAAAGAGGTTCAATGCGCGGCGGTGAAGAGAGGGGCGCTATGCTGCTCGTGACGCAGATCGCGTTGATCCCCGTTTCAATCCACGCGGCCGTGAAGGACGCGACCTCATCCCATCTAACTCTCAGTTTCTACCTCGAAAATTCGCTCCTTTCCGCAAACCTGCATCGGCGATCTTGAAAGAATGATCGGCAACGTACCTCTTCGCCGAAGACATTTAAAAAACACGACAAAAATCAAACTATCCCGACTTCCGCGAACCGCCCCGGAAAATCGCGGCCACTTCCGGTTCGCGCGCATCGCATCCATCGTCCACAGCAGAACCGTCCCGTAAACCGCCGCCCCACGAATCAGCCCGACAACACCATCCCGAACAGGCGCTCCCGATTAGCCGACGTGATGTTAACCGACGCCATCCCAACCGCTCACACGCGAAAAGTAAAGATTAAGCAAATAGAAAGCTAACCGACGCCATGCGTATACAATAATGATTCTCATTTATGACGCGAACTCGCCGCACCCGGACCGATCGGCGCTACCCACCCCGACATCCCTTCCGATCAATTCGCAAACGCCCCCACTCATCCACGCTGCCACGCCGCCCCTCGCGCCCCAACAAAAAATCACCGCATTCCGCTCCATGCTCTCTTCGCGTTCTCTCCGCATCTGGTCCTTTGTTCATCGCTGGACGAGCATCGTTTGCACGGCTTTCATGCTGTTGCTCTGCCTGACCGGTTTGCCGCTCGTGTTCGGCCATGAGCTCGATGTGCTCCTGGGCGATGCTATCGAAGCTCCCGAACTTCCCGCGCATCAATCCAACGCTCGCGCGAGTTACGACGCAATCCTGAATTCAGCGCTGGCGAAAAATCCGGGGCATGTCCCGCAATACATGATTTGGGAACCCGATGAGTCGATGCTCCCCATCGTCGTCACCGCGCCACGCCCCGATACCCCACCCGACGATACCCAAAGCACGACCATCGATGCCCGCACGGCTCGGGCGCTAGGCGCTCCGCCGGGCAAAGGATCACTGAAATTCATCCTGCTGAAACTGCATGTCGATATGTTCGCCGGCTTGCCCGGTAAGCTGTTTCTCGGCGCGATGGGCGTGAGTTTCGTTGTCGCGATCGTGTCGGGCGTGGTCGTCTATCTGCCGTTCTGGAAGAAGGTCGGCCTTGGTCGCGTGCGGATTAAAAAGTCGCGTCGAATCGCGTGGCTCGATGGTCATAACGCGCTCGGCATGTTGACGCTGGTCTGGGCGTTATTGGTGGGCGCAACGGGCTCGATCAACACGCTCGCCGATCTTCTCCTCGATGCCTGGCGCAACGATCAACTCGCGCAAATGCTCGCGCCATATCAAGGCAAGCCGCCCGTGAAGGCCACGGCGTCCGTCGATGAAGCCATCAAGATTGCTCGCGACAAAACGCCTTCGATGATTCCATCGTTCGTCGCATTTCCCGGCACGCGCTTCAGCAGTCCGCACCACTACACAGTATTTATGCGCGGCGACGGCATTCTGACGACGCGCATGCTGCGTCCGGTTCTCATCGATGCAGAAACGGGCAAGCTCACCGATTCGCGCGAATTGCCGTGGTATCTGACGCTGCTGCTCGGCTCCCAACCGCTCCATTTCGGCGATTTTGGCGGCATGCCGCTGAAGATTTTTTGGGCAGCGTTCGACGTATTGACTATCGTCGTGTTGGGCAGCGGGCTTTATATCTGGCTTTCGCGCGGAAATAAAAACAAGCGCAAACCGGCTTGACCTGACTACGCCACGACAATGCGAAGATCAAAAAGCAAAACCCCGCGTTTCGCGGGGTTCCAAGTTCAAACAGCAGTCCAAGTGAGGACCTGAATCCTCACATCAAGCCCATACAAACCATCGCGACAATCGACGCCATCACAATGACCGCGCCTACGGTCTTGCGTTTATTCAACTCGGTCCACAGCAATACGCCCGTCAACGACAGCAAAATAATGCTGCCCGCCAGGGTATCGATGAGCAGCACCCAGCCCATGCTTAACCCCACGCCTTTGTGCAGATTGGTCATGGTCGCGAGAAAGCTGTTCTCGCTCTTCTTCACCGATACAAACCCGTTCCCCACCCAATATTCCGCCGATACCGACCCGCCCGGCGATGCCACCGCGACCGTCCACAATTCCGGCTGCATTGTCTTCTGATCGCCCCAGCCCACCGGATGCGCCGCTTCACGTTTCGGCCGGCCGATATTGCCGTCGAGCTTGAGTTCCTGCTTGAGCCACTTCCCGAGTTCCATCGGTGACTTGAGGCCGTGCGCGGGCACGGCCATTTGCATCTGGGAAACCTGAGGTTCTCCGCTCGATATCTTCAGCGGACCCGCGCGATGATTCAGCAGAAAACCCGTCGTCCCGAACAGCAACCCCAGCACGGCGCCCCATAAACCCACCCAGCCATGCACCTTTCGAAGCCATTTGATGAACGTTGCGCGACGCGAGCGTTGTTTTCGCGTGAATTGTTCGGCGTCGTCGATAAGGCGACCGCCGCGCGGCGCGTACGGCATCGTGGTCACGTTGGACGCGGGTTCAAAAGTTTCAGGCGCGTTCACGCGTCTCTCCAGAAGGGCGTAGCAAATAAGGGGATGTTGCAGATGGATTTCCCACGCGATACGGCCAACAAGCGGCCCAAAGCGTATCGGCGGAATCAAGCTTTAAATGAGAATTGTTATCATTACACAGTCGTGGGAATTCTTCAATAGTTCCTCGGGGAGCCGGCGCAGGAGGGGGCGCGCCAGCCGAGGCTGAAGAAAAACCCGGCGCTAACAGGAGCGAAGACCCGTCAAACCGGCCAGAGCGGCCCTTCTTCCATCGCGCCCACCTGCTCGCGCAACTCGAGAATCCGGTCTTCCCAATAGCGCTGCGTGTTGAACCACGGAAACGCGGCGGGAAACGCGGGATCGTTCCAGCGACGCGCCAGCCAAGCCGCGTAGTGAATCAATCGCAGCGTGCGCAGCGCTTCGACCAGATGCAGCTCGCGCGGCTCGAAATCGCAGAAATCTTCGTACCCGGCCAGCAGATCACCCAGCGCACGCGACGCCTCCGGGCGGTCACCCGGAAGCAACAACCACAAATCCTGGATAGCGGGCGCCATGCGGCTATCGTCGAAATCGACGAAATGCGGACCCGCATCCGTCCACAACACGTTGCTCGGATGACAATCCCCGTGCAGCCGGATGCTTTTGACGTCGCCGGCGCGCTCGTAGCATCGCTCGACACCTTCCAGCGCCATCTTCACCACGGTTTCATACGCTTCCAGCACGTCCTTCGGCACAAATCCGTGCGTCAGCAAAAACTCGCGCGGTTCGTAGCCAAAGGTCTGGATATCGAGCGCGGGCCGTTCCACGTACGGCTTGATCTGCCCGACCGCGTGAATCCGGCCGATAAAACGCCCAAGCCATTCCAGCGTGTCCGGCCGGTCGATATCCGGCGCGCGCCCGCCGCGCCGTTCGAAGATGGAGAAGCGGAAACCGTCAAAGGTATGCAGCGACGCGCCATTCAGCACACGTGCCGGCACCGCCGGGATTTCACGTTCGTAAAGCGTCGAAACAAAAGCGTGCTCTTCGAGAATGGCGTCGTCGGACCAGCGCAACGGCCGGTAGAACTTCGCGACCATCGGCGGGCCGTCTTCCATGCCAACCTGGTACACACGATTTTCGTAGCTGTTAAGCGCGAGCATGCCGCCGTCGGTGCGTTCGCCCAGCGGCATCAGGACGCTGTCGAGCGCGTCGAGCACACGCTCGGGCGTGAGATCGGCGAAAGGCGGGGGCGGGAGATTAGCGTCGTCGCCGGAGAAAGACAGGCTGTCTGCGGACGCGCGCGATGCATCGGAATGGTTCGAGTTCATCCCTGCATTGTGACGCGCATCGCGGGGGGAAGCATCAGCGATGCGCGGTTACATCGAAACAGAGTTCTGAAACGCGCTAATTCCTCAATGCATGAGCACGTTGGTCGGGCGAACGAGCTCGCCGGTATCGATCAGATCTGCGAGGAAGAACGGTTCGGTGTTTAGCAGCTCCGACGTGCCGGGTTCATCGGCGTACCAGGCAACCATGGCCATGTCGCCGAGAATCCGCATGACGATCCCGCGTGCGCCTTGTGGCACGGCGATATGGACGGAGCGAACGATTGAACCAATTTGCATGATGACTCCCCGAGGTGTGCCGGCAAAACAGTGCGCGTGCCGGTCGGTACTGGATGAAGCACAGGAGCGTGAGGCCCTGTGCGCGAAACTGAAGTGCCGCGCGTAAATTCCTCGAATGCCTGCAAATTGCAGTCGTATTCCGATGATTTCGGCTGAAACGATGTTCTACTTTAGCGCATCAATTCTCGCCGGGCGAAAACTGCATCGCATTGAAACAACGTCTTCGCGTTCTAACCGCCTTTTGCAAGTTGATTGAAAGCGCTCGGTGCAACGTCCGGCAAAACCCTGACGATCACGGTATCGTTATGACCTTCGCCACCGGAGATATCTTTGTGACTTCATCGCCGGCGCCGTCCCGGTCAGCTTCGTCCTCCTCGCTTCCCCCCGATCCCTCGCCGTACCTCGAACGCGGATCGCGTGCTTACTGGCATGCGGCTGTTGCCTTGCTGTTTGCAGGCTACGCCACGTTCTCGCTGCTGTACTGTGTGCAGCCGCTCCTTCCCGAGTTCACCAAGACGTTCGGCGTGAGTCCGGCGGAAAGCGCGCTTTCGGTATCGGTGACAACAGCGTCACTTGCGGTCGCGATTTTTATCGCCGGCTTTGTTTCAGAGGGCTGGAGCCGGCACCGGTTGATGACGCTGTCGCTGACGGCTTCGGCGCTGCTGACGATCATCGTGGCGTTTCTGCCGAGCTGGCACGCGCTGTTGTTCGTACGCGCGCTCGAAGGGCTGGCGCTCGGCGGCGTGCCGGCGGTCGCCATGGCCTATCTCGCCGAGGAAGTGCATCCCGACGGCCTCGGCCTCGCGATGGGACTCTACGTCGGCGGCACGGCAATCGGGGGAATGGCCGGGCGCGTGATTAGCGGGATTCTCGCGGACTTTTTCTCGTGGCGCGTGGCTATCGGCGGGATCGGGGTGCTTGGGCTGCTCGCCACGCTGGCGTTTCGTGCGCTCCTGCCGCTGTCGCGACGGTTCGTGCCACGCGCCGGCATGGGATTTAGCCATCATCGAATGGCCCTGGCCGGGCATCTGAAAAACCGGGGCCTCCCGTTCCTGTTCCTGATGGGTTTCGTGCTCATGGGCAGCTTCGTGACGCTTTATAACTACGTGGGGTATCGGTTGATCGCGGCGCCGTTCAATCTCAGTCAGACGGAGATTGGCGGGATTTTCGTGGTGTATCTGACGGGCGTGGTGGCATCGCCCTGGTCCGGAAAAATGGCCGATATATTCGGCCGCGGCCGCGTCCTGATCGCTGCGCTCCTGCTGATGATCTTTGGCGTGGCGTTGACGTTGTCAAGTTTGCTGGCCGTGGTGATTGCCGGTATCGCGTGCATGACGTTCGGTTTTTTCGCCGGGCATTCGGTCGCAAGCGGCTGGATTGGCGTGTTGGCCAACGGGCCGAAAGGCCAGGCCGCGGCGCTGTATTTGCTGGCCTATTACATCGGCTCCAGCGTGCTTGGTTCATGGGGTGGGCATTTCTGGACCATCGCCGGCTGGCCGGGCGTGAGCGGCTTCGTATTCGTGCTGCTGTTCATTGGCTTGGGCGGCGCGGAATATTTGCGTCGGAGAGAACGGCGCGTAAACGCTTGATCGCTTAGATGCGCGCGCGAACGTAATGAAAGTTAGTTGTAAATACTGATGAATGAGGGTTTTTCCGTATCCGCTTAAAACATCCGACCGGAAACCTCGGCTCCATATGGGGTTTCGGTAATCGTTCGCGTACGTTTGCGGAAAGCGGCACAAATAAAGCTTAAACAACGGCCTATACTCAGATCGACAGTGCGACGTCTCACGCAGCCAGGTGGACGCTGAGCACGAAAGATGGGAGACGAGTATGAACACCTACTTCACGATCGCCGACTTCATCCTGATCATCCCGATGGCGCTTGCAGGCATTCTCTTTCTCGGCGCTGTACCGTGCGCCACGCAATTCCGGAAAAACACGCTACGCGTATTTGGCGCGTTGCTCGGCGTGCTGCTTGCATTCTTGCTGGTGGAAGGATTGCCGGCGCTGGTTTAGAAGTCCGATGGGCTGATTGGCGCGGCGAGTCGAGAGGGCTTCGGCTTCCACGCTTGGCTGTCGGGAACAGGCGCTAAAAAACGCGCAGTTCCTGCGTTCTCGCTCATCTTCGGGAATGTCCTATGCACGCATTCCTCACGTTCGTATTGAACGTCGACACCTGATTCGCTTCCAATCTCGCTTTGCCACGTTGCGCCGGCGCATCCGCCGGAGGACAACGCGCGTAATTAGTCCGTAGATGCAATCGCTCTCCTGTCGATGCCACCGATATCAAACGCATAAAAGATCGACACATCGAGGACTTAATGCCGCCGCTTACCGTTGCCGTTATCGCCTTTATTGCGCTCATCGTTGTTTTTACGGCGGTTTGGGCGTGGCAGGTTAAATCGAAGAATGCCGGGATGGTTGATCCTGTCTGGGCGATGTCGCTCGGCGTGGTCGCCGTGCTGGTCGCGGTACTCGCCAATGGCGATCTGCACACGCGGGTCGTTGTTGGCGTTGGCGGGTTCGTCTGGGGCGTTCGGCTTGGTCTGCATTTGTGGAAGCGCAATGCCGGTCACGCAGAAGATCCCCGGTATCACAAGTTCCGCGAGCAATGGGGCGCCGACGCGAACAAGAAAATGTTCTGGTTCTTCCAGATGCAAGTCGTGATTTCGATGCTGCTGTCGCTCGCGTTTTTCGTACCGGCTTATCGGGCAACACCGCCGGGCGCCGCCTGGGTCGCGCTGGCGGCTGTGATCTGGATGATTTCCATTGCGGGCGAAGCGCTCGCCGACCACCAGTTGCGCGCGTTCAAAGCGGACCCGTCGAATCACGGCAATGTATGCCGCGCGGGCTTGTGGCGTTATTCACGGCACCCGAACTACTTCTTCGAGTGCGTGCATTGGGTCGCGTACATCCCGCTTGCGATCGGCGTTGGCGCGTGGATTTTCGCCATGCTGTTGCCACCCGTGCTGATGGCGTGGCTGTTGCTGAAAGTCTCGGGCGTACCCATGGTTGAAGCGGAATCGGCTAAAAAGCGCGCGGGATACGCCGATTACATGCGTACAACCAATGCATTGATTCCATGGCCGCCGCGTCATCCTTAAATAATAATAGCGAGGGGTTTCCACATGAGCGATCTGCAATCGCGAGCAGTTATGTCACAACCACAAGAAAAAGAATTGCCGACGGAGAGCTGGCTGATCGACTGGTGCGAGCGCGGCCGGCTGCCGGACTCGCTCGTGCGCCTCGGGATGCGCCGCCTGATGAAACAGCGTCTGCGCGATGAAGGTATCGACGACGGCGAAACGCGTTCGAAGCGTTTTAATCGCCTGGTCGATGAGCTGCGCGCAAGCCCGATCGCGATCGAAACGCAAGCCGCGAACACGCAGCACTACGAGGTGCCGGCCGCGTTTTTCCATGGCCATTTGGGCGAGCACCTGAAGTACTCGTGCTGTTTGTATCGGACGGGAACGGAAACGCTCGATCAGGCTGAGCGCGCGATGCTTGAGGAATACGCCGTTCGCGCGCAACTCACCGATGGCCAGCGCATCCTTGATCTCGGTTGCGGCTGGGGTTCGCTCTCGTTGTGGCTGGCGGAAACTTATCCGCGCTCGCAGATCGTGGCTTTATCGAATTCGCGGGGGCAGCGCGAGTTTATCGAGAGCGAGGCGGCCGAGCGTGGCATCACGAATCTGGGCGTGGTGACCGGGAATATTGTCGATCATCAATTCGATCCGGCATTGCTCGGCGATGGATTCGACCGCGTGTTGTCGATCGAGATGTTCGAGCATATGAAGAACTATCGATTGTTGCTGAACAAGATTTCGGGCTGGATGCGTGAGGACGGCAAGCTTTTTGTGCATGTGTTCGCGCATCGCACGCTGGCGTATCACTTCGAGGTGAAAGACGGCAGCGACTGGATGTCGAAGTACTTTTTCACGGGCGGCACCATGCCCTCGGAGGCGCTGCTGCTTCATTTCCAGGACGATCTGACCGTTGACCGTCAATGGTGGGTGAGCGGCGCGCATTATGAAAAGACGGCGAATCACTGGCTGGCGAACCTGGACGCGGCGCGCGGCGAGTTGATGCCGCTGATGGTCCAGACGTATGGCGCGGCTGACGCCCCCGTCTGGTTTCAGCGCTGGCGCATGTTCTATATGGCAGTGGCCGAGTTGTTCGGGTACGCCGGCGGCAACGAATGGGGCGTCGCGCATTACCGTTTTTCCAAGCGCTCAGGCTAGGTTTTCGTCGCTTGGGTTGGGCAAGCTCCTCACCTCGCTGCGATCAACGCCGGGCGGCGAGTGAACCACGCCCTGGCGGCCTCTAGTTGCGCCGCCAGCCGGAACAACGTGGCATCGTCGTTCATCCGCCCCGCGAACTGCACGCCGATCGGCATGCCGCGGGCATTCCAGTAGAGCGGCACGGACATTGCCGGCTGACCGGTAAAGTTGAAAAGCTCCGTGCAACCGGCCCAGTCAAACGCCTTCTTCGCCGATACCGACAGCATTCGTTGCAACAACGGTTCAACAGGAAACGCCGAGAGCACGTGCATCTGGAAACGCTCGAATTGGCTGGGTTGCTTGGCGCCGATCTTGAACGGCGCGGCAGCAAGCGTGGGTGTCAACAAGACGTCATACCGTGTCATCAACGTGGCCATCTTCGCCTTGAACTGACGCTGAGTTTCCAGCGCCGCTGGCAGGTCGCGCTCGCCAATCTTCTGACCGACACGCGCCATGGCCCACGATGCAATTTCGAAATCAGCGCGCTTCGGCTTCTGGCCGCTGATGCGGTCGGCGTGCAGCACAATCTCTTCGGCCAGCACCGACCACATCACCAGGAACGCATGGGCGAGGACATTGAAGTCGAGCCCGAAAGACGCCGGTTCCACACGATGCCCCAGTGATTCAGCGAGCCTGGCGGCATCGTTGAGAGCAGCTTTTACATCCGCCGATAACGACTCCGCAAGCTGCGGCTCTTCCATATAACCGATGCGCAACGGCCCGCAAGGCTCGCCGACGGCACGGAAGAAAGCGCCCGGTTGCCCGGACGACGTGAGATCGAGTAGCAGGGCGCTGTCGCGGACACTGCGCGACACGGCGTGATCCACGGCCAGATCGCCGGGTGCGGGTAGTGGCTGTGGCTGGACATCGTTGGATGGCTTGTAGCCGAACAGTCCGCAACACGAAGCCGGAATGCGGATCGAGCCGCCGCCGTCTGCCGCATGCGCGAGCGGGACAACACCGCCCGCGACCGCCGCCGCAGCGCCACCACTGGAACCGCCCGGTGTGTAGTCGAGTCCCCACGGGTTGCGTGCCGGGCCGAACAACTCGGGTTCGGTGTACGGCATCTGGCCGATTTCAGGCGTGTTGGTCTTGCCGAAAATGTTGAGCCCGGCCTGCTTTGAGCGCGCAACGATCAGCGAATCTTCAGTGGGCGTGAAATGCTGGAAATGGCGGCAGCCCATGGACATCCGCAAACCTGCGACCGGCGCGCCCAGATCCTTGATGAGATAGGGAACCCCCGCGAGCGGACCTTCGCCCAGAGTGCTTGATCCATCGCGTCCGCCACGGCTCGCGCGGTTGCGAGCCGCCTGATAGTCCTTCAGGACAATGGCGTTGAGCGCTGGATTGACGGCTTCGGCGCGCGCGATTGCCGCATCGATCAGTTCCCGCGCGCTGACCTGGCCGCTGCGCACGAGCTTAGCCAGGCCGATTGCGTCGTAGTCGAGATACTCGGACTGCAAGGTTCTCCCTCCTTTGATGCGGTTGTGTCCCGTCTTCTCAGGCGGCCAACCGTGCAGTCCACAGAGCAGTGCGCCTAGTTACGAATGCTCGCCGAGGAACGTCAGCGTGCGGCCGTGCGCCAGTGCCGATGCCGCTTGATTGTACGATGCGCGGTCCGTGCAATTGAAGCCGTGATCGGCGCCCGGGTACACGTGGACCTGAGCGTCCTTGCCCGCGAAACGCTGCTTGACCGAGTCGACCGCGTCGGACGGAATGTGGGCATCGAGCGCGCCGTAGTGGAATTGCATCGGTACCGTGATTTTGTCGGCCTGGTCGAGCTCGTTCTGGATGCCGCCGCCGTAGTAGGCCACGGCGATGTCAAACGCACCTTGCGCGGCGGACAAATACGCCAGCCGGCCGCCGAGGCAATAACCGACAGCCGCGACCTTGCCCGTGACTTCCGGCAGTGCGCGCAGCGCGGCGGCGGCGGCGGTGACGTCGGCGACGGCATTTGCCACGTCGAGCTTGCCGTAGATTTCCATTGCCTTCTCGCGGTCTGCGCCGTCATAGCCGAGTTCCACGCGCGGCTGGACGCGCCAGAAGATGTCCGGTGCGAGCGCGACATAACCATCGGCTGCGTACTGGTCGGCCACGGCACGGATATGCGAGTTCACGCCGAATATTTCCTGGATGATGACAACGCCCGGGCCTTTGCCACTTTTGGGCAACGCGAGATAACCCTGGAAGGTGTCGCCGTTTGCAGGAATGTCGATCCAACGGGATGTCACGGTCATGATTGAAGCTCCTGGCTGATGCCTGAATGAGTGGGGCGAAATGATAGGGGACGATAGGGGCGAACCGCAGCCAAACAGTGTGCCACCATTCGATGCGCCTTGCTGGCAACGGCGCTGGCTGTAAAGCGCTTGTAGGCAATGCATGCGGCGGCGCGTTTTCAGACGTGTTTTTGCAACGTTTCGCGGTCGTCCTGGGGCACGGCATCAGGCTTGAAAGCGGCGACTAGTTAATAGTGCTAACCCGAGTGCTAACCCGAGTGCTTATCTAAGTCGCTAACCCAGTTCTTAACTCGCGCAATTGACTTGAAACAAGCGGGCCGCATAATTAACGGCATGGCCGGGTAAAACTAAAGCACCGCCTCTAGAATGCGGCGAACTGCCGCCGGGTTAGCAGTGCCAATCCGCTGAAGAACCGCATGAACAGGACGTTTGCGCACTGCACCAGCACACTTTCAATAGCTTCTCAACACATCTCTTATTAGTAGTCACACCAGTATCCTAAAAAACTTCCCCAAATTAATTTGACAACCCTACACTTGCGCGCAGTACGGATGCTGGTTGTCATAAACGGCCTGCGGAAGTACAAGCCAAGTGCATGACGATGCATCCGGCGTGGTCGTCCACGGGGCTGAGCAAAACGTGACGAAGACGGAGCACAGGGCGACACCGTTGTTTTTGGGACCGAAACTGGAGACTTACATGAACACCAAGCTTCACAAACTGTTGCCTATCAGCGCTGCAGCGCTAATGTTCGCCTCGATGGCAACAACCGCTACGGCCGATGAGGTTGTCAAGATCGGTCACGTTGCACCGTTGACCGGCGGTATTGCCCACCTGGGCAAGGACAACGAAAACGGCGCACGCCTCGCAATTGAAGAAATCAATGCCAAGGGTCTGACGATCGGCGGCCAGAAGATCACCCTTCAACTCGACGCGCAAGATGACGCAGCTGACCCGCGTACGGCTACGCAAGTGGCGCAGAAGCTGGTCGACGATAAGGTCGTCGCAGTGGTTGGCCACCTGAACTCGGGCACCTCGATCCCGGCTTCGAAGATCTACAGCGATGCAGGCATCGTGCAGATTTCGCCGTCGGCAACGAACCCGGTGTACACGCAGCAAGGCTTCAAGACGACGTATCGCGTTGTGGCAACCGATGCACAACAAGGTCCGGCACTGGCTAATTACGCTTCCAAGGACTTGAAGCTGAAGAGCGTCGCGATTGTCGACGACTCGACCGCTTATGGCCAAGGTCTCGCGAACGAATTCGAAAAGACTGCCAAGTCGCTCGGCATGAACGTGATGTCGCATGATGCGACCAACGACAAGGCTGTCGACTTCCGCGCAATTTTGACGAAGATCAAGGGCGAAAACCCTGACGCGATCATGTACGGCGGCATGGACGCTACCGGCGGCCCGTTCGCCAAGCAAGCCAAGCAACTTGGCCTGCGCGCACGCGTTCTGGCCGGCGACGGTGTTTGTACCGACCAGCTGTCGCAACTCGCTGGCGATGCAACCGACAATATCGTCTGCTCGGAAGCCGGTATGGCGCTCGAGAAGATGCCGGGCGGCGCGGCGTTCGAAGCCAAGTTCCAGAAGCGTTTCGGCCAGCCGATCCAGATCTACGCTCCGTTCACGTATGACGCGGTGTACATCATTGTCGATGCCATGAAGCGCGCCAACTCCACCGATCCGGCGAAGATTCTGGCAGCTATGCCGAATACGGATTACAAGGGTGTGATCGGCGAAACGACCTTCGACTCGAAGGGCGACCTGAAGCACGGCGTGATCTCACTGTACGACTACAAGGCAGGCAAGAAGACGCTGCTGGACGTGGTCAAGATGTAATTGCCGTGGGTGGTCAGGGTCGTGATGTTTCGGCCAGGACCGCCTTCGATGATTCTCATTCTTAAAAAACGCGCTGATTTCGGTCAGCGCGTTTTTTTTATGCCGTGGTTTGGGGGGCAGGGACTAACGAATGCTTGTTGGATGGTTGGCGCTTGTGGCCGGTTAGCCTGTTGCAATCCGGAGCCCCGGCGCTGTCCCTTCACAGCTTCAATTGCTTCATGATTCTCGGTCCCACGAGCGCGATCAGCGCTGCGCAAGCCGCGACCACCGATAGTCCTATTGGCAACGTGCTCAATTGGGCCACACCGCCTATCAGCACCGGCCCGAACAGCAAACCGAAGTAAGCGAGGCCCGCGACCTGCGCGAGCCCTTCCGCCGGGCTCACGCCCTCCACACGCGCCGCTGCGGCGAACAGCACCGGCATCATGTTCGCGAGCCCGAGTCCCATGAGCGTGAAACCCGTGAGCGTAACCACCGCGTTCGGAAGTAACAGCGCCGCCAGCATGCCAATAAACGCCAGCGCCGCGCTCGCGAAGACGAGTTGCGGCGCGCCGAAACGGGCGCGCACCGCGTCGCCACCGAAACGTCCGGCCGCCATGCCGCCGGTGAAGGCCGCGTAGGCCGTGCTGGACAACGCGGGCGTGGCGAGCACAACGTCACGCATGTAGACCGTCGCCCAGTCGTACATGGCCCCTTCGGCGATCAACGCGATCAACGCAAGGCTGCCGAGGGCCCACAACGCCCTGGAGCGCCAGCGATTCGACGACGACCGTCCGCCATGTGCATGGTCCGCGTGAGGGACGTGGGGCAGCACGGCAGGCATCGACACCAGCAGCACGATCAAGCTCACCACTGAAGCGAGCGCGAGATGCGCGGACGGCGGCATGCCGTGCGCGAGCAGCGCACCGCCGGCCGCCGCACCGGCCATCCCGCCGACGCTGAACATGCCGTGCAGCGACGACATGATGGGCCGCTCGAGCGCTTCTTCAACGGCGCTGGCTTCCGCGTTCATCGCGACATCGAGGGTGGCCATGCTGAAGCCGAACAGCGCCAGCACGACCAGCAGCAGCCAGTAGAACGGCGCGACCAGGATCAGCGCCCCGCAAATCGTCATGCCGATACCACCGGCCAGGCAAGCGCGGCGAGTGCCGACGCGCGCGATCCACGGAGCGTTGGTGAGCATCGCGACAATCGAGCCTAGGGCAACTGCCAGGAGCGCAATGGACAGCGACCCGGGGCTCAGGTGAAATTTGTCGCGCACCGTAGGCACGTGGACGCCCCAGGAGGCGTACAACATCCCGGCGATGAAAAACACGGCCATGGTCGCGTAGCGCGCACGCTCGCGTTTTGCCGCAGGCAGCCGCCGATGCACGGCGTTCGCGGTGTCGTGCCCGACGGCGCGGGCACTTGAGACAGATTCGGACACAGGAATTGCTCTCGTTGCTTTCTTGTTTTGACGGCCGGCCTTTTCGGCGGCCGACGAAGCTTTCAATTCTATCGGGTTGCGGACGGGCCTGGTTTTTGTGCTTTAAGATCGCAAAGGCCGCTCGCTTCTCTAATTCAGTTCGCTTGCATGGCCGCTGGTGAGTTCTTTCGTGAGGTCGCGCTTTGAATATTCCGTCGCATGCTCCATTGCATTTGTTGCATCAAGTGCCGCACGGTACGCTCGCCACGCACTCCCGTGAGCCGCGGGGCTTTCCTTACCCAACCGCATTACCGTTCGCGCCGACTTCCCGCCACGTGCCAATGGTGCTCATTAGCCATCTGGCCGAACACACGCGCAATCTGCAACTGGACGCGCGCGCGGGTTTCTTGATTACCCATTCGGCCAGCGACGCCATTCTCGAAGGCCAGCGTCTTACCATGCTCGGCTCATTTTCTCCGGCACCAGCTGAATCCGTCGATGAACTGGCGCGCCGTTATCTGCGATATCACCCCGATGCCGCGCGTTATCTCGAATTAGGTGACTTCACGTTCTGGATCATGTCGCTCGAACGCATGAGATATATAGGTGGCTTTGGTGCAATGGGCTGGCTGGATGCGAAGGCTCTTGATCCACTCGAACCGCTATCCGAGCAGAATGAGCGTCAGCTCCTGGAATTATTTGCCGATTCTCCCGCGCGGCCGGCGGAACTCGAACTAATAGGTATCGACAAATATGGCTGCGATCTGCGGACGCCCGCAGCGCGCAATCGTTTCACCTTCGATAAACCGAAACAAACTCGCGCCGAACTAAATGCCGCGTTGATCGATTGTATTGAACGGCATAGGTGATTGTCTGAAGTTCTGGTCATCCGATACGTATCTTTATGTCACTAAATTACAAGATGGTGTTACGGCGATGAAGCAATTTGGACAAACTCGCACGAGATGGAAGTTTTGGCCGATATGCATCTGACTATTTTCATTTGATGAAAGAATTTCTGGGTTAATTTAACGATGTAAGTAAAATGAATGCAGAATTTCCGCAACGTTCATCGAATCACACCAATTGTTACGGACGTCCGTTCGACTCAATTGATTTAAATCGACAGTGCAGAAGCGTGCGCAGAATCCTGGTTGTGTTAATCTGCGATTCATTGAGAGGCTTAACGTTATAACTGGAACGGGCGACGACTCGTACACTGCAAACCAAAAGGAAAAGATCATGCCGTCTTACAAGGAACTTCTCGCGCAGCGCGAAAATCTCGAGCGACAAATTGAAGAAGCGAAGTCGCGGGAATATGCCGAAGTTCTCAATGAAATCAAGCAGAAAATGGCCGACTACGGCATCACGCTTGCTGAATTGGCAGGTGGCCGCGGCGGCAAGAATTTGAAAGACGCTGGGCGTCCGCGTGCGGGCGTTGCACCGAAGTATCGCGACCCTGACAGCGGTAGCACGTGGTCGGGCCGCGGCAAGCCGCCGAAGTGGATAGCAGGTCAGGAGCGCGACAACTTCCTGATCCAGAAGTAAGCGGGTGATTGTTTGAAAAAGCCGCACCATTAAAACGGTGCGGCTTTTTTGTGTCTGCGCGTCGGCCGGCCGACAGTTGGCACGATTGAAGTCAACCGCTGCGCGGGGAGGCGAGCATATTCGAGATACGACTGAGAAGACGTCGCGTTTAAGATAAATAGATGATTTTTATAGGATTTTTAATATTTAAGCGAATGTGCTGCAGCGCGGCTTGGTAAAATTTGCCAAACGATGACTTCGAGTGATGACATGTCGCAATCAACGGCGCGCGCCGCAGAAAAGCAGGACGTAGCCCGCAAAACAACCTTCGCGAGTATCGCGGTGAATTCTGTGCTGATGGCGGCGCAGATTGTCGTCGGCGTGTTTGCGCATTCTCAGGCCTTGATTGCTGACGGTATTCATTCACTGTCTGACTTGGTGTCGGACTTCATCGTGCTCCTGGCCAATCGGCATAGCAACGCGGCTCCCGACGACGATCACAATTACGGGCACAGTCGCTATGAAACAGTTGCTTCATTATTTCTGGGTGCACTTTTAATTGCTGTCGGCGTGGGGATGTTATGGCGGGCAGGTGAACGTATTACGAATCTTCAGGACATCCCGGCGGTTCACGCAAGTGCGCTGATTGTTGCGGTGATCGTTCTGATTTCCAAGGAGTTATTGTTCCGCTATATGCTCCGCGCGGCCGAACGCGTGAGATCGGCACTACTGATCGCAAATGCGTGGCATGCCCGTTCGGATGCGGCGTCGTCGCTGGTCGTCGCTATCGGTATTATTGGGAGTATGGCCGGCTGGCGTTTACTTGACCCTATCGCGGCCGCAATCGTCGGTTTTATGGTCGCACGGATGGGTTGGACATTCGGATGGGACGCTTTGCAGGATTTGTCTGATCGCGCGCTCGATCATGCCGAAACCGAGAAGTTGCGCATGTTGTTGAGCAGTACTCCGGGTGTTCGCGACGTGCATGAATTGCGCACGCGGAAAATGGGCGATCTCGCAATTGTCGACGCGCATATTCTCGTCGATCCCCTCATTTCAGTTTCAGAGGGGCACTACATTGCAGAATTGGCGCGAGCGCGCTTGTTGACGAATACCCACGTTATGGATGCGTTGATTCACGTCGATCCGGAAAATGATGAAATCAACGCGCCGGCGGGCAGAATGCCGACGCGTTCGGCAGTCAGCGATGCCATCAGTGCTGTATTGGGGGCTCGTGGTCTCACGTACAACGCGTTGAACCTGCATTATCTGAGCAGCGGTTTCCATATCGACGTGACGCTTTCCGCAGACGCAAGCGATGATCAACTGGCCAGCCTGGAACCCGGTGAGTTTGACGCACTCATGCGAAAACTCGGCGCACGCGAGATTCGGCTTACGCGAACCGTAAGAAGTGCGCCGCACCTTGTCATTACAGAATCGACTGCTGTTTCGCGCCCTGATTAAAACGTCGGCATTCATGTAATTGAAAGCTATCTCAAAGCGGCAATTGGGTATCGAATTTGATTTCGCGCAGGACCACGCTGGTCCGGACTTGCGCGACAGCGGGAATCTTGAAAATGCGGTCGTGGAGAAAAGCGTCGTACGACTTAATGTCCGGCGCGACAATTTTCAGGATGTAATCGGCCTCGCCCGTGGTGCTGTAGCACTCGGTGACTTCCGGGCACGTGGTGATCTCACGTTCGAATTGCTCGACACCGCCTTCCGTGTGACGCGTGAGATGAATATGAGCGAGCGCGCAGACATGCAGCCCAAGCTTTTCGCGATCGAGCAACGCGGTGTACCGCTGGATCACGCCTGACTGCTCCATGTCCTTGATCCGCCGCCAGCATGGAGTGCTCGAAAGCCCGACCTGGTCGGATATCTCCTGAACCGAACGGCGGGCGTCCAGCTGCAGAAGTCGCAGGATTTTTTGTGAAAACGTGTCGAGAGTCAACTGCGCCTCCTTTCGGTCGCTACCAACTCCAATAGTAGAGGCGGCAGAAAGGAAGCGCAATGTCAAACGCCCAGAGTGAGCAATATTGCCTAACTCAACGCCCAGACTGCGCGTTTTGTCCTTCGGTGTCAGTGTCGTCCGGCATTTCACCAGCCGCTTTCAGCGACGCCAGCAACGTCCGTTGAGTCCGCAATTCGGCCAGCATATTGCAGAAAAGAGCCCCTTGCTCAACGGCGTCATCCAGCGCGACATGTGTATGCGGGAGTTCATCGAACCAGTGTTTCGGTAAACGCGGTTTGATCGCCTTCCGGTATGGCAGGTCGGTCAGTGCGAATGCGAGCGTTTTGATGTCGAGCGCCGACCATGAGAACGGGCAGCGTTCAGCGAAACGCATCATGTACCAGAACATGTAGGTGAAATCGAAACCCGCCGGATACGCGACGAACACTGGTTTGCCGGGCAATGCCTCGACCCATTCCACGTATGCGCGTAGTGCCGTCAGCGGTTGCTGCAGGTCGGTCCGGCATGCGGCCCATGCCTCGGGTTGGGTTTTCCACCACGCGGCTTGAATCGGGTGAGGCGCGGCACCTTCCAGCGTCTCAAGATTGGCCGAGAACGTGCCAATCAGTTCCTTGTGTTCCGTATAGGCCGCCGATGCAAAACTCAGCATGGAGTGCGGTCCGGGGATAGGTCCATCAGCTTCGACGTCCGTGCTGACGTAAATTTCGGGAATGGCGGTGGTAGTGCTCATGCGCTCATCCGGTCGGCGACAAACGGGTTGGTGCGACGTTCATGCCCGAACGTGGACGTGGGACCGTGGCCTGGCACGAACGTGACGTCGTCGCCTAGCGGCCAAAGCTTTTCCTGCACGGAGCGCACGAGGTCAGCATGGTTGCCGCGCGGAAAATCTGTCCGGCCGATTGAACCCGCAAACAGCACGTCGCCCACCAATGCCACGCGATTCATGCGGCTGAAGAAGATCACATGGCCCGGTGTATGTCCGGGGCAGTGGTAGACCTCCATGGTTTCGTCGCCAAACTGAACCGAGTCGCCATCTTGCAGCCACCGGTCGGGCGTGAAGGCTTGCGCGTCGCCGAAGCCGAAGCGTTTGCTTTGAGCCGGCAACTGTTCAATCCAGAAAGCATCTTCGGTGTGTGGTCCATGGATCTCTACGCCGTAGTGATCCGCGAGCGCCTTTGCTCCGCCGCAGTGATCCAGATGCCCGTGCGTGAGCAGCACCTTGTCGACGGTCACCTCGAGTTGTCCTGCTGCGCTGATGATCCGCTCGACTTCGCCGCCTGGATCGACGACGACCGCACGGCCCGTTGCTTCGCACACAACGATCGAACAATTTTGCTGGAATGGTGTCACGGGAATAAGGGCGACCTTCATGGCTGGACAACCGGGGACGTGTAAAAACGTCCATTGTAACGGGCGAAAAGCAGCGCTGCGGCCGCGCATCAGGCGTTAGCCGAACGGTCGGAATATGCCTAAAAAACAGGCACAATCTGCAATTTTTACGTCAATGGAGAAAATGAGTAACATTTTGTTCGTCTCCGGGCGGTCCCCCTGTGGGTTTGGGTATAATCGGTCCACTTGTGCATGGTTTGAACATGCCATCAATGGGCAATGAGAAACACGAGTAGCGCGTTTTTACAATTGTCATCAAGTACGCAATTCGGAGCAGAGATGCTTCGAAATCGCAATCAAGCATCGGTTTCGGCCGATGTACACGTCTTGTCCAGCCAGGTGCGATGCACCTGCGAACGGCCTTAGCTGCCGTCACGCTGGATGGGGCCTACGCCGCCGTTCCTGCGCTGTTGAACGCGCAAGAACGTGTGATCCACGTTCGATGGCGGCATGTGGGGTCTGGTCAGGCTGCCGGGGACAGGTTGCGCCAGACGTGAAAACTAACCGGGCATTTGCGGCGAGGTACGCCGCACCCGAGCACTGGCTCGCCGTTCGATTTTTCGGGCGGTGTGTGTCTGTGCGCGGAAAGCCTTGAGCTGCCTACGCACGTCCGCGTTTTGTCGGATGGTTAGGGCGGCTCTAACCGTTGATTACACGTCTATGAATGTACGACTAACCGGTCGTTTCGGGAGTCTTTTGGTCTTTGCAATCCTCACGGGTTGCGCCATGCCGCCAAGCGGCAGCGATCAGGCCAGCGCGCTGAAAACCGGCTCGCGGCTGACCACTGCAAACAACGCTGCGAACCTGGGCCGAGGCCCGGCGGGTGCCGCTGCACCGCTCGCTTACGACTCCCAGCTGAATGCATTGCCTTCGTCAGCCAGCAATTCGTCCAACACATCCTCGCTCGCCAACGCGAAGCCCATCACTGCCGGACCTGATGTCAGCGACTTCGAGCAGCAGGGCCGCGCCTCCTGGTATGGCCGCGGTTTCCATGGTCGCAAGACGGCCAGCGGCGAGCGCTATGACATGCACGCGCTCACCGCAGCGCATCGCACGTTACCGCTGGCTTCCTGGGTTCGCGTGACCAATGAGGCGAATCAGAAGACGGTGGTGGTCAAGATCAACGACCGCGGCCCGTACGCGCGTGGCCGCGTGATTGATCTTTCCTATGCCGCCGCCGCAGTACTGGGCATGCGTGGCGCGGGTGTCGGAAAGGTGAAGATCGAAGGCTTGACGCCGCAAGAAGCGCGGGCGGCGGCACGAGATCAATCGCTGGCATCGCTTAACCCGGTCGACTGATTATCGTCAATTTGTTGCGTAAGAAAAATGGGCCGTTTCGACGGCCCATTTTTTATTGCCTGGCGCGTTTGTCCCTATTTGCGATCTCGTTCCAGCGCGTCATTCCCGCTCGTTTTCGCCCTGTTCTCCGCGTGCTTTATCCATTGCCAGCGCCCTTGTGTAAAGCGCGTTGCGCGATGCGCCCGTCAGCGTTGCCGCCAGTCTTGCAGCGCTGCTCACCGACAACTCCTCCAGCAAAGTCGCGAGCAACGCGTCATGCGCGTCGTCCGCCGCCTCCTTCTGCGGCGCGCCTTCCACTACGAGAACGAACTCGCCGCGTTGCCGGTTTGCATCGCCGGATAGCCACGTTGGCCCTTCGGCCAGGGTGCATCGATGGATGCTCTCATGTAACTTGGTCAGCTCACGGGCAATCAGCAATTGCCGCTCGCCACCGAACGCGCGCTCGAGCGCCTGCACGGTTTCCACAATCCTGTGCGGCGCTTCGTAGAACACGAGTGCGGGCGTGTGGGTGAGCAGCGACTGCAATTGGGTGTCGCGTTGCCTGGGTTTGGTGGCAAGAAAGCCGATGAACGAAAACGTGTGAACCCATGCGCCGGCTACGCTGAGCGCGGTGGTGAGGGCGCTTGCGCCCGGCAAAGGAATAACGGGAAAGCCCGCTTCGCGCACGGCATCGACCAGTCTCGCGCCGGGGTCGGAAATACCCGGGGTGCCTGCGTCGGACACGCACGCAATGCGCTCGCCATTGCGCAGATGCGCGATCACGTTCTCGGCGGCGCTGCGCTCGTTGTGCTCGTGTACCGCGATGGTCGGCTTCGAAATGCCATAGCGCGACAGTAGTTGCGACGTGTTCCGCGTGTCCTCGGCGGCCACCCGGTCGACAAGTCCGAGCACATGCAGCGCGCGCACCGTAATGTCCGCGACATTGCCGATAGGCGTCGCGACTATATAGAGCGCGCCAGCCGGAAACTGCTGGCCAAGGGCCAATTCGGAGAGTGGAGTCATGAGGGCGGGTGGCATGCGGAGGACGTCATTGTGCCACGCGATGAGGGACAACTTTTTGGGGAACGGGGTGTCGAAAACAATCGGAAGCGCGTTCGAGCAACGCGCGCTTGAATATCTGCAGCGGCAGCGCCTGCGTTTTGTCACCCGCAATTTCGCTTGTCGCGGTGGCGAAATCGATCTCGTGATGCGTGAGATCGGCAGTCAGCGCGCCCTCGTGTTTGTGGAGGTACGCGCGCGGCGCAGTCGCCAGTTCGCGGCAGCGGCGGCGAGTGTTGGCGCGCATAAACAGCGGCGGCTGGTGCTCGCAGCGCAGCACTACCTGATGACGTGGCGCGGGGCGTTGCCCGTGTGCCGCTTCGACGTGATCGCGTTCGACGCGGGCCGTATCGTGTGGTTACGCGATGCTTTTCGCGCCGATACGTCGTGAAAATGGCCGTATCTTAAGTGACGCGGACAGCGAGTGCGGTAAACTGCGCGGAGCCTGCGCGCCGGATTGATCGATGTCTCAGGTTCAGTCGTAGCGCACGAGCGCGTGGCGGCGAACCATGGATCGTGAGGCGCCGGAGCTCAAGTATTGAAGTGGTGAAGCATCGGCTTGAGAGACCTTGGCAGCACGTCGCCAAAGCCGGCCGCCGAAGCCAGCCATCGAAGCAAATCATCGAAGCAGTCCGTCAATGAACTACCGCGCATGGCGCGGCCGAGAACCGAGAGTCGATGTCCGTCGAACGTATCCAGCAACATTTCCGCGAAAACGCGGCAGTCCATCGCGAAGCACTCGACACGCTTGCTTTCCCCGTCGCCGCAGCCATTGACGTGCTGTTCGGCGCGCTCGCCAACGGCTCTCGGATCCTCACGTGCGGCAACGGCGGATCAGCGGCTAACTCACAGAGGCTCGCGTCTGCGCTGGTAGGGCATTTCGAGCGTGAGCGGCCTGGCTTGCCGGCCATTGCACTGGACGCAAATGTCCTGACGCTCACGGGCATTGGCAACAACTCGGCGTTTGACGAGATTTATTCGAAGCAGATCCGCTCGCTCGGACAAGCCGGCGACGTTTTGGTAGTGATCTCCACGTCCGGCAACTCGGTCAACCTGCTCTCGGCGATCCAGGCCGCGCATGAGCGCGAGATGTTCGTGATCGCGTTGACAGGCGCGGGCGGCGGCGTGATCAGCGAAGTGCTCGCCGATACCGACATCCATATCTGCGTGCCGTCCGAACGGCCGGCACGAATCCAGGAAGTCCATCTGCTAACCATTCACTGTCTGTGCGACGGCATCGACGCGATGCTGCTGGGCGACGAATGATTTTTAAGGGGAACGAGTTGATGAAAACGACACGCGTCAGGTCGACGCTAGCCAGAGCCACGCTGCTGGCGAGCCTGTTGTCAGGCGTCGCGCTGACCCTGCAAGGTTGCCCGCTTGTAGTTATCGGTGCGATGGGCGGTGCAGTGGGCGGCGGTACGCTCGTCGCCACCGACCGGCGTACGCTCGGTGCGCAAACCGAGGACCGCGAGATCCAGGTGAAAGCCAAGACGCGCATCGGTGAAAGCCTGCCTGACGAGGCGCACGTTAGCGTGACTGTGTTCAACCGGCGCGTGCTGCTGACCGGCGAAGTACCGACTGAACAATGGAAGCAGAAGGCCGAAGAGGTGGTGCGCGGCATCAACAATGTGAACAGCATTGTGAATGAGCTCGCTGTCCAGGGAGCGAGTTCGTTGTCATCGCGGACTAACGACGCCTATCTCGAGAGCCGCGTGAAGGGTGCGATGGTCGGTGAGAAGGATATGCGGGCGAACTTCTACAAGGTGGTGTCCGAGCGCGGCACGGTGTATCTGCTGGGCCTGGTCACGCGTGATGAAGGCGCAGCCGGCGCGAATGTGGCGGCACAGGTGCCGGGTGTTACACAGGTGGTCAAGGTATTCCAGTACATCAAGCCGGAAGATGCTCAGGCGCTGTCGGCTGCGGCTGCATCGGGCGCGAGCGCGCCGGTGGTAACGCCCATCGACAGCGATCCAACCGTCGGCGCGGTACCGGATTCGTCGGTAAGCTCAAAGCCGCTCGATGGACAGGCGCCGGTCATGAACTCCAACGTGCATCCGGGCAATCCTGCGCCCGCAGCGAAATGAAGCGGTGGTTTTGTATGACCGTGTTCGCGATGGCGATCACGGCCGCGACCGGTCAGGGCGTGCTCGCGGCCGACGCACCGGCTGCTTCTTCCCCCGCCGATGCCATGAGCGTCGCGCGCAAGAATGCCTGCATGGGATGTCACGCGGTGGACCGCAAGCTGGTGGGGCCATCGTTTCAGCAGATCGCCGGGAAATACAAAGGCAACGCGCAAGCGCAAGCGCTGCTTGAAACCAAGGTTAGGGACGGTGGCAGTGGAGTGTGGGGTGTCCTGCCCATGCCGTCGCATCGATCCATGAACGGGGCAGATATCAAGACAGTGGTTGGCTGGATTCTCGCGGGTGCGCCGTCCAAATAAGTGCGTCTCAGGCGGCTTTTGGGCCTTGTCAGACGGTCTTAAGGCTGTGCTAGAATCAAGAGGCAGTGGGGGGGTAGCTCAGCTGGGAGAGCGTCGCGTTCGCAATGCGAAGGTCGGGAGTTCGATCCTCCTCCTCTCCACCACGGTTACTTTTACAGTACATGACGTGATGTTAAGAAGCCCGCACAGCGCAAGCTGTGCGGGCTTCTTTGCCTCGCGGCCCTTGAGAAGGACGGCCGAAAATGATTCTGCGCCTACGACATTTCCCGATGCGAAACATCGGCCGCGCTCCGCGCGATAGTCGGTGAACATGTTCTCCCAAAAACTTAAGCCCGCTTTCGAGACGGGCAAGGGCAGCGTCGAGTCGGTACGACATGAGTTCAAACATCAACTCGTTCGTTATCCCAAAAAAATCCCAAAAAAAAAACCGCCCAAAGCCAGAGGCCGTGAGCGGACAAGATCGGAGAGTTACAACGACATCATGCACATTCATGGACTGCGCATGAGATGAAGTATGCGATGCCCGGCGTCGGCGGCGAATACGAAAACTCTTAAAAATTCAGCAAGTTGATTCGTTCGTGCCCATTGTGTCGAAGCCCGGCACGCTGAGGTTTCGGGTGTGGCGGATCGCCATGAACCAACGAAGAGGAAACGTCGAAACGTCATTTACGCAGTGCTGCCTTTCTTCCGGTTCACAATCGCCGTCTCCGACAAATCGATTTCCCGCATCAGCTTGTTCAAGGTTTCGTCGTTGATTGCCTGCCGCGAGCGCATCTTGAGCAACTCCGAGCGCTCCGCCCTCAACGCGGCCATTTTCAGCTTCGTCTCCACCATTTCGCTTTGACGCGCGGCCCGGCGTGGTTCCTCTTCTTCGCCGAGCCCTTCAAGACGCCGCCGATACAAGTTCATCACGCGCGCCGCCGTATCCGTGCAACGCGCCGACGCCGCCTCATCCATCTGCTCGCTGAGATTTTCCTGAGCGGTATCGATAGCGCGAATCGCGGCCTGCGCCGCATGTCGGCGCGCGATGCGTTCCTCGGCCGCGTGCGGATCGCCGCGTCGTTTCAGGCCGTTCAGCAGCAGCGGCAAACCCACCACCCCAATCAGCAACGACATCAGGATCGTCCCGGATGCAATGAAGATGGCAAGATCGCGCCCGGGCAATTGCATGCCGTTCGGCAGCACTTCGGGCAAGGACAACACGCCCGCGAGCGTAACCGCGCCGCGCACGCCGCCGATGGTGGTCATCGCTACCGTGCGCACGCCCGGCACCGCGTTCGCCACGCCGTGTTTCGCGGCGCCCCGGCTCGCGACCCAGCGCAGCACCCATACCCATGCGAAACGCAGCCCGTACAACGCGATCACCACCGCAGCCACATAACCGAGCAGCAAGCCGACTTGCTGAAGACCGTCGTGATGCGCTTCGATCAACGCGCGTCCAATAATGTGCGGAAACTGCAGCCCGAGCAGGATGAACACCATGCCGTTGAACACGAATTCGATCATCGTCCACGTGCTGGTCATGCGGATTCGTGCCGCCGTGGGAATGCCTTCGCGCAGGCTCTGGAAGTTCATCATCATCCCGGCCGATACCGCCGCGAGAATGCCCGAGCAACTGAAGCGCTCGGCAATGAGATACGCCGCGAACGGAATCAGCAGGGTGAGGACGACGCCGGCGGCGGGATCGTCGTCTTCGGACAACTTCACGACCCGCCCAGGAATGGATGTCACGAGCCAACTGATTGCCGCGCCGATCACCAGGCCGCCCACCGCAATCAGCACGAAACTGATCGCCGCCGCGCGCAATGAAAACACGCCCGTGAGCGCCGCCGCGATGGCAAATTTCAGCGCGACCAGGCCGGACGCGTCGTTCATCAGCGCTTCGCCTTCGAGGATGTGCATCAGGTTCGCCGGAATGCGGCCCTTGCCGGCAATGCCGCTGAGCGCAACGGCGTCTGTCGGCGATAACACCGCGGCCAGCGCGAATGCGACCGGCAGCGGCATGACGGGGATCATCACGTGCAGGAACCAGCCGAGCGCACCGACGGTCATGAATACGAGGCCTAGCGCAAGCAGCAGGATCGCGCGGCGCTGCATGAAAAATTCGCGTTTCGGGATGCGCCAGCCGTCGGCGAACAAAAGCGGCGGGATGAAGAGCATCATGAATAGCTCGGGATCGAACGTGACATGCAGGCCGAATCCGGGCCACGCGAGACACGCGCCTATCGCGATCTGGACAAGCGGCAGCGGCAGCGTGAAGGGCAACGCGTTGGGCAACAGGCTGGTCGCGAATCCGGACAGCGCGACCGCCAGCATCAGGATCAAGACAGTGAAAACGATTTCCATAGATTTTTGCGATCCGGCAGGAGCGCGGCGAGCCGATAGCGACGCGTCCCTTTTAACGAAGAAGGGGCAAAGTTTATCGTGGACATGTTTAAAGGTTGTCGAAGCGCCCGTCCTGATGTTTTGAGGATTCACGCGGCGCTGGAACGCGCATCGTAATCTGCACCGTATTGGTGCATCTGCGCGCTCCGCTGCGAATTCGGCGTCTCGTGGCGGTGCACATCCGCGCGTGCGCTCTCGAAACACTTGGGCTTGCGTTAGCACGGAGCTTGCTTTATCGAAGGCGCGACGGGACGGGTAGATTCCGCTTGAAGATAAATGAGGGCAGTGTATGAAAGCAGAATTGAGGGCACCGGTTGCGCGATGTCGAGCGCAATCGATTGCGGTGATCGATCACGACCGCGACCATGCCCGGTCGCAAAAACCAGGATCAAATGCAGGCATCCGGACGGGGAAGGCAAGATGGCACTAGCGAATCCTGACAAGGTGAAGCCGGTCTCGCCGCGGGCATTCGAACTGAGCGTGACGTCGGGATTCGACCGGTATTCGGTCGAGCACGGCGCCTGGACGCTGTCGAGCATGTTTCAGCCGGTGTTCAGCCTGTCGCATATGCGGGCGGTCGGTTACGAAGGTTTGCTGCGTGCGCACGACGCGCTTGACCGCGTGGTGTCGCCGCTCGATGTATTCGGCCAGGCCGCGCGCGTAGGCGAGGCGATGCAGGTCGACCGGTTATCGCAGGCGCTGCATCTCGAAAATTTCAATGTGCTCGGCGCGGAAAACGAATGGTTGTTTCTCAACGTTCATCCGGCCGCGTTGACCGAGCCGTATCACATGGCCGCGTTGCTGGCGAATCTCAAGCGCTTGCAGATCGAGCCGCGCCGCGTGGTGCTGGAGGTGCTGGAGCAACGCGCCGACGATATCGAAACGCTCGCGGACGCCGTACTGCATTTTCGCGAGCACGGTTTCCTGATCGCGCTCGATGATTTCGGCGCGGGCCATTCCAACATCGAACGGATCTGGCAACTCGATCCGGATATCGTCAAGCTGGATCGCGTGATGTTGTCCCACGCCGCGCACTCGGCGCATGCCGTGCATGGGACGAGCCACTTGAAGCATCGGCGCAACATGGAAGCGATTCTGTGCGGCGTGGTGTCGCTGCTGCACGAGGCGGGCAAGCTGGTGTTGATTGAAGGCGTGGAGACCGAGCACGAGGCGCAACTGGCGCTTTCGAGCGGTGCGGATTTCGTGCAGGGCTTTTTCTTCGGCCGGCCAAATCCCGGTCTCGCCGATGCCGCGCAGGCGCACACGTTGATGAGCGAATTGACTGAGCGTTTCCGGTTGCAGACGGAAGCGAAGGAACGTCGCGTGGCGGCGCGGCTGCAGCCTTATGTCCGATCGTTCGAGCGCGCGGCGGAACGGCTGGCGGCGGGGGAAGCACTGGAGGAAGTGTGCTGGAATTTCCTCTCGCTGGATAACGCGGCTCGGTGTTTTCTCCTCGATGCCAACGGCCGGCAGGCTGGGCGCAATGTTGTGCTCAGGGCCGATCGCGCGGCGCATGAGGCGCGGTTGCTGCCGCTGATTGATGCGCAAGGGGCGAACTGGTTGCGCAGGCCGTATTTCCGGGCGGCGCTGGGTGACCCGGACAGGGTGCATGTGACGAAGCCGTATTTATCGATTAACGAAGCGCTGCCGTGTGTCACGCTGTCGGTCGAAACGCGCATGGGCGGACAACGGTGTGTCCTTTGCGGGGATATTGACTGGTTTGCGGAGGAGGAAGAGTAGGTCTTTTTCGATTTCCACGGCATTACGAAAATGCCCGCGAATCGCTCGCGGGCATTTTCATTTCTGCGGGATATGGCCTACAGAGTGGCTATCCAACTGCTCAGGGCGCGGTCTTCACTTCGCCACCACCACCGGAATTCCCTTCAACGCGCCGGCCCCTTTCACCTCATCGAGCGACGCCTTCACATACCGCCCTGTCTCGACCGCGATCCCCAATTTCACGCCCAAATCTCGCTCCCGCCGCTTCACCATCGACAGATTCGCCAGCTTCACGTGTCCATAACCGCGAATGCGTTCGTGCAGCAGCGTGAGCGTTTCGACGTCTTTCGCGTTGTCCGGCGTCATCGCTTCAAGCGCGCGCCGGATGGTGATTTCATAGTCCCCAGGAAGCTCGCGTTCCATTTTCCGCTCAAGCGATTTACCGAACGGATCGATGACCGTGCCACGCAGCCCGCGAACCTTCGACATCATCCCAAGCACCGGCCAGAGCCATTGCCCGAACGTCATCTTGCGCGGTTGGCCGCCGTTCTTCGCCTTCGATAAAACCGGCGGCGCCATATTAAATTTCACCGCGAAATCCTGTCCCGCCGTGCCTTCGAACTGCGCTTCCAGTGCGGCGCGGAATGCCGGATCGGAATGAAGCCGCGCGACTTCGTATTCGTCCTTCACCGCCAGCAGCCGATAAAACGTCGAAGCTACCGCTCGCGTCACGGCATCGTTGTGATGTGCCGCTGCAGCCGAAACCAACGTCCGATATCGCGTCACGTAATTCGAACCGCCATAAGCGAGCAACCGGGCTTCACGATCCGCGATCAATGCATCCAACGGCATGGCAGCCATCTCGACCCGCGGCGTAACGGCAGATTTGCGCAGCGCTTCCAACGCATCCATATCCGCAGCAGCCAGTCGGCCGATCGCAAACGCCAGCTTGTTCATCGGCACAGCGACATTGTTCAACTCGATCGCGCGCATCAACGCCGCATGCGACACCGGCACCAGTCCAAGCTGCCACGCATAACCCAGCATCAAAATATTCGCGCCGATGGTGTCGCCGAGAAAACGCGTCGCCAAAGCCTGCGCGTCGCACGTGTTCATGCGCTCAGCGCCCGCCGCATGCTGCATCTTTTCCAGCAGCGATCCGGCGTGAAGGTTCGCATCGGGGTTCTGCACGAAGGTCGCGTTCGGAATCGCGTGCGTGTTCACGACAATCCGCGTGCGCCCATGCCGCACCGTTTGCAATGCGTCAGCGCTCGCGCCGACGACCATGTCGCAGGCGAGCAGCACGTCGGCTTGCTGGGTATCAATGCGCACCTGGTTCAGCAACGCATCCGTCGAAGCAAAGCGCACGAACGACAGCACCGCGCCGCCTTTCTGCGCAAAGCCCATGAAGTCGAGCACGGACGCGCTCTTGCCTTCCAGATGTGCGGCCATGCTGATCAGCGCGCCCACTGTCACCACGCCCGTGCCGCCAACGCCAGTAATCAGAATGTTGTATGGCGCGTTATCGAGTTCGAGTTTGGGCTCCTGCAACGCATCGACGCGTGCCGCGAGCGCTTCAGGATCGAAGACATTGCCTGCGGCTTTCTTGAGCTTCGCGCCTTCGAGCGTGACGAAGCTCGGGCAGAAACCGTTCACGCACGAGTAGTCCTTGTTGCACGACGATTGGTCGATGCGGCGCTTGCGTCCAAGTTCGGTTTCCACCGGTTCCACCGATAAACAATTGCTCTGCACGCCGCAATCGCCGCAGCCTTCACACACGGCTTCGTTGATGAACAAGCGCTTGTCGGGATCGGGGAACTCGCCTTTCTTCCTGCGGCGCCGTTTCTCGGCCGCGCAGGTTTGATCGTAGATGAGTACGGTAACGCCCTTGATATCGCGCAACCGCCGCTGAACATCGTCGAGTTCGCGCCGATGATGGTATGTCGTCCCCTTCGGAAACTGGTCGTGATGGCCGTCGTATTTCTCGGGTTCATCGCTGACGACTACCAGCGTCGCGATTCCCTCGGCTTCGACTTGCCGCGCGATTTGCGGCACGGAAATGCTGCCATCGACGGGCTGGCCGCCGGTCATCGCGACGGCGTCGTTGTACAGGATCTTGTACGTGATGTTGGCCTGCGCCGCAACCGCCTGCCGGATAGCCAGGAGTCCTGAGTGAAAGTAGGTGCCATCGCCGAGATTCTGGAATACGTGCGGCGTTTTCGTGAACATGGAATGCGACGCCCAATCCACCCCTTCGCCGCCCATTTGAATCAAGCCGGTTGTATCGCGCTCCATCCACGACGCCATGAAGTGGCAGCCAATTCCGGCCTGAGCGATGGACCCTTCAGGCACTTTCGTCGATGTATTGTGCGGACAGCCCGAGCAAAAATACGGCGTGCGTTTGACGGTATCGGCGGCGTTCGACAAGATTTGCGGCGCGACGAGATCTACGACTTTATCGCGACGATCCAACGCTGGTTTGTGCCGCGCGAGCCAGTCCGCGAACACAGGCAACACACGCGATGGACGCAGTTCGCCGAGCGCGCTCAGCAGCATTGCTCCGTCCTGCGCGTTCTTGCCGACCACGATCGGCCGTGCGCCTTCCGTGCGATTATACAAATGGTCCTTGATCTGCTGCTCGATGACCGGCCCTTTTTCTTCGATCACAAGGACTTCAGAGAGACCTTCCACAAAGGTATCGAGACGCGTGGTTTCCAGCGGAAACGACAGACCCACTTTATAGATGCGCACGCCGGCGGCATCGAGGTCATCGACGGTGAGATCCAGGCGGCGCAACGTTTCCATCAGGTCGAGATGGGCCTTGCCGCACGTCACAATGCCGACGTTCGCGTGACGGCTCGGAGCGATCCATTTATCGATTGAATGAGTTTTGGAAAAATACCGCACGGCGTCGAGCTTCGCCGCCAGACGCGCTTCAATGGTCAAGCTCGGCAAGTCGGGCCAGCGATTGTGCAGACCGCCTTCGGGCGCGACGAAACCCTCTGGCGCGGGCCACACGGTCTGGAACGCATCGAGGTCCACGGTCGACCCGGACTCCACCGTCTCCGATATCGCCTTGTACCCCACCCACGCGCCCGAAAAACGCGACAACGCCCAGCCGTAGAGACCGAACTCGAGCATATCGGCGATATTCGATGGATTCACGACAGGCATGTGCCAAGCGATCATCGCCTGATCGGACTGATGCGGCATGGACGACGACACGCAGCCGTGATCGTCGCCTGCCACCACCAGTACGCCGCCGTGCGGCGATGAGCCGTACGCGTTGCCGTGCTTGAGCGCATCGCCGGCCCGATCCACCCCCGGGCCCTTGCCGTACCACATCGCAAAGACGCCCTCCACGGTCCGCTCGGGGTCCGACTCCACCCGCTGCGTGCCAAGCACCGCCGTGCCGCCAAGTTCCTCGTTGATCGCGGGCAGAAAACGCACGTCATGTGACGCGAGGAGTTTTTTCGCCTTCCACAATTGCTGATCGACCATGCCGAGCGGGGACCCGCGATAACCGCTGACAAACCCTGCTGTATTCAACCCGGCGGCGCGATCGAGCTGGCGTTGCATCAAGACAAGCCGAACCAATGCCTGCGTACCGGTGAGGAAGATCCGGCCGTGCGCGGCGTTGAGGTTATCGGTGAGTTGGTAGCTTGCTAGAGGAGGACTATCGGCAAAAGGCACACGCGCGTTCATGAGGTCTCCGGCGTTTTATCTTGAATTGAGAGGATGTCGCCATTCTTCCTCGACATAACCGGAAGGTTTTTGCGTTCTTCGCGATCGAACGCTCGTACCAGAAACGAAATCAATCTTTATTGAGATAGAAGAGTGGAAATCACCTGCCGAATGGCTAACGTGTGGTTAACCCGCGCCTCGAAATGCCCGGGAGCGGGTAATCTGGACGCTCTCTGACAAAACCGCGCCACAAAGAGGATCTGCCCATGAAGCTCTACTACTGGCCGAAGACGCGCGCATTTCGCGCGTTATGGATGCTCGAGGAATTGCGCGTGCCGTATGAGTTCGCTTACGTGAACATTCGGGCGGGCGAGCAGAATGCGCCGGCGTTTTGCTCGGTGAACCCAATGTCGAAGTTGCCCGCGCTGGATGACGACGGTGTGTGCGTCGCGGAATCGGGCGCGGTGCTGCTCTATCTCGCCGATAAATACCCGCAAGCGCGGCTGGGCGTTCCGCTTGACGATCCGCTGCGAGGCCGTTTCCTGCAATGGATGTTTTTCACGAGTGCTTGTCTCGAACCAGCAATGGCCGAAAAGATGACGGGCGCGCCGGGCAATAGCGTGAGTTTCGGCTGGGGCGATCTGGGCCGCGTGGAGAAGGCGATTGAATCGGCGCTGGCCGAAGGCCCGTGGCTGCTCGGCGAACGCTTTACCGCTGCCGATATCCTCGTCTCGAGCACGCTGCAGATTGCCTATATGGCGAAGCTGATCGAGCCGGGAGGCGTGTTGTCGGATTACGTCGCGCGCGCCACGTCACGGGACGCGCACGAGCGCGCGGCATCGATCGATAAACAGGAAGCGCAGAAGGTGCCGTCAGCCGCCTCGCAGCAGACGGGCACGGTTAGCGTTAAACCTTGAAGTCCGTTGGGATCAGGGGAAGGTCTTGGGCTTTGGAATGCCCGCACCGGCTTCAATGTCGGCGACGGCTTGCACGTGCGCGGCGCCAATGGCGTCGGTGGGACTCGACAAGCCGTTATCGCCGCCAACGGTTTTCCACGACTGCACGGCTTTGTCGAGATGGCGGATTTCGTATTCGGCGTCCCAGCGCGTCCCTTGTAGTTCGATAGGCCGGACGTGGATGGAGTAGACGCCGTAGAGGAAGAGTTGTTCAGACATGGTGGTTCTCCCGTTCAAGCGAAGCGACGACGATGGCGGCGGCGCGCAATCTCCGCGTCGCCGTTTTTTTATAGTTCGAGTTCGCCGAGGATCCGGTGGGCGAGCGCGCGGGCTTCTTCCAGCGCCTCTTCTTCGGACTGCGAGGTGGCCGTGACGTCGTACTGTTTCGGCTCGGAATCCTCGCCATCTTCGCCGTCGTCCCGCACCAGCGTGACAACGCCTCGAAACTGGCCGCCGGCTACGGCGTGAGCGCCGATCGTCGCGGTGTAGATGCCTTTCGTGTAGATCGTGTCTTCCATGATGCACCTCCAGCAAAGGTTGAAACGATGCTAGCACGCGTATTTATCGCGCGTGTGACCGTCTCTCATTGCCGGGCGGTTGCTATGGATCAGACCTGAATTTCAGGCCTGGACTTCAGGCCAGCAAATTCTCGACTTCTTCCAGCGATGGTGAGTGCGCACCCGACATCCGGCACGCCGCCGCGCCCGCCGCAAGCGCAAAACGCAGATGGTCAGGCCACTCGCCGGAGCGTGCCATCAAGCTGTAGAGCAAGCCGGCAATGGAGGCATCGCCAGCGCCCACCGTATCGGCGACCTCGACTTTCGGCGGACGTGCCTGCCAGCTTTCGTCGCCGACATGCAGCGTAGCTTCGGCCGATCCTCGTGTGACAAGCACGCTGGCCTGCGGGTTAATCGCACGGATTTCGGCGATGGCGTCGGCTTCATTCGAGATAGATGGGAAGAGCTTTTGCAGGTCTTCGTCGGAGACCTTGATCAGGTCGGCAAGCGCGGCCATCTTGCGCAAGGTCGGCTCGTAGCCATGCTCCATCAGGTTTCGATAATTCGGATCGAAGCTGATCTTCACGCCGTGCTCGCGCAATTGCGCGGCGAGACGGGCGAGCGTGTCGCCGAGTGGCTGGCGCACGAGGCTGATGCAGCCGAAGTGCGCCCATTTCACCGAGTCCATCCAGCCGGACGGCAGAAGGGTGGGATCGAATGCGAGATCCGCGCCGTTCTCGCCCATGAAGTAATAGGTCGGGGGCTGCGTCTTGTGGACAATTGCCAGCAGCGGCGGCCGCTCGACGCGCTGCATGAAGCGCATGTCGAGGCCGGCCGCGACGCTGGCGTCCCAGAGTTCATCGGAGAAATTGTCTGTGCCGAGCGAACCGGCACATGCGGTCGGCAAACCCAGGCGTGCGACGGCGCGCGCGACGTTCCAGCCTGCACCGCCCGGCCGTGACAGCCAGTCCGACGGGCCGGTGCGGATCAGGTCGGTGAGGATGTCGCCGGCGGAGACGAATTGGGGGAAAGTTGAATTGGAAGTCATCGTGCTCACCGTTTAGCTTGTTGCTTTCGCTGTCTCTTTGGTCGCGTCGCGGCTTTGTTGCGGCGCGTCCGCTGCGGCTATCGCGTTCAGCACTTCGTAGCACGCGCCCATCGTGTGGTAATCGGTCTTGCCGGCGGGGCTCTTTTCGTCGCCGTACTTGCGGTTGTCGCAGGTCAGGATGCGGAACCACGCGCCATACTCATGATCGACGAAATGCTTCCAGCTATAGCGCCAGAGTTCGTCGTAGCAATCCCAGAATCGCTCCAGACCGGTGCGCTTGCCGAGCAATGCTGCGGTGGCGAAGGTCTCGGCCTGCACCCAGAAGTATTTATCGTGGTCGCAGATGGAGTCGTCAGGGCCGAAGCCGTAATACAGGCCGCCGTGCTGGTCGTCCCACGCGCGGTTGAAGCCTGCGTCGAATAGTTCTATAGCGCGCGGCGCGAGCCACGGCAACGCCCGATGCCGCTCCAGGATCAGCAGCAGCTTCGCCCATTCGGTCTGATGGCCGGGCTGGAAACCCCACGGGCGAAAAATGTTGGAGCTGTCGGATTCGTTGTAATGCCAGTCGATCGACCAGTCGGCGTGGAAGTGCTCCCAGACCAGGCCGTTGCTCAAGCGGGCCTGGCGCAACGTGATGTTGCCGGCGATTTTCTCCGCTCGATCCAGATAGAGCACATGGCCGGTCGCCTCGTACGCGGCCAGCAGCGCTTCGGTCGCGTGCATGTTGGCGTTCTGCCCGCGATACGGCGACAACTGCCAGTCGGGCGTGGCTTCATCGGCGTAAAGACCGGCGCCCGCATCCCAGAAATGCTTGTCCATCAGCTGGAAGGTTTCATCGATCAAGGGTTTGGCTTCATCGATACCCGCCATTGCTGCGTGCGCGCACGCCAGCAAAACGAACGCGTGGCCGTAGCAATGCCGCGTGCCGTCGAGCGTGCGTTTCGCACCGTCGCGCCATTCGATTTCCCAGTCGTAGCCTTCATTCACGGCGTCCCAATGCGCGTTGCGCAGGAACGCGAACGCGTGACGGGCGTTGTCCTGATACTGCTGGCCGCCGAAATGACGAAAGGCCATCGCATGGTTGAAGACGAAGCGCGTGCTGCTTACAAGGTGACGCGTGGTGCGGTCGTAGACCGTGCCGTCATCCTTGAAAAAATGAAAAAAACCGCCGGAGTCGTCGCGGGCGGTTCGTGCGTAGAACGCAAGTGTGTGGCGAACGTGATCGAGGAGGAAATCGCGGCTGCGAAAGTCCGGTTCTGCCGAACCCGCCACGTGCAGAGCGGTTGAGTTCATACCTATGTCTGTGTCCGTGTTATGGCCGAGCTCGCGCGAGGAATCAGGTGCACGGGCACGAGCGTGTCGGTGGTGTTCGCGTCATCCTGGCTCTGAGCCGTTTCCAGCAGCAATTCCACGCCGCGCCGCCCGAGCGCTTCCTTGTCGACCGTGACCGTGGTGAGCGGCGGCGTGCTTTGGGCTGCAGCGGGAATATCGTCGAAACCGACAAACGCGATGTCTTCCGGCACCCGCAAACCGTGCGCAAGACAGACGCGCATGGCAGCGAGGGCCGCTGCATCGTTATAGGCGAAAACAGCGTCGGGCAGCGGTGCGGATTGCGCACGCGCTTGCGCGATCAGGCGTTCCATGGCGTCGGCGGCGGCGACATCGGCGTCAATCGCGGGCTGCGTGGTGACTTCGAGCGTCGGGTTAAAGAGTAATCCCGCTTCGAAATACGCCAGCCGATAACCCATTGCCCGCTGGGAAATGCTGTAGTGCGCCAGCGATCCGCCAATGAACGCAATCCGCTTGCGTCCAAGTGCAAACAGATGCTGCATGGCGAGCGCGGCGCCCCGAGCGTTGTCGACGTTGACAGAGCGGAAGCCCGGCGCACGCAAGTCGATCAATATGACCGGCCGGTTCATGGAGCGCAGATAAGCCAGTAGCTCTGGCTCGATAAATCCCGCGACCGCTACCGCGTCTGGTGCGTGAAGGCGCATTTGCTGGGCGAGATCATGCGTCGGGCCGGCTGTCAGGACCGACGGCACCAGCCGCCGCTCGCGGCAGGCTTCTTCGAAGCCATGCAGCACGTGCGAAAAGAACGGGCTGACCGCGAAATTATTGTGCTGGCGATGCAGCAGGAACGTGACGCGCCGGATTCGAGTGCGCAGCTGGGCGGCGTCGTAGCCAAGTTGCCGCGCCGCTTCCACCACACGTTCACGTGTGGTTTCCGACAAGCCCGGCTGGTTTTTCAGCGCCCGCGATACCGTGCCGATCGACACACTGGCTGCGCGCGCGACGTCGCGAATGGTTGTGGCCATCGGGTTTCTCGTCTCCGCATTGCGTGGATTTGTTGTTTATCGGCGCTGAGGTGTTGTATGCACGTGATGTGTTTACCAACGAAGTCAGGTTCGCATGGTTTCGGCGATTGTATAGTAAACCAGCGCGAAACCTTATCCGTCAAATCTTAGAGAAAACCCGTAAGCCGTTCACTGATAAGGCTTTCAGTTACCTTTATTGTTTAGTAAATGTGGCTGGAAAATTCAACTTAACACTTGTTGGCAAGCACCAAAACTAGCGCGCTTCCCGCTGATAGATAGATTCCGCGTTCGATGACCACACGTCGAGCACCATGTCGTCGTCCTGGTAGCACGACAGCCTCGATAGCGTGAGTTTTGCGCGCAGTTCTCGGTGTACATGATCCCCTGAATGCGGCCAACCCTCGATCGGCCGCCGCCAGTGGCAGGCTATCAGCGTCCCGCCCTCGGCGAGCGAAACAGTCAGCTTGGCTATCAGCCCGGCCAGCTGCGCTTCATTGAGGTAATACGCCACCTCGCTGATGACGATCAGGTTGAACTCGCCGTCGGGCCAATCGTCGGGCATGGCACGCTGCTCGACACGAACGTGTTGTAGATGCGCGACTCGCTGGCGCGCAAGTTCGACAGCGGCAGGATTCAAATCCGCGGCGAGCAGTGTCTCGCAGCGAGCCGCCAGTTCAGCCGTCAGTTCGCCATTCGCGCAGCCGGGTTCATACGCGCGACGGTAATGTTCGTCGGGAAGGGCGGCCAGTGTCAGCGCACGCTTACGCCGCTCGTACCATCGCTCGCGAAGCAGCCAGGGGTCGTTGCTTCCTTGATAGAGACCGGCGAAATAGTCCTGCGCGTTGGGTTCCTGCGCGCGTGGTTCCGGCGCTTTCGGTTCTATCTTCATATCAGCACGACCTCGTAGGGCCGGGTGAGACGTTCGAGCACATGGTCGGGCAGGATGGGTGCGCGACCCGTCGAGCCGTCGGCTTCGATCTGGCTCCGAAACGCCTGGACCGCGTGAACCTTGCGGGCAAGCGTGGCTGCATCCAGCACGATGCGGCGCGCACGGCTCCAGGGCACGCGCGAGTCCTCGGGTGTTGCCCAGTGCCAGGTCCACACCGGGACTTCCACGAACGGCAGGTCAAGCGCACCGGCCACGGCGGTCACGGCGCGGCCGACCGACTCGTGGTCCGGATGGCCATCGAAACGCCAGGTTCCAAACACGATGTCACCCGGTTCGAGATGCACTTTCAGCGCTTCCACCAGTTCCGATTCAAATTTTTCTCCGTCGCCGTCTGGAAGGTGTAGCCGTACCACCGCGACATGTTTCATGCGTAGACGTTGTAGCGCATTGCGCGTTTCTTGCGGACGGGTCGCAGCCAGCCTCGCCGTGGGCCATTCCGTCGAATCAGGATGGCTTGCGGTGCCGTCCGTCACGGCAATGATCAGAACCTTGCGACCCAGGTCGGACAGTTGCGCAAGCAGGCCTCCCGTGCCCAGAATCTCGTCGTCCGGATGTGGCGCAACAATGACGGCGCGCGCGCCTGGCGGCACGAGGATTGCCGGGTCGACTTCAGGCAGGCTCGAGAGCCGCCCGGAGTTTTGCCACGTTGCTTCCGGCGTGCCATTCCCCTTGATGGCGCGGTGGTTTGCCGAGTGAGTTACTACAGGTTCCATGTGCCGCCTTCCCCATTGATAAGTCGTTCAGCAAGCGCGGCTTCATCGCGTTCGGCATGACTCTGCCGGATAAAGACGGGTAGATCGGCCATCAGGCTGGCGAAATGGCGGTTGCGGCAGAGGGGTCCGGCGCCTAGGGCGCGGCCGGCGCGCTCGATGACATCAACCGCCGCCCGTTCCGCGGCCAGGCGGACACGAAAGGCATCGGGCATTGCGTCGGCCTGTGGCTCGCGGTCGATCCGCGCGGCCGCTTCGCGCAGCAGGCTGGCCGTGCCCCAGAGCGCTGTGTCAATTGCACCCAAATGGGCGAGTTTGTACGGGTCGGCGCGGCGCGCGGCATCCTGTTTGACGAATTCCCCGATTGCCGCTGCCGCTCCGAACCAGCATGCAGCAATCCCGCCGCCGCCGTGCCAGAAGCCTGCTCTCTCCAGATACGCCCGCGGCGCGCCGACGCAGGTGGCCTTGGCGTGATCGAAATGGACGTCCACGCTAGCGCTCGCCGACATGCCGACAGCCATCCAGCCATCACACGTGATGCGCACGCCCGGCTGATGGAGATCGACTGCGACAAGAATGGGCTCGTCCCGCTCGTTCCAGGCTGTGACGAGGGCATGGGTTATGGACGCCGCTCCGGAACACCAGGCTTTCGTACCGTGCAACGTGGCGCTGGTTGTGTTGGATGCAGCTTTCGCGGTGAGGCGTGCCGAAGGCGGCTCTGCTGCCCAAACGCCCCACGCCTGACCGCTTTCCGAGACATGTCCTGCACCCAGTTCAGCCATGATTGCGAGCGCGTCCGTATGGCCTTCGAACAGCTTGACCAGTGCGAGATCGCACGCAGCGACCGCCGCGAGCATTCGCCAGCGTTCGAGCGTTGCGCCATGGCCAGGGAGTGGCAGGCGATCAAGACCGGCATTGATCAGGATGTGGAGCGCACGGGCGGTATCAGTGTCCGAGCCGCGCTCGAAGCGGAGTTCACGCAAAAACGGACCGAGAATGGATTCGCTGGCGGCCCCGCCGGTCATTGCTTGCATGGTGGTCATTCCCAACCGCTTGTGTGGATGAAGGCAGGCATGTTGTTGCCCGTTGCCTGGTGCCAGTAACAGCTTGCAAACACAAGTGTGGCAAGGCACATGCCCGATCACCAGTCCGCCAAACGGCATAGGGGTTATGAAGAAACGAAACGCGTTTGCCGGCGCTCACGTCAAGTCATAGGCCTTCAGGCCGAATCGACGGAACACCCAAATGAGCTTCAAATAGCAAAAAAGCCGCACAGGGCGGCTTCATGCTTGGGTAAGTTGGGTCGGGAGAATCAGTCATGCAACGTGCTTTCGCACTATTGCCAGCGGCGGCATGGGCGCCGCGCCTACTAGCGGTCCCAATGGACCTAACGGACTTGCGCGCGGGTGCCTTCTGGCTGCGGCGCCTGCTCGCCGGACATGTCGCGAGCACCCCAGCGTTGCGCGAGTACAGCGCACGTCATCAACTGGATCTGGTGGAAAAGCATCAACGGCAGAACGACCGCACCTACCGCGTGCGAGGCAAAAATCACCTTTGCCATTGGAATGCCCGAGGCGAGGCTTTTCTTCGATCCGCAAAAAATGATCGTGATCTGATCTGCCCGGTTGAAGCCCAGCCGCTTGCTGGCGAACGCCGTCACTCCCAGCGCGAGCGCCAGCAGGACCACATTCACTACGACCAGCCCACCGAGCGTTTGCAGGGAAATGGTGTGCCAGATGCCCTCATTCACCGCTTCGCTGAACGCCACGTACACGACCAGCAGGATCGAGCCTTGATCGACGAAACGCAGAATGCCTCGATTTTTCTCGAGCCATTTGCTGATCACCGGCCGCAGCAATTGGCCTGCAATAAACGGCACGAGCAGTTGCATCACAATATTGCCGACCGTGTGCCATGCGGAACCGGCGTGGCCGCTGCCATCAGTCACCACGAGACCGACCAGCGCGGGCGTGATGAAGATGCCGAGTAGGCTCGACGCCGAGGCGGCGCAAACCGCCGCCGGCACGTTGCCCTTGGCAATGGATGTGAACGCAATGGACGACTGCACGGTGGACGGCAGCGTGCACAGGAAAAGGATCCCCATATACAGCGCGGGCGTGACGAGCGGCGTGAGGACGGGTTTCAGCGCCAGGCCGAGCAAGGGAAATAGCGCGAAGGTGCTGAGCAGTACAACGATGTGCAGACGCCAGTGCGTCATGCCCGAGACGACCGCTTCACGGGAGAGCTTTGCACCGTGCAGGAAAAACAGCAGCCCGACAGCAATGTTGGTCAGCCAGTTGAAGCCGACCGCCGCCGCGCCGCGGCAGGGCAGCAGGCTGGCAAGGATCACCGTGCCTACGAGTGCAAGAGTGAAGTTGTCGGGGAGAAACTTGGGGCGGGTCATCGGGGATTCGCATGTTCATGAAAGTGCATGACGACTTCGGGCGATCACGTTTTTTGCCTTCAAGAGGCGAACGGACACGCGCGAAACCGTCGCGATCGCTATTTTGAGCGCATACCGATTCAAGATGCAAATTCATTTAAGTGATCTATTAATTCCCTAAGTGCATGAATTGTCAGTTTGGGGCACCCGACAGGAGGATGTACAGCGCTGTTTCGGACCATCTGCGGGACTCGTGGTTTGGAATCGAAATCAAGTCGATTTGATAAGACAGAAGCGCCGGGAGTCATCCCGAAAAGCGGCAAAAAACACTGAAGTAACATGGTGTTACAACCCTCAGGAAGACCTAACACTTTTTGGCTCGACTCCAGTCGCGCGGCACAATAAATTGAATGGCAGACTGGTCGACAGGCGCGTTAAGTAGCGTGCCTGATGCTCCGACAATTGACCGGTCGGCGATGCTTGGCGGTATCCACTCTCCGCTGACACGCTCGAACAGAGTCGGACAACTCGCAGTATGGATATGTTGCCCAGCCGATTTCGCTCTATTGCTCGCTTGATCCTCGCCGCTGCGGCCGGTCTGGTTGCGGCGTCGACGCTGTGTGCGTCGTTGGCTTTTGCCGGCGGCAACAACGGCGAGATGTACAACCGCAACACCGGTCAGGCCCAAGGGCAATGGAGGGCCGCGAACCGGCATGCAATGCGAGTGGACGACGTCGCGCGTGGTGCTCAGCCGTTCGGTTATCAACGCGTGGCGGCCGGTTCCGGATTGACGCCGATCAGCGCGGAAGTACGCGGTGGATCGCGCGCCGAGCAGGCGGCGCAATTGCCCACTGGAGGATCGATCCGCGCCGACATTGCACGTTATAACGAAGAGCGCGGCAGCACGCGCCCGTCAGGTCGGCAAGCCGATGACCCGCGCTCGCGCGCGAACTCTCCGTATCGGAATTGATGGCGGAACTTGACGGTTGCACTTGGCGCGTACAGCCGAACGCGTAATCACGCGCGATACCGCGAGAATCAAATCTGCGCGGGGCGCTGGGTGTTAGCTTGCGAAACGCAGCTCGCGAAACGCGCATCAAAAATTCCCGCAGCACCCTCATATATCCCTCGTAGTACCCGCGATGTTCCTCACCCACAAGTTCGAACTGCTGGCTCGACTGGCCCTCGGCTGACCGCAACTTGCTTGCGAGTGCAAAACAAAAAACAATTGTCCCGTCTATGGCAAGCGTCGCAATGACGTAATCCCGCCACAGTTTTATCGCCAGAAGCTCGTAACCATTCCTCTCAAATTTAGCCGCATTAACAATGCTTCGGGCTGGTGTTTCTCATCGCATTTTTATTGTTGCCGGAATGCAGATTGCCCCGGTGCACCGTGGCATATAGCATCGCGGGCTATCGACTTGCAGGTCGGCTCTTCCTGTGAGCATCCTTTTCGCATCGCGTTACATCGGGGGATAAAAGTTCGTCACGCGCAATGTATTCAAACCGCTATAGACAGCATAAGGAAAGTTATTTTTGTCCAGAAAAATGATCCGTAAAGATGGTCTCGCCCTAAGCCATCTGCATGCATAGCGGACATTTATAAGAACAGTCCGATAAAGCGAGGCAAAGTCCTTCGCCGAATCCCGTTTTAACGTTAATACGACAGGAGAGTCCATGAAGCGACCCGTGAACCGCGTGCTTAAGGCCGCGGCCAAGGCTACCGTTACTGCCGGCATGTTCGGCTTGCTTGCCGCCAGTTCCGCCCATGCGCAATCGAGCGTCCAGTTGTACGGACAGGTTGACGAATGGGTGGGAGCCACTAAATTCCCGGGCAGCGCCAACGCCTGGAACGTGGGCGGCGGCGGTATGTCGACGTCGTATTGGGGCTTCAAAGGCAGCGAAGATCTTGGTGGCGGTTATAAGGCGGTCTTCGCGTTGGAAAGCTTCTTTCGCGCGCAGAACGGCAACTACGGCCGCTTCCAGGGCGATACGTTTTTTGCGCGCAACTCGTATGTTGGTGTTGAGTCGCCGTACGGTACGGTCACCGCTGGCCGGCTGACCACGCAGCTTTTTGTATCGACCATTTTGTTTAACCCGTTTGGTGATTCGTACACGTTCTCACCAATGGTGTATCACGTGTTCCTTGGCCAGAGCACGTATCCGACGTACACGACGGACCAGGGTGTTGTCGGCGATTCGGGTTGGAACAATTCCGTTCAGTACACCACACCTGATTTCAGCGGTTTGTCGGGTAGCGCGATGTATGGCGTCGGCAATGAGGCCGGACAAAACGGCGCGAAGAAATACAGCGCGCAATTCCTGTATTTCCACGGCCCGTTTGCGGCGACCGGCGTATATCAATACGTGAATTTCAGCGCAACACCGGGTGACCTGTCGTCGTTCGTGCCCGGTTACAAGAGCCAGAGCGTCGGCCAGTTGGGCGCTTCGTACGACATGAAATTCGTCAAGTTCTTCGCGCAGTACATGTACACGCATAACGATATCGATCCGGGTTCGTTCCACGTGAACACGGGCCAGGGCGGCGTGACCGTTCCGGTTGGCGTGGGTACGGTGATGGCCTCGTATGCGTATTCGCGCAGCAATGGCGGCCTCGACCAGACGCACAAGAGCTGGGCGGTCGGTTACGACTATCCTCTCTCGAAGCGCACCGACGTTTATGCCGCATACCTGAACGACAAGTACACGAGCATGTCGAGCGGCGATACGTACGGCGTCGGTATTCGCACGAAGTTCTGAGCGAGGGGGCAAGGAGGGCGAGCGTTGCGCGCTGGCTCCCGGCAACGCAAAACGCCGCCCTTACGAACGCCAAGGGCGGCGTTTTAGCTGACAAGCGAGCAAGTGATCTGAAAAGATTCACGAACCCGCCGCTCTCACCGGACTGCTTTATCGCGAAATACCTAGCCGCGTTTTAGCATCGTCGTATTCGTGCTTGAGCCGCGACACGAGTTCCGCCACTGTCGGCACGTCGTCCATCAGGCCGACGCCTTGTCCCGCGCCCCAGATTTCTTTCCACGCTTTGGCTTTGATCGCCGAGTCGCCGAAATTCATTGCTGCTTTATCCGACGCTGGCAGCGCGTCTGGATCGAGTCCGGCATTGAGAATGCTCTGACGAATGTAGTTGCCGTGTACGCCGGTAAATAGGTTCGTATAGATGATGTCGGCCGCCTTCGACCCCACGATCGCAGTCTTGTAGTCTTCCAGCGCATGCGCCTCGCGCGTGGCAATAAAACGTGTGCCGATATACGCGAAATCTGCGCCCATGGCCTGCGCGGCGAGAATCGAACCACCGTTGGCAATGGCCCCGGACAATGCGATCGGACCATCGAAAATACGCCGTACTTCGCCTACCAGCGCGAACGGCGAGGTCATGCCCGCATGTCCGCCGGCGCCGGCCGCGACGAGGATCAAGCCATCGACGCCCGCTTCCAGCGCCTTCTCGGCGTGCCGCAGGTTGATAACGTCATGCAACACGATGCCGCCGTAGCTGTGCACGGCGTCGATCATCTCCTTGACCGGCGCGCGCAGGCTCGTGATGAAGATTGGCACGCGATGTTCCACGCACACCCGCACGTCCGCCTCAAGCCGCGCGTTCGAGTGATGGACGATCTGGTTGACCGCGACCGGACCGACCGGCGCGCCCGGATTCGCCGCCTTGTGCGCCTGGATTCCTTCGCCGATCTGCGTGAGCCATTCGTCGAGCAATTCGGCCGGCCGCGCATTCAGCGCAGGAAACGAGCCGACAATACCCGCCTTGCATTGCGCGAGCACGAGCTCGGGATAGCTGACGATGAACATCGGCGAGGCGATGACGGGTAGCGCAAGGTGTTGCAGAGCGGCGGGAAGTGCCATGACACGAGTCTCCTGATTGAATGTGAAAGCCGGCGATGCGCGCGCGTCCATCTGACGTGGGGCCACAACAACTGCACAGTAACCGCGCATGGCGATTGCCGCCGGACTTTGGCGTTGCTCAAGCGCATGCCTTCAAATCAAAGTCATGCGAACGGTCGTTCTATTATAGGCGAATCTTCCGATGCACGATCACCAAAGACATTGGAAGAAGTCTTCAGCTTCTACGAAAGCGCCTGCCAGCAAGCAGTTTAGTATCGCCGTGGACGCCTACAATGCTTTTCCCGCCACGCCGATTATTCACGCCATGCCGTTCGAAGACTACGAGCCGTTCACCTTCAATGCCGCGGGCGTCGAACTCTTCGGTATGAAGGGCGGTAACGGGCCGCCGCTTCTGCTGCTTCACGGCCACCCGCAGACACATGAGATCTGGCATCGGCTGGCTGCCGTCCTGGCGCAGCATTTCACCGTGATCGCGACCGATCTGCGCGGTTACGGCGCATCAGCGAAACCGCCCAGCGACGCGCAGCACACACCCTATTCGAAACGCGCGATGGCTGCCGATCAGGTCGCGGTCATGCGGAATTTCGGTTTCGAGCGCTTCATGGTCTGCGCGCATGATCGCGGCGCGCGGGTGGCGCACCGGATGGCGCTGGATTTTCCGCAGGCTGTCGACCGCCTGATGCTGCTCGACATAGCGCCAACGCTCGCCATGTACGAAGCCACCGATCGCGCCTTCGCCACCGCCTATTTTCACTGGTTCTTCCTGATCCAGCCTGAGCCGTTGCCGGAATTGCTGATCGGCGCGCATCCGGACGCGTATGTCGAGCGCGTGATGGGTAGTCGCCACGCGGGTCTCGCGCCGTTTGCCCCGCACGCTTTGCAGGCTTACCGCGACGCGCTGCGTCAGCCGGGCGCGGTACATGCGATGTGCGAGGACTATCGGGCGTCGGCGAGCATCGATCTCGAGCACGATCGAGCGGATATTGAGTGCGGCAACAGGGTCGCGTGTCCACTGCGGGTCTTGTGGGGGCAGGAAGGTGTGATCGAACAATGCTTCGAGCCGTTGGCCGAATGGCGTCGTGTCGCACGCGATGTCAGTGGCCGAGCGTTGCCTTCCGGCCACTATATTCCGGAAGAAGTACCCGATGAATTGCTCGCGGAAATGCTGGCGTTTTTCGAGGCAAGCGAGGAGGCATAAGGGCGCAGCGTGTGCGCGTCACGGTGCGTTCAAGCGGCTGTTATTTTTCTGTAGGGAAAGCACCGATGCGTCTCAAAAACAGGCGCGCTACGATGCATTCGGCGCTGATCACGTCTACAAAATTCCGCCGCTTGGGCTTGGCCGTTCGACGACAAATCGATAGCTGACAAGCGGCTTTCTTTTTGTCTGTTTGTTATGCCCGTGCGTTCAGGCAACGCTCACCGTATCGCCTTCCATCTTCAGCACGCCGCTCGCTGCCAGTTCGGAGAGATACTTGCGCACTAACCGCTGCCGATCATCGGAGAGAAGGTTAGCGGCGGCGCGCATGGCGCCGGCTTTATCTATGAGCAGCAACAAGTCGCTGAGCGGCATAGAGCGCAACTCCATCAGCTTGAACACGATCAATACCTTCAGCGCATTCTTCGCGTTGCGCACAGGATCGGCGCGCAGGTAATCGATTCGCGAGAAAGCGATATCCAATGCCTTCAGTACATTCGTGAACGGCGCGCCATGGCCAGGAATCACCGCCCGCACGTCCAGTGTTGCGATCAATTCGAGCACCGCGCGTTGTTCCGCGAAGCCGCTCTCGCCTTCCAGTTCCGGAAAGATCACGCCGAAGCCGTTTTCCCACAGCGCGTCGGCGCTGACCAGCAGCCGTTCTTCAGCGCAATACAACATCAGCGAATGCGGATCGTGACCGGGCGCGCCGAGCACCGACCAGTCGAGGCCACCCAGTTGGAGCGTCGCTCCCGGCGCAATTGTTCCGGTGAAACCGAAACGCTCGCAGGTTTGCCCGGTCGCGCGGAACGTGAGTTTCTCTTCGTCCCATTCACGCACGGCGTCGGCCTCTGTTTGCGGAATCAGCGTCTCGCAGACGAAGTTCGCTTGCAGCAGCGCATTGCCGCCGCAATGGTCCGAATGCAGATGCGTGTTCACAATCAGATCGAGCGTGCGTTCACTGCCAAGCGCTTGCCGAACGAGCGCCAGCGTCTGTGGCGCGTGTGTCGCGTAGCCGGAATCGACCAGCGCGGTGCGGGCGTTATCGATGAAGAACACGTTATTCGACGACAGCCAGCCGCGCTCAAACACCCGCATGGACGCCGGTAACGCGATCATGCGTTTGACCCCTTCGGCATCACAACAATGGTCGCGCTCGCCTTGACCATGATCTCGCCGTCCTGGTTCAGCGCCTGGCCTTCCAGCTTCACGAGATCGCCGTTCAAGCTCGGCTTCCAGTGCGCTTCAGTAACTTGCCAGCTCATCGCGAGCACGTCGTTCGCCTTGACTGCGCGCACGAGCTTGATGCCGAATTCAAGGCCGAGCGCCTGGGCGTAGGCGGAAAAATGCGTGGCGAGCATCGCCATCAAATGCGCCGTGGGTTGCGTGCCCGATGCGATCAGCGACCCGAAGCGGCTGGCTTCGGCATAGGCATCGTCGTGATGCAGCGGGTTTTGATCGTTCACCAGTGTGGCGAACGACTTGATGGAGTCGGGCGGCAACGCCAGCGTGGCGGTGACACGCTCACCGATGCGCACCACACGCGGCCCTTTTTTCCGCGCTTCCGCTTGCGTCAGAACTATCGCCCGTTGCGTGTCATTGAAGGAAGACCAGCCCGCTATTTCATCGATCGTACGAAAACAGCCGTCGCAAAGCCCCGTCGATGGATTCATCCGGCATACATCGATACACGGCGATGTGACGGCCTCAGTCATCACGCAGTCTCGCGCAATGCGACATCGGCGATGGGTGCGCCCGTCAGCGCGACCAGCTCCTCCGGCGTCAGGTTGAACACCGCGTGCGGATGACCGGCGGCAGCCCAGAGGCTGTCGAGCGCGAGCAGGTCTTCATCGATCAGCGTCAGCGGCGTGGTGGCATGGCCGATCGGGCACACGCCGCCGATTGCGTAGCCGGTTTTCTCGCGGACGAACTTGGCGTCCGCGCGGGCGAGTTCGCCTACGCGCTCGGCCACTTTTTTCTCGTCCACACGATTCACGCCGCTGGCAATCACGAGCACCGGCGCATCGTCTTTCTTGCGGCGAAACAGGATCGATTTGGCGATTTGCGCGACTGAGCAACCAAGGCCAGCGGCTGCTTCAGCGGATGTTTTCCCGGTTTCGGCGAGCATTACAACGGGGCTGGCGTGTCCGCGTTCCTGCAGCAGCATCGCCACGCGGCGAGCAGATTCGGGCAAGGCGTCGAGTGTTTCATTCATCGTGTTTTTATCCAAAGTAACAAGCCGATCATCAAACGCAGGGCGCCACACCGTCGCGTTTTTTCGCGAGCAATGCACGTCCCACTCGCGACGCGCTCGGCTTGCCGATTGCACGCGAAATGAAGTCGCCGATTTCCACGAGTTGATCGAGATCAACGCCGGTTTGAATACCAAGGCCATTCAGCAGAAAGATCACGTCCTCGGTCGCGACGTTGCCGGTCGCGCCTTTCGCGTACGGACAACCGCCGAGTCCCGCCACGGAGGCGTGGAAAATCTCGATGCCTTCCTGCAGCGACGCGTAGATATTCGCCACCGCCTGACCGTAGGTATCGTGGAAATGGCCGGAAAGGCGTTCGCGCGGGAACACCTTCGATACCGCCGCCATCACGTCGCGCGTGCGGCCCGCAGTGCCCACGCCGATGGTGTCGGCAATATCGATTTCATCGCAGCCGAGCGCCTTCATGCGCTGCACGACATCGACCACGGCTTCGACCGGCACATCGCCTTGGTATGGACAACCCAGCGCACACGAAATGCTGCCGCGCACGCGCAAGCCCGCTTCTTTCGCCGCCTTCGCGACGGGTTCGAAGCGCGCGATGCTTTCCGCAATGCTGCAGTTGATGTTCTTCTGCGAGAACGCTTCGCTGGCCGCACCGAAGATGACGATTTCATCGACTTTCGCGTCCAGCGCTGCTTCGAAGCCGCGCAGGTTCGGCGTGAGCGCCGAGTAAATCGTGCCCGGACGCCGCTCGATGCCGGCCATCACAGCCGCACAGTCGGCCATTTGCGGCACCCATTTCGGCGAGACGAACGATGCCGATTCCACGTTCTGCAAACCCGCGTTTGCCAGCCGGTTCACCAGTTCGATCTTGACCTCAGTTGCAACGAATTCCTTCTCGTTTTGCAGGCCGTCGCGCGGTCCCACTTCGACGATTTTTACTTTGGCCGGTAGCATGCCTGTCTCCTTTGAATACGTGTCTGTCTTCGCGGCTCGATAACATTTCGATAAGCCTTCGATAACCCTTAATACCCGCGTTTCACATCGACTATGCCGGATATCGGCTCGCCGCGCGTGAGCGCCAAGATCTTGCCCGCGACCTGCTCCGTGCTTTCCTCGCGCAGCGTTTCGGCGGAGATATGCGGCGTGATCGTGAGGCGCGGCGTGTTCCAGAACGGATGATTGTCCGGCAACGGTTCGGTGTGAAAGACATCGAGTGTTGCGGCGGCGATCTGGCCGGTTTGCATGGCGTGGAGCAAATCATCGTCCACCAGATGCCCGCCGCGCGCCAGGTTGACGAGATACGCGCCCGGTGCGAGCCGTTCGAACGTGCGCCGGTTCAGAATGCCTTCGGTGTCCGGTGTATGTGGCAGCAGGTTGATGAGCACCCTTGTGCCGTCGAGGAAGGTGTCGAACTGTTCGTCGCCGGCGAAAGTCTTGACGCCTTCCACATCCCGCTTGGTACGGCTGAAACCGCGCACCGGCATGCCGAATGCCGTCAGCGCCTGCGCGACTCGCGCGCCGAGAACGCCCATGCCCAGCACGCCGACCGTGAAGTCCTTCAGCGCGTAGGGCGGTAGTTTTTGCCAGCGATGTTCGCGCTGGAGCGCATCGTATTCGTCCAGACGGCGCAGGTAGCGCAGCACCGTGTGGGTTGCGTACTCGACCATCTGGTGGCCCATGCCGCTGTCTTCCAGGCGCACGAGCAGCGCGTTTGGCGGCAGTGTGCCGGGCTGCTTGCGTTCGATTTCAAGGATCGCATCAACACCCGCGCCCAGATTGAACACCGCCTTCAGATCCGGCCGGTTCGCGAACAACTCCGGCGGCGCGCGCCAGACGACCGCGTAGTCGGCAGGGGCGGTGTCGCCGGGTTGCCACAGGCGGACATCGGCGCCGGGAAGCGCGCGGGTTAGATCGGCAAGCCAGAGCGAGGCTTCGGTGTGGTGTTCGTACAGAATGATCTTCATCGGTGGCTCGTGTTCACAGAGATAGGGCGCGCAGATTGAGCGTTGAATTGTGTCCGAAATTAAGCCTATTTTACGGTTTCGCCGTGGTTTCGCCGGTTTCGTCGATTAACACGCGCAGCGCCGGGGACTACGCCACCTCCACGCCACGGATTCCGCCCGATTGCCGCCGATAACCAAATGACGAAAACTTGGTTCGCGCCGACGCGCTTACGCAGCAGAATTGTTCCTCACCATGCCGGCTACGAGCTGGCAGCGAGGTTCACATGAGTTCATGCAGCACGTCCGCGTGGCCGCCCCGGCTCGTCACCGTGCCGGGTTTGCACGGCAGCGAGGGCGCGCATTGGCAAACGTGGCTGGAACGTCAGTTGCCGAAATCACGACGCGTCGAGCAGGACGACTGGGACGCGCCTCGACTGGACGCGTGGGCGCACTCCGTCGCGGATACGGTGGCGAGCGTTCGTGGTCCCGTCATTCTTGCCGCGCATAGTTTCGGTTGCCTTGCCGCTGCGCACGCGATCGCACAAGGGCTGACCGGCAACGCGGTGGCCGGCGTGCTGTTTGTCGCGCCCGCCAGCCCGGACAAGTTCCGGTTCGCCGGTGCGTTCGAGCCGCGCCGACTTGCGGTGCCGTCGGTGCTGATCGCGAGCATGACTGATCCGTGGATGCCCTTCGACCAGGCGATGCGCCTCGCGAGTCAACTTGGCAGCGCGTTCGTGAACCTTGGCGATTCCGGGCACATCAACACGGCGGCGGGGTTCGGCCCGTGGCCGCGCGCAAAATATTTCGTCGATACCTTGATTCATTGCGCAGCCCCGGCGCATTTCGCGGAGCAACCCGACGTGTTCGACCGCTTCGGGCACTTCGAACAGGCGGCTTATGGATGAGTTGTCCGATGCATTCCAGTGCCGGCTTTTCGATAGAATCGCCGCTTCGCAGCGGTTTGCACTATTCGAAGAATCGGGGGATGTATGGCGGGTTTGAAGCATTGGGCAGCGATCGCGGCGCTGAGTTTCGCTACGTTCAGCACGTTCGCTCACGCGGATACGGCGTTGCTCAACGTCTCGTATGACGTCACGCGCGAGTTGTACAAGGACATCGATACCGCGTTTATCGCCGACTATAAGCAGAAGACCGGCCAGACACTTTCCGTGCGCCAGTCGCATGGGGCGTCGAGCGCGCAGGCTTTGTCGGTGATGCAGGGTCTTCAGGCTGACGTGGTGACCATGAACCAGCCGAACGACATCGACTTGCTGGTCGAGCGCGGCGGCCTCGTACCCGCCAACTGGCGCACGCTTCTGCCGAATAACGCGGTGCCGTATACGACCACCATGGTGTTTCTGGTGCGCCATGGCAACCCTAAGAACATCAAGGACTGGAGCGACCTGGCGCGTCCCGGCGTGCAGGTCGTGATCGCGAATCCGAAGACATCGGGTAACGGGCGTTATGCGTATCTGGCGGCGTGGGGCTACAAGAAGCAGCAAGGCGCAACGGACAGCCAAGCGCAAGCGTTCGAGAAAGCCATCTTCAAGAACGTGCCGGTGCTGGATACGGGCGGTCGCGGCGCGACGACGACCTTCACGCAACGCGGTATTGGCGATGTGCTGGTGACGTTCGAAAACGAGGTCGCGTTGATGAATGCGGGCGCGAGCGGAAAGGATTTCGACGCTGTGTATCCGTCGGTGAGTTTGTTAGCCGAGCCGCCGGTCGCGGTGGTTGCCAAGGTCGTGGACAAGCGCGGGACGCGCAAGGAAGCGCAGGCGTACCTGACGTATTTGTGGACACCGGCAGCGCAGGAAATCATCGCGCAGCATCATCTGCGCCCGCGTAACGCCGAGGTGCTGGCGAAGCACGCAAGCGAATTCAAGCCGATCAAGACGTTCACGGTGGAGCAGGTTTTTGGCAACTGGCAGAAGGCGCAGCAAACCCATTTCTCCGATGGCGGCACGTTTGATCAGGTGATTGTGGATAAGAATTGAGGGGAGATAAGTTCGCCCTACCGCGACCTTGGAGATTTTCCCGAAATGAGCTAAACTCGTTACATGTAACGGAGGATGTAATGAGGCAAAATGTTGCTGAACGAGTAGGAAAGCGCCGCGCGGCGTTGCGCGCAGCGGGGCTTCGCCCAGTCCAAATTTGGGTGCCTGACACGCGGCGCGAAGGTTTTGCAGAGGAGTGCCGCCGTCAGTCTTTGCTGTTACGCGAGGACTCACAGGAAACTGAGATTCTCGATTTTATTGAAGCCAGTATGGACACGAAGGGCTGGGAGTGAGGCGCGGCGACCTGGTTACCGTTTCAGTTCAAGGTAACTACGGCAAACCGCGCCCCGCTCTCATCGTGCAATCGGATCTGTTTTCAGAGCATGGTTCAGTAACGGTTCTGTTGCTGACGAGCGAGTTGCGCGACACGCCGCTATTTCGTGTGGCTATCGAGCCTGACGAAATCAATCAACTGTCTAAACGGTCACAAGTAATGGTTGACAAAGCAGTCACCATGCCGCGGGAAAAGCTCGGTGAAGTGTTCGGGCGGCTCGAAGGAGAGCTCATGATAAGTGTGAATCGTGCAATGGCCGTGTTTCTGGGAATTGCATAACAGCAATCCACAGTTGGACTGATGAAAATGCAAAAGCCCCGAAGTATCGGGGCTTTTTGCTGCCACTTCACCAACTCGTCACTGTACCTGCGCATGCCCGCACTTAACCTCGCAAGCCTCGGCCGCTTGCATCTGCTGCGACGCTTCCGCGCGCATCCCCAACCGCTCCAGCAATTTCCGGTCGGCTTCAGCTTGCGGGTTGCTCGTTGTCAGCAACTGGTCGCCGTAGAAAATCGAGTTCGCGCCGGCGAGGAAACACAGCGCCTGCAACGCTTCATCCATCTGCTCGCGTCCCGCCGATAACCGCACCATCGCCTTGGGCATCGTGATGCGCGCAACCGCGATCGTGCGCACGAATTCGAACGGATCGAGCGGAGCCGTACCCGTCAGCGGTGTGCCTTCCACCTGCACCAGATTGTTGATAGGCACCGATTCCGGATACGGCTCCATGTTCGCCAGCTGCGTGATCAGCCCAGCCCGTTCACGCCGCGTTTCGCCCATGCCAACAATGCCGCCGCAACATACGTTGATGCCTGCATCGCGGACGTGTTCGAGCGTATCCAGACGATCCTGGTACGTACGCGTCGAGATGATCTGCCCGTAGAACTCTGGCGATGTATCGAGGTTGTGGTTGTAGTAATCCAGCCCGGCATCGCGCAGACGTGTCGCCTGATGCGCTTCCAGCATGCCGAGCGTCACGCAGGTTTCCAGGCCCATGGCCTTCACGCCGCGAATCATGTCGGCGATCGGTTCCAGATGCTGGTCCTTCGGATTGCGCCACGCCGCGCCCATGCAGAAACGCGTCGCGCCGTTCGCCTTGGCGATTTCGGCGGCCTTCAAAACTTCATCGACGGCCATCAGCTTGTCGGCCTTCAACCCCGTGTCGTGATGCGACGACTGCGGGCAATACGCGCAATCTTCCGGGCAACCGCCGGTCTTGATCGACAGCAGCGTGGAGAGCTGGACCGTGTTGGCATCGAAGTGTTCGCGATGCACGGCCTGCGCACGAAACATCAAGTCGTTGAACGGCAGGTCGTACAGCGCGACGATATCCGCCACGCGCCAGCGCGCCAGCGTTTGCGGTGCAGCGGGTTGAGCGGCGGGTTGAGTCGCGTTGTCAGTAGATTGCACTTGCGTCATGTGAGGATCCTTTTCGTTTTGCAGATAACGATAATTTACTGGCCCGCGCCGGCTGAACGAAGCGTGTCCAGCAGCAGGGAGGTATCTAGATAAGCCATAGCCGCGCGAGCGTCCGGCGGCGTAAGGCGGGGAATTGTGCCGAGGAGGGGCGCGTTGAATTGACTGTCCAGCCGCAACCGGATTGCTTCGATGTTCTCAGCAGGAAACAGCATGGCGGGATCGATCTGGTTAGCCACCCAGCCCACCAGATGCAGTCCCCGTGCTGCTATAGCCTCAGCGCTCAGCAACGCGTGGCTGATGCAGCCAAGCCGCATGCCGACCACGAGCACGACCGGCAGGTTCAACGCGAAGGCGAGGTCGGCGGTATCGTGGACATCGGTGAGCGGCACGCGGAATCCGCCCACGCCTTCCACCACGACCACGTCCGCTTGTTGCACGGCGAACTTGTGCGCTTCCACGATCCGCGCAATATCTAGCGACACGTTCTCGCGGGCTGCCGCAATGTGCGGCGCGGCGGCTTCCTTCAGCAGGAACGGCGTGCGTATCAATGGCGGCAGCGCAACGTTCGCGGCGGCATCGAGTTGATCGGCGTCTTCGTTGTGCCACTCGCCATCGCGTTCGAACGCTCCTGCCGCGATGGGTTTCATCGCGGCGGCACGCAAGCCGAGGGCGGCAAAGCCGTGCAGTAACGCAGCGGATACCAGTGTCTTGCCGATCTCGGTATCGGTGCCGGTGACGAAGAGTGAGAGTGGCGCGGTCATGATCGATTGCTCAAGGTTTGCAGTGCATCGTCGAGCTTCGCGAGGTCGTCGTGACTATGCGCCGCCGAAAGCGAAATGCGCAGGCGCGACGTCCCCGCCGGAACCGTCGGCGGCCGGATTGCTGGCACCCACATGTGGTATTCATCGAGGGCTGCAGCGAGCTTCAGCGTCTCTTCATTGCCGCCGATAATCAACGGTTGAACTGCCGTATGCGAATCCACGGGCGACCATCGCGTGCGCTTCAAAATGGCGCGCGTACTGTCGATCAGCGTAGCCAGATGCGCGCGCCGTTCATCGCCTTCCTGTCCACCGATAATCTCTAAACTGGCCGATACCGCATGCGCCACGGCCGGCCCCGATGCCGTCGTAAAGATATACGGCCGCGCGCGCTGCACGAACCATTCGATCACCGTCTCATGCGCGATCACGAACGCGCCGGACACGCCTGCTGCCTTGCCCAACGTGCCAACGTACACGAGATGCGGCGAGCGCAACGCAGCCTCAGCCAACGCACCGCGGCCTTGCGGACCGAGCACGCCGAAGCCGTGCGCATCGTCTACCACCAGCCATGCGCCATGCCGCTCCGCCAACTCGAGCAACCGTGCGAGCGGGGCGATATCGCCGTCCATGCTGAAGACGGAATCCGTAACGATGATCTTCGTGCCGCCCTCATTCGCCGATGCCTCGAGCATGGCGTCGAGCGCTTGCGCGTCGGCATGAGGATAGATGCGAATTTGCGCACGCGACAAACGAGCGCCATCGATTAGCGATGCATGGTTCAACGCATCGCAGAACATCAGCGTGTCGCGGCCACCTGACGCGCCCAACGCGCCGAGCGTAGTCAGCGTCGCGAGATTCGCCATGTAGCCGGTGCTGAAATACAGCGCTCGCGCCTGGTCGACGAAACCGCCGGAAAACGCTGCGAGATCGTCTTCAAGCTTCGCATGCGCGCGCGAATGGCCGCCGAGCAAATGCGATCCGCCGCTCCCCGCGCCATATTTTCGTGCGCCTTCCGCGAGTGCTTCGCGCAAGCTTTCGTGCGCTGCGAGCCCGAGATAATCGTTGCTCGCAAAGCCGATGATCTCGCGTCCGTCCACCGTCATGTGAGCGGCGCAGGCGCTGTCGGCAATGCGTCGGCGACGACGCAAACCGTTGCGCTCGATATCGGCGAGACCTTGTTTCAGGGACTCGAAAAGAGCGGGCGATGTATTGCTCATACGGCCTCCGATAACGTGGCGTCGAAGACGGTGCGGGTGCGTTCGGCGAGCAGCGCGAGTTCGTCGTCGCTGAGAATGTACGGCGGCATCAGATAGACGGTCTTGCCTATGGGTCGCAACAATAGCTCGTGTTTCAAGGCGTTTTCGAAGAAACGCCGGGAGAATGAGCGAGCCTGGGTGGGATCTTCAATGACGGCGTCGAAGGCGAAGATGGTGCCGCGTTCGCGCAGGTTCCTCACATGAAGATGATCTTGAAGCGGGCTCAACGCAGCGCGCAACACCGACGATTTACGGCGGTTTTCTTCAAGCACGTTGGCGCTTTCGAACAGGTCGAGCGTCGCCAAAGCGGCGCGGCATGCAAGCGGGTTGCCCGTGTACGAATGCGAGTGCAAGAAGCCGCGCGTCATGTCGTCATCGTAGAACGCGGCGTAGATTTCATCGCGTGTCAGCACGATGGATAGCGGCAAATACCCGCCGCTGATTCCCTTCGATAAACACAGGAAATCCGGCCAGATCTCAGCCTGTTCGCACGCGAAGAACGTGCCGCTGCGACCACAGCCGACAGCAATTTCATCGGCGATGAGATGCACGCCGTAGTCATCGCACAATGCACGCAGGCCCTTCAAATACGAGGGATCGTGCATCGCCATGCCGGCCGCGCATTGTACGAGCGGCTCCACGATCACGGCTGCAAGTTGCGGGGCTTTGGCATCGAACAGCGTTTTCATGTCTGCGAGCGCGCGTTCGGCCACATCACGCGCCGTCTCGCCTTCGCGGGCTTGACGAGCATCTGGCGATGTCACCACGTGCGCGTGGCGAATCAACGGATCGTAGGCGTCCTTGAACAATGCGACGTCGGTTACGCCAAGCGCGCCGATGGTCTCGCCGTGATAGCTGTTCGCGAGGCACACGAATTCGCGCTTCTCCGCGCGGCCGCTGTTGCGCCAGAAGTGGAAGCTCATTTTCAACGCGATTTCGACTGCCGACGCGCCGTCAGAAGCGAAGAACGCATGGCCCAGCGTGTGCTGCGTCAGGGCGTGCAGACGCTCGGCGAGCAGGACGGCGGGTTCGTGCGTGCAACCGGCGAGCATTGCGTGTTCAAGCGTGTCGAGCTGATCTTTCAGCGCGGCATTGATATGAGGATTCGCGTGGCCGAAGAGGTTGACCCACCACGAGCTGATGGCATCGAGATATCGATGCCCGTCGTGATCGTAGAGCCACGCGCCCTTGCCGCGAGCGATGGGCACGAGCGGTGTGCGCTCGTGATGTTTCATTTGCGTACACGGGTGCCATACGGCGCGTAGCGAGCGTGCGACCCAGTCATCGGGTGCAGACTTTGGCTGGTTGTTCAGGTTCAAAACGACTCCAGGGGAGCGGCCAATCATGCGCTCAGGCAAGCACTCATGCGACGCTTCCGATCACATTCAGGCAAGCCACGACGGCTTGCTCTTTTCCAGAAAACTGCGCACGCCTTCGCGGCCTTCGTCCGAGGCGCGAATTCGTGCGATACGGTCGGCGGTGTCCGAGATCAGCGTTTCATCGATTGGTTTGTCTGCCAGATCGACCACGAGTTGTTTGCACTCGCGCACGGCATTCGGGCTATTGGCGACGATCGCGGCCGCGATTGCATTGACGGTGGCATCCAGCGCGTCTGCCGCAACGACCTGATGCACGAGGCCGATACGCAGTGCTTCGGCGGCATCGAAACGTTCGGCGGTGACGAAGTATCGGTGCGATGCGCGCGCGCCTATTGCCCGGATCACGTAGGGCGCGATGGTTGCGGGCATCAGCCCGAGCTTGGCTTCCGATAAGCAGAAGTGCGCCGATTCCGCGCTGATTGCTATATCCGCGACGGCTACAAGGCCCATGCCGCCTGCGTACGCGTCCCCCTGGACCTTTGCGATCACGGGTTTCTTGCAGGCGTAGAGGGTGTTGAGCATGGTGGCGAGGCCGAGCGCATCGGCGCGATTTTCCGCGTCCGAGTAGGCGGCCATGCGTTTCATCCAGTTGAGGTCGGCGCCGGCACAGAATGCCGGGCCGTTTGCGCTGAGGATGATGACGCGGATGGACGCATCGTCGGCGAGCGCGCGGAAAGCGGCGGTCAATTCGACGATAGTGGCTTCGTCGAAGGCATTGCGGACGTCGGGGCGATCGAGCGTGACGTGAGCTACGTAGCCGTCGACGGTGACTTTCAGGCGCTGCAGGTTCATTGCATCGGTCATGGGGGTTTCTCGATGTGTGCGACTGGGTGTTTCGCTTAGCGCCAATTATCCCTAAATTCGTCGAGGGATTCGATTTTGGGAGGGCGGGGGCGCCGGGCGGCGCGTGAGGCGCGAGAGGGGGCCGCGCGGTGATGTGGCTAACTTCGCTTATCGTGGAGGGTCTTGGTGGGGTTCGGGGGCTATTTCCCGCTGGCGCGGGGCCAAAGGTTTTTCGTTTACATGCAGGGGGGCTCATAGGGCGTGGTTGCGCCGCGGGTACTTATTTGGAGGTTGGTTGTCCGCGGATAGTGCGGGGTGATCCTTGGGTAGGTTCAGTCACTGGTGGCGAAGCGTGTCGGTATCTTTGACCCACAATCCAAAGTTTTACATGTCGAAGAACGACGTTTTAGATTTTCATAAAACACATACGATTGAGTGCCCGGCTTTACAACAGCAAATAGGCTTGGTGACAGCGTTGGACGCATGGTACAGCGAGATCTCTTCGATAATTCACGGTCAACTGCCAGGGGTGTGGAGTGGACAAGGCGACCTATCGAAGACTGCGCATAACTCTGAAGTTCAAGATGCCGCGACGAAGGGCGCCCGGTACGGCGGAAAGCGACCGTGACTCTGTTTTTGAGATGCGCTCCATCAGGAATGCGTTACCGTTGTGTCGTTACGATAAAAAATAATCAGGATGACGACAAAATTAGTTGCTATTCAGGGCACCTCTTATGCCTTGTATTCCGCCGACGACATCCACGGTAACGCTCCAGACTCTGGGACAGCCTTGTTCGAAAATGCGACCTTATACGAGTGGGAGCATGACTTCGAACTCGTCCAAAACATCGAAACTTGGCTTCGATCGAAGTTTTCGGATTTTAGCTGCATCGGTCGCCTGAGCATCCTTGAATATTTGCGCGATAAGGTTATGCAAGGCGAGGTCCGGGTGGTCCGGGCAGAACCCATGAGCGCAGACAATGGTTTCGTCCAACCACCCCGGCTCGCTGCGCCAAGATCGTGGGAGACGAAGCCCTTTGACCCTCCATACACGTACTACAGTTTGTTACCGGTCGCGCCCTTTGACTTCGACGGCTGGCACAGCCAGCTTGAGAGTTGGACAAACGACTTCGGCGACGCCGTAGCGACAGCGTTGCCGACGCTTCGGGGGAGTAACCTGACGCGTACGCGATTGAACGTCGCCGCTGCAATTGTCGGCGTGTTTAACCAAGGCTCGCGTTTGACCGACGCCGTAGATTTAGGCGATGTGACGGCAATCGGCGAGGCATCGACTCCGTTGAGCGGAGCAGCGCCATTCGAGTATTTTTCTAGCGCACCATCCGACGGCGTGCTTTCGATGGCAATGCGCTCGGGCCGCGATGCACAGTGCTTCGCAGACTATGAGCAGGACATGGAAATGTGCAACGTCGCCAAAGCGATGTATGGCGGCGACCCCCGAACCTACACGCTGTGCAGTTCACGCGCGTCCGAAAACTACCGTACTTGCTTGGGATATTAATGGCTGCCAACGACAAAGTATTCATCACGTTCTATGACGACGAGAGCGACGCTTTCAAATACTCATGGCTACGGCGTTCGACCGTTGAGCCATTTCTCGATCGTGCGCCCATTGACGCACTGCCGTCCCCCGCGCCGGGAGCGCCGATTACCAACGAGGACGCACGCTTGCTCGGCGGCATGGCGTTCATGAGTCTGGTTGGAGGCCGTCAGAGCCTTCGCGACCGCTTGGAGATTGTGACGGCCACGCCGATGGATTGGACGCCACCGGTCCCGCCAACCATGCCCGCGACACCGCCGCGGCCAGCAACCAACCCCACGGACGGACTGAAGGCACACGGTAATTTTCGGCACTGGCACATCGACATCATGGCGGCGCAAGGCCGCGACCTGACGCTTGGCTTGTCACTGGATAGCGTTCGAACAACCATCACTTTCCAGACCGCAACTCGATGTTCCATTGAAAACTTCGGCATCACTAACATCGTGGGCGACATTGCGATCCTTGAGGATGGCACACAGGCTTATGACGATGCGCTTGTGAAGCTTAGTAGCTGCAAGCGCCTGCATCGTGCAATGCAACCCAACTGGATCGTCAGCGTATCGTCGGCGGTCGGTGTTAACGCGTTGGTGGAGTGCGTCGCTATCAGCGTTCAGCCGTAGACGCGGCATTTCGTACAAGTGGCGGTCATCACTTATCCGAGGTGAACCGTCAGATTTCTGCTTCAGGATTTTGATGCATTTCGCGACCGTACGCGCGAACATCCGGCGACCGCTGCCAATTTTCGGTTATGGATGGACGGCTCGTGTCGGTCATTTTCTTCGACCTACTCGGCGAAAAATTCGCGCGCCACTTCTTCGCGCCGCATTCGCGGATTTCAGGAAACTACTGACCGACATACGGACGGCTTTACGACCGTTCTCGCCGATGCCGTTTTTTGCTTTCGCGATACACGTGGAACGCATCGACCGTTGGCATATCGCCAGTCTTGGCGGCGGCTTCCCGCTTGCACGACGGCCGGCACGGACGGCAGCGAGTCACCTTTTCTGATCCGGCGTAGCAATTGTAAGCTTCGCGGAACTGTAAGGCATACAGGGGACACTGGGGAACAGCACGAATTCCAGGCGTAGTGGCTAATAGCGAAAAAAGAATAGCTGACTCAGGCGGACTGCTAACTCAGAAAGCAGCAACCCGGCATAGACCGGGCAAAGGCACCTATCTTGACGCTGTCTGCGTCTGCGCGACATTCCGATCATTCCAGACCACGGCGTTATCAACGGCATACAACCGGCACGGATCGCTGCTTTGCTTCTGGCACCCGTTCAACGCCACCGCCATGGGGTCGTCACCCCCTTCCGCCCACGACCACGCACCCGAGTCTGACACCGCGAACGCGCGGCTCGAATACTGATGCAGAAAATTCTCGTAACCCTCGCGGCCGCGTTCATCGAGGAACGGCACTGCAGTCACTGCGTCCACGGTTGCATAACCCGTCGGCGTGGGTGCTTGCGGATCCGAAACCTGATATTGCCGATCCGTCGGCATGCCAACATTTTCGAGGAACGTCTTCACGCGCGGCCACCAGATCGCCACACCGTCACGGTCCCCAACCAGCCGATGCGCGTCGTTCTTATACGCGCCGAAATTGACCATGTCGGCCTGCGCGCCGTGCGCGCTATACGACGCAAACATTTCCTCAGGCAAGTTGCCCGGCCACACGGAATCGTTGGTCCCGTACATCCACAACGACGGCAGCTTCACATGCTCACCGTATTCGCCAAACGCGCTCGTCAGGTTTTTCTGCCAGCCAGGACACTCATCCTGACGCAGGCCACCGGAGAAATTGATCAGGCCACGCACGCCCTTCGCCTCACCCGCATCGTGGGCGCCATATGCCATGGTCACCAGCCCGCCGTGCGAAGCGCCTGCCACCACCACGTGCTGGCTATCGACAAACGGTTGTTTTTCCATGTAAGCCACCGTAGCTGCCACGTCGCGCGCCTGCGTGAAGCCATTGGCTTCGACGTCGCAACCGTTGCCGGTGTATTCCCCGCCCGATTCCGCAAAGCCACGGCGATTCGGCACGACAACCACATAACCATGACGCACGAACTCGCGCGCAAACGCGATCGGACGCGCGCGCGGCTGGTCATGCGCATTGCCGGGGAGCTTGCCGTGATTGAAGACGACCATCGGGAACGGACCCGGGCCATCAGGTTTGAAGATGGTGGTTTCAAGCGAGACATCGCCTGAAGGCACTTGAATGACGGACTCGTTGAGGTTTGCCTCAACAACGGGAAGCGAGGGGTCGAACGACTGCGGCACCGTGCCGAAGGCGGGTGCCTCGAGCTTCGCATACTGCTGCTCACCCAGGAACGGCTCTGCAAGCACCGAGGCGGACACCGCCGCGAGCGCAAACACGGCGCACACCTTTACACAACCTGACAACACTTGCCTAAATGCCATCCCCGAAACTCCACCCGCTTCTCGACCCGGCTACTTTCCGAAAGCACGAGTCAGCTTATTGTCACAATCCATCGATCCGGACGTTCGTACTGTCTCTCTCAGTATTGTTGGTCGGATCGTCAAGTCATGTCCCGAATAGACAAGACAATGGGCTTCAATATGCAACACCGGCGTGCTGACAGATATTTAGCTTATGAAACAGTAACTTAATATCATTCGCCAGCGACTGGCTAAAAGCGAGAGTACCCGGACAAAATGATTAGGCGCAATTAGAAAGTACCCGTGCGGCACACTAATTTTGGGGCGAAAGCAGACGTTAAGGAAATTATTGCCGCGATGCAGCGAGAATGGTCGCTACGACGTTTCAATCGCGAACATCACCGTCAACATAACGCCACAGGCCGGCGGCATCGCGTTCGAAGCGGCTCGTCTCATGCAGCCGGAATGCGCGGCCACCAAGCTTGTAGCGCGCGACAAATTCGACCTCGGCGTGATCGGTGTCAACCGGCGTGTGGCGTTTTATCTGCAAGCCAAGCCAGCGGGTGGCGGCATCCGCAGAGGTTTCCAGGTCGCGAGGGCAGGTGACATCGGCCCAGGTCGCGCGCAGATACGCCGTGTTGCCGAGCACGTAGGCGGTGTAGCGTGAGCGCATCAGTTCCATTGCGTTGCCCGCCGGTGCACGGCCTTCTATGAAGCGTCCGCAACATTCGGCATATTGAGGCGGGCGTTTTTTAACAGCGCTGTTCCCTTCCGGTAATGCGCCGCCGCAAGGGCATTCCACGGCTTCCTTCATACCCTTCATACCTCGACGCCTGGCATCTCGATGTGCCGCGGCTGCGCCTTCACACGCGCAAGCCAGGCGCGAATGGCCGGATACCGGCCGAGATCGAGGTTGGCTTCATCGGCGACATGGGTGTACGCGTAGAGCGCAATATCCGCGATGGTGTATTGCTCATCGACGAAATACGTCCGCGTCGCGAGGTGCGTCTCCATCACGTCCAGCGCGCGATATGAACCAGCGGTTTTCTCGGGCAGACGAGGATCGTCAGGGTGTTTGACGAACTGAAGAATGAAGCGCGCAACCGCGACATTGGGCTCGTGACTGTATTGCTCGAAAAACATCCATTGCAGCACGCGCGCCCGCGAAAGACGGTCCGTGGGCAGCAGCGGCGTGCCTTCGGCGAGGTAAAACAGGATCGCGTCCGACTCGAACAGGCACGTGTGCTCGTCGATCTGCAGCACCGGCACCTTGCCGTTTGGATTCAACTGACGAAACGCCTCGGTGCGCGTGGCGCCGTTCATCATGTCTACTTCATGCCAGACATACGGCCGGTTCAGTTGCTCGAGTGCAAGCCGGACCTTGTAGCAATTCCCCGACGACGCCACGCCATGTACTTGATACGCCACTTCGTGTCCTTTTCGTTTGATTGAAGCACTCACTTCGGAAACCGTACTAATCTACGGCACTCACCACGTGAGCGGCGTACCGTCGTACTGCACGAATGAGCCGTTGAATTTTTTGGGATTCGCGGCGGCCGCTGCGATCACCGCGCGCATTCCGGAAATGCTGTGCGCCGGTTCGATAGCCGCCGACGAGCCGCCCATCTCGGTGCGCACCCAGCCAGGATGCAACGCGATGCACGTCGAGCCGCGCGCTTCCAGCGACGCCGCCTTCAACGCCGCATTCACCGCGGCTTTGCTCGCACGATACAGCCAGCCCGCAGTCCCGTTCATCTCCGCGATACCGCCCATCTTGCTCGACAGCACAGCGAGCACGCCATGCGCGGCGTCGGTGAGCGGCAGGAGGAGGGGCAGCAGTTGCATCGGGCCACGGACGTTGGTGTGCATGACGTGATCGAAATCTTCCGACAGCACGGTTTCCACATGTTCGGTGCGTGGACCATATACACCCGACACGATGATCGCTACATCCAGTTTCTCGCCATCGAGTTGCCAGCCGAGTGCCGCGATCTGTTCGGCTTGCGTCGTGTCGACCGGGAAGGTTTTTGCGCCCATGGCTTCGAGTGCTTTCAACGACGCTTCGCCGCGAGCGGTGGCGAGCACGCGCCAGCCGTCGCGACAATATCCTCGCGCGAATTCGTGGCCGAGCCCGCGCGATGCACCCACGATCAATACAGTTTTCATAGTGTTCCCCTGCACGATGCTCTAAACCAGCTCAATCCCCATCGCCGTCGCTTCCCCTCCGCCGATACACAAGCTCGCCACGCCGCGTTTCAATCCGCGCTGACGCAACGCGCCGATCAAGGTCACGAGAATCCGCGCGCCCGATGCACCAATCGGATGTCCCAGCGCGCAAGCGCCGCCGTTGACGTTGACCTTGTCGTGCGGCAAATCGTGTTCCCGCATGGCGGCCATCGCGACGACGGCAAACGCTTCGTTGATCTCGAACAAATCGACTTCGTTTGCACGCCAGCCGTTCTTATCGAGCAGCTTGCGGATCGCACCGACAGGCGCGGTCGTGAACAACGCTGGTTCCTGCGCGAAGGTACTGTGCCCGACGACCCGCGCGAGCGGCGTGACACCGAGCCGCTTTGCTGTGGATGCCCGCATCATGACGAGTGCGGCGGCGCCATCGGAGATAGACGATGCATTGGCAGCCGTCACCGTGCCGTCTTTCGCGAACGCGGGTTTGAGCGTAGAAATCTTGTCGATATTCGCCTTGAACGGCTGTTCGTCGTGGTCAATAACGGTATCGCCCTTGCGACCCGCCACGGTGACCGGTGCAATTTCCCAATCGAACGAACCGTCCTCATTCGCCCGCTTCGCACGGCGCAGCGACTCCACCGCAAACGCGTCCTGCGCTTCCCGCGAAAACTTGTACGACCCGGCGCATTGCTCCGCGAACGCACCCATCAGCCGGCCTTTTTCATACGCGTCTTCAAGGCCATCGAGGAACATATGATCGAGCACCTGACCGTGGCCCATGCGCATGCCGCCACGCGCCTTCGGCAGCAAATACGGCGCGTTGGTCATGCTCTCCATCCCGCCCGCGACAATCACGTCCGCCGATCCGGCCAGCAGCATGTCGTGCGCGAACATGGCGGCGCGCATACCCGAGCCGCACATCTTGTTGACCGTGGTGCTGCCAACGGATAGCGGCAGGCCTGCGCCAAGCGCGGCTTGCCGCGCGGGCGCCTGGCCGAGTCCGGCGGGCAGCACGCAGCCCATCACGGCTTCTTCGATCTGCTCGGGCTTCAGCCCGGCGCGTTCAACCGCGGCGCGGATTGCCACCGAGCCGAGTTGCGGCGCTGTCACCGTGGCGAAGTCGCCTTGAAAAGCGGCCATCGGCGTGCGTACTGCCGACACGATCACCACCGGATCAGTTACGAAATCAGTCATGTTTCAGCTCCTTGATCACACCTTTCACAATAGCGGGGATATCGCCGAGACGAGCGGCATCGGAGGCGAGCACATCGTTGTCCGATGAATGCGCGCCACCGCGCGCCAGCGAAGCGATGCATTGCCGATAGGTCGGTTCAACTTCTTCCGACCCGCTGATCATCATGCCCATGTTGCGCACGCGGCCGTCATGCACGCCGTAGGTCCAGCCGTGCACCGTGATCTCCTGACCACGTGCCCACGCATCGCGCAGGATGGTCGTATGGCACACGTTCATTGTCTGTTCGATCGTGTTCAGCTCCACCAGCCGACGATTGCGCGCGACGCCCATCGGCCATTCTTCGAGCAGCGCGGCGTGTTTGTCGCGCACGTCTTCCACGTGCCGCAGCCAGTTATCGGCCAGGCCCACGCGCCGGCCCAGGAGCGCCGCGCCCACGCCGGAACAGCCGTAGTGCCCGACCACCATGATGTGCTTGACCTTCAGCAGGTCGACGGCGAACTGGATCACGGACAAGCAGTTGAGGTCCGAGTGAACGACCACGTTCGCGATGTTCCTGTGCACGAACACCTCACCCGGCGGCAAGCCAATAATCTGGTTGGCCGGCACGCGCGAGTCCGAGCATCCGATCCACAGATACTCCGGCGCTTGCTGATCCGCGAGGCGGGAGAAATATTCAGCGTCTTCCGAGAGCTTGCGATCGACCCACTTCAGGTTGTTATCGAATAGGTGCGAGAGCGGGTTGTTGTCGTGGCTTTCAGGGTTGTCGATGTTGGACATGGCATTCAGTTCGGATAGGTTTTATGCGGCGCGTGCTGCAGGTGCGCCGTCCAGAAAACGCTCAGGATAACGAACGCAAAAACGGATACTGCGTTCGTACGGGAAGAAGTCGGCGAGCTCGCCGTTAAGGATCTGTTCCTTGTGCTTTTGCCAGAGAGCGGGGTCGAAGAAATCGGGGTGATGTTTCATGAACACGTTGCGCACGCGCGGGTCGCCGAGCAGGAATGTGTCATAGGTTTCGGGGAAGATGTCATGCGGCCCGACGGTGTACCACGGCTCGCCCGACATCTCGTCTTCCTCGTTGCGCGCTTGCGGCAGTTTGCGCACGTTGCAGTCGGTCAGATACTCGATCTCGTCATAGTCATAGAACACCACGCGGCCGTGGCGCGTGACGCCGAAATTCTTATAGAGCATGTCGCCGGGGAAGATGTTGGCCTGGATCAATTCCTTGATCGCGTTGCCATATTCCTTGATGCCGTGCTCGATTTCCGAAGGCGTGCCGTTCTGCAAATACAGGTTCAGCGGCGTCATGCGGCGCTCGATGTACAAGTGCCTGATCACCAGGTTATCGCCTTCGTATTCGATCATTGAAGGGACTTCTTTGGCGAGCTCTTTCAGCAGCGCATCGTCGAGGCGCGACAGCGGTAACGCGACGCTGGAATACTCGAGCGTATCGGCCATGCGTCCCAGCCGGTCGTGGCGTTTGACGAGCTGATACTTGTCCTGAACCTTCTTGCGCGTGGTTTCCTTCGGCGGCGGGAAGGTGTCCTTGATCAGCTTGAACACGTACGGAAACGACGGCAGCGTGAACACCAGCATCACAAGTCCCTTGATGCCCGGCGCGATGACGAATTTATCGCTGGAATGCGACAGGTGATGCAGCAAGTCGCGATAAAACAGGTTCTTGCCCTGCTTCTGCAAGCCCACCGACGTATAGATTTCCGCCTTCGGTTTGCCCGGCATGATCGAGCGCAGGAACTGCACATACGCCGATGGCACTTCCATATCCACGAGGAAATAGGAGTGCGCGAAGCTGAAGATGATCAGCAGTTGCTCTCGCTGCAACAGGACTGTATCGAGTGCAAGCAGCCCAGGTAACGCGTGACGCACGGGCACGGCGAACGGCACTACCAGATCCGCGTTGATGATCCGCCCCACTATGTACGCCGCCTTGTTGCGAAAGAACAGCGACGACAGCACGTGAATCTGGAAATTAGGCGCAGCCTTGAACTCGCCGAAGGCTTCGGTAATGGCTTGCATCAGGCACTGAACGTCGCGATGCAGATCCTCGAACGGCGGTTCGAGCTGAAAGTTCGTCACGATCCGTTCGAGTGTTGCGGCAAGCCCGTCCTTACTCGGGTAATACGCGCGATAAGTCGGCTTGGCCGCGGGTTCGTCGTTCTCGATGTACTCCGTCGAAATAGCCGGTCGCACGAAAATGAAGTCATTATTGAAGTACGAGCGATGCAGGATCTTGCAGCACACGGAGTTGAAAAACGTCTCCGCGCACTCGGGCTGCCGGTGCGACGTCAGCAAGCCGATGTAATGCAGCTTGATCTGCTGCCAGATTTCATCGTCTATGTTCTCCGCGTCGTACTCGTCTTCCAGGCGCATCACGCACTCTTCCACCCGATCGTCGTACGACGTGATGCGCTCGCGCGCGAGCCGCTGCAGCGCATGCCAGTCGCCGGCCTCGAATAGCCCCTTCGCGGCGATGGCCGCATCGCGAAACACGCGATAGTGACGGTCGAAGCCTTCGAGCAGCGTTTCCGCGACATCGAAGCCAATCTGCGACGACAGTAACTTGGGAAAGTGATTCATATCGACCCTGCACTTTGTGTGGTGTCGTCCGACGTGCGTTTAAGTGCGCTAAGTGATTACGTCTTTACGTTATTTATAAGTGTTCAAACCCGGCTTTGAATCCGGCCGATATTGTATCGCCAGATGTTTTGGTTCCTTAGGCCGCCGCCGTTCCTGCGCGTTGGTAGCTCAAGGCACCTTCGCGCCTTTCTCCTTGGCGGCCGGTGCTCCAGCCCTACGCATGCGCTTTTCAGCGTTCGCTGAAAGCAGCGCACGCCCTTGCGCTTCATACGCGGCGAGCTCGGCGAGCGTTGCGTTCAGGTCGTCCAGTTGCCGCTCCAGCACCGAGCGATGCGCCGCGATGGTGTCCAGGAACGCGTGTAACTGGGCGACCGTCCCGGTCGGCGAATCGTAGAGATCGAGCAGCCTGCTCACCTCCAGCAACGTGAACCCGAGCCGCTTGCCGCGCAGCGTCAGCTTGAGCCGCGTGCGGTCGCGCGCCGAATATACGCGACGCACGCCGTTCGTGCCTTCGCGCGCCGGCGCGAGCAAACCCTGATTCTCATAGAAGCGAATCGCGCGCGGCGTGATCTCGAATTCGCGGGCCAGGTCGGTGATTGTGTAACGCGTGTCTGTCATTGAAATTACGAGGTTCCCAGCGCTTTTCTGAAGCCGACGTTAAAATGCAGGTTAACGTTAGCGTCAACTTGGCGGCAATGCAACAACTGACAACCCGGAGATCCGACCCGCATGAACCCGCTCGAACAGCAACTCGATTACGTTTTCGCAGACCGTCTTCCTGAAAGCGGCTACTCGATGGAAGTCACGCCCGGCGTGTTCTGGGTGCGCATGCCGTTGCCGTTCGCGCTCGACCACATCAACCTGTGGGTCATGCGCGACGAGATTGACGGCGTGGCGGGGTGGACCATTATCGATTGCGGTATTTCAGACGAAACGATCCGGGCGAACTGGGAGCGCACGTTCGACACGCTACTCGACGGCCTGCCTGTGTTGCGCGTGCTCGTCACGCATTGCCACCCGGACCACCTCGGCCTTGCGGACTGGATCTGCAATGGCGGCGAGAAGAAACGATGGGATCCGGTCAGGCTCTGGATGTCGCTTGGCGAGTACGCCATGGGCCGCGTAATGTCCGCGGGCGACGGCTCCGACGCGGGCGGCGAACGTGCGGCGCGGCACTTTGCGCGGCACGGGATGACGGACCCGGCGTCGCTTGAAGCGCTGCGCAAGCGCGATACGTATTACCCGAAGCTCGTGCCGTCCATTCCGTCGGTTTATCGTCGTCTGCGCGATGGCGATAAGGTCAAGATAGGTGGCCGTGATTGGGAAGTGGTGACAGGGTTTGGTCATTCCCCTGAACATTGCGCGTTCTTCTGCGCTCAGACAAAGGTGCTGATTTCCGGCGATATGGTGCTGCCGCGCATCTCGACCAACGTCTCGGTGTTCGCTATTGAACCGGAGGGGAATCCGCTCGCGCTGTTCCTGGGTTCGCTGGGCCGCTACGAGTCCCTTCCCGCCGATACCCTCGTGCTCCCTTCGCATGGCAAGCCGTTTCGCGGCATGCATACGCGCATCGGGCAGCTTCGGGATCATCACGCGGCGCGTTTGCAGGAAGTGCGCGAGGCCTGCGCGCTCAAGCCGCAAAGTGCCGCTGACATTGTGCCGCTCATGTTCAAGCGCCCACTCGATGTACACCAGATGACGTTCGCGCTCGGCGAAGCGCTGGCGCATTTGCACTTGCTCTGGCTGGAAGGCGAACTCGTGCGTACCCATGACGAAGACGGCGTGATCCGTTTTCACTGAAGTCGCGCCGAAGTAAAAAAGAAGCCGGGCGTTTGCGCGCCCGGCTTCCTTTGAACTTGAACTACCGCATGAACCAAAGCCGCGACTATTGAACCTCGACGTTCGAGAAGTTCTGTCGTCCGAACGGACTCACTCGATACCCGCTGACATTGCTGCGCGTAAGCGCCGCTGCCGTCGGATAACCGAGCGGAATCCACAGCGCCTGGTCGTGAATAATCTGCTGCGCTTCGGTATAAGCCTTGGTCCGCTGGCTTGTATCGGCGGTTGCCTTGCCTTCATCGATCAACCGGTCGAGCGTCGGGTCGCAGAAGCGCGCGAAGTTGATGCCCGAACGCACCGCGGCGCAACTGAAGAGCGGCGACAGATAATTATCCGGGTCACCGTTGTCACCGGCCCAGCCCATGAACAACATGTCGTGCTGACCCTGCTTCGCTTCCTTGATCAGCTCGCCCCATTCAATCACCTTCACCTGCGCCTTCACGCCGATCTTCGCCAGATCCGCTTGCAGCAACTCGGCGCCTACCTTCGGATTCGGATTCAGCACGCTGCCATTCGGACGCACCCAGATGGTAGTGTCGAAGCCATTCGGAAAGCCCGCATCGGCGAGCAGCTTCTTCGCGCGATTGACTGAATACGGATACGCCGTGATCTGCTTGTCATAGCTCCATGTGTTCGGCGGATACGGATTCACAGCGGGCGTGGCCGTGTTTTCGAAGACGGTCTTCAGGTAGGTCGTACGATCAAACGCAACGTTCAACGCCTGGCGCACCTTGGGGTTATCGAGCGGCTTCTTCTGCGTGTTCAACGCGACGAACGCCGTCATGAAGGCCGGTGTTTCGACCACTTTCATTGAACTGTCCTTCTTCGCGTCGAGCACGTCCTGCGGCTTCGGCGACAACGCGATCTGGCATTCACCCGCCTTGATCTTCTGCGCGCGCACCGAGGCATCGGGCGTGATGGCGTAGATCAGCCGGTCCACCTTGGGCTTCGGTCCCCAGTATGTCGGGTTGACGTCGTAACGGATCACGGCGTCTTTCGTATAGCTCTTCAGCACGAACGGACCGGTGCCGATCGGTTTCGCGTTCAGGTCGGTTTCCTTGCCCGCCTTGAGCAACTGGTCGGCGTATTCGGCCGAATAGATCGATGCAAATCCCATGGTCAGGATGGGCACGAAGGTCGCGTTCGGCGTGTTGAGCTCGAACTTGACGGTGTTGTCATCGACTTTGGATACGGACTTGATCAGCTTGACTAAGCCCATGGACTGCGCGTGCGGGAAGCCACTCGCGCCCGCCACCTTGTGCCACGGATTGCTGTCGGAGAGCATGCGGTCGAAGGAGAACACCACGTCGTCGGCGTTCAGTTTTCTCGATGGCGTGAAGTAGTCCGTGGTCTGGAACGCCACGTTCGGCCGCAGATGAAACGTGTAGGTGAGGCCGTCGGGGCTCACGTCCCATTTCTCGGCGAGCGCGGGCGTGACCTTTTTCGCGACTTCATCGTAGGAGACGAGCGTGTTGAAGATCACATCCGCCGATGCGTTGGTCGTCACCAGCGAATTGAATTGCACGACGTCGAAGCCATCCGGGCTCGACTCGGTGCACACAGTGAGCGGTTTCGCGATCGCGAGCACCGGCGTGATGGCCAGTACAGCAGCTGCGAGCATTCTGAAGCGCATGGGATCTCCCGTTACGAACGTGGTCGTCAGTGTTAGTCAGTCAGACGTTTCTTGTTTAGCCGTTGCAGCTTATTGTACGGTGCGCTTCGTCGGATGCGTCAGCGCAACGAACGTGCCTCCGTGGCCGTAGCTTACTGAACCGTTATTTCCGCTACAACGACCGATTCGGGATATCCATATGGGCACGCGACAGTTTTTTTCGCCGTCGGTTGCCTTGGTTGCCTAATCCGCGGACCCACGCTAAACTCGTGGCCGTCTTTGGGGAGTAGCCTTCCTTCCGCAACGGGAGGAGGACGCGTCAACATACTCGGCTGGTTAGCCGTGGCGCGTTCGACCGGTCAGGTTTGGCGAGACCATGGGTGCATCTTGTCGTTCACGGTCGGACGGCGCGGGATTGCATCCTGGTTCGCTGACGTCCGACCGTGAAATCATCGTGTCTCCAAAACAAAAACACCCCAGGCCTGCCCCAGGTCAACCCCTGCGCTCGTCGGTTTCTCTACCGCTGCTCTGCCATTTCGATTGCGTCGCCTGCTCGCCGGCTTCATCGCGAGGTGCCGCATGACGATGCTTTTCCTGCAACTCGCGGTCATGCTCGTGGTGATCCTGGCGGCGTCGGAACTCTTCACCAACGCGCTCGAACATCTCGGCGAAAAGCTCGGCATCTCCGAAGGGGTTACCGGTTCGCTGTTCGCGGCTATCGGCACGGCGCTGCCGGAAACCACGGTGCCGATCATCGCGTTGATGGGCGGCACGGCGAGCCGCGCGGTGAACGAGGAAATCGGCGTGGGCGCGATCCTCGGCGCGCCGTTGATGCTTGCCACGTTGTCGACGTGCCTGATGGCCGTCGCCGTGCTCAAGACGCGCGGCCTCAAGGGGGTCGTCGCGCCCGAACATAGCGGTTTCACCCGCGATCTCAACTTCTTCCTGTGTGCTTTCCTGATTGCCGCCGGCGCCATGTTCGTGCCGCATCACGCATGGGAAGTCCGCGCGTTATTTGCTGTGGGATTGGTCGGTGTGTATGTCGCGTATGTGATCACGACGTTCCGCGCGTCCGCCAATCTTGTTGAGAAGGGCCATGGCACTGAAGCGCCCGAACGGCTGCTGATCTCGCGCTTCGGGTTGCCTACTTCGCTCGCGACCATCGTGCTGCAGATGGTTCTGGGCACGGCGCTGCTGGTTGGTGGTGCGAAGGGGTTTATCGCCGGCGTGGAAGGCGTCTCGCATGTGCTGGGGATATCGGCGCTGCTGCTTTCGCTGATCATCATTCCGATCGCGACTGAGCTGCCCGAGAAGGTCAATAGCATCATCTGGGCGCGACGCGGCAAGGACACGCTGGCGTTCGGCAACATCACCGGCGCGATGGTTTTCCAGGGCACGCTGCTGCCGGGTATCGGCATCATGCTGACGCCTTGGGAGCCGCGCGTGGAGGTGATGACGGGCGTTTTCATCACGCTCGCGGCAGCGGCGTGGCTGCGCTTGAACGCGAAGAAGGGTGGGATCGTGCTGTGGGCGCTCCTGGTGAACGGCGGGCTTTATGCTCTGTATCTGCTGCTGACGCTGGGACGCTAAGCCCATAAGAAAACACCCCGGAAGCACGCAAGTGCCCGGGGTGTTGAAGCAGCCATCCGCGCTAAGCGCGCGGTTTTTGTTGTTGTCTTTGCAGAGTCAGCGTTACAGTCAGGCGGTGTTCCGGCCTTGTCTCACTCTCGCGGTCAGAACTTGGCGGCCTGGTGATACTTGCTGGCCGCCTGGACCTTCTTCATCGCCGAGCTGTATTCAATCTGCAATTCCGATTGCGTTGTCTTCGCGTCGGCGGCAATGGCGGCATCGATTGCCTGGATCCTGTTGATCACCTCTATTGCCGTAGCGTCTTGTTCCGGCGTCAACTCCATGAAAAGCGGGGTCCGCTCTTCAGTCAGACGGGCGGCTTCCTGCCAGTCCGCCATGGCCGCCGCATGCTGGATCGCGAGCGTCAACCCCAGCAAGCGGTCGATCAAACTGTTCTGTTCCATGTCGATTTATCCTCGCGCGATCAGCTGTTGTTGGCCGATGCCAGCGCGCCCGCGCTATTTGCGCCGCCGAACAATTGCGTGAGGTATTGCGCGTTGTTGTTCATCGTCGCCATCAGTGTGTTGAGCGCCGTGAACTCCGCCTGGTACTGGCTCGTGAGCTGCGCCGTGTAGGCGGTCAAGGCGGTTTGCTGCGTCGTGATGCTCGTCAAGTCGGTGTTCACCGCACTCTGGCTGTTCGCAACCAAGCCGCCCGTGGCCAGGAACGAGTTAAGGCTGGTCGTCATCTGCGCAGCCACGCCAGTGGTCGAATTGAACAGAGCCGCCACCCCCGACGGGTTGCTTTGGAGCGCAGCGGCGAGCTGAGTGGCGTTGACCACCAGTGAGCCTGCTGGCTGCGTCGAGGTGGCTTGTCCCTGCAGCGTGATCCCGATCGATCCCAGGGAGATTGTCGAATTTCCGTTCTTCACGCCGCTGTCAATAATGCCTGCCAGCGTGTTCTGGATAGTCGTGAGCATCGGGTTCGTGGCCAGGACGCCGCCTTGCGTACTCGCTGCCGCCGAGTTGTCGTTGCCCACCTGGCCGTAGGTGGTGACCAGCGTGTTGTAGAGGCTGACGAAGTTGTTGATCGCGGTGGATGCGGACGAAGTGTCCTGTGCCACGGTCAGCGTCTGCGCGGTGCCGGCCGGCGTGCCGATTGCGGCAGCCGTGAGGTTCAGCGTGACACCCTGAAGCGCGGAGGTCACCGTGTTGGTGGAACTTGTCGCTGCTGTCCCGTCGATCGTGAACGCGGCGTCTTGTGCGGCCGCGGTTTGCGTCCACGCGCCCGTGCTCACTGCTGACGTGATGGTCGATGCAGCCCCACCGGTGCCGGCGGTGGACGTAACGCCGAGGCTGGACAGCCCGGCATCGTTCGCCACGCCGGTAACCCCCACGCTAATCGTATTCGATGCACCCGTGGTCGACGAGCGCAAGACCAGATGCGCCCCGTCCGTGCCGGTAACGACCGTGGCCGAGACGCCCGGATTGTTCGACGCCGAGTTGATCGCGCTGGCAATGCCGCTGATCGTATTGTTCGACGACGTGATGGCGATGCTCATCGACTGGCTGCCGACCGAGATGTTCATCGTGCCGGTACCGAGCGCCGTCGTGCTGCCGAACGCCGCCGATGAGAGTGTTTGCGAGCTGGCGACTTGCGTGACCGCAACAGAATAGGAGCCCGCCGACGCAGTGCTGGCAGCCGTTGCCGTCAGTCCGGTACCGCTCGCGGTCGCGGTGAACTGGCCGAGAGCGGTACCGTTCGATAGTGAAGCAATGCCGGCCTGCAACGCGGACAGTGCCGCTTGCAACGCGCCGATCGCTGAAAGTTGAGTGTTGTCGTTCGTCTGTTGTGCGGAGAGCGTGGCCGTCTGGCCCGCCACCTTCGCGTTGACGAGGCTCGTGACCAGCGACGAGACATCCAGCGACGAATTGCCCGTGGAACCGCTGATGATGGATTGCGCGGCCGCTTGTTCGGCTGCCTGGGTAGCGGCTATGGTGGCGGCTGCTGAGGCCGCGGCCGAACTGGAAGCGCTGGAAATCGTCGACATTGAGATGCTCCGTACGTCGGTTTTGCTTTCGAGCCTGAATGATAAACGTTTGTAAAACGTGTAGGGGAGGCAAGCCTCCCCGGAAAACGCATCTGGCAGACGCGTCTTGCGATGCGCCTGCCATTACTGCTTGAGGCTATTACTGGAGAAGCTTCAGAACTTGCTGCGGCAACGAGTTAGCTTGTGCCAGAACCGAGATACCGGCTTGTTGCAGCACTTGAGCCTTGCTCAGGTTAGCCGTTTCCTGTGCGAAGTCGGCGTCCGTGATTTGCGACTGTGCGCCGGCCAAGTCGGTCGATTGCGCTTGCTGTGCCGAGGACAGCGACGTGAACCGGTTTTGAGCCGCACCCAGGGTTGCCTGGATGTTATTCACCGTGGCGAGTGCGTTGTCGATCGATTCCATTGCAGCGTTCGCGCCAGACGTCGTGCTGACGTTGATGTTGGCAACATCCGACGGCACGTTGGCGGCATTGGTCGACGTGATTGCGGCGACAGATGCCAGACCCTGGGTCGTGGCGGCAGTCGTTGCCGTGCCGATGGTTCCAGCCAGGGTGAAGGAGGCAGCCGTGGTGGCCGTGGCGGCGGTAACCGTACCGATTGCCGAAAGTGCTCCTGCGCTCAGTGCATTGCCGTTTTGATCGGCGAAAGTGAAGCCGCCTGAGCCGTTCGAGGTCACGTTGACCGACGTGATGGTCGCGCCTGATTCACCCGCGGCGACGAAGCCACCCGTGCTCGTAAGGCTGAGCCCGGTGATCGTACCCAGCGACGTGCCTGAGGCGACGGACGTGGTCGTGTTGTTGGCCGAGTTCGCGGCATTGAGGGCGGTAACCGACGACGACGTAGCTGCCGTGGCTGCTGCCGGCACGCTGGTCATGGTGCCCAGTGCGCCAGTCGCTGCGACGTTCAGGGCCAAAGCCGTGCCCGTGCCGGTGGTAGACGTGGCCGCGCCGAACAGTGCCGTCGATGCAGCGGAGGACAATGCCTGGTTGTTCTGGTCGGTGAACGTGAAGCCGCCGTTACCATCAGAAAGAACGTTGATCGTCGTGATAGCCGGTGTGGCTGTGCCGGTCGTCGCTGCACCGGCGGAGGTGAGGCTCAGGCCCGTCAACGTTCCGACCGTCGCGCCCTTGGTCACAAGACCCGTACCCATGCTCGCGGCCGAAAGGCTTTGCGACAGGTTCAGGTTGATGGTCTGGCCCACGTTCGCGCCGATCTGGAAGCTCACGTTACCTGCCGAGCCGTCCAGAACGTTCTTGCCGTTGTACGTCGTTTGCGACGCCACGCGGTTCACTTCAGCGATTTGCTGGGCAACTTCTTGTTGCAGTGCTGCCTGGTCGCTCGACGAGAGCGAGCCGCTCGACGCCTGAACAGCCAGCGTACGAATGGTTTGCAGGCTCGACGTGATCTGCGCCAGACCGCTCGATGCCGTCTGGATCATCGAAACGCCGTCGTTCGCGTTCGAAACGCCTTGGTTCAAGCCGTTGATCTGCGTTTGCATACGGTTCGAGATCGCGAGACCGGCTGCATCGTCCGCTGCACTGTTGATCCGCTTACCGGACGACAGGCGCGTGATGGCCTGCGACAGCGCGCTTTGCGACGTGTTCAGGTTTTGCTGAGCGACCAGCGAGTTGATATTGCTATTGATACCAAGCATTTGGATTTCTCCTGAAAGAACTAAAAGGGCTGTTTTGGCTACTACTGCACGGTCCTGTTGCCTGGCGGTTCCGAGCGAGGTAGCCGGCCGCCTACTTGGGTTAGCGGCTCATGAAAAAAAAACTTGAGGACTTAGGTAAGGATTTGTAGGGGGAATAACGGTCGGCGCGCTGCCTGCGGGTAAAAGGATTCGCAGGTATTCTTTTTCGAACGGTTATTAGGTGTTTGTCCACAACAGCCCGGGAGCAACCATGCAGCACCGCACTATCGGTACGTCGGACCTCAAAGTCGCGCCGCTCGTTTTCGGCGGAAATGTATTCGGCTGGACCGCCGACGAACGTACGTCGTTCTCCATCCTCGACGCCTTCGTCGACCACGGACTTAATTTCATCGATACCGCCGACGTCTATTCAGCCTGGGTCGAGGGCCACCAGGGCGGCGAGTCGGAGACGATCATTGGCAAGTGGCTCAAGGAAAGCGGCAAGCGCGACAAGATCGTGCTGGCAACCAAGGTCGGCATGCTGAGCACGCGGACGGGGCTCTCGGCGGCGAATATTGAGGCGGCCGTTAACGACTCGCTGAAACGCCTGAAGACGGATTACATCGACGTCTACTTTTCGCATCTGGACGACGACAAAACGCCGCTCCTGGACACGCTCGGCGCGTACCAAAAACTGATTACGGCGGGAAAAGTGCGCGTGATTGGTGCGTCGAATTACACCGGCGAACGGGTGGAAGAGGCGCTGAAGATATCGGCGAAAGAGGGTATTGCCGGTTATCAGGTGCTTCAGCCTGAATACAATCTCTATGATCGCGCAGGTTATGAAAATGATCTGGAACCGGTTATTAAGGCGCACAAGTTGTCAGTTGTGACGTATTACAGCCTGGCGAGCGGTTTTTTGAGTGGAAAATACCGATCCAAAGCCGATACCGAGAACAGTGCCCGCGGCGCGAAAGTGTCGGGTTATCTGAACGAGCGGGGCTTGAGAATTGTTGATGCGCTGGTTAAAGTGTCAGATCGTCATGACACGGAGCCGGCGGCAGTCGCTCTTGCATGGCTGATCGCACGGCCGGGTGTAACGGCGCCGATTGCGAGCGCGACATCGGTCAAGCAGCTCGAAACGCTTGCCCACGCGACCCGGATTACTTTGTCGCCTGAAGACGTCGCACTCCTCGACGAAGCCAGCAATCCGCACTGAAATCGCCAAAAAACGCGCGCGTTCATGGGGTTGCAACCCCGCAAATAGGCGCTGCGGGGTTGGCGACTGGGCGACGATCTGATAACATCTCGCCCGAATCGAGATTTTTGCCCGATGGCGCAGCTATTTTTAAGCGACGCCGGGCGGCCCGAAGTGCGCTGTTCGTTTTCAACAGACTGCGCATGCCGTGATCGGCGGTGAAATCCCACCTCTCTCTTTTCCGGCCTCCGTGGCCGCTTTGCTCGTGTCCGCTGTTGTTGGGTGGACGATCGGAGTGCCGGCGCGCGGCGTTGCCTTGAAGGTTACGCTTCGCCGCGCAGTCAGAAAAACGTATCAGCGATTTAGGACATCCATGACCACTATTGTTTTGAAAGAAAACGAGCCGTTCGACGTCGCGATCCGTCGCTTTCGCCGGACCATCGAAAAGAACGGCCTGATCGCCGAACTTCGCGAACGTCAGTCGTACGAAAAGCCGACAACGGCACGCAAGCGCAAGAAGGCGGCAGCAGTCAGCCGTCTGCGTAAGCGTCTGCGCAGCCAGATGCTGCCCAAGAAGCTTCACTAAGTCTTGGCAGGTCGCAGCCTGATTGATAGGCTGCACCAAGTAAAACGGCGATGCCGCCCGCAAGGGTTGCATCGCCGTTTTACTTGTCTGGTCTGATTTGCTGGTTTTGTTACGGCGGGGCTTTATTTCCTGGTTTTTACTTCGGTTCGCGGCTCAGCTTGTTTGGTGGTCTCGGCTGGACTTCTGTCTTCTACGCCCGGCTGAGCGGACCTTCCTCGTTCTTTTTCGTCGTTATTCCGGCCTCGCAGGCCTTCGCCTGAGCGCGGGTTATTCCCGTTTATTCGCGCCTAGATAAACGCGTGCCGTTCGCCCACGCGGGCCAGGAGCTGCGGCCATTCGTCCACACTGAAATCGTCGTGGACTTCTTCCAGTTCGATCAGCAACTCGACGATGTCCGGATCGTAGGCATTAACCTCCGACGCATACAGCGCGCGCAACAATGAGCCGTCCTTCGCGTGCTGGTAGTACGAGATCCCAACGCCTTCGATCTCCGGCTGATACAACTCGTCAGCGATCAGCGAGCCGATAGCGCACTTGCGGCCATTGCCGCTGCGTAGCCGGCACGAGCCGTTCTCATCTTCTGACACAGCCCGCTGCGTAAGCAGATGGTTGCTCACGCGTTCGTAGATGTCTCTCGCCGTTAACATTGCATTGCTCGTTGCTTTAACTATTGCGTTGCTCACGCGCGTATTTATTCGTTCGATATAGGCGTGGACGCGCTTCATTCGTGGGTCACCGCGAGGGGAATCGTTTCAGCACCGTGATCGACTCGCGGAGTTCCGCAAAACCCTGCCCAATTCCCCGCTCAGGCTGCCGACTTAAGTCGATCCGCCGACAAGTTGAACTGCCGGGCTATGGACGCAAAGCGTTCACGCCATTCCCACTTGCCAAACACGTCGTGCACGTTTTGCAGGCAACTGAGCAGCTCGACGGTCGTCGGATCGTAGACGTTGATGTTCGAGCGCAAGAGCGCGCGCTTCAGCGCAGCCACACCGACGTCCATGTAAGCCGGCACGGTTTCCGGCCCTTTGCCGACGTAGCGAATGGGCACGCCTTCCATGGCGGTCATGTAGTCGCGCGCTTTGATGAAGCTGCCGACGGGGCAGCCGCCGCAATAACCGCGATATGCACCGCCACCGTGGGGTAACAACGCTGCACGGCCTTGGCCAAACAGATGAAGCACGGCACGGTCGAAGATTTCCTGGTGCGTTAAGAAATTGAGGTTTTTCATTCTGGTTCTCCCCTGCGCCGACAACTGCGGTGCTTCGTGGGTGTTCATCAACAGCGTTATCAGTATCGGACGCGGACACGGTCGCTATAGCGCGGTTAACCACATAAAACCGCGTCATTTCACCGGTCTGCCTACTTTGCCGCGACCGTTGGGACCGTCTGAATACGCTTGGTAAGGGGTAGGGAGCGACAGCCGTTTCAGAGCCAGCCGGCTCCCCGAAAAAAGCCACTTACAACGTATTTATAGCGGTTATTTCCGGTAAAAAAGTGGCGCTATGTACGGTTGGCCGCAATTTTGACATGACGTCTGACTTCTTGCACAGAGGCAGAACCCTCGTACAGGCTTTGTAGTAAGGGCTTCAGAGCGTGATTCACCACGCGAATAGGGCTATCGTCAGGATTTTCCCTGACGAGGGCATAAACCGCGAAAGATGTTGCGAAAACGCAATGTGCGTATCGGAAATCGATGGAGCAAATTGCCTAATTTGTTCTGCGCTTAGCCGACTCCCGCTTGGGAACGGCTTCGCTTTTGCGGAACCGGCAGAAACAGGCGGCCTCGTGGTCGTTGACCATGCCTGTTGCCTGCATGAACGCGTAACAGATGGTCGTTCCGACGAACTTGCAGCCGTATTTCTTGAGAGCGCGGCTCATTGCGTCGGAGACTTCGTTGGAGGCGGGCGCCTGTGCATAGGTTGCGCGCGGAGTGTCGATGGGCGTATTGCCTACGAACGACCACACGAAATTCGCGAGCGAGCCGTGTTCCGCCTGGATGCGCTGCACCGCGCGAGCGTTAGCGACGGCCGCCGAGATCTTCGCGCGATTGCGGATGATGCGGGCGTCGAGCATCAACCGGGCTGCGTCGTCTTCGCTGAAGGCGGCTACCCGATCGATGTCGAAGTTGTGGAACAAATCCCGGTAACCCTCGCGCTTGTTCAAGATCGTCAACCATGACAGTCCAGCCTGCGCGCCTTCGAGTACGAGCATTTCGAACAGATGGCGATCGTCATGGGACGCAACGCCCCATTCCTCGTCGTGATAGCGGGCGAGTGATTCGGTTGTTACCCAGCCGCAGCGGTGCGGCTCGGTGTTGTCGTCTGGGCGGCTTTTCTTCGCGTTTGTCATGTTGGATTCGGGGAGTGCGGGGTTGGCGTTAGATCAGCATAGGCGGAAGGACAGGGGGAGAACAGTCGGCCGATTGGCCTGGTTCCCGGGTGACTCGGCGCGCATGCACGCTTGCAGCGCCGCGAGACCGGTGTGCAGAAATGCAGAAGGCTCCCCGGACGAGTAGGTATAACGAACAGGCGTCAGGTCCGATCCCCCATGGCAGAAGATTGTCCAACGGTTACCGGATGCGCTGGTTGTCCTGCGGCGTTTCGGGCCGCATAGCCCGTTCGGCTGAGTGGCGGCTTGCCGGTCGTGCCGTTAAGCTTGCGGACATGACTACTTCAACTTACACACACAGGTATCTGATCGGCGTTGACGGCGGCGGCAGCGGTACGCGCGTCGTCCTGGCTGACACGGAAGGCATCGAACTGGCACGTGCGACGGGCGGCCCGTCAGGCCTGGCGCTTGGCGTCGAGCACGCGTGGGACGCTATCGAAGTGGCGTGTTCGCGTGCGTTTGAAACAGCCGGCCTGCCGTTCGAGTGGAGCGCATGTGCGCTTGGTTGTGGCCTCGCTGGCGTGAATCACGCGGGTTGGCTGGCGCAGTTCCATGCAATCGCGCCGGATGGGTGTGCGCTTGCCGTCGAAAGCGACGCCTTCACCACGTTGCTCGGCGCGCACGGAGGCGAGCCGGGCGTGATCGTGGCGCTGGGAACGGGCAGTATCGCCGCGTCGCTGGATGCAGGCGGTCAGTTCTCGATCGCGGGCGGTTATGGTTTTCCGAGCGGCGACGAGGCGAGCGGAGCCTGGTTGGGCTTGCGGGCGGTCGTGCATCTGCAGCACGTGCTGGACGGCCGGGCACCCGCCGACGACTGGTCCGCGGCGTTGCTCGCGTGTACGGACGCGACTGACCGAGACAGCCTCGTCGTATGGCTGTGCGCGGCGAATCAAACGGGTTATGCAACGCTGGCGCCCACGGTTTTCGAACACAGGAAACATCCGTTCGCGGCTCGCCTCCTTGAGGAAGCGGGGCGTGAGATCGCCAAAATGGTGTCGGCGCTGGACCCGAATCAGTCGCTGCCGGTCGCGCTGTGTGGCGGGTTGGCCGTACCACTAGCTCCGTTCGTTCCGGACGAACTGCGTAGCCGCTTGCGATTGCCACTCGCGGACTCTGCTGCAGGCGCTCTGCAACTGGCCCGCCACGCCGCGAGCCGAAAATCGCCCCATGAGGGCTAAAATGCAAGGTTCCTAACGGCTTAAAGGAAAGCGCTTCCCATGTATTCCATCATTGCTACCGATCTCGACGGCACCTTGCTCAACAACGACCATCAGGTCGATCCGTTCACCGTCGAAACGGTCCGCAAACTGGAATCGCGCGGTGTGCGTTTCATCATCGCGACGGGGCGGCATTATCGCGATGTGGTCGGGATTCGGAAAGTGCTCGGTATTGACGCTTATCTGATCACATCGAATGGCGCGCGCATTCACGCGCCGGACAACGAACGTATCTACGCTCGCGACATCGCTCCGGCGGCCGTGCGCCGTCTTGTCCAGCCTGATCTGGCTGGAAGCGAGCGCGTGATCGTGAATCTTTTCGCCGATAACGCCTGGTTGATCGACCGTCACGCGCCCGAATTGCTGGCGTTCCATCAGGATTCGGGCTTTGACTACGACGTGATGGACCTGCGTGAGCACGACGGCGAGAACATTGCGAAGGTGCTGTATATCGGCGAGCCGGAAGATCTCAAGCTGACTGCGGCGAATCTCGAACGTGAATTCGGTGATTCCATTTATGTCACTTATTCGATGCCTGATTGTCTCGAGGTGATGACGTCTGACGTCTCAAAGGGGCGCGCGTTGCAGTTCGTGCTGGACAGGCTTGATATTGACACAGCGCATTGTGTTGCTTTTGGCGACAACATGAACGACATCGATCTGCTCGAAACCGCAGGCCGGCCATTCATGATGAACAACGCAAATCCGGCGCTGATAAAACGCCTCCCGAATGTCCCGCGGACCGGCAACAACTTCGAGGCTGGCGTTGCGCATCAATTGCGTGCGTTGTTCGGCATGACGGATGAACTCGCCGCGCCGGTTCGCGCTGACGAGTAATGCGGCGAAGGCTACAAGCGGGGGTGCAACTGGAGCGGAAACTAAATGCAGCGTTGGCCAGCATCGGAGCTGTAGTCCAAGCCGTAACAAAAAAGGGAGCGTCTCGACTAGACGCTCCCTTCGCTTGAACAGCCCTTGGCTAGCCGCTACAAGCCGCTACAGCCCGCGCTGCTTAGCCGCGACGATTCCAGCCGTCATGACCGTAACCACCGTTATCCCAGCCGGTGCGGTTCCAACGTCCTCGGTCCGGTGCGCCCCAACGACCGTCGCGATGTCCCCAGGCGGGTGGCGGAGCGCGATAGAACGGCGCGGGCTGGACATAAACCGGTGCAGGTTGCGCATAAACCGGCACGCCTAGCGACAGCCCAATAGAGAGATCAGTATGAGCCTGCGCGGCGCCGACGGCACCCATCGCAAGACCGGCGGCAACGAGCAAATGAGTGACGATGCGTTTCATGGCGTTCTCCTTTTGGGGCGACGTGTGTCGCATGACTCAAATCTACGCAATGCCTGTTTTACGAGTATCGACGAGTTGTTAGCAAATGAAAGTATCGTGAAAGTTAAAACCACGATTGGTCTGCGGGGTAAATGCCCCCAAAGCCCTGCCAGCTATCGCTTGTTGGACAATTCCCCGTCTCGCGTATGTAAATTGACGTTTAAAACGCTCGCAGGCCGTAAGCCGCCATTACATTTGTCGCGGATTATTCATATTGATCTGCCATGCCGACGCGATAGAAACGAATTGCACAATAAAAAACGGGCGCTGAGCGCCCGTTTTTTATTGGCTTTCACCGTTTTTTAATTCACGCCGAAGCAAGCGCCCGGTTCTTCGCACCGGTCAGCAACGGATAAACCACGCCAGCGATGATGGCGCCAATGATCGGAGCCACCCAGAACAGCCACAGCTGTTCCATTGCTGCTCCGCCCACGAACAATGCCGGACCCGTGGAACGCGCCGGGTTCACCGACGTATTCGTAACCGGAATCGAGATCAGGTGGATCAGCGTCAGGCACAGGCCAATGGCGATTGGCGCAAACCCGGCAGGCGCACGGCTGTCGGTCGCACCCAGGATGACGAACAGGAAGAAGAACGTCATCACGACTTCACACACGAGCGCGGCAATCATTGTGTAATGACCGGGCGAGTGATCGCCGTAACCGTTGGTGGCAAAGCCGCTCGCGACCAGGTCAAAGCCCGGCGCGCCGCTGGCGATTACCGACAACACATATGCACCGATCACGCCACCCACAACTTGGGCCGCAATGTACGGAACCAGATCGCGAACCGGGAAGCGTCCTGCGACCGTCAAACCGACGCTCACCGCCGGGTTCAAGTGGCAACCTGAAATGTGGCCGATGGCGTAGGCCATGGTGAGCACGGTAAGGCCGAACGCGAGCGCTACGCCCGCAAAGCCAATACCAAGTTGAGGGTAACCCGCCGCTAGCACTGCGCTGCCGCAGCCGCCCAGCACGAGCCAGAACGTACCAAACATTTCTGCGCCGAGGCGCTGTCCTAATCGCATGATTCGAAGTCCTAAAAATATATAAAAAACTGAAACGATTCCGACGCTTGTGATCATAAGAATTTGTACCGACCACGGCGGCGGGTAAGCAGTGTAATCCGAGTCCGGGGACTAGTTGTCAACAATTGTTAAATCATCAGGAACTAAGGGAACTCTGATTAGGAATGCCCTATAGTTTCAAGACTCTTCTCATTCGCATTAGGACTTTTTGCAATTGCATGTTCAAACGTTGCATCTTTTAATCGATGCCGTTACGCTTCTCAATAATCGCGGGCTATCAGAAAGGATTTGGAAATGTCGCAATACACCGAGCTCAAGGCGCAGATCGCCAAGCTTCAGGAACAGGCGGAGGAGGCGCGCCGCGCAGAACTGGAAGCAGTACTGGTAGATATCAGGCGCAAGATTGTGGAATATGGACTCACAGCCCAGGATTTGGGGCTCTCGGTTGTCCGGCGAGGCCGGCCACCCAAGAAGGAGCCGCTGCCGCCGATCTATCAGGACCCCAAGTCGGGCAGCACCTGGAGCGGCCGCGGCAAGCCGCCGAAATGGATTGCGGGAAAGAATCGCGAGCGCTTCCTGATTAGTCAGGCGCATTCTTAAAAATGCCTGACGACTGCATCGAAAAGTGCAGACAAACATACATGCAAAATGTCAGCATGAATGACAACGAAAACGCCAATGAAAAAATCCGCCCGAAAGGGCGGATTTTTTTGTGCTTCGCAATAAAACCTTGGATAACGACACGACCATCGTTTCCAATAGACTAGGCGCCGCGTTTTCAGAGCGGCGCCTAGTCACCAGACGACTGAATAAATTAGCTGATACTTAGCCAGTTCTCAGCCAGTTATTAGTCGGAACTTAGCCGATTGCCACCCGGCGCAATATCGGACGCTTGGCGGCTTGCAACAACGCGGTATAGCTTTCAACGTAATTCAGCGCCATGGTCTTTGCACTGAAGCGACGTTCGAACTGCGCGCGAATTTCGGTACGCGAGAGTTCGCCCAGGCGCTGGAGTGCGCCGACCGCGCCCTGCACGTCTTCGCAAATGAAGCCGGTCACGCCGTGGTCGATCACTTCCGGTACTGAACCTCGATTGAACGCGATCACCGGCGTACCGCACGCCATGGCCTCGATCATTACCAGACCGAACGGCTCTGACCAGTCAATCGGGAACAGCAACGCCTTCGCGCCAGACAGGAACTCCGGCTTTTGCTGCTCGTTGATCTCGCCGACAAATTCAACACTGGCTTTCGACTCAGCGAGCAGCGGCTCGATCACGGTCTTGAAGTATTCCTGGTCGACCTTGTCCACCTTGGCGGCAATTTTCAGCGGAAGACCGCTTTGAGCAGCGATCTTGATGGCGAGATCGGCGCGCTTCTCCGGACAGATACGACCCAAGAACGCCAGGTATTCCGGCTTCTTGTGCGTTTGCGGCGTCAACAACTTTTCCGGCAGTCCGTGATAGATCGTGTTGAGCCAGCCAGCCTGCGGAAGCGGCGCGCGCTGCGAATCCGAGATCGATATGACCGATGCATCAGGAAACGCGCTGAACACTGGCTGCAACTCGGGCAGATCCAGCCGGCCATGGAGCGTGGTCAGAAACGGCGTGTCCATTTGCGAGAACACCGAGAACGGCATGTAGTCGAGGTGGAAGTGCAGCACGTCGAATTCATGAGCCCGACGGCGTACGTTCTCAAGCAGCAGCGCGTGCGGCGCATTCCAGTCGCGGATGGACGGATCGAGACGCAACGCGCGCGGCCAGGCGGCTTCCAGCTTCGCCTTCGTCTGCGAGTCGCCGCTTGCGAACAGCGTCACGTCATGGCCGAGATCAACCAGTGCATCGGTCAGATACGAGACGACGCGCTCGGTGCCGCCGTAAAACTTCGGGGGGACTGCTTCGTGCAACGGTGCAATTTGTGCGATACGCATAACGTGACTCTCCTGTTCGTGAAGGCTTCGACGCACAGTTTCCGAAACGGAAACCGGTAAAGCCTTGGCAGACGGGCCAGCGTCAATGCTGCCGCCCCCTGAAAAAAATAGGACCCGGATGAATCGGGTTATCCCTTACGACCCATTATCGAGATGACTCGCCGCATCAACGAGTCATTTTTCAAACGCTTAACCTTGTTACAGGCCGAAACACCGGCCGTTACGCGGCTCGGCGGATTGCCGACCCCCTTATGCGGCAAGCGATTGCGCGTCCGTCATTAAATTGCGCGGTGCAGGATGCATTGCCCAGGACGGCATAGACAGCAAAGCGTGTGCCACGGCGCAGGCACGCTGGTCATGGCCTCGCCAGCGTTCGCCCTAGCCTTTGGCTGTGCAAATAAATGCCCGCCGCGTAAAGATTTACCCAGGTCCGCCGTTAGTCAGACGTTAGTCAGGCGGTGCGGCAGCCGGCGCGGAAAACGTTTCGTCCGATCTCAACCGGCTAGTGCCTGCTTACAACTTATTGCCGATCCGTAAGCTGAGAATCGGCATCTTTGCCCGGTTTTTTTGTGGCGCGAAGCTCGGCCGCCGGCTAGGTGACCGAATCAGCCTAGCCAGCTTACTGCCCAGCTCGCTGCGTAACAGGCTGGAATGCACCGCCACTCAAGACGGTGCCCGGTGCTCGACCTGTCGTTCCCCTCCGCGATTTCCCTTCAAAGTTTTCCAGCCACTTGCCGTAAACCACTTAACGGCGGTTTCGCCGATGCAACCATGAGGGCTCGATTGTGCTGATTTTCATCGGAACACTAGTGACGCTGTTGTCCGTTTTCGGCGGTTATGCGCTGGAAGGCGGTCACCTTGGCGCACTGGTCCAGCCCGTTGAAATCCTGATGATCGCGGGCGCCGGCCTGGGCGCATTCATCCTCGGCAACGGCATGAAGACGATCAAGTCCACGCTGCGCGTGATCCCGACGCTCTTCAAGGGCTCGAAGTACAACAAGGACGTGTACATGGAGCTGATGGCGCTGCTCTATGTGCTGCTCGCGAAAGCGCGCAAGGAAGGGACGCTGACCCTTGAGTCCGATATTGACGATCCGTCCAAAAGCCCGATCTTCGGCCAGTACCCGAAGATCCTGGCGGATCGGCATATCGTCGAATTCCTTACTGATTATTTGCGCCTGATGGTCGGCGGCAACATGAACGCGTTCGAGATCGAAAGCCTCATGGACGAGGAGATCGAGACGCATCACGCGGAAGGCGAAGGCCCGGCGCAGGCGCTGCACAAGGTAGGCGACGCGATGCCGGCATTCGGTATTGTCGCGGCCGTGATGGGCGTGGTTCACACCATGGCATCCGCCGATCAGCCGCCGGCGGTTCTTGGCGAGATGATCGCGCAGGCGCTGGTCGGGACGTTCCTCGGCATCTTGCTGTCCTATGGGCTGATCGGCCCGCTCGCGAGCGTCGCGGAACAGCGCGTGGCCGAGTCGACGAAAATGTTCCAGTGCATCAAGGTGACAATCCTGGCGAGCCTGAACGGCTACGCGCCGGCTATCGCGGTGGAATTCGGCCGCAAAGTGCTCTTCTCCACCGAGCGTCCGTCGTTCTCCGAACTGGAAGAACACGTACGCCGCGTGAAGGCGAAGTAACCGCCTTCAGCGACCGAGCGCACCGAGCCCGCCATGCCGACCAACAAAGATCGTCCGATTTTCATCAAGCGCGTCATATCGAACAAGAAGGCGCACCACGGCGGCGCCTGGAAGCTGGCTTACGCCGACTTCATGACGGCGATGATGGCCTTTTTCCTGTTGATGTGGCTGCTGAGCGCAGTGTCGCCGGTGCAGCGCCAGGGGATTGCCGAGTATTTCAACATGCCGCTCAAGAACGCAATTATGGGCGGGCAGAAGACCGGCATGGACTCCAGCATTATCGACGGCGGCGGGCGCGATATTTCGAGCCCCGAGCCGGGCACGACCCGCATGAGCGACGGCACGCGGCGCGTGGACCGGCTTGATGAGCAGACGCTGAGAGCCGCGCAGGGCGAACTCGAACGGCGTGATCAGGCCCGTCTGCACGAGCTGCAGGTCAAGCTGATGTCCGCGATTGAAGCGAACCCGGTGTTGCGCCAGTTCAGGCAGCAGATCCGGATTGATTCGACACAGCAGGGGCTGCGCATCGAGATCGTCGATACCCAGAAGCGTCCGATGTTCGCGCTCGCAAGCAACAACGTGGAGCCCTACATGCGCGACATCCTGCGCGAGATCGGCAAGGCGCTGAATGACGTGCCGAACCGGATCGTGGTGCAAGGACACACCGACGCCACGCAATACGCGGGCGGTGAAAAGGGTTACAGCAACTGGGAGTTGTCGGCGGACCGCGCGAATGCGTCGCGGCGCGAGCTGATCTCGGGCGGCATGGATGAATCGAAGGTCTTGCGCGTGCTTGGACTGGCATCGACGCAGAACCTGAACAAGCAGGATGCTTTCGATCCCGAGAACCGGCGCATCAGCATCCTGGTGTTGAACCACAGGTCGGAAGAGGCGATGACGCGCGAAGACCAGCCGGCGACCACGATTACAAGCAACGCGGGTGGCCCCGGCGGCCCGGGCGAGCTCCAGCCCAACTTCGGCTCGCTGGCGCCGGCATTGCCGGCCAAGCCGGCTGCACCATGACGGCGGCACCATGAAATTCGCTCACGAGAGCACGACAAGAACATCGGACAGAGGGCGGCACACATCATGATCAAGAACATTCTGGCTGTCGACGACTCGGCTGCCATGCGGCAAATCCTCTCGGCGACGTTTGTCGCGGCGGGGTATCGCGTGGTGATTGCCATGGATGGCGCACAAGCCTACGAAGAGGCGCTCGCCGAACAGTTCGATCTCGTGATCACCGACCAGAACATGCCGGCAATGAGCGGCCTGGAGCTGATCGGGAAATTGCGCGGACATCGTGCCTATGCGAATACGCCGATCCTGGTGCTCACGACCGAGTCGGGCGAGCCGTTCAAAGCATCGGCGCGCGCAGTGGGCGCGACGGGCTGGATCGAAAAACCGTTCGACCCCGACATGCTGACCGAACTGGTCGCCACGTTGTCGGGAGCGGAACACCCGAACTGAAGCAAACCGTTTTTGCATGAAGCATCAGGCACGAAGAACACATTAGCTTTTACGACGCGCATAGCGACGACAGACAAGGCATCCGGTGGTGACCCAGGCATGACACTCGACATTACGCAGTTCTATCAAACATTCTTCGACGAAGCCGACGAGCTGCTCGCGGATATGGAGCAGTTGCTGCTCGCGCTGGATCTGGCGAATCCCGATCCCGAGGATCTTGGCGCGATCTTTCGCGCGGCGCATTCGATCAAAGGCGGCGCGGCCACGTTTGGATTTTCGGCGCTGACCGAAACCACGCACATCCTCGAGTCGTTGCTCGATCGGGCGCGCAATAACGAACTGGTCCTGCGTCGCGACATGATCGATACGTTCCTTGAAACCAAGGACGTGCTGTCGGATCAGCTCAGCGCATATCGCGCCAGTGCTGAGCCGGACGCGGCCGCCGCGAAGGCGATTTGCGCGAAGCTTGAATACTTGCGCGACAACGATCCGGCTGACGGCGGTATCGCTGCCGCTGAAGTAGCGGAGCCGGAGCCGTCGTTCGCCGAAGCCGCCGCAATCGCGCAGGATCTCGCGCAAGTCGCGCTGGCGCTCGGGCCGAACGAGCCGCCGCCGCATGTGGTCGAGCAAGCGAATGAGGCGGTCGAGGAAGACGGGGAGTGGGCCGAATTTCCAGCGACGCCGGACGCAAGCCAGGACGCCAATGGCGCCGGGCAAGACGGTCCTCACCTGAAAATTACGTTGCGGGGGGTAGGGGAGAAGGACCAGGCTCTGCTGACTGAGGAGCTTGGAAACCTGGGTAGCGTTGTCGGTGAAATGAAGTCGGGCGGCGATTTGACGTTGTGGCTCGACTCGGATGTATCCGCCGACGATATCGTCGCCGTGTGCTGTTTCGTGATCGATGAAGCGCAGATCGCGGTCAGCCGCGGCAATGCAGCGGATGCGGCGCCTGCTAGCGGGTCGCAAGCTGCTGCAGAGCAGGAAGATTTGGAAGCGTTGAACGAGGTGGCGGCAAAAGCACCCGCATCTGAGAAGACGGAACCGGCGGCAGTCTCTGCTGCTGCCGCCGAGTCCCGCACCAAGACATCCGCAAGCGTCGCGGTGACAGAAGCGCTCGAAGCGCCGAAGGCACCCGAAGGCGACAAGAAAACGAAAGCGGCAGCCGCGCCCGCTGCCGCGGAAGGCAGCTCCATCCGCGTGGGCGTGGAGAAGGTCGATCAGCTGATCAACCTCGTCGGCGAACTGGTGATCACGCAAGCAATGCTCGCCGAAACCACGAGTACCTTCGACCCCGCGTTACACGACCGCCTGTTCAATGGCATGGCGCAGCTCGAACGCAATGCGCGCGACCTGCAAGAAGCGGTGATGTCGATCCGCATGATGCCAATGGACTACGTGTTCAGCCGTTTCCCCCGGCTTGTGCGCGATCTCGCCGGGAAGCTCGGCAAGGAAGTGGAACTCGTCACGTTCGGACAGGCGACGGAGCTGGACAAGAGCCTGATCGAACGCATCATCGATCCGTTGACGCACCTTGTGCGCAACTCGCTCGACCATGGCATCGAAACCGTGGAAGCGCGACGTGCGGCGGGTAAAGCGGCGGCGGGACAACTGGTGCTGTCGGCGGCGCATCACGGCGGCAACATCGTGATCGAAGTCAGCGACGACGGCGCGGGCCTGCGTCGCGACAAGATTCTCGCGAAGGCGCTGAAGCAAGGCATGCAGGTGAACGAACAAATGTCCGACGACGAAGTCTGGCAACTGATCTTCATGCCGGGCTTTTCCACCGCCGAAAAGGTCACGGACATCTCCGGCCGCGGCGTGGGCATGGACGTAGTGAAACGCAACATCCAGGCGATGGGCGGCCATGTCGAGATTCAGTCGCGCGAAGGCCGTGGCACCACCACGAAGATCGTGTTGCCGCTGACGCTGGCGATTCTGGACGGCATGTCGGTGAAGGTGGGCGCCGAGATTTTCATCCTGCCGCTGAACTTCGTCATGGAGTCGCTGCAACCCGTTGCCGAGGATATATACACCGTTGCCGGCGGCGAGCGCGTGGTACGCGTTCGTGGCGAATATCTGCCGCTGGTTGCGCTGCATCAGGTCTTCGAAGTGACCGATGCGCGCACGGAACCCACGCAGGGAATTATCACGATCATCCAGTCGGAAGGACGCCGCTTTGCCATGCTGATCGATGAACTGGTCGGCCAGCAGCAAGTGGTGGTGAAGAACCTGGAAACGAATTACCGCAAGGTGCACGGCATTTCCGCTGCGACCATCCTGGGCGACGGCCGCGTTGCGCTGATCGTCGACGTAGCGGCGCTGAACCGTGAAAACCGCTCGGCGCACGGCGCGTTGAGTCACTAAAGCATTAAATAGATAGTCGGAATACCTAACCAATTTTTGGAGGCTAACGTGGCAGCAGACATCCAATCCATTACTTCGGCGGTACAACGCCGTGACGTTCAACGCGCCAGCCAGGCAGAAGCGGCAGGACAGGAGTTCCTCGTCTTCACGCTGGGCGCGGAAGAGTACGGCATAGACATCCTGAAGGTGCAGGAAATTCGCGGCTACGACAACGTCACGCGCATCGCGAATGCGCCGGCGTTCATCAAGGGCGTGATCAACTTGCGCGGCATTATCGTGCCGATCGTCGATATGCGCATCAAGTTCAATCTCGGCCGCGTGGAATATGACAACCAGACGGTCGTGATCATCCTGAACGTTGCGCATCGCGTGGTCGGCATGGTCGTGGACGGCGTGTCCGACGTGCTCACGCTGCAAGCAGACCAGGTCATGCCGGCGCCGGAATTCGGCGCCACGCTCACCACCGAATACCTGACGGGCCTCGGCACGGTGGATGGCCGGATGCTGATCCTGATGGACATCGAAAAGTTGATGACGAGCAAGGAGATGGAGTTGATCGACTCCGTCGCCGTGACCGCCTGAGTCTTCATATAGTTGGTTACCAACACGCTGGTCGGGAAGAAGACATGCTTAAGAACTGGTCGATTCGTACCACGCTGACGCTCGTGGGCCTGCTGTTCGTCGGATTTGCGGCAGTGGTGAGTGCGTTGTCGCTGAACGGCTTGCGCTCGGCGGGCAATTCGCTTTCCTTGCTGGCGGACAGCGACATGGTGTCCATGCGCGCACTCAGCGACGCGTCGTCGAACCTGCTGCGCTCGCGCGTGGCGCTTGACCGCGTGCGCGGGCTGACGGAAGCGAACAACGCAGACGAAGCGAAGAAGGTGCTCGAGCGCGGGCAGTTCCTGCTCGACAAGTCGAACGAGAGCTGGAAGCTTTTCTTGTCGACGCCGAAGCCAATGCTGCCGCAAGCCACGCTGGACGACATCGTGGCAAAACGCGACGCGCTGATGCATGACGGTGTCGAACCCGAGTTCGCGGCGATGCGCGCCGGCGACATGGCCGCGTATCACGCCATTGCGGACACCAAGATCAGCCCGATGTTCATCGCCCTCGACACAGCAACGGCTGTCACGGCCGATCTGACGCAGAAGCACGCCGAGCAGTTGCGAGCGGACGCGGCGGCGAGCATCACGTTGCTGATCGAGGTGATCGTGGGCGTGATGGTGCTGGCTGTGCTCACGCTGATCGCCACGCGCGTTGCGCTGGTCGGCATGATCGTGCAGCCGATCAACGACGCAGTCGATCACTTCGAACGCATCGCTCAAGGCGACCTGACCAAGTCCGCGCACACCGATAAAACCAACGAGATCGGCCGCTTGTTTGCGGGCATCGAACGGATGCGCACGAACCTGACCACGATGGTTGGATCGGTGCATCACGGTGCGGAATCCATCGATGTCGGCGCGCGGGAAATTGCGAGCGGCAACACGGATCTCTCGCAGCGTACGGAAGAACAGGCGGCGTCGCTGCAGGAAACGGCGTCGAGCATGGAGCAGCTCACCAGCACGGTTAAGCAGAACGCCGAGAACGCGCGTCAGGCGTCGCAACTGGCCGTCAACGCGTCGGATATCGCGTCGCGCGGCGGTCAGGTGGTGGAGCAGGTCGTGGACACCATGAGCGCGATTTCATCGAGTTCGAGCAAGGTGGTAGACATCATCGGCGTGATTGAAGGCATTGCGTTCCAGACCAATATTCTCGCGCTGAACGCGGCCGTGGAAGCGGCACGGGCGGGAGAGGAAGGGCGTGGTTTTGCCGTCGTTGCGGGCGAAGTGCGCAGTCTCGCGCAACGCAGCGCGGCAGCGGCGAAAGAGATCAAGTCGCTAATCGGCGATTCCACCGCGAAGGTCGAAAGCGGCTCCGTTCTGGTCGCGCGCGCCGGGGAGACGATGGACGAAATCGTGCAAGCGGTGCGCCGCGTCACCGACATCATGGGCGAGATCAGCGCCGCGTCGGACGAGCAGTCGAAAGGCATTGAGCAGGTGAGCCAGGCCGTTGGGCAGATGGACGAGGTCACGCAGCAGAACGCAGCGCTGGTTGAACAAGCGGCTGCTGCGGCGGCGTCGCTTGAAGAGCAGACACGCAAGCTGAAGGACGTGGTCAGTCACTGGCAAGTCAGCAGCGACGCGCCGGCCAGCGACTTGCGCACGCGGCTCGAACCGAGGGTTGTCGCCCGGGCACACGCAAGCCCGGCGATTAAAGTTGCCGCACGGCCTAACGTAGCGGCTAATCGCGCCGTTAATAAGCTTATTAGCTCACCGGCTCCGGCCGCTTCGGCCAACGCTTCGGCACCGGCAGTCGCGGCAACACCGGTCGCGAAAGCCCCCGCTACAAAGCTCGCAGTTGCCGCGTCCGGCGACTGGGAGACTTTTTAAGGCAGTGTCCGACGACCATGCAGGCCCATCGCATCGCGCTCCTTGATGAGCATTTCAATGAAGCGCGAGAACCAGGCGCTACGGCGGGCCGTGTGGTTGTCGAAGAAATGCGGTGCAACGCCCGTACGGGATGCAGCCGATGCACGTTCCAGCAGAACAAAGGCTAGATGATGGCAACGCGCCCGAGCGTCGATACCCCCCGCGACCGGACCCGAAACGGTTCGGAAGTGGAACGCGACTTTGAATTCACGAGTTCCGATTTCGGCCGCATTCGCGAGCTGATTCACCGGCGCGCCGGGATTTCGCTGTCCGAGCATAAACGCGACATGGCGTACAGCCGCCTCGCACGACGTCTGCGCGCCTGCAATATCGATACGTTCCGCATGTATCTCGATCGTCTCGAAGCGCAACCGGATAGCGACGAGTGGGAAGCGTTCACCAACGCGCTGACCACGAACCTGACCGCATTCTTCCGCGAATCGCATCATTTCCCGATCCTTGCCACGTTCGCGAAAAACCGTCCGCAGCCGTTCTCGGTGTGGTGCTCGGCAGCATCGACGGGAGAGGAGCCGTATTCCATCGCCATGACGCTGATGGAAACACTCGGCGACGCCGCCGCGCGCCATTGCACGGTGATTGCGACGGACATCGACAGCCAGGTTTTGCAGAAAGCCGACGCAGGCGTCTATTCGCTCGATTCGGTGAAAACACTGGGGGCCGATCGCCTGAAGCGGTTTTTCCTGAAGGGCACGGGCGCGCACGCCGGCATGGTGAAGATCCGCCCGGAAGTACGCGCGCTGGTGAAGTTCGAGCAACTGAACCTGACGGACGCAAAGTACGCGCTGCCCGGTCAGTTCGACGCGATCTTCTGCCGCAACGTGATGATCTACTTCGATAAACCCACGCAGGCCCAAGTGCTCGCGCGCTTCGAGCCCCTGATGAAGTCGGGCGGTTTGCTGTTCGCCGGGCACTCGGAGAATTTCACCTACGTGACGCAGGCGTTCAAGCTGCGCGGCCAGACGGTGTACGGGTTGTCGCGTGACGCTGCGGCGGCGGCAGCGGCGCTGGCAGCGACGAAGACAGCGGGCAAGACGTTCGCCGGGGAGCTGGCATGAGCGGCTTGCCGATCGCATCGAATCTTTACTTCGACAACCATTTCAAGCTTCCGGGCGTGAAGCTGTTGCCGAACGAGTTCTACATGACGAGCGAGGACATGGTGCTCGTCACGGTGCTCGGTTCATGCGTGGCGGCATGCATTCACGATCGCTCGGCGGGCATTGGCGGGATGAATCATTTCATGCTTCCCGACGACGGTTCCGACGCATCGCAATCCAGTTCGGACTCCATGCGTTACGGTGCCTACGCAATGGAAGTGCTGATCAACGAGATGATCAAGCGCGGTGGCCGACGCGAGCGCTTCGAAGCGAAAGTGTTCGGTGGCGGCGCGGTGCTGGCGGGTATGACGACGATTAATATCGGCGATCGTAATTCGGAATTCGTCCGCCGTTATCTCGCGCTGGAAAAGATTCGGATCGTGGCCGAAGACCTGCAAGGCATGTATCCGCGCAAGGTCGCGTTCATGCCGCGCACCGGTCAGGCAATGGTCAAGAAACTCATCACGCAACAAGACCCGAGCGTGGTCGAACGCGAGCAGGCGCTCGCGCGGCAAACGCCCGAAGCACGCAGCGAGCGGCTTGCAAAAGCGCGGGCGCGTGTTGAGCTGTTCAGTCAGCCGAAAGTTAAGACTACCGATAAACCCCGCATCGAATTATTCGGTGCCGCAGCCGGCCTGCAGCGAACCGTCCGCATGAAGACGGCGGAGGAAGCATGACAACGGCCCGGAGCACGGAACCGAAAATCAGCGTGCTGTGCGTCGACGACTCGGCGCTGGTGCGCAGCCTGATGACCGAGATCATCAACTCGCAACCCGACATGCACGTATGCGCAACCGCGCCCGATCCACTCGTGGCGCGTGAGCTCATCAAGCAGCACAACCCGGACGTGCTGACACTCGATGTCGAAATGCCGCGCATGGACGGCCTCGATTTCCTGGAAAAGCTGATGCGGCTTCGGCCGATGCCGGTGGTGATGGTGTCGTCGCTGACGGAGCGCGGCTCGGAAATCACGCTGCGCGCGCTCGAACTGGGGGCGGTGGATTTCGTGACGAAACCGCGCGTGGGCATTCGCGACGGCATGCTCGAATACTCGGAAAAGCTCGCCGATAAAATCCGCGCGGCCGCCCGTGCGCGGGTGCGCCAGACGCCTCATGTGGTGCATGCGGCGCCGGGTGCAAACGGCGCGGTTGCCGCTGCCAAGCCCACGCCGAACCTGAACAATCCGCTGGTGAGTACGGAGAAGCTGATCATTGTCGGGGCATCGACGGGTGGCACCGAAGCGATCCGCGAACTGTTGGTGCCGCTGCCGCCCGACGCGCCCGGCGTGATGATCGCGCAGCACATGCCGCCTGGTTTCACGAAGTCTTTTGCACAGCGCCTGAACGGCTTGTGCCGGATCGCCGTGAAAGAAGCAGAGCACGGCGAGCGTGTGCTGCCGGGCCATGCGTACATCGCGCCTGGTGACGCCCATCTGGTGCTCGTGCGCAGCGGTGCGAACTACGTGGCGCATCTCTCCGATGCCCCGCCGGTCAACCGTCACCGTCCTTCGGTCGATGTGCTGTTCCGGTCCGCCGCGCAGAACGCCGGCAAGAACGCGCTCGGCGTGATCCTGACCGGGATGGGCCGCGACGGCGCGCAGGGCATGCTGGAGATGCAGCAAGCCGGCGCGTACACGTTCGCGCAGGACGAAGCGAGCTGCGTGGTGTTCGGCATGCCGCGCGAGGCGATTGCAACGGGCGGCGTGAGCGAGATCGCGCCGTTATCGGAAATGACCCGGCGCGTGATGGCGCGGCTCAATTCAATGGGTGAACGAACGCAGCGCGTTTAATCCTCGCCAAAAGAATTCGAATAGAAACGCGGTGCGATGCGCCGCTTGAAGAAAACACAGGAACACAAGGAGCAGTGAAGATGGACAAGAACATGAAGATTTTGGTCGTCGACGACTTTCCGACGATGCGGCGCATTGTGCGAAATCTGCTGAAGGAGCTGGGTTTCTCCAACGTCGATGAAGCCGAAGACGGCGCGGCCGGTCTTGCACGCCTGCGCGGAGGCGGTTTCGAGTTCGTCATTTCCGACTGGAACATGCCGAACCTCGATGGCCTCGAAATGCTCAAGCAAATTCGCGGCGACGCCGCGCTCGCCCATCTGCCTGTGTTGATGGTGACGGCGGAATCGAAGAAGGAAAACATCATCGCCGCGGCCCAGGCTGGCGCGAGCGGTTACGTGGTCAAGCCATTCACGGCTGCGACCCTCGACGAGAAGCTGTCGAAGATTCTCGAAAAGATGGCTAAGGCAGGGAGCTGACCGTGAACGAAATGACGAACCACGAGACGCTCATTGACGTCGATCAGGAAGGCGATGCATCGAGCGACCGCATCCTGGCGCGCATTGGCCAGTTGACGCGGACCTTGCGCGATTCCATGCGCGAACTTGGCCTCGACAAACAAGTGGAAGCCGCCGCCGAGATGGTGCCGGACGCGCGCGACCGCCTGAAGTACGTCGCCACGATGACAGAGCAGGCCGCCGAGCGCGCGCTGAATGCCATCGAACTGGCCAAGCCGCTGCAGGAGACCATGCAGCGCGACGCACAGGCCCTCGATGCCCGCTGGGAGCAGTGGTATGGCGCGCCGCTCGAGAACGCGGACGTGAAGACCTTGCTGGCTGACACCCGGGGCTTTTTGCAGCAGGTGCCGGTGCACACGGTCGCGACCAATACGCAGTTACTCGAAATCATGCTCGCGCAGGATTTCCAGGATCTGACTGGCCAGGTGATCAAGAAGATTACCGACGTCGTTCATTTGATCGAGCAGCAATTGCTCGGCGTGTTGCTCGAGAACATTGCGCCCGAGCGGCGTGAACAGTTTGCGGCACAGGCTGCGGCGTTGGCGGCAGCTAGCACGTCGGGTTCATCGGACACCTTGCTGAACGGGCCGCAGATCAATCCGGAAGGCCGCACCGACGTGGTCCAGGACCAGACTCAAGTCGACGATCTGCTCGCCAGTCTCGGCTTCTGACCATACGAACGGCTCGACGCGCGCAGCCTTGGCGCTGCGCAGGCGCTGGCACTTGTCCGCGTCGAGCCCTGCATCGAGCTTCTTCCCGCGGCCTCAATCCCCTGAAAAGTCTTCTTCTATCGGCGCTCGAACGTACGCGTTTTGTGCGAGGCGTCGTTTTCCCGGTTTCGACTCAATCGACTGGCATACTGGCAGTGCTTTTTTTATGGCTTTTGTGGCGCGGACGTTGCAGAAGGCAAAATAGCGCATATTGAGATAATCGAACTGGGGGAGGCGAAGTGAACACTTCGATCATTTCATTGAGCTCGCGACGCGTAACTGCGTTCGCCAGCCTGGCTGCAGGGCTGACATTAAGCTTGCTAGCTGTATCGCCGGCTTATGCCGTGCTTGGTGGTGCGCCGATGACACCGCCCGCTGGCGCCACCGTCAACAACGCCGTGTCGCATGCGGCGGTCTCGGCGGTTGCTTCATCCGCGGGTGCAACGGCCAGTTCTTACACCGTGCGCACCACGACGCTCGCCGTCGGGACGGTGGTGAACGAGTACGTGGGCACGGACGGCGTGGTATTTGGCATTGCGTGGAAAGGACCGAGATTTCCCGATCTTCCGAGCTTGCTCGGCAGCTATTTCCCGCAATACGTGCAGGGCATCCAGAACCAGCGTGCCAACGGCGGCGGGCGAGGACCCGTCAGCGTGGCTGGTAGCGCGCTGGTGGTCCGCTCCGGCGGTCACATGGGCGCATTCGCAGGGCATGCCTACCTGCCGCAATCCTTGCCAGCGGGCGTCAGCCCCAGCGACATTCAATAACGGACGGAGACTTTTACTATGCGTCCGACGAATTCCTCGTCTAGTCCGGCCTTGCGTTCGGGCCTTTTCCGCTGGCTCGCCGTGCTGAGCGTGTCGGTATTACTTGCTGCCTGCGGTGGCGGAGGCAGCGATTCCAGCAGCAGTTCTGCCAGCAGCCCCGGCAGCAGTAGTGGAGGCAGCGGCAGTGGAAGCAGCGGCAGCGGCAGCAGTACACCGATCGCGTCCACGGCATCCAACACGGTGCCTATCACCGTGGGTCCCGGTGCACAGAACTTCGTCAATATCCCGAACGTATCGGTGACGGTGTGCGCGCCTGGCACAAGCAACTGCCAGACCATCAACAATATCCAGCTCGATACCGGCTCGTACGGCTTGCGCTTGGCAAGCGACGCGGCCGCGCAGATTGTCGGCAGCTTGCCGGTGGCGACATCGACGAGCGGTGGTCAACTGGCGGAATGCACGCAATTCGCCGATGGCTTCACATGGGGCACCGTGCGTACCGCCGACGTGAAGATTGGCGGCGAAATCGCGAGCGGCATTCCAATCCAGGTCGTAGGCGATCTGGCGGATTCCACGGTGCCGACCAATGGCTGTATCAACGGCAGCAACGAGAGCACCTCGCGGCAACTGGGCGCGAACGGGATTCTTGGCGTGGGTGTTTCGGCGACCGATTGCGGCGTGGACTGTACGAACGCCGCGACCAGCAACTACTTTTCGTGCCCGGGCGGAAACAATTGCTCGGCCATTGCTGTGCCGCTTGCCCAGCAAGTGGTGAATCCGGTCACGAAGTTCGCGGTGGACAACAATGGCGTGATTGTCCAATTGCCGGCGGTGGCAACGTCGGCGGCGTCGGTGACGGGTACGCTGGTGTTTGGTATCGGCACACAGAGCAACAATGCGCTGACCGGTACCGGTGCGACGCAGTATCGCTCGACGAGTTTTGGCAATCTGCTCGGCACCTACAAGGGATCGAGCGTGACGACCATTGTAGATTCGGGTTCGAACGGCCTGTTCTTCACCGACAGTTCGCTCCCCGCCTGCACCTCGACGTTCACCGACTTCTACTGTCCGACCAGTGCGCAGGCACTTTCCGCGACTGTAACGGGGCTGAATGGCGTGACGGGCACGGTGAATTTCACGGTCCTGAATGCGCAGAGTCTGGCTGGCAGCGGCACGAGCTATGCCCTTAACGGACTGGCCGGCAGCATTGGTTCATACCCGACGCTGTTCGACTTTGGCCTGCCGTTTTTCTTCGGACGATCTGTTTATTTCGGCATCGGGACCAACACAACTGCGCCGTACGTCGCGTTTTAAATGCGGGTAATTCAGGTTCTTGGATCGAGAGCCTGAACGCGACGATGAAAAGCAACAAAGCCCGGCGAGTTTTTTGCGCCGGGCTTTGTTTTTGGTGGAAGCGATTGCCGCTTCGGCAGGGACGTCGTTCTACACGATCAATCCTCAGCGCGCGGTTTCCTCGGCGCTTTTTCCATCGCCCGGTCGTACAGCCAGCGCGGCACGACATGCAGCAGCGCACCCGCGACGCGCATCTGCCACGGGAACGTCGCAAATCGGACTTTCCGCGCGATTGCATCGGCGGTTTTGGTGGCGAATACATCGGCGTCCATCAGGAAGGGCATCGGATACGGATTGTGCTCGGTCATCGCGGTGCGGATATAACCCGGCGCGATAGTCACCACCGATACCCCCTTCGGCCGCATCTCCACCCGCAGCGCTTCGAGATACTTCAACGCCGCCGATTTCGACGCGCTGTACGCGCCCGAACCCGGCAAGCCGCGAATGCCCGCCACGCTTGCTATGCCAACCAGCGTTCCACGCCGCTCCTCAACCACGCGGGCAACGAACGGCTCAAACGTCGCGATCATCCCGAAGTAGTTGATATCCATCACGTCGCGAAAGGTATCGAGGTCGCCGTGACCGGTCAGCGCACCGCGGCTGACACCGGCGTTGGCAATCACCACGTCGGCGCCGCCATGCTGCGCGCAGAACTGCGCCGCGGCGGCGCTGAGCGCGGCGGCGTCGCGGACATCGGCGGGATAGATCGAGATGGAATGGGCGGGGAAGCGCGCGGCGAATGCCGCGAGGGTGTCACCACGACGGGCAACGAGGCCAAGCACCGCACCGCGCCGGAGATATTCCTCGGCGAGCGCGAGGCCAATGCCGCTGGATGCGCCGGTGATGAAAACTCTCAGCCGGGCTGGCGTGACGTCATTGCCCGGCGTGTCCTTCATAGCGGCGCTCACGCCTTTACATCTTCTTCGCGCGAATCTGGGCGACCAGGAAATCGAGGACCTGGATCGTGCCCGGCAGGCTGTTCGTGGTGGCCGGACCCGTTTCGTACTTGCCCTGCACGGCGAGCGTTGGCACGCCGTCGATCTTGTAGTCCTGCATCAGCTTGGTGTCGCGTTGGAGGTCGCTTTGCGTCGAGAAGGAGTTGTACGCGTCCAGGTACTTCTTCTTGTCGACACCTTGCGTGGCGAGGAACGTAGCCTGCGCTTCCGGCGTCAGCAGATAGTTCTTCTTGACGTGGATCTCGTTGAACACGGCGGGCGTGAGCTTGTCGGCGAGGCCGAGTGCGTCGAGTGCGTGATACATCTTCGAGTGCGGGATGAAGTCATCGCGGAACGCAACTGGCACGCGCTTGAAGACGACATCAGGACCTTGCTTCTTCACCCAGGCTTCCAGATACGGGTCGAATTCGTTGCAGTGAGGGCAGCCGTACCACATGAATTCGATCACTTCGATCTTGCCCTGCGCGTCCACCGGCTGCGCGGCTTGCAGCACCGTGTAGTCGGTGCCCGCAACGGGCGCTGCCGGCGATGCGTGCGCCGCATTCATGGCACCCAGGGTGCCGGCCGCAAGGCCGAGGGAGAGAGCGAGGGCACGGAAGAGTTTTTTCATAATGACCGAGAAAGGGCGTGGAGACGCGAAAGGGGAACACACGACGCTTAAAGGAGGCTTAAGCCGCAAACCTGAGCAGCAGTGCCGCACCAGTCCGGGCCGCTACAACCCGTGCCTTCGATAGTCCGGGCTACTACTGTTGGCCGCTGCTCAGCGGCGCTGGCCGCCCACATGCTATCAACCCGCGCCAGCCTTATACGAAAGGCCGCGCGGGTTGCGGGGTCTACTATGCGTTCACTGCTTGGAGAACCGGATGACCGCCGTGTCCACGCCTGCATCCGAGAGTCGCTGGCGCACGCTGTTCATGTCCTCGAACTTCGTGAACGGTCCAATCCGCACGCGGAAATACGTGACGTTGCCGGCATCGCGTTGCGTGACCTTCGACTCGAAACCCTGGAAGCCGAGCCGCGCGCGCTGCTGTTCTGCATCGGCCTGGGTCTTGTACGCGCCAACCTGCAGGAAATAGCCGGTGTTGGCGTCGCCGGGCGCGGGCGGCGTGACCTTGGCCGGCGATGATGCCTGTGCTTCCACAGCCGGCTTCTTCGCCGGTGTTGCGTTCGACGAGCCGCTCGGCGCGTTCGCGACCGGCGGGACAGCGGCTGGCGCGGCTGGTTTCGGCGCAACGGCCGTACCGTTCGCGGCCGATGGCGGCACTTCCAGGATCTCCGGTTCTTCCTGCATGCCAGACGACTGCGTCTGGTTGTTCGTCTGCCCAGGCGCGGTGTTCGGCGGCGCGGGCTGCGCGGCTTGCGGCACGGCCTGGCCGGGCGTCTTGCCCTGGAGAGGCCGGTTGGGATCGTACGGCTGTCCCGTGGCGGGCGCGGAACCCACGTCGGTGGGAGGCGGGGCGACCTTTGCGACGAACGGCGTGGGCGCGCGCGTGATGTACAGCGCCACGATCACTGCAATTGCGAGGCCGACAATCAAGCCCAGCACGATACCGAGAAAAGTGCCCCCGGTTTGCTTCGACTGCTTTGACGTGCTGCGTGGTTTTGCCATCGTATGAATAACCTGCAAAAAGTCTTCTGAATGGCCGTCGATTATAACGGCGGCCTTATGCGCGGTTTGGCATTGCGCGGTGTTGTGTTGCACGGTGTTGCGTTAGGTCATGCACCCGTCGTATGGGCCGCGCCGCGCCGTCCCCCGTCTTTACGCGCCGGACTTATGACACGCCCGACGCGCCGGAAGTGCCCGACGTGGAAATCACATCTTGACGGGGGCGGACACGCCAATCAACGCGAGGCCGTTTTCGAGCACTTGCCGCGTAGCGGCAAGCAACGCAATGCGCGCGTTGCGCACGCCATCTTCTTCCACCAGCACGCGCTCCGCATTGTAGAACGAGTGGAATTCACTCGCGAGGTCACGCAGGTAGAACGCGACCGCGTGCGGAGCGAGTTCGTCGGCTGCGTGCGAGAGCATGTCCGGATACTCGGCGAGCTTGTTCAGCAACGCCATCGCGCGTTCGCTCGAGAGCGGCGAGAGATCGACGTTCGGCAGGGTGTCGGCATTGCCGGCGTATTTCGTCTTCCAGTCGCCGAGGATCGTGCAGATCCGTGCGTGCGCGTACTGCACGTAATACACCGGGTTTTCGTCGCTTTGCTTGAGCGCCAGGTCGATATCGAAGACGAATTCCGTGTCGGCCTTGCGCGAAATCAGGAAGAAACGCACGGCGTCGCGGCCGCGGCGAATGGTGTCTTCATCGATCTGGTCAGGCGCTACTTCCTCGCCCGGCGTCATGCCGCCCGACCATTCGATCAGGTCGCGCACCGTCACATAGCTGCCCGCGCGCTTCGAGATCTTCACTTCCACGCCGTTGCGCATGACCGTGACCATCTTGTGCAGCACGTAGTCCGGGTAGCCCTTCGGAATGCCGATACCAAGCCCCTGCAGCCCCGCCCGCACGCGCGCGATGGTGCCGTGGTGATCCGAACCCTGCACGTTGATGACCTTGGTGAAGCCGCGTTGCCACTTCGCGACGTGGTACGCGACGTCCGGAACGAAATACGTGTACGTGCCGTCGGACTTGCGCATCACGCGGTCTTTATCGTCGCCGTCGTCGGTCGTGCGCAGCCATAGTGCGCCGTCCTGCTCGTAGGTCTTGCCGGCGGCGATCAGCGCGTCGACCGTGGTTTGTACGCGGCCTTCGTTATACAGCGACGACTCCAGGTAGAACTGGTCGAAGTCCACGCCAAACGCGGTCAGGTCCAGATCCTGTTCGTGGCGCAGATACGCGACGGAAAAGACGCGGATAGCGTCGATATCGTCCACATCGCCCTTCGCCGTCACCGGAGCGCCATCCTTGGCCGCGACCGTCGCGCCGGCCAGATAGTCGCGAGCGATGTCCGCGATGTACTCGCCGTTGTACGCGTTGTCCGGCCATTCCTTGTCGCCTGGCGCAAAACCGCGGGCGCGCAATTGCGTGGACATGGCGAGATTGCCGATCTGCACGCCGGCGTCGTTGTAGTAGAACTCGCGATGCACCGCGTTGCCTTGCGTGCCGAGCAGGTTCGCCAATGCGTCGCCGAGCGTGGCCTGGCGGCCGTGGCCGACATGCAGCGGCCCGGTCGGATTCGCCGAAACGAACTCGATCAGCACGCGTTTGCCTTCGTCGCGGGCGTCGTAGCCGTAGCGGGCGCCTTCCACGATCACCGCCGGCACCACGGCCTGTTTCGCCGCTGCCGCCAGCCGCAAATTGATGAAACCGGGACCGGCGACTTCGGCGGCGTCGACCAGGCCAAGAGCTGCCGGCAGCGCGAGCACCGCATCGACAATCTGCTGCGCCAGTTGGCGAGGATTCGCGCGCAGCGGCTTCGCGAGCTGCATGGCCACATTCGATGCCACGTCACCGTGCGCCGCGACTTTCGGGCGCTCCAGGACGATGACCGGCGTGACAAAGTTCGCTTCCGATGCGCCTTGCGACGCCTGTACGACCTGCTTGACCGCGTCGGCGAGCAGCGTTTCGAGTGTATGTTTTTGTGCGGGCAGCATGCTGATTCTTAAATCCGGTGATTGTGTGTTTGTTTCGATCCACGCGCTCGCTGGGAACGCGGCAAAAACGTGCGATCGAGCGGCAAACGCCGACGTGACGCGTGCTCGAAAGTTTCAGACCTGTTTCAGTCTCTGTTTCAGTCTATTACGCTCGTTCGGGAGCGGAAGAGGCTTCGGACACTCGGTCGGGACGCAACGCACGTCTGCGTAAGCGCGTCCGGAGGCATAGCCGGAGCCGGTTGCAGCCATACTGCCAGAACCGGGGTTTTGTAACCGGTGCAACATTTGCTCGGGTAAATCGGGATTTTAGCAGGTGCTAATATGTCGAATCAGGGTCGAGTCGGGAAAACGAGTCAGGAAATAAAACAATGCGCCAGCATGTGATGGGGTGGCCTGGGTTGTAGCCACGCTTGACGCATCTCGCTCATTAGCCACAAAAGGCCAACATAAGGGAAGGACCTTGCCATGCTGATCACATTTAAAACCAGAGCTGCACCAGACGTTCAGATGCTCGACAACCTTGCTGACTACCTGCTTGGCATCATCGGTAAGCGGCTTGGCGAGCGCGGTGTCATTACGCATGAAGAACTGCCTGAATGCATCCAGAAGCTGGAGTCGGCGGTTGCGACGGACAAACAGGAACGCGCCGAACACGACGGCCACTTCCACGAAGGCGAACCCGGCCATGAACCGCACGAGATTCCCGTCGGGCTGGCGCAGCGCGCGTACCCGTTCCTCGACATGATGCGCGTCGCTCATCAGGCCGAGGGTGACATTCTGTGGGGCGTTTGAGCCTCGGGTGACGTGGCGGGATTTGCTCGCTGGGTGAGCCTGAAGCGCACCAGTGAGTCAGTATTAAAAAACCCGCCTCGTTGCCGATGCGGGTTTTTTTGTTCCGATGAATACGGAACACCGGGTATCGCGCCCTTGAACGCAGCGCTTTATTGCGAGGCTCCGGACGCCGGCATGCTTGTGCCTTTTTTCGCACGCGGCTTGCGGGGTTTCTTCTTGTGCTCGACGACGGGCGGCGAGTAGCTTGACGCGGTGGTCGAGCTTGCGCCCGTGCCCGGCTTGACGTCGCCTTGCGCGAAGGCAGCCGGACTTCCCGACGTGAATAGCACAGCAACAGCAACGGCGAGGACAGGCGTCAGCTTGATCATGTTCGACTTTCTCCGTGACGATTGAAGGAATGCGTGACCGCCGCCATGACGGCCTTTGCACTACTTCGAGTGTAAGGAAAGTCAAAATAACCGTAATAGAGTTCGCCAATATTGCGTTTTTGTGATTCCCGGTATTGCCGATGCCTGCTTTTTGCCTAGAGTAAGGGCGCCAGTGCGCGTTCTGCGTCGTTCTTCGAAATTGCCATGCGTTGCGCGAAGCTTTCCACCTGATCGTCGGCGATCTTGCCGACCGAGAAGTACGTGCTCTCCGGATGCGCGATGTAAAAGCCCGACACACTGGCCGCCGGCAACATGGCCAGCGACTCGGTCACCGTCATGCCGATCTCGTTGGCTTGCAGCACGTCGAACATGTCCTGCTTCACCAAATGATCTGGGCACGCCGGATAACCCGGCGCCGGACGAATCCCCCGATACTTTTCTTCGATCATCGCGGCGTTGTCGAGTGATTCGCCGGCCGCGTAACCCCACAGTTCACGACGCACGCGCGCGTGCAGTGCTTCGGCGAAGGCCTCGGCGAAACGATCGGCCAGCGCTTTCAGCATGATCGCGCTGTAGTCGTCGTTATCGGCTTCGAACTGCTTCTCTCTCTTGTCGACGCCCAGGCCCGCTGTCACCGCGAACATGCCGATGTAATCCGCCACGCCCGAGTCCTTTGGTGCGATGAAATCCGCGAGCGAGCGGTTGGAACGCTGTACGCCATCCACGATCGGACGCACGGTTTGCTGGCGCAAGTTACGCCATGTCATGGCGACTTGCGTGCGGGTATCGTCGGTATAAATTTCGATGTCGTCGTCGTTCACCGTGTTCGCCGGCAGCAGCATCACCACGCCGTTCGCCTGCAGCCAGCGGCCCTGGATGATGCGCGAGAGCATCGACTTGCCATCGGAGAAAACGCGCCGCGCGGATTCACCCACGATCTCGTCGTTGAGAATGGCCGGATATGCGCCGGCGAGATCCCAGGTCTGGAAGAACGGCGCCCAGTCGATGTAGTTCGCCAGCTCCGCGAGATCGTAATTCTTGAAAATGCGCCGTCCGATGAACGTCGGTTTTTTCGGCTCGTAGCTTGCCCAGTCGAGTTTCGTTTTGTTCGCGCGCGCTTCGGCGTACGTAACCATGGGCGTCGCCTTGCGGTTCGCGTGCTGCGTGCGAATGCGTTCGTAGTCCGTCTTGAGGTCTTCGAGGTATTTCTTCGCGCCATCGTCGGAGAGCAGGCTCGACGCCACCGATACCGACCGCGACGCATCCGGCACATAGACCACCGGACCATCGTAATGCGGGGCAATTTTCACTGCTGTGTGCACGCGTGAAGTGGTTGCGCCGCCGATCAGCAACGGCGTTTGCTTGTCGCGGAAATAGGTGTCGCGCTGCATTTCTGACGCAACGTAGGCCATTTCTTCGAGGCTTGGCGTAATCAACCCCGACAAGCCGATGATGTCCGCGCCTTGCTCCTTCGCCATTGCGAGGATGGTGGCGCAGGGCACCATCACGCCCATGTTGACCACTTCGAAGTTATTGCACTGGAGCACGACCGAGACAATGTTCTTGCCGATGTCGTGCACGTCACCCTTCACGGTCGCGATCACGATCTTGCCCTTCGGCCGGACGTCTTCGCCGGCGTCGGCCATGCGCTTCTTTTCTTCCTCGATATACGGAATCAAATGCGCCACGGCCTGCTTCATCACGCGCGCCGACTTGACCACTTGCGGCAGGAACATTTTGCCCGCGCCGAACAGGTCGCCGACGATATTCATGCCGTCCATCAACGGCCCTTCGATCACGTTGATCGGCCGGCCGCCTGCGGCTTCAATGCGCGCGCGCACTTCCTCGGTGTCTTCCACGATGAAGTTCGTGATGCCGTGAACGAGCGCATGAGCGAGGCGTTGATCGACGGGCTGGTTGCGCCACTCGAGGTTCTCTTCTTTCTTCGCGGCGCCGGTTTTGAATTTATCGGCGATTTCCAGCAGACGGTCCGTGCCGTCCTCACGACGATTCAGCACCACGTCTTCCACGCGTTCGCGCAGTTCGGGATCGAGATCCTGATATACGCCGAGCTGACCCGCGTTCACGATGCCCATGTCCATGCCCGCCTGAATCGCATGGTAGAGGAACACGGTGTGGATGGCTTCACGCACCGGGTCGTTGCCGCGAAACGAGAAGGACACGTTCGACACGCCGCCGCTGATCTTTGCGTACGGGAGGTTTTCCTTGATCCAGCGCGTGGCGTTGATGAAGTCGACGGCGTAGTTGTTGTGCTCTTCAATGCCCGTGGCGATCGCGAAGATGTTCGGATCGAAGATGATGTCTTCCGGCGGGAAGCCCACTTCGTTCACGAGGAAATCGTACGAGCGCTTGCAGATTTGCGTCTTGCGTTCGTAGGTGTCGGCCTGGCCGTCTTCGTCGAAGGCCATTACGACCGCGGCGGCACCATAGCGTCGGATCAGCGTGGCGTGATGGCGAAACGCGTCTTCGCCTTCCTTCAGCGAGATCGAGTTCACGACCGCCTTGCCCTGCACGCATTTCAGGCCCGCTTCGATCACTTCCCACTTCGACGAGTCGATCATGATCGGCACGCGCGAGATATCCGGCTCGGACGCGATCAGGTTCAGGAACCGGACCATGGCCGCTTTCGAATCGAGCATGGCCTCGTCCATGTTGATGTCGATGATCTGCGCGCCGTTCTCAACCTGTTGTCGCGCGACGGCGAGCGCCTCGTCGAACTGGTTGTTGAGGATCATGCGTGAGAACGCCTTCGATCCCGTCACGTTGGTCCGCTCGCCCACGTTGATGAAGAGCGAACCGTCGGTGACGTTGAACGGCTCGAGGCCGGAAAGGCGCATGGTGTGATCGGTCATGGTGTCTCTGGGCGTTGCAGCGTGATTGTCTTGTCGAGGGGCTTGGGTGTCGTATCTGGCAGTCAGGCTGCTTCACGATAATGCGACGGCCACTTCCTTGGCTTCACGTCCGCCAGTGCCTTCGCGATTTCCGCGATATGTTCCGGCGTCGTCCCGCAGCACCCGCCCGCCAGATTCACGAGCCCCGCCTGCGCAAATTCCTTCAGCAAGCTGGACGTGACATCGGGTGTTTCATCGAAACCTGTATCGCTCATGGGATTCGGCAAACCCGCATTCGGATAACACGATACGTATGTATCGCAGAGCTTCGACAACTCGGCGATATACGGCCTCATCAGCGCCGCACCCAACGCGCAGTTCAAACCAAACGTCAATGGCCGCGCATGACGCAGCGAGTTCCAGAACGCCTCGACCGTCTGCCCCGACAAGATGCGCCCAGAAGCATCGGTGACCGTGCCCGAGATCATGATGGGCAGCAGTTCACCCGTGTCCTCGAACAACTGATCGAGCGCGAATAACGCGGCCTTTGCATTCAAGGTGTCGAAGATGGTTTCAACCAGGAACAGATCGCAGCCCGCATCCATCAGCGCCTTCGCCTGCTCGTAATAGGCCTGGCGCAGTTCGTCGAAGGTCACGTTGCGCGCGGCCGGATCATTCACGTCCGGCGAGATGCTCGCAGTCTTTGGCGTCGGTCCGATCGCGCCCGCGACAAAGCGCGGCTTGTCCGGCGTCGAGTACTTGTCGCAAGCCTCGCGCGCGAGTTTCGCCGACTGCATGTTCATTTCGACCGCCAGCGATTCCATGCCGTAATCGGCCTGCGCCACGGTCGTCGCGCCGAAGGTATTCGTCTCGAGAATGTCCGCGCCGGCAGCCAGATACTGGTCATGAATCTCACGAATCACATGTGGTTGCGTGATCGACAACAACTCGTTGTTGCCCTTGATATCGCGGGGATAATCAGCAAAACGTTCCCCACGATACGCCGCTTCGTTGAGCTTGTAGCGCTGGATCATGGTGCCCATCGCGCCGTCGAGAATGAGAATGCGTTGTTGCAAAAGAGCAGGCAACACGGCGCCGCGCGTGTATGGGCGGCGTTCTGCGGCAGATTTCGGGGCGACAGTTTCGCGGGACGGATTCATGATCGACATGGCTCCAAACAGGCTGAAATAACCTGACATTGTATCTGTAGTAGGGCACGACCGCTTTCTTATGGCGCTTTGCAAAACACCGGCAATCAAGCGCCATGAACAAAAAACCCCGCCACTTTCGTGGCGGGGTTTTTAGGGGTGTGTCGCTGGGTGTTTCTTACCGCTTGGCCAAGCTACAGCGCGGAGTACAGCGCTTAATGGAGGATCACCGGCTGGTTCATCAAGATGTCGAACTGGCCGAGAAACTCGTCCACGTCCTCCAACGATTGTTCTTCCTGCATCAACTTCTGGACATGCTCGCGAAAACGCGCCGCGAGTGCGCCGTCAATGAAGATTTCACGCTGCATGGTCTTGTCCACGATCTCGTAACCCCCCGCTTTCATCGCGAGATGATTGTCCTGCGGCGGGAATTCGACTACACAATAGTTAGGGCTGTTGTAGATCATTTGCATGGCGACACTCCTTATTCCTGTTTGCCCGTAAGGCGTTTCACCGTCTTACATTGAGCGTTTGGGTTGGAATTCAAGGGGTGGCCTCGACGTTGAGACCGAAAGCCCATCGAGGACCTTTGTTAGACATTCTCTCGCAAAAATGTTTCCAGAAGTGCCGTGAAACGCTGTGTTTCTTCTACTGGGGACAGATGTGGCGCGTAAAGTATTGCGAATCTTGCATTCATGATCGAATCCGCCACCGTTTTCGTCTGCATCGGCGGCAATGACCCGCTGCGGCGTTTTAATCGATGTCAATTGGCCTCTCGGATCGAAATCGCGGATCGCTTCGGCGACCTTGGCGAAACCTTCAACCGATGTACTTACAACCACTTCACCCCGTGCATGGCGGCTTGATCGGTACGTTCATACTGGCCCTGTTGAGAAGCAGCATCAGTTCGGGATCGAACTATCCTCACACATCCGCGCACGCTCTCGCATCACCTGTTTAACGGAGTTTTTCGTCAAATCTTTACCTTCTTCACATTACCCGGCCTGACTTAAGCCTGCGTTAAAACGAGCAGGCATCAAGGTTTATCGGATCCAGGCGCGGCGGGTGTTGCATTCGCTGGTGTTGCATCTTCAGACGCATCCGGCGTGCCTGCACCGGATTGGCCCTGCGTGGCGGATGGCGGCTGCAGCTTGCCGCGCCAGAGCATTTCGATCTGCATGCCGTTCGGCTCTGTCTGCAGAATACGCACGGGCAACCAGCCCAATGTGGGCGCAAGCCAGATGTCCAGGCGCCGGCGATCACCTTCGCGCCGTGGCAGGCGGGTGAAATGGCGAGCCTCTACGTTGCCGTCAGCAGTCTGGACGTTTTCATCGCCGACGGTTTCTATCGGCCAGATCTCGTTGCTGTCGTTATCGGCAACACTGAATTGACGTACTACGCCGGGCTTGTAGGTATCGGGCGAGCCGCGCACCAGACTCGACAACTGCATGACAACGCTGAAACGGTCTTCCGCGCCATCGGCGAGCGGCTGGTTGTTCGGTGTGCGTGTGTAGACCAGTTGCTTCGTGGTGCGATCGAAGACAGTGATGTCGGCGGCGCGGCGGCCACGCTGCTCCGAGTATTGCTCGGGTGCAATGCCGAAACCGTCAATATGGCCTTTGCTGGAATACACATACGGTCCGACGAACGGCAAGGGGATGGACACGACCATCTCGTAGTGCTGGCCGTCGTTGATCCAGTGGATATTGCCGACCTGGTTCATCACGCCGTTGATCCGCGTGTCGTAACGAAGCTCGCCCGAAGGCGGGACGTTGAATTTATCGCCGGTTGCGGCGGCTGCGGCAGCGGCTGCTTGAGAGGCTGCAGCGTCACTTGCTGCTTTCGCGGCTGCTTGGGCTGCTGCTTGGGCCGCTTGAGCTGCTTGCTCGGCCTGAGCTGCTTGTGCTGCCTGCACCGCTTGTGCCGCCTGCACCGCTTGTTCAGTTTGCGCTGTCGTGATGGCGTGCGTCGGTCGGGGTTGCGGCGCCGGCTTGGGCTTGACCACGGGCGGAGCCGGCGCGACAGGCTTCGGCGTTTGCGCTATCGGCTTGGGCGTCAGCAACTCGACTTGCACCGGCACATGTTCAGCCGGCTCCGGATTCGACGCGCTCCTGTTCCTGTCCACCCATCGCCCCGCGACCCAATGCAGTGCCAGAACAACCAGAAGCACGGCCAGCCACACCACCCATCGAAGGGAATGGTCGGCGGATGAATTGTCGGACGATGCGCCGGAAAGGGCGCGACGGCGGCGAAGCAGGGAGTACGGCATCGGCTAGCTCGGAAACGCGCGTGGTCGGGCAGGCGGTAAAACACTGCCCGGGGAACAATCGGCAACGATCATGACAGAACGCGAATGATCAGATGGACAAGCTAAACGCGCACGAAAGCGAAACGCGCACGAAACGCATATGACTCCCGGGCACGCGACGATGTTCCGCGCTCGCGAAGCATCGTGCGATCCTCAAGTCTTACCGTTCGCCCGGCTTATACCCGAGTTCGTAAGAAAGTTGTCCAGCGCATTCTCGCAAGGCGGTGTCAATTTCGCCGCCCCAGCGGGTATCGAATGATCCTTCGTGGCCAAGCGCAATCAACCCGAGCGCGAGATCGCCTGTTGAGTCGAACACCGGCGTGCAGAACGCATGGATGGTCGGCAGCAACATGCCCTCCACCCGCGCCGCGCCGTGTTCGCGAATCTCGGCGAGCACCGGTTCAATGTCCGCCATTGACTGTCGCGTGGCGGCGAGTTCGCGATCGAGCATAGCTTGCGTCTTGCTGCGCGGCAGCCACGCAGCAAACAGCAAACCCGTCGCCGATGACAACAGCGGCATGACATCGCCCAGTTTCAACGAAGCCTTCGCGGGATAGCTCGACTCCATCCAGTGCACGACCGTCGGCCCCTGATTGCCCCATACCGCGATCCCCACCGTCATATCCAGGCGATCGCGCAATCCCGTCAGCGCGATGCGTGCGAGCTTTACTCCATCGACACGAGCAAGCCGTGCCAAACCCATCTGCAACGCGAAACCACCAAGCTCATAACGCCCGGACACCGGGTCCTGCGAGACTGCGCCAAGCCGCAGGAAACTCACCAGGTAACGATGCGCCTTCGCCGGACTCATGCCGGCGCGCTGGGCGAGATCGCGCAGCATCATCGCGCGCGGCTCGTTCGTCAGCACGTCGAGCAAGCGGAAGCCGACTTCGATCGACTGGATGCCGGAGCGGGATTTTTCCTCGGCGATGTCGGTAGTGTCGGAGGAATCTGCGAGGCCGAGGGCATCGTCGGCTTCCGCCTGTTCGGATAAGGGCAACGCGGACGAACCGGGACGGCTGGGAGAGTGCATGGAGAAATCGATAACGGCGCGAGCCGGTTCACAAAACAAGGTTAGGTCGGAGGCGCGCGAGCGGCCTGAGTGGCGGCAGTCAACCGCTGAGGGAACGGCGGGTGCGACCCCATGGAAACGGCAACCGGCAAAAGCCGTCACCGCTCAAAACGGCCGTCCATCAACTCTGCAAACGAACCGGCAAACGCAGCGAACCATTCCACCGCCTCAGCCCGAATCATCCCAAAACCTCCCCGACATGATTCACCATCGTAAAATAGATTTCCTCCATCGTCACTAAACGTACAAAACGGTTTATGAAACTTGCCACGCTGAAGGACGGAACCCGTGACGGCCAACTGGTCGTTGTATCGCGTGATTTGCGCACGGCGGCCATTGCCGAAGCGATCGTGCCGACGCTGCAACGCGCGCTGGACGACTGGACTTTTTACGCGCCGCAGTTGCTGGACCTCTCGGATTCGCTGAACCAGGGCCGCGCGCGCCACTCGTTCGCCTTCGACCCCAAAGCCTGCATGGCGCCGCTTCCCCGCGCGTTTCAGTGGGCCGACGGTTCCGCTTACGTGAACCACGTCGAACTCGTGCGACGCGCCCGCAAAGCGGAAATGCCGCCTGAATTCTGGACCGATCCCTTGATGTACCAAGGCGGCGGTGACGATTTTCTCGGACCCACGGACGATATTGTGTGTGCATCGGAGGCCTACGGCATCGACTTCGAAGCCGAAGTGGCCGTCATCACGACCGACGTGCCGATGGCCGTCAAACCCGCCGACGCGCTCAGGCACGTGCGCCTGCTGATGTTGGTCAACGACGTCTCGCTGCGCAATCTGATCCCCGCGGAACTCGGCAAAGGTTTCGGGTTTTTCCAGAGCAAGCCGGCCACGGCGTTCTCGCCGGTCGCGGTCACGCCGGACGAACTTGGCGAGGCGTGGCGCGAGGGCCGTGTGCATCGGCCGATGATCGTGCACTGGAACGGCAAGAAAGTCGGCCAGCCCGATTGCGGCACCGACATGGTGTTCAACTTCGGCGAGCTGATCGCGCACGCGGCCAAAACCCGCAATGTGCGCGCGGGATCGATCGTCGGTTCGGGCACGGTGTCGAACAAGGATACGAAGCGGGGTTACTGCTGTATCGCCGAGAAACGCTGCCTGGAGACCATTGAACACGGTGTGCCCACAACGGAGTTCATGAAGTTCGGTGACAGCGTCAAGATCGAAATCTTCGACGAAGCGGGCAAGTCGATTTTTGGCGCAATCGATCAGTCGGTCGTGGCGCTGAACGAGTAACCGACGAATTAGCGACGCCGCCAGTAAGGGGTTTCGCCCGATGCGCTCACATGCTGCGCCGCCCTACACTTAGCCGCATTGCGCCGAAACGCTTACAAAAAACTGCGTCGGCGCACCCATAACAAGGAGACTTCGATGCAGTCAGGCGGCAGATGGGGAACGGCGTTCAGGCAGTTGGCGGCGGGTGTTTTGATCACACTTTCAACGGTAGCCTGGGCGCAGACGCCGCATGTGAAGATCGGGCTGGTGTTGTCGTTGACGGGGCCGGCGGCGTCGCTTGGCATTCCGGCACGCGACACCGTCGCGCTGCTGCCGAAGGAAATGGGCGGGCGCCCGGTGGACTACATCATTCTCGATGACGCCTCCGACACAACGCAGGCCGTCCAGACCACGAAGAAGCTGATTTCCGAAGATCACGTGGACGCGATCATCGGTTCATCGATTACGCCGAACTCGCTTGCCATGATCGATGTGGTCGCCGACGGCCAGACGCCAATGATCTCGCTCGCGTCTTCATCGAAGATTATTGAACCCGTGGATGCCAAGCGCCACTGGGTCTTCAAGACGCCGCAAACCGACGCGATGATGGCGTCCGCCATTGCCGAACATGCCAGCAATCACGGCGTGAAAACGATGGCGTACATCGGCCAGGCCGACGCGCTCGGTGAGACCTTTTATGCAGAGGTAGCAAAGTTCGCGCAGCTCCACCACATCACAATGGTGGCGAACGAGCGCTTCAACCGGACGGACACGAGCGTGACCGGACAGGTGCTGAAAATCATCGCGGCGAAGCCGGACGCAGTGGTGGTCGGTGCAGCGGGAACGCCCGCCGCGCTGCCGCCGAAAACATTAAGAGAACGCGGTTACAAAGGCACGATTTATCATAACCACGGCACGGGCAATCGCGACTTCCTGCGCGTGTGCGGCGCGGATTGCAACGGCACGTTCTTGCCGGCGAGCCCGGTGCTGGTAGCGTCGCAACTGCCCGACGATCATCCTGCGAAACATCTCGCGCTCGAGTACATCAAGCTGTATGAAACGAAGTACGGCGCGGGTACAGTTTCGGCATTCGGCTCGTATGCTTGGGACGCGGGCATGTTGCTGAACCGCGCGGTGCCGATTGCGTTGAAGGCGGGCGCGCCGGGCACGCCCGAGTTCCGTGGCGCTTTACGCGATGCGCTCGAAAACACGAAGAATTTTGCGGACTCGAACGGTCTCGTCAACATGACGCCGAACGATCATATTGGTCTCGATCAACGCGCCCGCGTGATCGCGGAGATCGAGAACGGCAAGTGGATCTATCAACCGCGTTGATTTTCGTTTAGCTGAGGCACGGCCATGAGCGACCTTTCCCTGTACTCACATTACACGTCGCTGGAATTACGGCGGCACGACCACGGTGTGCTCGAAATCGTGATGAACGGCGCGGGCGCGAACAAAAGCGGACTCGCGACGGCGGACGCGAACATGCATCGCGAACTGGCGGATATCTGGCGCGATATAGATCGCGATCCGGACACGCGCGTGGCGTTGATTCGCGGCGAGGGCAAGGGGTTTTCGGGCGGCGGCGACCTGGATCTGGTCGAACAGATGGCCTCTGACTTCGAGGTCCGCGCGCGGGTCTGGCGCGAGGCGCGCGATCTCGTTTATAACGTGATCAACTGCAGCAAGCCGATCGTCTCGGCGATGCACGGGCCGGCGGTTGGCGCGGGACTGGTTGCAGGTCTTCTCGCCGATATTTCGATTGCGGCGAAAACCGCGCGCATTATTGATGGACACACGCGGCTTGGCGTGGCCGCTGGCGATCACGCGGCAATCGTGTGGCCGTTGCTGTGCGGCATGGCGAAAGCGAAGTATTACCTGCTGTTGTGCGAACCGGTGAGCGGCGAGGAAGCGGAACGTATTGGGCTGGTGTCGCTCGCGGTGGACGAGATCGAACTGATGCCGAAAGCCATTGAAGTCGCGAATCGTCTGGCGCAAGGGTCGCAGACGGCCATCCGCTGGACGAAATACGCGCTGAACAATTGGTTGCGAACGGCAGGACCTGCCTTCGATACGTCGCTGGCGCTCGAATTCATGGGCTTTTCCGGGCCCGATGTGCAGGAAGGCGTCAAGTCGCTGCGTGAGCGGCGCGCGCCGAATTTCCCGGGCGGATCGCCGTTTTAGATCTGCATCGACCAATTTGTGGTTTCCCCTCTACCCGATACGTACCCGCAGCATCAAGGAGAAAGTCTCATGGCCGATACGCCCGGTGGTACGCCGCCCTTTGGAAGCTTCCCAGGCATGACCGGTTTCCCTCAGGGCGACATGATGGAAAAGATGTGGGACATGATGAAGCTGAACCCGTTCGCGGCCGCCGCGACACCGGGAGGGTCTCCGTCGCTGTCCATGATGTCCGACATGCTCGCGCCGCTTACGAACGTGGAAGAGCTCGACAAGCGCATCAAGGATATGCGCGCGGTGGAGCAATGGCTCAAGCTCAACCTGAACATGCTGCAATCGGCTATCCAGGCGCTGGAAGTGCAGCGCGCGACGCTTGCCACGTTGCGCGCGTTCGGTGCGTTCGCGCAGTCGTCGGTGGAGAAGGCTTCATCGCCGGCGCCATCATCGGTTACTTCCGGGTGGCCAGTGCCGCCAGCGGAAAAGCCGAAGGCGGAAGCGCAGCCGCAGCCGGACACTGACGCGCCAAATGAAGCCGGCGTGAACGACGCTTCATTCGATCCTTCGGGCTGGTGGAACATGCTTCAGTCGCAATTCAACAGCCTTGCGACCTTGGCGATGGCGCAACAACATGCCGGCGCGGCGACGCCGAGCATGAGCACGGATGAAGACGAAAACGGCGATGACGACGATAACGATGTAGAACCGCCCGAAGCCGACGCGCCGCCAGACACTGACGCGCCACCAGCGGCCAAGAAAGCCGCAGCGAAGAAAGCGCCTGCCAAGAAAGCGGCACCGCGAAAGAAGCCGCTTTGATCCTTGCTATCCATGCTTCAAGCGGCGTGGCGATACGGTTGAAACGCTAACCTATTGCGCTGCGCCGTTGGCGAGCAACTGGTTGCGCAAGCCCGGCGCCGATGTGCGCGGATCGAGCCAGATCGAGAAGAATGCGCGAGCGAAGTCGTCGCCGGGAATAGTGCCGATGACTTTATCGTCGGCATAAAACGTCGTGCCGCGTTCGGGCACGAATACGCCAATGACATGATCTCCCGGCTGCACGTCCGGGAAGATCTTTTCCATCTGCTCTTGCCATTGCGCCGTCTGTGCCTTGCTGGCGACCTTCAGGTCGTCCATTTCCTCGCGGCCTCTTTTGGCGATCGCGGCGCCCTTGAACGCACGCCCATATTCGATATCCAGCGCAAACGGCCGCGCGGTCAATTCCTTGCTCGACAGACCCGTCGGCCCAACAAACAGCTTGGCGTCGTAGATATGAAAACCGTACATGCGCAACTCGCCTTCGCCCTGCACGCGCGCTTGCGGAATCGTCTGGCGTACGACCGGCGCGGCGTCAAAGGCAAACGCCTGCAGCGGCAAGACGATCAGGATCAGCGCGAGCGCGGCGGCTCTCGCAATCAGGCGTGCTCCAGCGTGAACTGGATGACGTCGGTGTTCGAGTGCGCGAACGCGGCCTCGCAATAACATAGGTAAAAGTCCCACAAGCGGATGAATCGTTCGTCGAATCTTTGTGCGCGGATCTCGTCGAGCCGCGCAACAAACGCGTTGCGCCACATCCTGAGCGTGCGTGCATAGTCGCGGCCAAAGGAGAACTGGTTGACCACTTTCAGCCCGTGGCGTTCCGCCGATTGCACGAACACGGCAGGCGAAGGCAGCATACCGCCTGGAAAAATATACTGCTGGATAAAGTCGGTGCTCGTCCTGTAACGCTCGAACAGCGCGTTGTCGATGGTGATCGTCTGCACGCATGCGCGCCCGCCACGCTTGAGATTGCGCTTGATGCATTCAAAGTAGCTTGGCCAATATTCCTCGCCCACGGCTTCGAACATTTCTATCGATGCAATCGCGTCGAACTGGCCGTGGGTATCGCGGTAATCCTGCAGGCGAAGATCGGTCTGGCCGCTGAGCCCCGCGTCTGCCAAACGCTGCTGCGCGTAAGCCAGTTGTTCCGTGGACAGCGTCAAGCCGGTCACGTTTGCTTTCGCCTCGCTTGCGGCGAGTTGCGCAAATCCGCCCCAGCCGCAGCCGATCTCCAGCACGTTCAGGTTGACGCCATCGAGCTCCAGTTCGTTCAACAACCGCCGGTATTTCGCACGTTGCGCATCGTCGAGCGTCTGGTCCGGCGAGCCGTCGAAGAGGGCGCTCGAATAGGTCATCGTGCTGTCGAGCCAGAGCTTGTAGAACGCGTTGCCGAGGTCGTAATGCGCGTGGATATTGCGCCGGCTGCCTTCCTTTGTGTTCGCATTGCGCAGATGCCGGAAGCGATTCGTCAACTTGCCGAACCACGAGCCGTAGACTACGGCCTCGATCGTCGTGCGGTTACGCACCATGATGTCGAGCAGCGCGGCGAGATCGTCGGTATGCCAGTCGCCTGCCAGGTAGGTCTCGGCAAAACCTATATCGCCACTCTTCAGCGCCGCTGCGCACACGTTCCAGTTGGTCAGCACAACACGCGCGTAGGGAGGGTTGCCGGGGGCGTCGGCGGCTTGTCCGAAGCGGCGCGTGGTGCCGTCGGGGAGGTGGACATCGAGCACGCCGTATTGAAGCTGGCCCAAGAGGCTGAGCACCATGCGCGCCGCCGCGGGTTTGCGCCACGCGCGATGAGTCCGCAGCAAGGGCCGGATGAACCACGATGCAACCGGACTGCGAAGCGATGAAGAAGAGGAGGGCTGTGTCGACATTTGCAAGTCACCTGGTCGGCAATTCGGCCCGCTCGTGCGAGACGTTCGCAGCCGGCGGAGTGGGTTTGCTCATGAACGGCACGCGCTTGAAGAACAGCTTCAGCGCCTGCCAGTGAATTTTCGCGACGACGCCGAACGTCATCAGCGGATAGCCGAAGAACACGCGCAGCACGTTGTGGGCGTCGAGCGGACGTGCGCTCCCCGCAATGCTGGTCAGCAGCAGCGGACCGTCGCCGTCGTCATAGTCGATGCGCGCGAGGGAGCGCAGCGGCTTACCGCGTTTCGGCGATGCAAACATGAAGCGGAACGTGTAATGCCCTTGCACCTTGCAGAACGGCGACACGTGGAAAACCTTGGTGACGGTGAGCGGCGAGCCGTTCAGGACGCCGCTGCCTGGATCGAGCAGATAGCAATGGCGCTCGCCGAAGGTGTTGTTCACTTCGCAGACCACGGCGCGCAACGCACCGTCTGCACGCTCGCAAAACCAGAAGCTCACCGGATTGAACACGTAGCCCAGCACGCGCGGGAACGTGTGCAGGAAGATCTCGCCGGTGGCGTCGTGGATGCCGTTTTCATGCAGCATCGATTCGATCCATTGAAGCGATGTTTGTCCATCGGCACCGTGGTCGCTATCGTAAAAGCTTAGTAAGCCGAATCGATTGGTCGCGAACAGGCGCGAGTCGCGTTGAGTACCTTGGGCCAATCTTGCAGCGCGAGCGCGCAGCGGTAGCCGTAACGTGTAGACGCCGTAGGAGAACGCGTTGCGTGCTGGGCGCAGCCGCTTGTGTCGCACGGACCCGACGAGCAGCAGGTCGGGGGCATCGAAGGATTGGGGGGCGGGCGTACTCATGCTGCAAGCGCCTGTGCGTTGTGGCTCAATGCCGCGATGGCGGTCAGCTTCGCGGCCGCTTCAAGCCCCGACTTCAGGCCGTCCTCGTGGAAACCGTAACCGGTCCATGCACCCGCGAACCACGTATTGCGTACGCCTTGCATCGATGGCAAAGCGCGTTGAGCCTGGACGGCGGCTTGATCGAAAACAGGGTGGCTGTAGGCGAACTCGCGCATCACTGTTTCGCGGCGCGGCTCACGCACCGGATTCAGCGAAACGATGACTGGCGTCTTGAACGGCAACGGTTGCAGCTTGTTGATGAGGTAATGCACGCATAACTGCGGCTCGCCCCCAAGCTCGCCGGTGCGGCTCTCGTAGTTCCATGCCGACCATGCGCGTTGCGCCGGCAACAACGAAGCGTCGGTATGCAATACCGCGCGATTCGGTTCATAGCCGATCGCGCCGAGCGTCGCCGATTCGTCGTGCGAGGGATCGGCGAGGAGGGCGAGCGCTTGATCGCTATGACACGCGAGCACGACGTGATCGAAGTGTTCCAAACCCCGCGCGCTATCGATCTCCACGCCATGCGCGCTGCGTCTCACCGATGTCGCGGGCGCACCGACGCGGGCATCGCGGATTACGGGCAGCATGCGCCGCACATATTCGCGCGCGCCGCCGTTGACGGTGTGCCATTGCGGCCGGTCGTTGACCTGCAGCAAGCCGTGGTTATGACAAAAGCGAATCAGCGTGCCAATGGGAAACGCCATCATCTGCGATGTGGAGCAGGACCAGATCGCACCGATCATCGGCAGCAGGTACCAGTCGCGGAAAGCCGTCGAAAACTTTTCGCGTTCGAGAAAAACGCTCACCGGCTCGGCGAGTTGAACGTCCTTGCCAGCCAGAGCCAGCGCGGTGGTCGTGCGGTTGAAGCGGAGGATATCGGCCAGCATGCGCAGGAATGACGGGCGCAGCAGATTGCGGCGCTGCGTGAAGACCGTATTCAGGTCGCTGCCCGCCCATTCCAGCCGACGGTCCGTCAGCGAGACGGAAAACGACATATCGGTCGCGGTGGTTGGGACGTCGAGTTCTTCGAACAGCTTCACCAGGTTCGGATAAGTACGGTGATTGAAGACCAGGAAGCCCGTATCCACGCCATGCGTGATGCCATCGAGTGTCACGTCCACCGTGTTCGTGTGACCGCCAAAGTAGCCGTTGGCCTCGAACAGCGTCGCGTCGATACCTGCCTCGGCCTTTGCCAGCCGGTACGCGCACGCCAGCCCAGAAATCCCCGCTCCAATTACCGCAACTTTCATGACGTTGCTCCGTGTGTCTTTGTCTTTTGTGTCGACTGCCTGATGGCTCTGACGGCTCTTTGTCTGGAACTACCGGCGGCGGCTCATGCCGCGTTCAAGGTGATTTACGCAATCCCGGTCGCGATGGATGCACGTGGCCGGAATTAAACGATCACTCGTTGACGACGTTTTGTCCAACATAAATAAGAATTTTCGTCTATATTTAATAATGTTTCGAATTGCCGGTAAAGTCCATAGATATACGGCTTGTGGCGATTTTTAGTCCATTTGTGAATCTATTAATTCAAGAGTTTGTCCATGACAAATACATCAGAAACCGGTCTACCCTTGAACGTTGCGGTGGCTGGCGGGACAGAAACCGGAAGCCCAGCGCCGGTGAATCCCGACCCAGCGGGCACGGCGGAGGACAGTGATGTGACGGGCATCGCGGGCGTCGGCATTGGTATTGGAGCGATTGCTCACGAGATCGGGCTCACGAAGGACACGTTGCGGGTCTGGGAGCGGCGTTACGGTTTCCCGCAACCGTTGCGATCTTCAGGCGGCGAGCGGCTCTACCCGCAGGAGCAGGTGACCAAGCTGCGTCTGGTCAAGCGTTTGCTGGATGCAGGGCACAGGCCGAGCAAAGTTTTGCCGCAATCCATCGCGCGGCTGCGGCAACTGGCTGAAGATTCAGGCGTGGGGCAGGATGCGCCGGACGTTGAACTCGACCGGCTCGTTGAGTTGCTGCGTGTAGGCCGATACGACGACTTCCGCTTCGAACTGCTCAAGCGCGCCACGCGCGAAGGGCTCGCGCGCTTCGTTCTCGACGTGGCCGCGCCGCTGTCGGCGAGGGTGGGCAATGCATGGGCTGCAGCCACGCTGCAGGTTTATCACGAGCATCTGTTCAGTGAAGCCATGCAGGTCACGCTGCGCTCGCTGATGCGCCCGCTATGCGAGGCTTTGCGCGGGCGCGGCACGCACCCGCGGGTGCTGCTCACCACGCTGCCGGGCGAGGGGCACGGGCTAGGCATCCTGATGGCGGAGGCCATGCTCGCGCTCGCCGATTGCGAGTGCATGGCGCTAGGAACGCAGACCCCGCAGCTAGACATTGTGAACGCCGTTACGGCCCATGAAATCGAGATCGTCGCGCTGTCGTTCGCTGCTTCCATGCCTGTGCAGGCCGTGATCAACGGACTCACGGAGTTGCGTGCGGCGTTGCCGCCGAAAGTGGCGATCTGGGTCGGCGGCAGCAGTCCCGCATTGCGGCGCAAGCTCCCTGACGGCGTGTTGAGCGTCGCGGGACTTGAGCCGATTGAAGCGGCTGTAGCGGAGTGGCGTCATAGCGCCATGCTATGATCGATGGGCAGTTTGCTGCATCGTCCCTGCATTGTCCCCTTCGCATAAGGGTTGACATCAAGGTTGACGCAGAGGTTGATGCAGCGAGGCCACTCAGGCGTGACCAGGGGCACAATTTATGGTCTCGCCGAGGTGTGGCGTAAAACATGTTGCGCCTTGCGCCTGTCACGTGCAAAAGGCATGCTTCACGCGGCGCACGCAGCAGGTTAGCCGCTGAGGGTTGGCAAGAGCCTCGCCAAGGAGCAGGGTTTACAAAGTATCAAAAAAGGCTTTAAACGAGCTTCATCACAGCTCGCGCTTCGTACTTACCTCAGGCACAGGGTTCGCTCCTCACCCACGGTAGACATTGCAATGCGGCTTGCGCTGCGCGTTTGCAACGGGCAAAAAGTCGCAGAGGGACGCGACAGGCGCTTCTTTACCGTTTTTGCATCTAAGCGCCTGATTCCCGCGTAAAATTGAAAGCTTCGCTGCTGGCCGCGCGGATTTCCGCGCGTAGCCGGCTAAAGTTACAACAGACAGAACTGTCGCACTACGTTGCAAACCAGGGGTGGACTATGAACACGATGCTTTATCCGGAACTGTATAAATCGCTGGAATCGGTTCGTTGGGACATGGAGAAAGATATTCCCTGGGACAAATTCGACTCGGCGCTGCTCACCGACGAACAAGCCAAGACCATCAAGATGAACGCGATCACCGAATGGTCCGCGTTGCCCGCCACGGAAATGTTCCTGCGCGACAACCACAACGACAGCGATTTTTCGGCGTTCATCAGCGTGTGGTTTTTCGAAGAGCAAAAACATTCGCTCGTGCTCATGGAATACCTGCGCCGCTTCAAGCCTGAAATGGTGCCGACCGAAGCAGAACTGGATGCCGTTCGCTTCGAGTTCGATCCTGCTCCCCCGCTCGAAACGCTGATGCTGCACTTCTGCGGCGAGATCCGCCTGAACCACTGGTACAGGCGCGCGGCCGAATGGCATACGGAGCCGGTGATCAAGCATATCTACGAAACCATTTCACGCGACGAAGCACGTCACGGCGGCGCGTATCTGCGTTACATGAAGAAAGCGATGACGCAGACCGGCGATATCGCGCGTGCCGCGTTCGCGAAGATCGGTGTCCTGATGGCTTCAGCACGGCGCACGGAAAAACCGTTGCATCCGACCAATCTCCACGTAAATCAGGCGCTGTTTCCGCGCGACACAATCCAGTCGCGTTTGCCGGACCCGGAGTGGCTCGAACACTGGCTCGACGAACAAATTCGCTTCGACGACAGTTGGGAAAAGAAGGTTGTCGAACGGATCCTGCATAACCTTTCCATTCTGTTCGAACGCTCGTTTGCCACGGCGCAGGAATTGAACAGGTATCGCAAGGAAGTCGTGCTGCGCCTGCAAGCTGCGCAAGGAACTGCACAAGGCGCGTCGCAACTGCCGGCCTGACGGGAATTCCAACTTGTTGTTCTGAACAGCCCGCTGGCTTTTGACCGGCGGGCTGTTTTGTTTGTGAAGGGGGCGTTTCATGCGCAACGCGCTTGAATATGCTTGTGCGCCGCTGTGCGTATAAACGCGCGCCGGCACGCGTGGCACACTACGGTCCTTCTGAATCCCTCATCGTTGACAGACATGCCCGCTCCTTTCGAACGCAAGATCATGACGCGCGACGCGCTCGCTGCTGTGCGCCCGCAATTCACGTCGCCGGTAGTTTTCACGAACGGCGTTTTCGATATCCTGCATCGCGGCCATGTGACCTATCTCGCCGATGCGAAAGCGCTAGGTGCAACGCTGATTGTCGGCGTGAACAGTGACGCGTCGGTGCGCATGCTCGGCAAGGGCGACGACCGGCCGATCAATCGCGAAGACGACCGCATGGCGCTGCTGGCCGCGCTCGAAAGCGTGGATTGGGTGGTGAAGTTCGAGGAGTCAACGCCGCTGGAGCTGATCGGCGAACTGCATCCGGACGTGCTGGTGAAAGGCGGCGACTACGACATGGACAAGCTGGCGGAATCGGCGTTGGTGCGGAGCTGGGGCGGCAAGGCGCTGGCCATTGCGTTCGAGCACGATCGCTCGACGACCGCGTTGCTCAAGAAAGTGCGCACGCAGGGCGCAGAGAAATAAGCGCGTCGCTGGAAAACAGTTTATTGCGTGAGTGGCGCCGCCTGCACGGCAGCCGCGGGCGCGGGACCACCGACCACGGCCTGATCCGCGGCTTCTTCGGGGCTGATCGGGCGAACCCGTACCAGTTCCGGGTGGACTTGCCGGTCGAGATGTTGCGGTTCGCGTCCGCCGGCCGCCGGAAGCGGTCCGAAAACGCCTTGCACGACAACGAACATCAACAGGTTTGCCAAAAATAAAAGGGCGAGCAGCCAGCGCAACATGGAAAGCGCTCCATCAATCAAGTGAACGGGAAACGGCGGCTTCGCGAGCGATCAATGCAAGCCCCGCGAGCACGAGGGAGTCGTGGCGAGTATGCGGCACCTTGAGCGCGCCCGCCACTTCGCTGGCGCCACCGCCGCTGAGAATCAGGCGTACGTCGTTGTTCCAAAGGGCGCGCAGATCGTGCCACGCACGTTCTATCAAACCGGCCTGCGCGAGCAGGCATCCCGATGACAACGCCGTACGCGTGTCGGTCGCGAAAATACCCTGCGATGAACTGATCGCGCGGCGGGCGGTGTCGGGCAACAGCGTGGGCAATTGCGCCGTGTGGGTGCCGAGCGATTGCATCATCAGCAGCCAGCCGGGGGCGATCAGACCGCCGGTGAAGGTGCCATCGGCGAGCAACGCTTCGAGCGTCGTCGCCGTGCCGATGGTGGCAATCAGCAAGTTTTCCCCGGGATACGCCGCGTGCGCGCCGATCATGCCGCACCATCGGTCGCTGCCGAGCGCCGCTGGTTCCGTGTAGCGATTCGTTACGCCCGATTGTTGCGCCTGCGCGCGTACGATCGTGCGGGGCAAGCCGGGCCAGCGCGCATCAAGAAGCGTTGTAATCCGCTCGCCCACGCGCGGCCCCGCCACGTTCGAAATCCACACGCCTGCGGGTGTCGGCAAGCTGGACCAATCGGCTATATCCGTCAGAACGGTTTCGACGTCAACGTGTTCAAACGCGCCGCCGTTCAGCGTTTCATGGGCGGCGCTTACCAGCGACCACTTGATCCGGCTGTTGCCTGCATCGATAAGCAGAAACGGTGCACCACTCACGGCCGCTGCTCCGCGAGCCGCAGCGAGACGTCGCCAGTGGTGGCGGTCCTTAGACCCGTCGGCGTGTCGATCTGCAACTGGCCGTTATCGTCAATACCAACCGCCAGGCCACGCGCCACTTCCACGCCCTGCTCAAGCAGCACCACCTCGCGTCCCGCGTAGGCGTGCGCGGCGAGCCACTGCTGGCGGAAGGGGCGGAAGCCATCGGCGGCAAAACGTGCGAGGGTGGCATCGAGCGCGTTCAGGACGGCGGCGAGGGTATCGGTGAGATTCGCTTCGGGCCACGCCCGTGACAACGAGGCAGGTGTATTACCCGGCACGGGAAGGGCGTTCCGGCGTTGGGCTTCATCGAGTTCGGCCGCCAATTCCGCCGCGCCGTGCAGATTGATGCCAATACCAATCACGACCGCGCTCGCTCGCGGCGTATTCCACGCGGTTTCGATCAGGATGCCGGCGAGCTTGCCGTCGTCGAGCAGGATGTCGTTCGGCCATTTCAGCGCGAGTCTCGCCGATGCCGCCAGCGGCAAGCCGTTCAGCGCTTCGAGCACCGCCGTGCCTACCGCGAGGCTCAGGCCCGCGAGCCCTTCAAGCGGCCGTGGCAGCACGCAGGCGATGGAAAACAGCAACGCGTTGCCCGGCTGCGCAACCCACGTGCGGCCCCGGCGGCCCCGGCCGGCCGTCTGCAAGTAAGCAACACGCACGAAAGGCGTGCCATCGGCGGCCTTCAGCGTCGAACGTGGCGAGAACGAGTCGGGCGCCGACGATGACGCTGACGTCTTGTTGCGAGGCTGCTCCTTGAGCTGCGCCATGAGGTCAGCATTCGTGGAGCCCGTTTCATCAACGATCTCGATCGGCCAGTCGCGCACCGGCCGCGCGGCGAGCGACATCAGCCGGTCGCGGTCGATACGCCAGGCGGCGTCGAGCGGGAAAGACGAGTTGGATGAGTTCATATCCGCATTGTAGCGATCTGTCGACCGGCAGCCTTGACGGGGAAACACCCACCCCGATCGTTGCACCGTGCCCGGGCGCCGAAACCCTGGCCGCTTGGCTAACGCCCCACCTGGTCGAGATTCCATCACGTACCTTCGCTACAATGGCTTCTCCCTCCCCCTTACCCGGAGCGTTTTCACGCCTTGAACTTCGACACTCCGCCCGGCCTGTTGGTCGAGTCCGGCCAGCAGGGCAAGCTTGTCCGGCTTTCCGGCCAGTGGACGGCGTTCGCACTGGCGCGTGATCACGCGAGCACCAAGCGCGGCGCGGTGGACCGGCTGCGCAGCGTCGGGCAGGAAGCAATCAGGCAGTGGGACCTCCTGCCTATCGAACGGCTCGATCACGTCGGCGGACAGGCTCTGTGGCGCGTGTGGGGCAGGAAGTTGCCGGAGCGCGTCATGCTCTCGGACACGCAAAGGGAAATCTTCGAAAGGGTCGCGTTGCTTGACGCGAATCGTGAAGAGCCTGAACAGATTGATCGTAGCGATCCCATCACGCGCCTCGGCCTGATGCTGTTCTCGTTCTTCGAGCATCTGTACGGTGGCCTCGCCATGTTCGGCGGCTTTGTGCTCGACCTGATCGGGCTGGTGCGACGCCCGAAGCGCATTCCGTGGACCGAAATCTCCGCGAACATTTATAGCGCGGGCACACAGGCGCTCGGCATCACGGCGCTTGTGGCGTTCCTGATCGGCATCGTGCTGAGTTACCTGTCCGCGCAACAACTGCGCATGTTCGGCGCGAACCAGTACATCGTGAATATTCTCGGGCTTTCGGTAATACGCGAACTTGGGCCGGTGCTGTCCGCCATCCTGGTCGCCGGCCGCTCCGGTTCCGCCATTACTGCGCAGATCGGCGTGATGCGTGTGACGGAAGAGCTCGATGCCATGCAGGTCATGGGCATTCCGCACGGCCTGCGGATCGTGCTGCCGCGCGTGCTGGCCCTCGGCATTGCCATGCCGCTGCTGGTCATGTGGACCAACATGGTCTCGCTGCTCGGCGGCGCGCTGGCAGCGAAGCTGGTATTGGGTATCGATCTGTCCTTCTTTGCGCGCTCCCTGCCCTCGGTCGTGCCGATCGCCAACCTGTGGATCGGGCTCGGCAAGGGCGTGGTGTTCGGCATGCTGATCGCACTGGCCGCGTGCCATTTCGGCTTCCGCATCAAGGCGAATTCGCAGAGCCTGGGCGAGGGGACAACCACCTCGGTGGTGTCGTCCATCACCATCGTGATTCTCGCCGACGCCGTGTTCGCCATCCTCTTCCAGTCGGTGGGGCTCTGATGTCGGCTACTCTCGCATCCGCCGTTCGCGATAAACCGATGCCCGTCACCGCCGAGCCGGTGATCGAAGTGGTGGACGTGACAAAGCGCTACGGCCGTACGGTGATCCACGAGCATCTGAACCTCGAAGTGCGGCGCGGCGAGATCCTGGCGTTGCTAGGCGGGTCGGGCTCCGGCAAGACCACGCTCGTGCGGCAGATGCTCGGGCTGGAGTCGCCCACGTCCGGCACGATCCGCGTGCTCGGCGACGAGTGGGCGAACATGAACGACGAAACCGCGCGCATCCTGCGCACGCGTTCCGGCATGATGTTCCAGCAGGGCGCGCTGTTCTCGTCGCTGTCGGTGTACGACAACATCGCGCAGCCGTTTCGCGAACTGGGCAAGATTCCGGAGGACCTGATCCGCGAGTTCGTGATGCTCAAGCTCGAGATGGTCGGGCTGTCGTGCAAGAACATGAGCAAGATGCCGTCGGCGTTGTCGGGCGGGATGGTCAAGCGCGTGGGGATTGCACGGGCCATCGCGCTCGAACCTGAACTGCTGTTTCTCGATGAACCCACGGCGGGGCTGGACCCGAAGGCGTCGGACGAATTCGTCGACCTGATCGCCACGCTGCACCGGGCGCTCGGGCTGACCGTGGTTCTCGTCACCCATGACCTCGACACCATGGTCGCGCTGTCCACGCGCGTAGCAGTGCTGGCCGAGCGGCGTGTGCTGGTGGCAGCTCCCGTAGAAGAGGCGGTGGCTGTGGATCACCCGTTTATTCGCGAATATTTTCTCGGGCGGCGCGGCAGGCGCGCGTTGCAGGCGCTGCCGCCCGAGCGCCGTGCAAAATTGCCGGCCGTCGCGCTGGAAGACGCTCCATGCCGTCCCGCGCTTTAACCGTTCCCAGCGGTCTTGCGGACATGTTTCCGGGCGGCTCTCAGGTAAGAAAGCTCTGGAAGGTCGTAGTAAAAAAAGGAACCTGCTGATGGAAAACAAATCCCATGCGTTCTGGGCCGGTCTGTTCACTATCGGGCTGTTGGCCGCTATCGGCCTCGCGGTGTTCTTTTTCAATGTGGACCGCACCGTGCGCGTGCCGTACGACCTCGTCGCGCGCACCAACGTGACGGGTTTGTACACTGACGCCGACGTCCGGTATCGCGGGCTTGGCGTGGGCAAGGTGACGTCCATCAAGTTCGATCATGAAAATCCGGGGCAGATCCGCATCCGCATTGAGGTCGACAAGAACGCGCCGATCACGCAGTCCACGTTCGCTACGCTCGGTTTTCAGGGCGTGACGGGGATTGCATTCGTGCAACTCGACGATACCGGCAAGAATCCCGCGCCGTTGCCCTCATCCGCGCAGAAGGTGGCGTCGCTGCCCTTGCGTCCGGGCTTGTTCGACCAGTTGCAGCAACGTGGCGACATCCTGATCAAAAAGTTTGAACGACTTGCCGACGATGCAGACAGATTCATGTCCGACGACATGCGCGATCAGGTGCAGCAGACCGCCAAAAGCCTGCAAGGCGCGGCAGACAGCATTGCTGTGTTGAGCAAGCAGGTCGGCCCGGTGGCGCAGCAACTGCCCCGAACGCTGGATCAACTGGATCGCACGCTCGCATCGACCAATGCGCTCGCGAACAGCCTGAGCCGGGCGGACGGCCCGTTCGTGACCAACATGAACAAGGCGGGTGAGGCGGCTGAACGCGCCGGCCTGGTGATGAACGAAGTCAATGAGTCGTTGCAGGAGATGGCCGCGCGGGTGGGCTACGAGACCTTGCCGCGCGTGAATTCGCTGGCCGACGACGTGGGCAGTGCGGCGCGCTCCGTGGATCGTGCCGCCGAAACCTTTAACCGGAATCCGCGCAGCGTGCTGTTTGGCGCGCCGCAGCCGGCACCTGGGCCTGGCGAGCCGGGTTTCCAGTGGCCGTCGGCCCCATCGAAATGAAGCCGCGAATGAAGTCGCACAACATGGCGCAGAACCATCGGCATCGGGTTCGCTGCCCGCAGAAATTTGGCGGACTAGAGTTCGGTGTCCAAGCGCTTTTGATCATGAAATAGGGAACTGTGATGCCACACACGATCTTGCAGGCGATGCGCTTATCCAAGCGTGCTGCGCGCCCGCTGCCGCGGGCGCGCTCCGGTTTTATCAGCCTGGCCGCCGTCACCGTTGTTGCCGTACTCGCGGGTTGCGCGTCGGGACCGCCCGCGGCCGTGTCGAATATCCGCTACGACCTGGGCGCGCCCACGCCTCTTGGCAACACCATGAACATGCCGCCGGTGAAAGTGCTGGCGGTGAGCGCAGCGAAAAACCTGGATACCGACGCGTTCGTGTATCGCCTGAAATATGCCGATGCCCAGCGCACCGGCAGCTATGCGGACAGCCGCTGGACCATGTCGCCGGCGGAGTTGCTCACGCAGCGCCTGCGCGCGACGCTGGCCTCGCGCGGCCCGGTGCTCACGGGTGCAGACCCGGTGCGCGCGCCCACGTTGCAGGTCGATCTGACGGACTTCGAGCAAGTCTTCGATGCCCCCGAGCAAAGCCATGGCGAGGTCTCGGCGCGGGTGACGTTGTCGCAGCATGGGCAGGTGGTCAGCCAGCGCACGTTCATCGCGCGGGCGCCTTCGTACACGGCTGATGCCGCCGGTGGCGCGCGTGCGCTCGCCGCCGCTTCCGATGACCTGATCGCGCAAATGGCGGCATGGCTCGGCGTGCAGCCGCTGGTTGCTTCGCAGTGATAGCCGTGAACGCCTCGAACGTGTCCGGTACCGTCTAGTGATTGCTACGTATGTCGACGGGGCGCGCTGCGCCACACCGCAACAACGAGGGCGGCGCGCATGAGTCTCAAGCACTGGCAGCGCCGGCCGTCCGCGCTTTCGCGGCAGGCTCTGGCGGTTTACACAATGCTGGTGGTCTACGGATCGCTGTATCCGTTTTCGGGCTGGCGTTCGCAGGGAATCGGTCCGTTCGCGTATCTCACCGATCCGCTGCCGCAATATCTCACCGCGTTCGACGTCATCACCAACGTGCTCGGTTACATGCCGTTCGGTGCGCTGGCCGTGCTTGCGCTTTATCCGCGCTGGCGCGGCGCGCTTGCGGCGGGCGTGGCGTTTATCGGCGGGGCGATGTTGTCGGGCTCGATGGAAGCCGTGCAGACCTATCTTCCCACGCGCGTGGCGTCGAATCTTGATTTGGCCGCAAACGCCCTCGGCGCGCTGCTGGGCGCGGCGCTCACCGCGCCCGCCACCAGCATGCTGCTCGACCGGGGCTTGCTGCGGCGCATGCGTTTCATGTGGTTCGAGCGCGATGCCGCGTACATGATTGGTTTATCCGGGCTCTGGCCGTTTGCCGCCATGTATCCCGCGCCGTTCCTGTTCGCTGTTGGGGATTTGCCGCGCGTGCTGTGGCTGAGCATCGACCCGGTCATGCAGGACGCGCTGCTCGCGTGGACGCCTGCCGCGTGGAACGTCGCGGCCTGGCCGGCGCACCTGGGCGCCAAGCTCCCCGACGCCGCCTGGGAAACGCTCATCACCTCGCTCAACCTGTTTGCCGCGCTGGTGCTGGCCACGTTGCCAATGCGCACCCGCGCGCCGCGCGTGCGGCTGCTGCTCGGACTGGTGCTCGCGACACTGGGCGCGAAGGCCGGCGCGACGTTCCTGCAATCGCGCTCCGGGCTCACGCTTAACTGGGCCACCGACGGCGCCATAGCAGGCATTGCGTTCGGAACGCTGGCGGGTGTGCTGTCACTGCGATGCTCGCGGGCGTGGCGCGCGACGCTGGCCGGTCTTGCGCTTATCGTGGCGCTGGTGCTGGTGAATCTTCTGCCGGTCAATCCCTATTTCGATATCGTGCTCGCCGACTGGCGCCAAGGGCGTTATCTGCATTTCAACGGCCTTTCGCAGTGGCTTGCGTGGGTGTGGCCGTATGCCGCACTTGGCTGGCTGGCATCGACTGCGGAGCGTGCATTTCTGGCCCGGCGGCGTCACGGCGGTGAAAAGCGACGGTCGTTATAATCGGCTCAAAGCAACACAAAAATCCCACGACATCAAACATCTTCCGGCCAAGCTCATGGACCCGTTCTACAAGTATCACGTGTTCTTCTGCCTCAACCAGCGCGACCCCGACGCCGCACGCCCGAGCTGCGCGAATTGCAATGCCCAGTCCATGCAGGAGTACGCGAAAAAGCGCGTAAAACAGCTCGGGCTCGCGGGCGACGGCAAGGTCCGCATCAACAAGGCCGGTTGCCTCGAGCGCTGCGAACTGGGGCCCGTGGTCGTCGTGTATCCCGAAGGAACCTGGTACACGTATGTGGATGAAGCGGATATCGATGAAATTGTCGATTCGCATCTGGTCAACGGCAAGATCGTCGAGCGTTTGCTGATCGATCAACCCGTGGTCTGAGGACTCACGCAATGAACGCACAGACCGACAGGTTTCTGATCGACGGACCGGTGGGCAAGATCGAAGTCGCGCTGGATCGTCCCGCCGACGGCACCGCTACAAGAGGCATTGCGCTCGTTGCGCACCCGCACCCGTTGTTCGGCGGGACGATGGACAACAAGGTCGCGCAGACGCTCGCGCGCACGCTCGTGCAGCTTGGATACATCACGTATCGCTCGAATTTTAGGGGCGTGGGTGAAACGCAAGGCGAGCACGACAATGGCACGGGCGAACGCGACGATCTGCTGGCCGTGGTCGCTCATATGCGCGCGCAGCCGGGCCAAGCCGATGTCCCGCTGGTGCTCGCCGGTTTCTCGTTCGGCACCTTTGTGATGTCGCATGTGGCGAAGCACTTGCGCGAGTCGGGCGAGACCATTGAGCGGATGGTGTTCGTGGGGACGGCGGCGAGCAACTGGCAGGTGGCCGAGGTGCCGGACAACACGCTCGTGATTCACGGTGAAGTGGACGAAACCGTGCCTATCAGTTCCGTGTACGACTGGGCGCGGCCGCAGGAATTGCCGGTGGTCGTGATTCCCGGCGGCGAGCATTTCTTTCATCGGAAGCTGCATGTGCTGAAGAAGATTATCGTCGACGCATGGCGTTGAGTTTTCTTCGGTTTTACGCTTTACCGAAACAAACCTTCTGTTGAATCAACGCGCGGCGCGAGGCTTTCAAAGGCTTTGCGCCGCTGCCGATTTTATCCTTCTTTTCACGAATCCCCGGCACATCCAGCCACTTTCGCGGCAAAAGCGGTTTGGCGCACGCGTATAATGGCGCAGACTTTTGCGCGACCGACTGTCGGTTCAGCGCTCGCCGTAGCGCATGCGGCACGTGTCCGGCACTGAATTTTGCGGGCACGCAAAGCGCATGCGCCGCTCGAGTATCGAAGCGCGCGGAGGTCAGTCCAGCGAGCGTTTTATGTCGCGCCGGCGGATTAAGGATTCAACCGGGCATTCGCCGGGTTTGTCTTGGGTTTTAAGTGTTGCGTGCTTTATGTCGCGGTTTGAAGTTGCCCGTCATTCAGGGCAGTTCGAATGCGATTCAAAAGCGGTCAAACGAAAACCGATGCAACCCAAGCGGTCCCGATTGGTCCAATCAATCCGCTATCGTGCGACGTGCGCGACGTCCGACAATGTCGTCACTCAAAGCGCTCTACTGGACTGACCCTCCGCCTGTACAACCCGTGCGTTGCGTGTTTCCTTGAAGGGAATGCCTGACTCGCCGATGTTTTTTCTGCCGATCCGAACCTATGCGCTTTTCCCCTTCAAGCTTGTCCTTCGTCGCTCCTTCTGCCATTCACCGCGCTGTCACTGCCGCCATCGTTTTGCCCGCGACGCTTGTCGCGGCGACTGCGTTTGCGCAAGTGCCGCCGCCCGATGTCACGGCGCGTTCCTGGGTTCTCGTCGATGCCACCAGCAATCAGGTGCTTGCTTCCGGTAACCCGGACGAGCGCTCGGAGCCGGCGTCGCTGACCAAGCTCATGACCGCTTATCTCGTCTTCGACGCGCTCAAGTCGAAGAAGATCAACATGGACCAGACGGTCATGCCGAGCGAAGCCGTGCGCCGCGTGGGCACGGACGAGTCGCGCATGTTTATCGAGGCGAACAAGCCGGTGACCGTGCACGATCTCGTGTACGGCATGATCATCCAGTCGGGCAATGATGCGGCTATCGCGCTGGCTGAACTGGTGGGCGGCAGCGAGTCGAACTTCGTCGCGCTGATGAACGCGGCGGCGAAACAGATCGGTATGAAGAATACCCATTTCGCCGATGTGAACGGCATGCCCGACCCGCAGCACTACACCACGGCGGGCGATCTGGCCGTGTTGTCCACGCGCCTGATCCGCGATTTTCCCGAGTACTACAGCATTTTCTCGGTGAAGGATTTCACCTACAACAAGATCAAGCAGCCGAACCGCAACCGCTTGCTGTGGATCGATTCCACCGTTGACGGCTTGAAGACCGGTCACACCAAGGCTGCCGGTTATTGCCTGATCGCCTCGGCGAAACGTCCGCTGGATGGTGTACCCGACGCCAACCGCCGCCTGGTCGCCGTCATGATGGGCGAGCCGAAAGAGCACAACCGGGTGCAGGACAGCCTGAAAATGCTGAACTACGGCTATACGGCCTATGACGCATTGCGCCTGTACAAGGCGGGTCAGGTGATCGAGTCGCCGCGTGTTTACAAGGGCACCGAAAACCTGGTGCAGGCGGGCGTGGAGTCGGATCAGTACATCACCGTGCCGAAGGGCATGGGCGACAAGGTGAAGCCGACGGTTACGCACAACGACACCATCGTCGCGCCGATCAAGAAGGGCCAGCAGATCGGCACGGTGAAGATGATGGCGGACGGCAAGGAAGTTGCGCAGTTTCCGCTGGTCGCGCTGCAGGACGTGCCGCAAGCCGGTTTTGTCGGCCGGACGTGGGACTCGCTGCTGATGATGTGGCAAAAGAAGAAGTAAGCTGAAGAAGTAGGCAGTCAGGCAGGGCGGTGGTTGGATTTATGTGATCCGGCTCCATCTACGCCTGCTGTAAGACGCCCGGGTGGACCGGGCGTCCTGTGATGGAGAAACACCATGAGTTCACCCGATATCGACGCCCTGTTCGATTTTCCCTGCGATTTTCCGATCAAGGTGATGGGCGCGACACATCCGGAATTCCGAGATGCCGTCGTGACTGTGATCCGCGAATTCGATGACCAGTTCGACATTGAGCGCATTGAAACGCGCCCGTCCTCGGGCGGAAAATATACTGGCCTGACTATCACCGTGCGGGCGCAAAGCCGCGCACATCTCGACGATATCTATCGCGCGCTGACCGGTCACCCAATGGTCAAAGTGGTACTTTGAGCTTGAGTTGAGGCTCGGCCGCGAGTGGCTGCATAGGTGCATCGCAGGCAGCCGGCGTGCACTCGTAGAGTTGCTTGAAGCGTGCGATTTCGTCGAAGAGCCAAGTGCGAAAGACCTGCACGCGTTGCGTTCCCAGCAACGCGGGCGGGCAGACGAAGTAGTAGTTCCACGGGCTCGGCCCGTCAATATTGAACAGCCGCACGAGCCGGCCCGCCACGATTTCATGCATGGCAAGCGACCGGCGCACGAGCGCAATTCCCTGGCCTTGAATGGCCGCCTGCAGCAAATTCGACGAATCCTCGTATAAAACCCCGCGCTTTGGCTCAGGACAGTCCACGAGCCCGGCTGCATCGAACCACGGTTTCCAGAGTTCGTCGTGCGAGCGCAGCAGAGGCGCGTCGGCCATGTCGGCGGGCGTGCGGGGCAGTTTGCCACCGCAAAAATTCGGCGAACACGCTGGGAAAAACACTTCATCGAGCAATTCTTCCGAGTGCAATCCGGCATATTTGCCCAGGCTGCTGAATCGGATGGCGACGTCCACGTCGTCGCGGGTGAAATCGGTAAGTGTGTTGGTTGAGAGCAGTTCCAGGTTGATTTCCGGATGCTCTTCGATAAACCCGCCGATCCGCGGCGTCACCCAGCGTGCCGAAAACGACGACAACATTGACACCACCAGCCGCCGGTCCCGTTCACCCGAGCGCAGGCGACGCGTGGCTTCAGCGAGGGCGGAAAGCGTGGCGCGAACCTCGGTGGCGTATTGGCGGCCGATGTCCGACAGGCGTACGCGTTTGCCGTCGCGAGCGAAGAGCGTGACGCCGAGATCCGCTTCGAGCGCACGGATCTGGTGGCTGACGGCGCCATGGGTGACGAAGAGTTCGTCGGCGGCGCGTGAAAAGCTTTCGTGACGCGCGGCGGCTTCGAAGGCGCGCAGCGCGTTGAGGGCGGGGAGTTGTCGGAGGTCCACGATCGTTCACTCTCGAATTGCATATGTGAATTTATCTCACAAACCGAAGAAAATTGCTCGTTTTGCTGAAAGGCAAGCTGAGCCTAAGCTTTAGCCATCAAGACGATTTTTGGCGGAGGCTGTCATGCGAGAAATATCCACAAGCATCACGTTTGAGATTGGTGACGGAGAGACTGTGCCAATGAAGATTGGCCGCAGTGTCAGGTTGGTCGTTCAAGGTGCGCCGGTGTGGGCCACGCGTAGTAACGATACGGAAGATTACTGGCTTGTGCCGGGTGAATGCCTGAAGCTGCGTGAGCGCGAACGGTTGTGGCTCAGCACGGAGAAGGGGCGCACCGCGCAGGTGGTTTTCACGTTGGCGCCGCGGGCCGATCAGCGGGCGATTGGATGGCTGACGCGCCGGTTCGAGAAGCTTGCGGGGCGGTTCAGGTCGGGGTGGAGGACGGTTTAAGAGGGTTTTTCGTTCGCACTGGCGTTTATAGCGGTTTAGTTCGCACAGGCGGTCTGGGATTGGGCAGGCGGCTGGGTACGGGGTTTAGCGGTCGGAATTGATGCGGGTCGCTGGCTCCCCAGTCGCTAAGTCCCGAAACCATCCCCTCAAAAACCGTCCACCGGCGCGAGCTGCCGAACTTCGGTAAACTATCGGGACTATGTCCGCCCAGCCGGTAATAACTCTCCATTCAGCATCAATAGATCACTCCGTTCCTAGCGTTTTGGCCCCCTCGGTCATTTTCCGCTGGCGCGGCCTCGAGCCCTACACACAAAGTTTCGACGCCATGCGCGCTTTCACGGACACGCGCACGCCCGAAACGGTTGACGAAATCTGGCTCGTCGAGCATCCGCCCGTTTTCACGTTAGGACTGGCCGGCGATCCCGCGCATCTGCTTAATCCCGATAGCGATATCCCGCTTGTGAAAGTCGATCGCGGCGGTCAGATCACGTATCACGGGCCGGGACAAGTCGTCGCGTACCTGCTGCTTGACCTGCGCCGCCGCAAGCTCATGGTCCGCGAACTGGTACAGCGGATTGAGGCCGGCGTGATCGAAACGCTTGCATCGTATAATCTCGCAACGGAGCGCAAGGAGCGCGCGCCGGGCATCTACGTCGCGCCAACGCCGTCGCAGCTCGCCCACGCGGGCGCGAAGATCGCGGCACTCGGGCTGAAAATTCGCAACGGCTGCAGTTATCACGGTGTGAGCCTCAACGTGAAGATGGACCTGCAACCGTTCCTCGCGATCAACCCGTGTGGCTACGCCGGACTCGAAACCGTCGACATGGCAACACTCGGCGTGAGGGCAGAATGGAACGACGTGGCTCAAATGCTGGCTGAAAACCTCACTCACCATATCGGCGGCCATCGCGCGACCGCCGCCCAACCGCAGAACGGCGTGGCCGTCTGAATGGACCGACCGAATGACTGACGTAACCGGAAATCTGGCTGGCAGCACCGCTTCATCAACCGCCGCTGCTGCGCCCTACGACGCCACCGCCAAACAGAAAGCGCAAGCAAAGACTGCACGCATCCCGATCAAGATCATCCCGATCGAAAAGCTGAAAAAGCCGGAATGGATTCGCGTGAAGGCTGCAACGGGCAGTTCCCGATTCACCGAGATCAAGCAAATCCTGCGCGAACACAACCTTCATACGGTCTGTGAAGAGGCGAGCTGCCCGAATATTGGCGAATGTTTCGGCAAGGGCACCGCGACCTTCATGATCATGGGCGACAAATGTACGCGTCGTTGCCCGTTCTGCGACGTGGGCCACGGCCGCCCCGATCCGCTCGATGCGGACGAACCGCTGAACCTTGCACGCACGATCGGTGCGTTGAAGTTGAAATATGTGGTGATCACGAGCGTGGATCGCGATGACCTGCGTGACGGCGGCGCGGCGCATTTCGTGGAATGTATCCGTCAGGTGCGTGAGCATTCGCCCATGACGCGCATCGAAATTTTGACGCCGGATTTCCGTGGCCGTCTGGATCGCGCAATCGGGATTTTGACCGCCGCGCCGCCAGACGTGATGAACCACAATCTCGAAACGGTGCCGCGTCTGTACAAGGAAGCGCGTCCGGGTTCGGATTACGCGCATTCACTCAAGTTGCTGAAGGACTTCAAGGCGCTGCATCCGGAAGTCTCGACCAAGTCCGGCCTCATGGTCGGCCTGGGCGAAACGGAAGAAGAAATTCTTCAAGTCATGCGCGACCTGCGTGCACATGACGTCGACATGCTGACGATCGGCCAGTATCTGCAGCCGTCCGAGCATCATCTTCCGGTGCGTTCGTACGTTCACCCGGATACTTTCAAGATGTACGAGGAAGAAGCGTACAAGATGGGCTTCACTCACGCGGCCGTTGGCGCGATGGTGCGTTCGAGCTATCACGCGGATCAGCAGGCTCACGACGCGGGCCTGGTTGGCGCGATCTAAGTCTTCTGGCTTGGCTGGTACGAAAACCCACGGAAACGTGGGTTTTTGCGTTTTGAGACCTCTCCGATTGCCCGGAACGCGCGACTCTGCCAGAAGCGGTTTCGATGTGCCCAAAACCTCGGGAAAGCCCGTAGACAAAGCTTCTAAGGGATAACCCGAGTGCCGTCCGGATGGTCGGACGGTCCAATTCCCGAATTCCGGAAACGCGGATTTTCGCGGCTTCTTGCCTGCAAAAAACCCTTAAAAATCAACGCTCAACGCGAGTCAAAAACTGGCATCGACCTTGCAATATGAAGGGCTGGCCAGACAGGCCACAAAAAAGACAGGGAGACGATTCAATGCAACCCATCCCATCCAGCTTCGCCTGATTTTGCCGACGCCAGACGCGCATCGCCGCAGCCTAGCGCCGGCGCGTTTTTGTCTCACCCCTTTGCCATTCGCCGACCATGCCCGCAACCACCGTGACCACCGTGAAGAAACCCTTTTATAAAGTCCTCTATGTGCAGGTGCTGTTGGCGATTGCCATCGGCATCGCGCTCGGGCACTTCTATCCCGCGCTCGCCACCGAGATGAAACCGCTCGGCGATGGGTTCATCAAGCTCATCAAGATGGTGATCGGCCCAATCATCTTCTGTACGGTCGTCACCGGCATTGCCGGCATGGAAGATATGAAGAAGGTTGGCCGCGTGGGCGGCAAGGCGCTGCTCTACTTCGAAATCGTCTCCACTTTCGCGCTCGTGCTCGGCCTCGCTGCTACGCACATCTTGAAACCGGGCGTGGGCTTCAACATCGATCCGGCTACGCTCGACGCCAAGGCAGTCGCCTCGTACGCCGCCAAGGCGCACGGCCAGACGACCACCGATTTCCTGATGCATATCATTCCGGACACGATCTCGTCGGCGTTCGCACAAGGCGAAATCCTGCAGATCCTGCTGGTCGCGCTGCTGTTCGGCGCGGTGCTGGCGACCGCGGGTGAGAAAGGCCGCGTGGTGACGGGCTTTATCGAAAGCTTGTCGCATATCCTGTTCGGTATCGTGCGCATCATCACGAAGCTGGCCCCGATCGGCGCGTTCGGCGCAATGGCGTTCACCATCGGCAAGTACGGCATCGGCTCGCTGGTGCCCATGCTCAAGCTGATCGGTACGTTCTATCTGACGTCGGTCGTGTTCGTGGTCGTCGTGCTCGGCGCGATTGCACGGCTGGTGGGCTTCAACATCTTCCGGTTCGTCGCGTACATCAAGGAAGAAATGCTGATCGTGCTGGGCACGAGTTCGTCAGAAGCTGCGTTGCCGCAACTGATGCTCAAGCTCGAAAAGCTCGGCTGCTCGCGCTCGGTGGTGGGCCTCGTGGTACCGACCGGTTATTCGTTCAACCTCGACGGCACCAACATCTACATGACGATGGCCGTGCTGTTCATCGCCCAAGCGACGAACACCGACCTCACGTGGACGCAGCAACTGACGCTGCTCGCCGTGACCATGCTGACGTCGAAGGGCGCAAGCGGCGTGACCGGCGCAGGGTTCATCACGTTGGCCGCAACGCTCGCTGTGGTGCCGACCATTCCGCTGTCGGGCATGGTGCTGATCCTTGGTATCGACCGCTTCATGAGCGAGTGCCGCGCGCTGACGAACATCGTGGGTAACGGCGTGGCGACGGTCGTTGTATCGGCGTGGGAAAAGGAACTGGACCGCAACAAGCTGCGCGATCAGCTCAAGCACGGCGCGGTGGATACCGAAGCCGAAACCGTGTCCTGATTGGGCGAAGCAGCGGCTCATGCAAGCGCGCTGCTTTCCCGGCATTCGATATTCACGCGAAAGGGATCAACAGCAATGAAAGCGGCGAAGCATTCGGTGGCGGATGCTTCGCCGCATCCGTTTACGAAGAGTGCGGCGGAGGCGGCGGCGAGAGCGTCGGAGAAGGCGTCCACGGAAGCCGCGTTCGAAGCGGCGCGTGCCACAATTGGGGCTCCCTATCGTCTGGAACCCCTTCACGTGACGCGGCGTTTGGTCGTTTTCCTGCTTCTTCTCGCGGCGCTCGCCGGCGTGTGCGCGCTGACGTGGAGCATCGCGTGGCAACGCGGGCTCGACGCGTTGCGTCAAAACGCGGCGGCGCGCGTCGACCGCACGACGGCCGAGCTGAAAAGCACGCTCGACCGTTACGAATATCTGCCTTATCTGCTTTCGCGCCATCCGTTCGTGCAGGAGGTTCTCGCCGATCCGAACCCGCAATTCGCCGCACGCGCGGACCGTTATCTCGCCGACCTGAACACGCGCGCGCGTGCCACGGCGACGTACATCATCCAGGCGAACGGGCGCTGCGTGGCGGCGAGCAACTGGAATGGCCCGGATAGTTTCGTGGGCGCGGAATACTTGTTCCGGCCGTATTTTGTCGATGCCGTCAAAGGCGGCACCGGCCGTTTTTTCGGGCTCGGCACCATCTCACGCGAGCCCGGTTATTTCATCTCGCAGCCGGTATTCAAAGAAGGTACGCGGGACATTATCGGCGTGGCGGTGGTCAAGCTGAATCTGGAATGGCTGCAAGGCGCCGATGCCTCCGAGCCGCTGCTCGTCACCGACGATCACGGCGTGATCTTCCTGTCCTCAGTGCCGGCGTGGAAATATCACACGCTGCGGCCGCTGCCGAAGGATATCGAGGCGTCGGTGTATTCCGCGCGGCAGTACGCGCAGCATCCGATCACCGCGCTGCCGATCACCATCGTGCGCACGCTCGAAGGCGGCGCGCAAATCGTGCGCGTGGGAGGCGGCCGCGACGCGCCGAGTTTTCTCGCCACGCAGCGCGCGCTCGGCGAGCCCGATTGGCATTTGATGACGATGGTGTCTCTTGATCCGGCGGTCGATGCCGCGTGGAGCGCGACGATTGTGACGGCGCTGGTGTTCGTCTCGCTCTGTTTGTTCGCGTTCTACTGGCGCATGCGTCGTGTACGTGTGCGGGAAATGATTCGCAGCCGCGCGCTGTTGCAGACCGCCTATGCCGAGCTGAATGAGCGTGTGGCGGAGCGGACGGCGGATTTATCGGAAGCGAACGCGTTGCTGATCAAGGAGGTGAGCGAGCGCACGCGGGCTGAACAGGACTTGCGGGCCGCACACGACGAGCTGATCCAGGCGAGCAAACTGGCCGCGCTGGGGCAGATGGCGGCGGGCATTACGCATGAGTTGAACCAGCCGCTTGCCGCGTTGCGCAGTTTCTCCGACAACACCCGCGTGCTGATCGAGCGCGGCGATCACGTGGCGGCGCACGAGAATCTCGAGGCGATTGCCGCGTTGACGGAGCGCATGGGAAAGATCACGAATCAGTTGAAGTTGTTCGTCGCGAAGGCCCGTCCGAAAAACGCGCGCACCGATGTTGGCCGCGCGTTGCGTAACGTGCTCGCCATGCTGCAGCCGCGCATGAAGAACGTAGTGCTCGCCTTCGATGCCAACGAGCGCGCCGATTCCAGCCCGCCGCTGTATGTGCGCTGCGAGGATCTGCGGCTCGAGCAAATCCTGATCAACCTGATCGGCAACGCGCTGGATGCGGTCGCCGCGTGCGATGTTCCTCGTATCGAGATTGAGTTGGTGAGGCACGAAACAACCGTGAATATCGTGGTGCGGGACAACGGGCCGGGCATTCCACCCGATGTCCTGCCGCGTCTTTTCGAGCCGTTTTTCACGACGAAGGAAATGGGCCACGGATTGGGCTTGGGGTTGGCGATTTCATCGGCTATCGCGCGGGATTACGGCGGCACGTTGGTCGCGCGTAATCTGATCCCGCAGATGGAAGTGGATGGGCCGGAGGGCGGCACGCAGGCTGACGCGGATCGCTCGCACGGGGCAGAATTCGTGATTACGCTGCATCGAGCGTGACGAGAACGCGACCTTAAAGCGATCGGCGCAGCGGCACGCTCCACATGCTGAGAAAATGCCGTAACGCCCGGCGTTTCGCGCCGAAAGCGGCAACACGAAGCAATACCCCGCAGGAGTAGAAACCCATGACCGCAGGCCTTCAGGTGATCTTCATCGAAGACGATGAACTGGTACGCCGAGCAAGCGTGCAAAGCCTCCAGCTCGCCGGCTTTGATGTAACCGCGTTCGGCAGTGTGGAGGGGGCGTCACGCCTGATCGATGCCAGTTTCCCCGGCGTGATCGTGAGCGATATCCGTCTGCCGGGCGCGAGCGGCCTCGACCTTCTGGCTCAATGCCACGAACGGGCGCCCGAAGTACCGGTCATTCTCGTGACAGGCCACGGCGATATCTCGATGGCCGTCCAGGCCATGCGCGACGGCGCGTACGATTTTATCGAAAAACCATTCGCATCGGAGCGGTTGATAGAGGCAGTTCGCCGCGCGCTGGAGCGTCGCACGCTCGTGCTGGAAAACCGCGCTCTGCGGCGTGAGCTTGCAGGACAGAGCAGCGTGGCGCCGAGAATCATCGGACGCAGCCCGGCGATTGAGCAGGTGCGCAAGCTGATTGCGAACGTCGCGCCCACCGATGCCTCCGTGCTGATAAATGGGGATACCGGCGCCGGCAAGGAGCTGATCGCGCGGAGCTTGCATGACCTCTCGCCGCGTCGAGACAAACCCTTTATCGCGGTGAATTGCGGCGCATTGCCCGAGCAGATGTTCGAATCGGAAATGTTCGGCTATGAGGCCGGCGCGTTTACCGGTGCGCAGAAACGCCGTATCGGCAAGCTGGAACATGCATCAGGCGGCACGCTGTTCCTCGATGAAATCGAAAGCATGCCGCTCGCGTTGCAAGTGAAATTGCTGCGCGTGCTGCAGGACGGCGTGCTGGAGCGGCTGGGCTCGAATCAGCCGATTCGCGCGAACTGCCGGGTGATCGCGGCCGTGAAGGGCGACATGACGGAGCACGTCGCGGCAGGCACGTTCCGACGCGATTTGATGTACCGGCTGAATGTAGTGACGATCACGCTGCCGCCGCTCGCTGAGCGCCGTGAAGACGTAGTGCCGCTGTTCGAGCACTTTTTGCTCGATGCCGCTGTGCGTTACGAGCGCCCGGCGCCGTTGCTCAGCGACCGTCAGCGAGCTGAACTGATGCAGCGCGACTGGCCGGGCAATGTGCGTGAACTGCGCAACGCGGCGGACCGGATGGTGCTGGGTATCATCGATGAAACCGGTGTCCCGCTCGATGCAGCCACGCAATCGCTCAAGGAGCGTACGGAGCAGTTCGAGCGGGCGGTGATCGGGGAGGTGCTGGAGCAGTGCGGCGGTGTGGTGGCCGCAGCGGCCGACCGGTTGCAGCTCGGCAAGGCCACGCTCTACGAAAAAATCAAGCGCTATGGACTGGCGGCGAAGGGTGAGGTTGACCGGTAAACGGAGGCGCTGTTTCTGCGTATTTTTTTAGCTTCTGTCGGGTGTCACCAATACTGAAAAATGCGTCGTTGAATTTAAGGCGATTTTTCGGGAAGAGTGGCACCGAGCGGCCAGCACGTGCCGAGGAAAGTGAAATATCCGTCGCGCACGGCCGCAGTAAGTAAACAAACCGCCGTTTTCTCATTGGCGCGTTTGGACTCTATAGTCGGTCGCAAGCCAGCGGCCAGCTTGCCGCGGTCAGCGATGGGCACGGACCGGCCACTTTCAGCCATTCGACAACGACGCCTGAAGTGCCGACAATGTAGCGTTCATCGATTGCATCTTGCTACCACCGGTTTATCAACATACGCCGTAGCGAAAGCTGACTGGCCCTTGTGAATCGACTAATCCGAATTCCGTTTTTTTCGTAAAACCCGGACTAGAACCGCGTAAAGCAACAAAATGACCCCGAAAATTTTGGCTATTTCAAGTTCTATGCGAAATTCGCGCCAAGAAGATTCATGGCGATCTAACACAGAGTGCGCAGGGACTTCCGGATCATAGAAAGCTGATACGGTCGTACCATTAGACCTTGAGGTTGCGCTTTGTCTAGCCGCGTCCGCCGAATCAAACCATCTTTTCTCGTACCCAGTCGTAAACGTGCGGCTATCGCCTCGATACTGATGGCCATTGACACTATACGAATAAAACCAAAATGGGTACCACGACACGCGGCCACGAAGTCCCACAGCCTCCACATCTGATGAGATGATTTCGGCGTTGGTTTCCTTCCAGCCTTGTTCAGCGTTCGCCAGTGCGCGCCGTTGTTGGATGGGTACAGCGAGCAAAATAGAAAATAGTATGTAAAGCCCGATAATAATGAACGCAGGGATTAAAAATGTCTTCGTTCTTGGCTTGGTTTTCGGAGGACCGCCCTCGGGGCGAAGCTCGTTCGCGGTCGTTGATAGAGTCTTCGACCCATTCTCGATTCTTGGCTTAATAAATTTAAAATAAAATCCGGTCGCCGACAGCAAGCTCGCGCAGAGATAAATTGCCATGATAGACAGAGGGGCGAGATGATTCGCTCTTCCGTAGAACAGAATCGCTACTAGGGTAAATACGTTGCCTGAAAAAACACCGAAATACGCGAATTTCGTAATTTTATCCATATGTCCTAACGCGGAAACGAATCTAAATATGAATAACGGCTGTATTTCAAGAAACTTTACACAGGCAGATCTTGGAACGGTTGACTAGCGTGGCTGCCGTGGCAGCGAACGTCTGCAATTTAGAAAGTCAACCGTCGCCTGTGGGTCGATCAGCGACGGTGGCGGACGGCCGAGTCCTCGGGGAAAGTGTCGGTCGCCCGGATTTCTGCAAGAATTGTGGCAGAAGCTTTTCACTTACTTGGCACAGTTTTCACTTTCTGTGGCACCCGACAGCTCCCCACAAAACAAAACGCCCGCTGATTCATCAGCGGGCGTTTTGTTTTTAACCGTGTAACGCGTCAAGCCGAACCGGCCGGTCTCAGGCAGCCTTCAGCGCTTTATCGAGAAGCGCATCGAGTTCCGAGAATGTCGGCTCACCCACGTAACGCTTCAAGATCTTGCCGTCCTTATCCACGACAAACGTAGTCGGCGTCAATTGCACATTGCCGAACTGCTTTGCGGCGCTGCCGTCGTCCATTGCAACCTTGAAGGGCAGGTTGCGCGTTTGCGCGTAGTTGGTCACGTACATCGGCGCGTCGTATTTCATCGCCACCGCGACAAATTCCAGGCCACGGCCCTTGAAGCGGTTGTACGTGTCGACCATGGCCGGCATCTCTTTCATGCAGGTTTCGCAGTCGGTCGCCCAGAAGTTGATCAGGTAGACCTTGCCCTTGAGATCCGTGGATGTCGAAATCTTCTGGCCCGACAACAACGTGAACGTGGCATCCGGAACGCGTTGCTGACCGCCGAACGCAAAATAGCCGGTGCACGCAATCACGCCGGCGATAACCGCCATCACGATGTAGCGCAGCGGGCTCTTGCTGCGTCCCGGTGAAACCTGTGAATTCTCTGACATGGAAACCTCGAGCTTGCTCGGTTCTTACTTGGTTGGTACTCGGCTGTTGGTACTGGGCTTATTCGCAACAACGCCAGCGTGACTGGATGGACCGCATTTTAGCTCCAATCTCGAAAAAGCGTTCTGCGTGCGGTTTGCTGTGGGCCGTTTGCAAGGCAGGGCGCTATCTTCTTTGAAAGCCGCCGTTTTGGTCACCGCCAACGGTTTCAGCACCGGCAGCGGATAATCATGCTTTTTTCCCAGCTTTTCTCATGATCCGATCTTTTCACCGCGCCTTGAAATCCGCCGTTCTTTATACCGCCTATACCGCAGTGCGTTCCCTGCGCACGCTACTCAGGTCAGCCGCTTCGACCACTACGCTTTTGTTCACCGCCGCTGCGCTGCTGGCCTGCACGCCGGCCTACGACTGGCGCACGATCCAGAACAACGACGACGCGTACGAAGTTACCTTCCCGGCGAAGCCGCGCTCCGACGCGCGCGATATCGACGTAGCCGGCAAGCCGATGCATATGAAGATGCAGACGGCCGAGGCGGGCGACGCGGTATTTGCCGTCGGTACGGTTGATTTGCCTGATGCCGATCCGGCGACCCAGCGCGCTGCGCTTGATTTTCTTCAGCAAGGATTGGCACGCAATCTCAACGCCGCGCCCGCTGCGCACCCTGTTGACATTGAAGTGGCGGCGGGCGGACATTTGGCCGGCGCGGAAATCACTGTCAGCGGCACAAGCGCCAACGGCCAGAAGAGCGAAACGCGTCAGATCCGGGCGCGTTTCATTGCCAAGGGAACGCACGCTTACCAGGTCGCGATTGTCTCAACCAAGATGCCGCCGCCCGATCAAATCGATCAGTTTTTCTCCTCCTTCAAACTTTTTTAAGTATTTGCACCGAAGCGCAACCATTCGTTCGCCGGTATTTCTCAAATTGAACGACACCGCGCAAACGTTTCGGGCATGAGAAATCGCACAAGCATTTACAGCTAAAACTAGGATTTATCTCAGTTTTTTGAACTATCCACAGAGGCTGTGGATAACTTTGTGGAAAACATCGCCGCGACCTCGCCAAGCGCCCGTCCGACGCGGCTTTCCTTACTTTGCCTTGATTCAGTGCAGCCTAAAATAGGTAATAAAATCAATGGCCTGCCGATCATTGCCAAAACGGATGTTTGATCAGATGTTAGCGAAACCAAGAACGATGCAGTGTGCATAAGTCAAGTCTTGACAGGCGATTTTTCTTTTTTGGGGTCTCGGGATTTCGGTGGTGGTTTATGCAGTAGCAAATGCTCGTCGATATTGAATCGCTTCAGCGAGGTGAGTCGCGGTCGGTGAATCGGCCGCAGCGAGATCGGCGATCGTACGCGCCACCTTCAGAACCCGGTAATACGCGCGTGCCGACCAGCCAAAACGTTCACCGGCTTCGCGGAGCAGGGCTTCCCCAGTGGCATCGAGCCGGCAGACCGCATCCACTTCGCGTCCGTCCAGCTCGCGGTTCGTCTTTCCCTGCCGTTCGAGTTGCCGGTCGCGTGCGTCGGCGACCCGCCGTGCAACGGTCGCGCTGGTTTCGCCAATCGAGGCACTTCTCCCCGACAATTCCGCCGGAGACAACGCGGGTAATTCGATCTGGATATCGATGCGATCGAGCAGCGGCCCGGATAATTTGCGCAGATAACGCGTGGCGACGTCGGGTGTGCATCGGCAGCGGCCGTTCGGATCGCCACGCCACCCGCACCGTTTACATGACATGCCATGGACACACGGTAAGCCGTTGATTTGTTTAGGTTTGTACGGTCTTTCGGATGTCCACGCTTCGGGAGGGAAAGTGTGGACATTTCTTGATACGTCTGTCCATGGATTGATTGTCGACGCGCACCAAATGGTCAGGCGACTTCAACGGACAGAACAATTGTTGTCCGCTCGGACATCCGACTTTTGCGACCAAAGGATTGGCCGCCATATCCTTCTGCCACGCTGGAGTCGAGTCTCGCCTGCCCTTCAGAAACGCACCTGCGAACGCCATCATCGGCGAGCCGACCGCAGACATGTTCACTTTTGGACCCGCCTACTAGGGCGACCGCCCCAAGCAGGATGCGAAACTTGGTCTAAACCGTCCGGCCACCATTTTTTCGCAGAGTTTTTCGCGCGGGTTTTGGCGTAGTTTTACGGGCAGTCTTCCGCGCCGTTTTACCAGCGTTCGACTTCACAGCTTCAAAATTCAAAATCGCTGCCTCAAGGTCGCTGACTACCTTATCAAGCGTTAGGCCAAGCGCTTGCGACCAATTTCTTAATTCGATGGCGTCAAGTCGGCGTTCGCCTCGCTCACATTTCCCGACAAATGACTGGGTAAGGTCCAACCGTCTCGCCAATTCGACTTGCGACAGTCCAGCCGCTTTCCGTCCTTCCCGCAGCGTGGACAACAGGAGAGCGTAATGCTCCGTGTAAATGGACTTTTGCACGAGGGAGACCGAGGTGTCAAAACGGCGACAGCTTGCAGTCCATCTACGAATAGTCCAAAATCGACTATAGTCGAAAATCGACTATTTTCGCAGGACACCCTTGTCCAAGAGCGATACCTACGACGGATCGTCAGCATGCAGCGGAAGATCCATTTCACGCTATACGAGGCAATTATGGAATCCCGGAGCAATGCAAGGCGTAGGAGCCTGATGACGCGTTTGGAGGACAAAATGCGAACTAGCGTTAGCGAAACAGCACCCAAGCCCCCGCCCGGTATAGCGTCCCAGACGGCCGACGTCGAGTCGTTAGACATTTTGGAAGTGCTCTTTCTCCTCTGCAAGAAAGACGGACTCGAAGTAGCGGGCGACCCGAGCCGCGCATTTGCGCATTTTGATTTGGAAACCGGCAAGCTTCGCGTTTACGCAAGAGACACAACGGCGGTTGATGTTGCGTCCGACCCGGAGGCATCCATGCTCGCGGCGCTCGACTATGCGCAAGTGCAGGGGGCTAGCTTCGAGGCGAATGATAGAACTGCCGTGTGCACTATTAAAGGGGTCACAGCTCATGGCCACACCTATGGGGAAGCCGCGGTGCGAGCTCTTGCCAAGCTGAAGCTTTCGTCATAGTCCCGAGCACTGATGCGGAACGAAATGGCGCGAGCCTTTGTGTCAGCGGCAAAGTTCAAACCTTAAGTTCGACGGTTTTTAGGATCACGAGAACGACACCGGCCCCTAACTAATTCCTGCCACCATGAATGTAACCACGACCAAAGGAGCGTCAACGCCACGGCGGCCTCGCCGAAAGCGAGGCACTCTTTCGCCTGAAGAAGCGCGGCTCGCACAGATAGACCACGCGATTGATTGTGCTGTTGTCGCTGCTTTGTTGGTTGACCCTATAAGCTGGAACGCGCTTCTCGAACTCTCCGACGAGCAGCTCGGGCGCATGTTTAAGAACCGACTGTGGAAAGTCATTGGCACGTCGACGATACTGAACCTAGACCTACCTTCGATGCGTGATGAGGGCGAGAAACTGCGCAAGGGCGTTAGCCGCAAATCGAAACTAAGAACAAGTGAACACCCAATACGGAGCGCGTTGACAAACTCCGGGGGTTACGACCTCGTGCATCAAGGGAAGTTGCTCCGCGTGGCCGACTACCTTGGGGCTGCAGATGTCACAGAAAGGAAACTAAGCAAATCCCTCGCTTCTAGGAAAGTCTTTAGCATTGAGCTCGAAGGAGAGGTGTACATCCCCGGATTCTTTCTGTGTCCCATGATCCATCACAACGACTTCGCGAAGGTCATACGTGGCCTTGGTGATACGTCCGGTTGGGACAGGTGGAACTTTTTTACCACTCCGATAGAGTCGCTTAGCGGTTCGACGCCGCTTCAATTTCTCGCGGTTAACAAGGTCAAACCTGTGCAAAAGGCGGCCGATGAATTCGCGAAGGGCTGAACGCAACTTCTATCGGAGCCATGGAACAGATACTAGAACTCGTTCTCCAAAATCTACCGCTTCTGTATGTGCCAGCAATCGGTGCTGTTCTTGCTTTGGAAGTTTTGCGCATCAAAAAACATTACGTCAATCACGGATACATCTTCCGTCGCTCAGGGGCTTCATCGCACAAGCATCATCCTTCGTACTTTGCAACGAGCAACATGCCTACTGAAAACGTACTCGACTTGGAGATTGCTCTGCGCAAAATTCACGAACTCGCTCTCGCGGATGGGGACCTTGGCCATGAGTATTGGCACCAGGTGGGGCAACTCCTTCGCCGAGCGGCTGGCATGCAAGCGCAGATAGATGCGCTCAGCAAAGAACTAGAGCTTTGTCAGGTGAAGCAACGCAAGCGACACTGAGATGGATATTTTTTCATGGTAAAGATGCCCAATACTGATACGCAAATTCCGGCTGACGACATCGCCGTGAGCAGACTTCTCTCGAAGGTTTTGCGACACGAACCCGAGATGGTTGCGGATTGCGGCAACTCGCGGGGGAGCGCAGAGATGAGTGCACCCTAACGCAACATCCGGCCGACAGAAGTGCATCCGGTCGAAGCCTGCGTCCATTCGTCGGAACGCCGGGCACCTCGAAGAAAGTACGGGTAGTGAGCTGGAAACCCAAGGATACAGCCCAGGTCCGATGTTCCGAAATCTGGGCAATTCGAGGCGCGGGCTGCCGCGGTGTATCGAGAACCCCTGACATCTTGCGCAAGTAGGTCAGCCGTTACCGTTGCGCGCCCCACGCCTGAGGTCAGATTCGGTTTGAAGAAGCTCGGCGACGGTCCTCACCGGACAAAAGCTCGCCTACAAACAAAAAAAATTCACGCCGATAAAGTCCAAGCACAGACACGAGATTTTCAGATTTTTCGGATACGAGCTCTTTAAATATCCGACTTTGGCCATTTCATGCAGCCTCTTTTTGCTTATACGAACAAGTCTAGCAACTGCGGACACTGAGACATCCAAATTCTGGATTGCTCTCACCAAATTGTTTGGCGGCCTCAAAAGCGAAGTGCAACACCTATCTCGTATAAGGTGTCGCAATGCCCGAAAAAATTTCTTACCAACAACTTCAGCCTGAAGAACGCCTGATCATTGCAAGCTTGCATCTGCAGGGTTCAAGTATGCGAGCCATGGCTCGCATACTTGGGCGCTCGCCGGGAACTATCAGCCGCGAGTTAACGCGAAACAGCTCTCCTGTTGGCTATGCATCAGTGCCTGCTGCAGCGCTTTGCAGCGCGCGCCGCAGTGCGTCACGCCCTCGGGCCAAGCTTTGCCCGCAAAGTGTCTGCTGGCGCATCGTTCTCACCCTGCTTGAGTGGAAATGGTCGCCTCAGCAGATATCGGGCACACTGAAGCGCATGTATCCAACCGACTCGACCCAGCACGTCTCGCACGAAACCATCTACACGGCTATCTATGCTCAGCCGCGCGGTGAACTGCGCCGCCAACTCATTGCCTGCCTGCGCCATGGCCACAGCACGCGCATGCCACGCACGCGGGGCACCGACCGGCGCGGACAGATTCCCGACATGGTCAGTATCCACGTGCGCCCGCCCGAAATTGAAGACCGACTGCTGCCAGGTCACTGGGAAGGCGACTTCATCAAGGGTGCGAACAACCAATCCTCTGTAGGCGTTCTGGTCGAGCGCACCAGCCGCCTGGTGCTGCTTGCCAAGATGGAGGACGCCACCGCCGCTTCAGCGCTAGCGGGCTTCTCCGCCAAACTCAATTCGATTGTGGCGCCCTTACGGCAAAGCTTTACTTACGACCAGGGCAAAGAAATGTCGCGGCATAAGGAGCTGGCCGCCGCCACCGGCGTGAATGTCTACTTCTGTGACCCACATAGCCCCTGGCAACGTGGAACCTGCGAGAACACCAACGGGTTGCTGCGCCAGTATCTGCCTAAAGGCACGGACCTATCGGTCTACAGTCAGGAAGAACTCGACGCGATCGCCGACAGTCTGAACAGCCGCCCGCGCGCCACTCACGCGTTCCATTCGCCATTCGAGGTCTTCGCTGCGACACTTGCCTCAGCAAGCCAACCTCAAGGCTCTAAACACTAGCCCCTCCTGTTGCGCTTCGGTTTGAAACCGCCTTTCATATTCGAAGAGGCTACTTTAAATGACGTGCAGCTCGGAAATTACCATTGGCGGCTATGAACTGGATGTATGGAGACGTTCCTACACCTTGTGGGAGCGTTTCGAGAAACGAGACAGAATCATACGTTCGCGCAAGGGTTTCCTCAGTAATGGTGAAGAGAGAATCGTGGTGGACTTTGTATATTCGATAACCGCCGAGGTTCTTCGCAAACGTCTTGGACGCGCAGGTTTCTCATGGAAGACATTGGAACAGGAGTTCCTAACGTTTTACCAGGCTACTTGCCAGAAAGGGGGAACGTTGTTCTTCAATCCGTATCCTGACGCCGAAAAAGCACAGGCTCGCGCTGAAGCGTTCCGTGCCGCAACGCTCGACGATTGGCTCGAGGCTCTCGCCAAAGCGGTCAAGGGGAACGTCACACGCGTTCGACGGAACGCTGGGGAGGTCTTTCATCCCACAAATATCTTGGTCGACATCATCACGGGTTCGGACCGTCCGGATGAACGTGAACTGATGACGGAGCATTGTCTTCTTGGGTTTCCGTGCCGCTCAATCGACAACATGGCGACAGCGCTGCTGGAGGTCTTACCGGGAGACGCATTTTGCGAGCAGGAAGTAACGATGTTTGTTGAACACCAAGGTGACATCACTTTCGATGACATGCGAGTGCGGACACCGAAGTTAATCGTCACTCAGGATGTGTCTTACGACGACATCTAGCATCACGCATTTCAGCGATGTCATCCTGAATTCAGGACATGGTTCGACTCGTCAAAAGAACGAGAATTCAGAGCGCCGGCGCTTCAGACGATTGAGCACGGTCTTTCGCAAAAGAGCGCTCTTCAGCAATTGAACAAAAGGAATTTATATGCAATGTGTTGTAAACGCCACCATCGGCGGCTACCCTATCGCGAGTACCGCTGACAGCTACAACCAATGGTACTTTCTGCCAGAGGACCGACTCATCCGTTGCCGGCAACGGAGTTGCGACAGTGTCGATGTCGAGTGTGTGTATTCAGTAACGGCGGATACGCTTCGTCGGCGTCTCGGCCGTGCCGGCTACAACCGCGCTTCGTTGGAGGAAGAGTTCCGGGACTATCATGACCAGATTCGCTGCAGGCGAAGAGGCGATAGGGATAACCTGCATTTCACCGGCGAATTCGCTGAAGTTTACGCAGAAGCGTTCATATCGGCTTGGTCGCTCGACGATTGGCTCGATGCGCTGGCAAGGGCGGTTAAGAATGGAGTGACGCACGCTGGACGAGCGACGGAGGGGTTCAGGCCGACAGGTAATCTGCTGGTAAACATCATCACCGGTCCGGACCAACCGGAGCTTTACGGAATGGAACTCGAACACGGCCTCCTGGGATTTCCTTGCAGCAGCTTGAGGAACTTGGCAGTGGCATTGCTTGAGGTCACTGCGGGAAATGCAGCGTGTGAGCTCGACGTGACATCGTTCATCCAGCATTGCGACGATTCTACTTTCGATGACATGCTCGCGCGACGAGAGGGATAATTGGACTCAGCGTGCGCGATCAACATCGCGCACGTTTTTTCTTTGGTTGGAATGAAAGGTACATGGCCGAGCTTATGCAACTCGTAATAGTCGGGGTCGTCAGTCGGCGAGGCGAAACCCCAGATGCCATTTTCGCTAGACGTACCTCAACCATCGAAAAAATCGCTGGGGGCCAACCAGTGGCCAAGTCGCAACGAGGAGGTCTGCCGGGCCCCCTTGGGACGGAGCGTCAGTGACCTGCTAGGCAACGGTTTCGATAAGTCCGAGCAACATGGGTTGGAAGCCTCCAGAACTCGAGTCCAAATTTGGCTTCTTCGATGCAGTGTAAAATCTCAAATGCGCGCTCGCCACATCGCCAGCCACCCTGTTGTGCAAATCTGAGTTCCCGCTTGAGTTTCCTTTTCCGAAGTTCTGAGCAAATCCATTCGGAGGCCGCGTCTTCATCGCGCGGACGTGCCGTCAAGGGCAGAGCCATCATCATTTCAGCATTCGCTTCATCAAAGGCGTGACAGGCAAGCAGTTCCTCGACTTCACGCAATACATCGACGGCAGTCCGTTGGCGTGTTTCAGCCACTGCATGCCAATGAGGATATTGTCTCGTTACGGCCTCGATTACCGTCTTGAGTTCGAAGTCCCGCCAAAATCGCAGAAGCGGCCGATATGCGTAATCGAACGCGAATTGGAGGTTGCCTACATTGACGTGACCGTCATTCATTTGGCAGTCGACCATGAATCCGACAACATCTTGGGCAACTTTTTCGTAGAGGTTTTCGATAGCTTGCTGCGCTGGTTCTGCGGTTTGCATTTTAGTTCTGTTCATTTGCAACGTTTCGCTGACTTGAAGAGGAAAAGAAGTGACTTGTTGTGAAGGGCGCCGAAAGTATAGAAGCCGCATACCTGCATGATCCGTACACCGCATTGCGTGGCGCGCCCTCCTCGCGACACGAAAAGGCGCAACTCGACTAGGTGTCGAATTAACCTGATTTTGATGACGCTTGTTGTTTCGTCATGACCATCGGTGGAAAACGCAACCATCTCGCGCGGCGAACTCAAACATTGCTTGAGAATCCTTGTAGAAACCATAGAAGTCGTCGTCCTCTAGCGCTCGCGCCCGCTCGTCCCACTCAGCGAAATCCGCGACTAGCTTTGCCGAGGCAATTGGACCCATGGTCCCGTTCCCAACCCATCGAAACATTTCGCCAAACGGGTCCGGGTCATCCGAGCCGGGCATCCGCCAGTCGTATCCGACCAAACCTGCAAGCTTTTCCAAGTCTTCATTGAGGACTCTTTCCTTCCCGAATCCGAACCACGCATCTTCTTCGTACATATACGTGGCTCCGACTTCTAGGCCAGTGTAGAAGTAAGGCCATATAGTGTTTCCATCTGCCTCAACTGCATCATGGTCGAAGTGCAAGCTTCTGAAATCGTCGTCGAGGACGCCGGCGAATTTCTTAAGTCCACGACATGCCACAAAAAATACAAACACTATTTAGGCTCTTTTGAAAACTCAGTGGGTAATGCGGCTCAGCGGGCATGCGCGTTGAACGCGGTGAAGTTAAGTTTTCCGGCAATGAGAAACAAGACCGTGCGCATGGTTTCAAAGCGTGCATATCCACGAGCCTTGCGCTTTGCTGCCTGAAACAGGCCGTTGATGGCCTCGATGAAACCGTTGGTCTGACGGGTCTGGGTCCAGGCAACGATTCCATCGAAATGTCTGCGAACCAAACGCACGACATCCTTCATGGGCTCGACCTTGGAGCGCATGACGTTGGTGCACCACTGATGCAGCATCTCGGAGACGACGTTGATTTGTTTGCGCTCGAGAATGTCGCGCAATTGTTCTCGGTAAAGCCAGGCTCGGGCGGTGCGATTGGTCGTGTACTGACTGACCAACGCCTCAAGGTCGGTGAGTTGCGCAAGGTTCAGTTTGTCGGCGTCCTTGAGCAACGTCCAACGCATGCCTTTAAGCTGAGGGTCCAGTTTCTGCTGCTGCCGACGTACTGTGTCGAGCGCCTTGGACGCGTGAGCGACGACGTGGAACTTGTCAAAGGTCACTCGCGCTTCGGGGAGATGCTCATTGACGCCCTTGATGAAAGCCGGCGACATGTCGATGCTGACCGAGCTCACTTGCTCGGGCGAGCCGCCGTGTTCGCTCAGGTAGGTGGCCAAGCGCTCTATCGTGCTGGCATCCTTGCCTGTGGTGACGAACGCGACCCGCCGCGCCTGCATGTCGGCGACCAGCGTCAGATACTCATGACCGCGACGGTACGAGGTTTCGTCAATCGCCACGGCCGTCACACCCGACAGGTCGGCGGCCGCGAGTGCCAGCTCCACATACCGCGAACAGATGGCATGTACTCGATGCCACGACAGATTGACCGCGCGTGCAACGGCGGCGAACGGCATCTGCTGCGCGAGCATCAGCACTAACGCCTCGAACAACAATGTGAAGCCGCTGAGCTGGCCCACCCAACCTGGCTCAACCAAACGCACTGAACCATCGGGCAGGCGCACCCTGGGCACCCGCACTTCGAGGAAGCACTCGTGCTGAAAGAAATTCAGATGCCGCAGGCGCTTGATTTGCGTGTCGTGCACGGGATGCTCGCCGGCAACCCCGGCATAGCTAAATCGGCTGCCTGCAACGAAGTCAACGGCGATGTTGAGCTGCCGCTGAGCAGCATCGAAGTCAACACTTCGGACATACCAAGGAGCCGTGATACCGAGGGCGGATTCGAACAATTGATTCGTCATAGCTGATTGGCTTTACATGGGTGATTCCCGCATTCTGCCGCAATCACCCATGAATCATCTTACTGGGTGAGCGCGCCTCAAGGGTTCGCTGCGCCGGGCTCACGCCCGCCCTTGACCCGCCAAACCCACCCACTCCAAATTCAAAAGAGGCAAAAAAGCTAGATGACGAGAAGGCGCCGACAATTTGACGCCAGCTTCAAGCTGGAAGTGGTGAGGATGATACGAGACCAAGGGTTACCGGTCGGTGAGGTTTGCCGGTCGATGGAGCTTGGAGAGACGGCTGTGCAGCGCTGGGTGGCCCAGTACGATGCCGAGTGCAGTGGGGGTGCTGGCGTGGGCAAACCACTGACGGTCGAGCAGCAGCGTATTCGGCAACTTGAAATGGAGAACCGGCAACTGCGCGAAGACGTGAGCCTGCTAAAAAAAGCGTCGGCCTTCTTTGCGCGGGAACTGAAGTGAGTTACCGCGTGGTAGCTCGCTTGCAAGAGAAGGCCGTATCGGTCAGTCACGCTTGCCGCTTATTGCAGGTGAGCCGTTCGGGCTACTATGCTCACCGGCGTGCAACGCCCAGTCCAAAGCGCTTGCAGGAACGAACGCATGTCAGGGCCGCGTTCACCGCCAGCGGCGCGAGCTACGGCAGCCGGCGTGTGATGCATGCGCTACGCGGGCAAGGGCTGCGTATGGGCCGCTACCGGGTGCGTACGCTGATGCGCGAAGCGGGTTTGCGAGCGAGTTGGAAGCGCAAGTTCGTCTCGACCACCGATAGTAAGCACACGCTGCCCGTGGCCGAGAACGTGTTGAACCGGCAATTTGAGGTGGCGCAGCCCAATCGTGCGTGGGTGTCGGACATTACGTATATCCGTACGGCTCAGGGCTGGCTGTATCTGGCCGTCGTGCTGGACCTGTACTCACGCAAAGTGGTCGGTTGGGCAATGGCGCCCACCATGCCGGCCGGGTTGGTCATCTCAGCACTGAGTATGGCACTGCAGCAGCGCTGCCCACCACCGGGACTGGTCCTGCATTCGGACCGGGGCAGTCAGTACGCGAGTGTCGAATACCAGGCTTTGCTCAAACAGCATCACGTGGTTTGCAGCATGAGCCGCAAGGGAAATTGTTGGGATAACGCGGTGATGGAAAGATTCTTCCTGAACCTGAAGATGGAACGCGTGTGGCAGCGCCGGTACGCCAACCACGACGAGGCACGCAGCGACATCAATCAGTACATCGTCGGCTTCTACAATCCCGTGCGCCTGCACTCGACTTTGGGCTATCTGTCGCCCGCGGCCTATGAGGCAAAATCGACAGAGGAACAACCTATCTGCCTGTCTAAAATAACTTGACCACTACATTGAGCTCTCTGGAGGAATTTGCGGCTCAAGCAATGGGCAAGCGCTTTAATCAGATAGGCTTAGCGAAATTTCCCGGACGAAAGGAAAGTTATCGAAATGACCTTATGGAGCGAGTTCATGGCTACTTTGAGGGAACGACGCTAGAAGTTCCGAGTACCCGAGGAATTTACGAGATAAGCTCGATTCTGGTGTACGGGGGAAGTTGGGGCGCGGGAGATTGAAGGCGGTGGAGGTTTTAGCTGAGAATCTGATTGTCGAAGTCGGAAACTAGCAAACAACAAACCATCCACCATGAGCAAGTTTAAAGAAAAAGAAGTCGTTGGACTATCGGGAGTCGGTTTGGGGCTGGACGAATTGGTTCGGCACGGAGCTCGGCAGGTGATTCAGCAGGCAATCGAAGCGGAGTTGTCGTCGCTGCTGGAGCGGTTCGAGAACGTCAAGACACTGCACGGGCAGCGCGCCGTGGTGCGCAACGGTTATTTGCCGGAGCGCGAAGTGTTGACAGCCGCCGGACCGGTCGTGGTTAAGGTCCCCAAGGTTCGAGATCGTTCAGGATCAGGCGTGAAGTTCAATTCATCGATTGTGCCGCCCTATGTGAGGAAGTCCCCGCGCGTGAGTGCAGCGCTGCCCTGGCTGTATTTGAAGGGCATCTCGACGGGCGACATGAGCGAGGCGCTGAGCGTGCTGCTGGGTGAGGACGCCAAAGGCTTGTCGGCGAACGTGGTGAGCCGCCTGAAGGCGCAATGGGCCGAAGAGCATGCCAACTGGAGCCGGCGCGAGCTATCGAAGTCACGATATGTCTATTGGTGGGTCGACGGCATTCATACCGGTCTGCGCAGCGAGAATTCAGACGGCCAGTGCCTCTTGGTAATCATTGGCGTGACGCCTGAGGGCAAGAAGGAACGTGTGGCGATCGGCGACGGGTATCGGGAGTCGAAAGCCTCATGGCAAGAGCTCCTGCTGGATCTGAAGGCGCGTGGCTTGCAGGCGGGGCCATTACTAGCAGTCGGCGACGGCGCGATGGGCTTCTGGGCCGCGTTGGAGGAAGTGTTTCCAACGACGCGCGCTCAGCGCTGCTGGTTTCACAAGATGGGCAACGTGCTCAATGCACTTCCGAAGGCTCAACAGGGCCGCGCCAAGGCGGATCTGCAGTCAATCTGGATGGCAGCAACACGGGCCGACGCGTACGTCGCGTTCGACCGGTTCGTGACGATCCACGCGGCCAAGTATCCGAAGGCGACGGACACGCTGAAGAAGGATCGCGAAAGCTTGCTCGCGTTCTACGACTTTCCGGCTGAGCACTGGCAGCATTTGCGAACGACCAATGCGATTGAGTCGACGTTTGCCACGGTACGTCACCGTACTTCGCGTACGCGCAATTGCGTATCGCGACCCACCTTCCTCGGTCTTGCATTCAAGCTGATCGAGGAAGCCGAGAAAACCTGGCGCCGCATCAACGGCCCCGAACAGATCAAGCTGTTGTTGGAGGGCTTTGCCTTCAAAGACGGTGAACCGGTGCAAGACGATCGACCGGATCAGCAGAAACTCGCCGCTTGAAATCGCCGCTTATCAAACTGCCCGTACACCACTCTTGACCATATCTCGGAATTTACTTCTGCTCAGAGCTCATCACTGCAGCTTTCATTCATGTAGGGATAATTGAGCAATCAGCGGCTGTGGTATTTACGCCGGAAACATTCTCGCCTAGCGACATCGCCAAAGACAAAGCGTTTGGATTCTTCTGCGGTTACGTGAAATCCACTCCCGGGTACGTTGTTCCAGATGGGGACTTTTTCAGGAGCAACGTATAGTTAATTGCGTCATTGCGGTCAGAATGAAACCGTCAGCGGTTTCAAGCCTCTCCGGCGGCGCCATCACACCTGCGTTGTTGATCAATGCATGAAGGGGACGTTCCTCCGCAAACTCGCGGCGCGCGAACTCCCGAATCGATTCAAGAGAGGCAAGGTCTAGGGTTGCCAGCTCGGCACTGGCAGTGGGCACGTCGGTCCTCAGAAGGGCTAGTGCTGATTCTCCGCGACGCTGATCACGGCAGGCCAGGATGGCGTGCGCCCCCTTCTGCGCCAATACCCGCGCCGCGTGATAGCCGATGCCGCTGTTTGCTCCGGTCACCAGGACTCGTTTGCCGTCCAAGGATGGGATTTCTGCCGGCGTCCAAGTTCTTTTCATATGGGATTTGCTTCAGGCATCGTGGTTAGGAAAACCAGCGTAACAATGTCATAAGCCACCCGGTCTGTCGAACACGTCAACGTCGTCAATATCGTGCGCGACGTCGAGTTCGCTTCGCAAAATTTTTGCCGAGATTGGCCGCTCAGAGCAGCAAGCTTTTCAAGTGGATACCCAATAGCGGAGGATCATCGCCGCGATGCCATCGTATACTGAGTGCAGTTCTACTTCTTGGACTGCCGCGTGGTTGGTCGGGCAAACAACGGCAGCGACCACGGGATACCCCGGGACTGTGGGATAGTCTTGAGACCCCGGGCGGAGTGGCGAAGTTAGCGCTCCGAGGCGAACGGCTGACGGGCGACGCTGGCTTCAGGGTGCATCAGACGATGCTCGCGAGTTGGGTCTGAAGGCTCTCTGCAGGATGAGGGCTGGGCTCAACTCCACCAGGATGCATCTCTGAAAACGGAGCATGCATCTTAAGGGTAGATCTCAAACCTAAGATGGTGAAACAAGGGCGTAATAGCCATGGAGAAACAGAGGTTGTTTGTGCGGTTTCTGGTTGTCGTTCAAGTCGGTTCCTGAATTCTGCGCAGAGAGACTCTAATAAAATGGCCAAGTCGACCAAGGGCGATTGGCCGAGGCTATCTCTTAAGATGACTCGGCTGCGCATATAACAAGGGAACCACATGGGTAGGTCAGTTCATCAGTCGCTCGAGATCAGGGACACCCTCTCAGAACGTATCTCGTACGATTGCGAGAAATCAGAGGAAGGTGGTACGGATGTCTATTTTTATCTAATGCCGCCTTCAGGCCACGTGATCGAGCATGGGGCAAGGGCACGAGTGCTCCACGTCGCGCCGGATATGCTTACAATTTTCCCGTTCATGACATCGTCCTCGGGTTATGGTTACGAGCCTAAGTACAGTGGGCTCGACCGAGTGTGGCGCGACAATCTGGATGAGAGACGCGCGACAATCAAGTTGAGAATGTCGCGGCAGAAATGATGATGCCGATGTTGATTGACGCTGGCAAGCGTTTATTGATTGACGTGCGGCGTTGATTGACGCGGGCGAGTGGGTGTCGCGCGACAATCAAGCTGAAGCGATCAGTCGATGAGGATTGCTGTGTAATTGTGACGCCGCAGGTATTCTGGCTGCACGACAATCAGATGAGAATGTGGTGGCGTGGAAGGTGAATCCGGGGTTGATTGACGCCGGCTAGCTTTGCCTGCGAGCCGCGCGTCAATCAGGATGAGAACAGCGGGTCATTCGGTGAGGTCGATGCCGTGCTGATCCTCCTGTGTCGGTGGCACGCCAACGTTCTTTGGTGTCGCTCGACTGGCCGGGCGTCCCGGTCCCTGCTGCTTGCGCTGCAGGGCAGTACGGCGACGGTAGCTTTCGACGTTCAGCTCAAAGATGGTCGAGTGATGGACCAGCCGGTCGACGGCGGCCACCGTCATGGCCCGGTCGGGGAAAACCTTGTCCCATTCGCCAAACGGCTGGTTGGCCGTTATGCAAAGGGAACGGCGCTCGTACCTGGCGCTGATGAGCTCGAACAGCACTGACGTCTCTGCCTGATCCTTGCTGACATATGCGAAATCGTCCAGGATGACCAGGTCGAAGCGATCCAGCCGGTTGATGGCGGACTCCAGCGCGAGCTCGCGGCGCGCGACCTGCAACCGTTGCACGAGGTCGGTAGTGCGAGCGAAGAGGACCTTCCAGCCCTTCTCCAGCAGGCTCAGTCCGATGGCCGACGACAAGTGCGATTTGCCCCCTCCGCTCGGCCCCAGAAGAATCAGGTTGGTGCCGTTACGCAACCAGCCGTCGCCCGCGCAAAGCGCCGAGACGTGCGCGCGCGACACCATTGGCACCGCGTCGAAATCGAAGTTCTCCAGTGTCTTGCCCGGCAGGAGCTTGGCGTCCCTGAGGTGACGTTCGACTCGGCGTCGATCGCGCTCGGCGATCTCGTGTTCGGCCAGCGCCATCAGCAGGCGTGCTGCCGGCCAGCCTTCCGTGTCGGAGCGCTCGGCAAAGCTGGACCAGATCTGCTTGATGGCGGGCAGCCGCAAATCGTTGAGCAGCAGCGACAAGCGGGTGGCGTCGATGTCGAGATTCATGCCGTCACCTCCGTTGCCATGTCAAGCAGGGCTTCGTAGTCGCTCAGCGCGGCGAGCTGGATGTTCACCTCTGGCATGCTGCTCGTCGGCTTCGCTTCGAAGCGCGAACACAGTGCGTCGAGATCGGGTAACCGTCCATCGTCCAGGCACTGTTGCAGCGCCTTGGCCAGTTGGGCTTCGCAGTTGTGCTCGTGGGCCAGGCTGAGCAGTTCTACCATGGTCCTGCATGCCTGACGCTCCGGGAGCTGCTCGAGCAGGCGATCGAAGCTCAGGCGATACGCCTCGCGCGGAAAGATCTGATCGCGGTAGACCAGGTTGAGCAGTGCCATGGGCTTGCGGCGCAGCGCGTGGATGACGTGCCGGTAGTTGATGACATGGCCGTGCTTGCCCTTGGGACCCGCACGGCCGCGCTGCAGTGTCATCAGGGCCGTACTGCCCAGAAACAGCTCCAGCCGGTCGTCGTACAGGCGCACGCGCAGGTGATGGCCGATCAGCCGGGACGGGACGGTATAGAACACCTTGCGCAGGACGAAGCCGCAGGTGGTCGTGACGTACACGCGCGTTTCCTCGTAGTCACACGTACGCTGGGCCGGAAGCGGCTGAAGCAGTGCCCGCTCGAGCTCAATGCGTTTGCCATTACGCGCGTTGATTCGACCGACGATCTCGTCGATGAAGCGGCGATAGGAACCAAGATCGTCGAAGTCGTGACTGCCGCGCAGAAGCAACGCATCACGCGCTGCGCTCTTGAGGTGGCCATGAGGGCTCTCGATGGAGCCGTTCTCGTGGGCAACGCCACGGTTGTTGCGTGTGGGCTGCATGCCGTAGTGGGCGCACAGCGCATCGTAACGCGTGGTCAGATCCTTGCGCGCGTCGGCATCGAGATTGCGGAACGCCGCCGACAGGCTGTCGCTGCGGTGCTCGCGCGGCGCGCCCCCGAGTGCCCAGATGGCGTTCTGCAGCCCTTCGGCCAGCGCGACATAGCTCTCGCCGCCGAGAATGACGTGAGCGTGCTCAAAGCCCGAGCAGGCCAGCCGGAAGTGATAGAGGCGGTGGTCAAGCGCGACACCCGCCACGGTGACGCCCAAGCTGTCCATCTCGGTGAAGTCGGACAACCCGAGACGACCGGGTTCGTGTACCTGACGGAACATAACGTCATGCTCCTCGCCATGGAGTGCGCGCCAGTCGCGAATACGGCGCTCCAGTGTGCGGCGCACGTTGCCCGGAAGGTCGGGATGGCGCCGAAGCATCTCGTCCAGTACGGCTATCGGCCGGATGCCGGGAGCGCACTGGAGCAGCGGCACGATCTCTGTGTCAAAGATTGCCGCCAGGGGATCGGGACGGCGACGCGCACGTGGTGCCTTCTTCTTCGATGGCAGTCGCCGGTCCTGATCGATGCGATAACCCGTGGCGGCGCTGAACCCGGCGCGCGCAGCCGCTTGAGCTGGTCCTTCCTTGAGTCTGTACTTCATGAAGAGCCTCATCTGATGGTCGTTGATGTGTCGGCCGGGCAACTCAGCCTCCCTTCGCTACATGGAAGAGCTGTTCATACCCGATTTACCGCGACCACCGACAAGGCACCCCGGCAGCGGGGCGGACTCCTCGGCGCGGCGTTGCGGCAGCGGTTCTGGGCTACGCCCTCCACCGCTGCCGCAACGCCAGTACTCTCATCCTGATTGACGCACGGCTCTCATCTTGTTTGACGCGCGGCAACCGAGTATGTATCGCGCAACGCCGATCGGGTCCATATGAAGAGCCAACCGAGCACGGTGAGGTTGAGGCGCTTTTGGAAAGCCTTCCGGACTGGCTTGAGCGCAATCCGCTGAACGGCCTTGGCTTTACGAGCCAGGATCGATTTATACCCACCACCATTGCTGGGCTAGCTCGGCGCGTTGTCGTGATCATTGGCGGTGGCGACGCCCCGCCATCCTTTGAAGATGACCTTTACGTCATCACTGAGCTGTATCTGAAGCAGCTCGTTAGAAGCATGCGCTCGATCTCATCAAGGCACCAGCGACAGGCCCGCACGCAAAAGCAACTTTTCGCCCACAACGCGCTTCTGACTTCTGTCGATCGAGAGAATTTCCCGCCGAGAAAGCCGAAAGTCAGCGCGGAAATGATATTCGAGATGGTCAAGATTGGCCGGGTGAGCGCCGACATCCCGAAGGCAGCCCGACGCAACGTAATTAATCTCGTGGCAGACAACGCCCAGGCTATCGCAAAGGACTCACCTGAGACACTTTACGAACTGGTGAGCAGGATCGAGACCGCAACGCTTCAGGAGATGATCTCCAAATATGAAGAGAAGCTCGGGCAGGATCTGAACGAGACGAAATGGCAAAGCTTCTTTGAAGCCAACACCTTCATTCTTTCAATGGCCTTCGCGGTGCCGACCATCTTCGTACGCGCGACGCCATATGTCCATGGCAAGCGCGTCACTGGCCACGGAGGAAAATACTCCGACTTTCTGATGCGCGGTCAGGGCACAGGCAACGTGGCCCTCATCGAAATCAAGGCGCCGGGGACGAAGCTCCTTACACCTTATCGCTCTGAACAACAGGGTCCGTCGCCCGAGCTAACCGGGGCGATAACCCAGGTGCTTGGTCAGCGTCGTAGGTTGATTACCGGCTGGGCAAACCTGAAGCTCGACGACGACGGCACGCTCAAGGACACCGAGGTCTACTCGCCTCAAGCGGTAGTGCTCATTGGTACATTACCGGCGTCGAAGTTAGATCGAGAGCCTTTCGAAACGTTCAGGCAAGTCCTGAAGGACATCACCGTCCTAACTTTCGACGAACTACTGGCGCGGTTGAAGTACCTCCACGACGCTCTCACGGCAACGCCGATCGCCAAGGCACCATCGGATTCAGCTCCACCGTGGCAATCTTAGTCACACGTGGACTACAGCAGGCAGAGAGCTCACCCCCTCTGACTTTGTGACCTGTTTCTGCTTCAAGTCTGCATAGTGCTTGTGCAACGTTCGCCGGCGATCGTCGTAGAATTGTCACCTTTCGGCGTAATGGCGCCGGGCATTTTCGCCGTAATGACGCCACCGGAAACGAGCAATTGGAGGGTTCGAACGGGGATCAAGGTTGCTTGATTTTGCCTCCTTTTGCAAGCTCGGTTCTAGGTGACTCGACGCCCGGTTTTAGTCCGCGATAGCTCTCGCCGTCGAGGACGATTTTGTGGGCACCATGACGCAAGCGGTCAAGGGTTGCCGCGCCGATCATCTTGTTACCTGGGAATGCTTCACCCCATTCCGGGAAGTCCAAATTGGAAGTTAAGATCGTGGCCGTGCGCTCATAACGCTCGGCGATCAGGTCGTGGAAGTCTTCATCGTCCGGCGAACGCAGTGGCTTGAGTCCGAAGTCGTCAATGATCAGAAGTGGAAGCTTGGCGAGATACTGGAAACGGCGGTCGTAGGTGCCCACGGCCGCCGCGCTGCGTAGACTTGATAGCAATTGGCTTTGCGTAGAGAACAAGACATCGTGTCCTTGCCGCGCAGCTGCATGTCCCAGCGCTTGTGCGAGATGACTCTTGCCAGTCCCACACGGGCCGGCGATCAGAACGGCTACTTTCTCGTCGATGAATCGGCACGTGGCCAGATCGTGGATGGCGGCTCGATTCAAACCTGGCAGCCGATCGAAGTCGAAGCCTTCGAGTGTCTTCTGGCTACGGAAGTTGGCGCGTCGCATGCGCAAGCTGAGTTTCTTGTTATCGCGCCGGGCTACTTCATCATGGATGAGCAGCGAGAGGAATTCGGTGAAGGCGAGCTTGCGATCAATGGCCTCGCGGTTGCGCGCTTCCAGCGAATCGAGGATGCCAGACAAGCGCAGTTGTTTAAGCAGTGGAGTCAGTTCAGGAATGGGATGCATGGCCGGCCTTATTGGAGAATGGTTTGTGTATTGCGGCAGAAACGGCCCCCTTCGGTGTAGGTGCTCGCCAGCGCATCAAAGGCGTTTAACAGCGTCAGCTGATCCAATCCCTTTTGCAGAATGGTCTTAACTGCCGTGTAATGCGGCGTGCCGTAATGGTTGGCGCGCGAGCAAGCAGCTTCGAGTCGAATCGCGCCGTATTTCTGTTTGAGCCGCAACACGCCTTGCACCGAGCGCATCTTGATTAAGACTTTGTCGCCGAAGAGCGCATGAACCAGGGCGTAGCAGGCAGGCCCGATCTGCTCAGCAGTTGCCAGACACCATTGAGTGTCCTGCAGTTGCCACGCTTGAGCAGCGGATGGCAGATGATCGTCTACGGTGCGGCGGCCCCCCGGACGGGTAAGACGCACGTGGGCGGCAACCGATTCCTGCCCGCGATAGAGTGTCACCATAGTGTCGGTCGCCTTGAGCCACAACTCCTGGCCGACCAGTCGATACGGGACCGAGTAAAAACTCTGCTCGAACTGAACGTGAGCGTCGCGATGCACCTTCCCCTTAGCCCACACCGCAAGCTCTGGTGGGACGTCTGGCAAGCTGCTTAGCAGGCTTCGTTCGACTTCCGCGAAGCGTTTGAGCGGCATCTCGCGGGTGGTCCCGTGAATGCGGTTGCCGGCCTCGTTCATGACCCAAGCGTGTATCTGGCGGTTGGCGTCAGCCAGACCGCGGAACTCCCGCAGTGGCAAGAAGCCTCGCTTTACAAATTTGACGCCCGATTCCACGATTCCCTTTTTTTGCGGATCCCTTGGCGGGCATGCATCGATCTTGAAACCATATCCTTCTGCGCACTCGCCATACGCGCGTTGCACTTCGGGCTCGTAATAACACGCCCGGGTGATCGCACATTTGCAGTTGTCGATGATGACCCGGGCCGGCACGCCCCCAAATGCCTCAAAGGCGCGCCGATGACATCCCAGCCAGGTCGCTACGGTTTGGTCTCGAACAAACTCGACATATTGGTGGCGCGACCACGCCAGGGTCATGACGAAGAACCAAGTCTTATGGATCTCGCCGGTGAGCGCGTCGGTCATCATCGGGCCGGCGCCGAAATCAACTTGCGCGGCTTCGGCCGGCTTGAACTCCAGGCGCAGCGGCACGTCGGGCGTGTGCGAGGCGTCTATATGCAGAAGGAAACGATAGACCGAGGAATAGCTGCCGCTGTATCCGTGGTTGCGAACGAGCGTGGCGTGGATCGTGGTGCATTGAACGCCGGTTGCCCGCCACTTGCTGATCTGCTCGCGCCACGGTTCCAAGGTTGAGACGCAACTCGATGGTAGCGGCGCCTCTTTGCGATCCAGGAAAGCGGCCATTACGTGTTCGTCGGGTAAAGCCGCTTCACGCGCCAACCATCCGTTCTTGGCGGCAATCTCCCGCACCTGCGCAATCTTCTTGCGCCCCATGGTCTTCGATCGTGCGATATCCCGGTCAGAGTCGCCTCGGCGCATGCGCACCAGGATCTGTCGGTATTGGTACATCTCGAACCTCCGATTGGCCACGGCCTCTCCCGGCAAAAGGCCGGCAGTCTAGCCGATCAATGAAAGTTCGAACCCTCGTTGCTCGTCATCCGGGTGGCGCCATTACGCCGAAAAACGACTGGCGCCTTTACGCCGAAAACGTCGTGGCTCCATTACGCCGGAAATCCGGTGGCGCCATTACGCCGAAAACGAAATGGCTCCTATATGCCGGAAATTCACAAGAATACGGCAACATCATCCACCAGATGGCTACGCGACTGTTTTTTGTGGCGATTGCCCGGTCAAACATCGAAGCCCACTCCGTGTCAAGGTGCTAGGTGCTAGGTGCCGAACTCGTTCGAAGATTTTCCCTGAGGCCACATCAGCAATGAGTGGGGCGCAAGTCCGTGCGGGCCCGCTGGGTCATCACCATTTCGGCTCAAGGCCAAATATTTGGCCCTCATACGTGCCGTCGTCCTTGGGGGGGATGCGTTCCGACCTACGGAGGATTTTATGCGACGCCGCGCGCAGCTATGTCCACCTCCGAAACGGTGATCTGTACAGACACCGGTCCATTGACCGTGAACAAGCCACCGCGATGATGGACTTTCGCGGCCAGCGCCCCGAGCACCAAGGTCGGAAAAGCGATGCAGAACAATGAGATCTCAAAGTGGATACCCAAATGCGGGTCTCATGACCATGGCGTCGCCGTCCTCAAATCGAGACTGCCGCGCGGCTGGTCGGGCGAACAACGGCAGCGGCCACGGGATACCCCGGGACTGTGGGATAGTCTTGAGAACCTGGGCAAGGTGGCGAAGTTAGTGCCTTGAGACGAACGGCTGACGGGCGACGCCGGCTTCAGGGTGCATCTCGAAAAACAGATGATGCATCTTGAGGTCTGATGTCAAACCTAAGGTCGTGCGAAAAGAACGGACTATCCGTGGAGACGCCGAACGTACAAAAGTACCAGAACGGAAATGCAGGTCGTTGAGATAGGGCAATACAGTTTCAAGGAGGCGTATCGAAAAGCTTGCGCGCCCGAATTAGCAGGTGCATATCCTTCGCGAATGCGAAAAATGCTCTCTCGAGCGCCGCCATGTCACCGTTGCAGATTACCTGAAGAATCTCCGGGCTGACCTCGCGTCCGAATCGATGTTGTGAGCCATTCGGCGGATAAAGAGGTTCGTCCAACGCTAACGAGAGAACCCGCATGGACAGAAGCTGTTGTCGTGTGGGCGCTGCCGTCGTCGCCCATTCGTCCGCATGCCGTACGTTATTTGCCGACGCGACGATGACCTGCCCGAAAGAACAACTGCCGTAACGCGGCACCGCCTCATCCCATTCCGCCGATGTAGCTTCGAGATCGGCTCGCAAGGACTGGAGCGCGTTCGACATCGCAATTACGATGGCACCGGCATAGACGCCGCGCGCGACCTCTTCGGCACCCATCGCATCGTTGATACGGTGGAACTCATCGTAGTCAGAGCTGTTCATCGGATGCGGTGATTTCTTTGAAGCATCCTTGAATAGAGTCTCAAGCTCGCCTTCCAGCCGTTCACGGTCCGCAGCCGACGGGAACACAGCGTGGAACATCACGTGCATCACCGGATAGTTGAATCGCCACCAGTTGACCAACCGAAAGAGCGCACTGTATTCGGGGCTGTTGACCATGATGTCACCCCGGCGCGTGGTTGCAAGATCTCCGTCAACAATCTTCCAGTCACCCGGCGTCTGCAGGAAGCTGATGTCGTTGCGATCGATCACTTCGTTGTATTCAGGTACGGCAGCAGTAGGCAAGTGCTGTTCCGGCATGAGAGCGTTGCTATCCTGTTTTTTGAAGAACTAACGGGCCTCACGACATTTACCCGCCATTGAATCTGATGCGGATCAGGCTAGTCGCGGGTTAGCGTGGTTGCGCGCTGGTCAGGCCGGATTTCGGGAAAATTTCACGAGATATCCACGTTTTTTGGTGCTGGCTTCACGTTAGGAGGCTTCTATCGGTCAATATTTAGCCGCCTGTGGTTAGTCTCCCAGTCGCAGTGAGCAAGATCTCACCGCCTACGAACAGGCTGTCTCTTAGAAGCCTGCAGCTCTCGCGACTTGGCGATTATCGACGATTCGCACTTTAGCACCGGACGGCGTCTCGTGGCCGAATCCAGGTCCTATGCTGAACGGATAATCGATCCGCCGCTGGTCGTCGGCGTCCGGCTCAGTTCGACCCATCTCGGCCGTTGCAGGCGTAGCAAATGAACGACGAATTCCAAAAGTACAACGGCCATCCCTCGCGCCGCGCAAGCAGGTATTTCACTGTCATCGCCGGGAGCTAAGTTGCTTTCATACGGCTCTAATTGTCAAACCGGCAGCGCCAACTTTAGGCTTCTCCAAGTGACGGCAAGGACTGAGCCGCGCGGGTCAACAGGACGTTACCGTACACGCGCATTGCAAGGGAATACTGAGGGACGTCTCCAAAGTGTCGGGCAACAGCATCGTTCGCTTTTCTCGTAGCGTCAAGAACGGTGTCGCCCTCCTCCCAAGCTCTCATGAACGGATCGAGCCAGTTGTAAGTAACCAGCACGTTGAGCGGCCAAGGTGACGCGATTACCGCCTGGCTGCCTCCGTTCAAAAGTTGTTTCGGCAGGCTTGTGGTTGAGTTGTCCCACGGATTCTTGTCAATGCGCCCACCACTGCACACAAAAAGAATGACTAGCTCGACTCCCTCTAGCGCGCCAGCCAGTGCAGAAGGTGCCTCCACAAGCCCTTCGTCATCACGGATGCTATGTAGGTAACGTCCATCACTGCCGAGCCCCCCGTGCGCAGTCACCACGGCGAGCCCTGCATCTTTCATGTCACGTGGAAGCCGTTGGCCGGTGTCTACGGCGAAACCGAACGCATCAAAGCTTCCGCTGAGACGGCGTAGTGCCACGTCGAGCGTCTTTGCAGAGGCAGGCTCCTGTGCCTCGACGCCATTACGGCCGTCCGGTTTAAGGGCATCTTCGAGCTCAGAGTCCAGCCGCGCTGAAATCCAAGCCTTGTATCCAGTCTTCCGGGAACGCTGCGCCGCTCGAGCCGTGGCAAGCCAGGTCAGCGAAGGCACGGCACCGATGGAACTTTGCGTTCCTGCGAGGAAGCTGAAGCCACCATCGTCAGGCTGCATGACGACTAGGTTGGCCGTCAATTTTTGAAGCATAGGTTCCGCGACAACGATTAACCTTCGAGTTCGTGGAAGACGAATGTCCAGTCTTTCCATTGTGAGGTAGAAGATGTTGTTGCCGTCGCGGCGGTCGATCGTTCCATACTGCCTCGGAAACTCAGCCGACCACGTATCAAAGCGCCGCCGGAACGCTAGGTCGTGGCGCGGCTGGTCTATGACGCGAACTATGCGGTCGGCGACGTTGATGACTACGAGTTCGCCTTTGTCGTCCAAGGCCATGAACACAACGTCGCAGCCGGCGTCATTTACTTCACAGGCGTACTGCGTCGCCCAGTCCACCGTCATCACAGGGGCGTCGGATGGGCGCTTTACTGTTTGGTCTGCAAGCAACTCGATCGCGAACACCAACTCGGAAGCGACAGCAACGCCTTGAGTACCGGCGCCCAAGAGGCGTCTCGCAGCCAGCCCGATGTACGCATAGTCGCGAGCAACATCCGCGGCAAAGGCCGCGGGTTGCACTTCGTTAAACATAGCCAGAACGTCGGCGGCGGAGGGTTTCTCTGCAGACATGGTCTTGATTGTGCTGGCGTCCTTTCTCCCAACTTCTAGAAGCGCAGTATCAAGAGTTGCCCGTGTGGCCGACGGCACCACGCCGCCCGCAGCTTCGACCCTGGCGGCAGCTTGGCCGAGTAGCACTGCAAGGGGAAAAAGGCGATTCCTATCGCCGAGCGCATTCTCAGTTGCCTCGGCGACTTTCGCGAGAAGCTCTTGCAGTCCTTCCAGGGAGGCCTTGTGAGCCTGCATGAGCTGCAATCCGAGGTCGGCGGCAACAACACGGGAGTCGGTGACCGGGTCAAACCCAAGGTCTCCGAGAAGTTTCTTCATCGCGGGAAGGAAGTGCCGAGAGAGCTCGACGAGACCAAGATCACGCAGGATGCGGTGGATGGTGTACACCTCTTGCCACAGGTCCGCCTTCGGGACGGCGACGTCAGTCGCGAGCGCACAGGCCATGCCAACAAGCGCAGTGACGTGATTGCGGCAACGGTGATAGACATCGGCAAAAGCAGCCCACGCCAGCCGTTGGCGAAGCAACGAGGTCTGCCCCATCAGCAAAATTTGTTCTGCGAAATCCCGTGCACGCTGGAACTGACCTGCCGTCGCAAACTGCGACGCAAGCAATCGCATCAAGCGAATATCGTCGTCGCGCTCCTGCGTCGTGTGAGGACACATCGCGCAAGCGATAAAGACAAGCTTCTCCATAAAGTCTAGGTCAGCGTCCTCTCCCTGCTGTCCACTCGCTCGTTGAGTCAACTGCCCGATTGCGTGCACAACGTCGTCCGGGGACGCGATGATCAACTCTCGAGGAATGACGGTGACCCCGGGCTCACCACCACCGATCTCGCCCATCCAGTGGATTGCGTTGGCTATGGAAGCTTTCACCTCCTCGTTGGACAAGTCGGCTTTGGCCTCAGCTGGCATTGCCTCCGCGTATTCCAGCGCAACTCCGCGTTCTGCTAAGTCAAGCATGGTCAACGCAATGAGAGGTACGCCTTGATCTCCACAGGACTCGACGGACAAAAGAGACGTGAGGTTCGACCTGATGCCATCGTCGGACGGATGGCGACCCAAGAACTCGAATACGGACTGAAAGAGCCCCCGGTAGTAGTCGATCGCTTCCTTTGGCACCGACTCCCTGAGCATCATCGACCGAATACAGTAAAGCAGCACTTGGGTGGCTTGTCTTCCATAGACCTCTGACGAAGTTATGACGCTGGCTGCGTAGGCCGCCTCCCGGAACCGGCCGGCGCTTCTGGCGTGTACTGCACAGCAAACGACCGCGAGCTCCAGCCATTTTTGCCCCCAAGCTTGTGCTACCTCGATGGCCGCGTCGTAGTCTGGCTGGATTTCCGACAGTCGTTTCTGCAACTCTAGGTGATTTGCAGTGAAGCCCGCAGTTGTGAAGCGCTGCTCGTTCTCAGACTTGGCTTCTTGGCAGTTCATTAGAAGACGACGATCACGGTTCTCCTGGAGTCGTTCGGACCCCGGCACAAAGGCTTCCAAACGAGCATCGAACCTCGCGATGCGGTCGTTGTCTTCGAGCTGAGTGGCAACCTCCAGCGCCTCCTCGAGCCACATGTGGTCGCCAATACCATCAGGGCCGCCAGGCAAGAGTTCTTGCGCCAAGTCCTCGTCGCCGGCATGCACCGCGAATTGGGCGACTTGGATGGCGACTTCGGCCGGAAGTGACGGCAGGTGTGGCTGGAGTCGCCTGAGAACCTCCAGCGTGTCACCTTTTCGTCCCGTTCGGTTCACAAGCTGGACGAGCATATGCAGCTTGGTCCCCTCGGAAAGGTCTAATCCATCCAGTTCCGCGACCACCTCTTCAAGCCGACCTTGAACTGCCATGGATGTCCAGACCTCGCTACGGATGGCGAGGACCGCCTCCATGTCGCCTTCATAAGTCAACTCAAGGACGTAGCATTCGTCTACCGAGAGAAGCAGTTGCCTATTTGCTGACTTTTGCGCGGGAATTTCCCGCACGTGCACGAGGGCATAACTGCCCATACGTTGGACAGCTGAGACCAGTTGACTGCACAGCGAGGTCACGTGTGGTGTCCACCGGTCCTCAGGAAGCCGCGTGGCAGTTGCCCCGAACGCAACCGGCAAGCTAACCGTGGAGTCTCTAAAGCGGCTTGCTTCGGTCACCGCGATGAGTCTGCGCTCGCCCTGTTCCTCGACCATGCGAACCAAATCTGCGACAACGAGCGAGGGAGCGTGCTGCACCCGGACAATGCGCTCTAGTACCTTCTTCTCTTCGTCGTCGACAGGAAAGCCGCGCAGTTCTTCGGCTGCTGTCAGTAAAGCAGAGAACACCGATTGCTCGGTGACAGTCGTCGCTTCCGCAGGCGGAAGCAGGATGGTGGCGCCTCTGAATATTTGACGCCCCTCTTTGTCGGCTGCGCCCATGAGTAGGGTGGCAATGATGCGGCCAACGACCTCTCGCAAGGAGCCACCTATAACGAGGTCAGCGCAGCCCAGATTGAAACCTTTGCCGAACAGCACCGCTGGGTCAAAGCCTTGCAACGCACGCTCTCGAGCTTTTTTTTCAATCACCTGGGTTTCCTTATCCTTTTGTCTATGTCTGGATTGTTGTGGGCTACCCTCAGGCGCGGCGTCTTGGTGAGCCCTTTGCATTATTGGGAGCAACAAACCGGATCTGGACACTGGCCGTAGCTTTTTCAATAATCCGTTGCTTCGACGTGTTGAATCCGCAGTCTATAGCGGTCGTTCAGATTTTATCTTCAATGACGGTTCATGGCCGCTATGCGCCGGCCCGGTAAGAGCCGGCCTTCAGCGCATCGCTGCACCTTTGCCAGATGTGCCCGACGAGCGGGCTTTGATAGTTCAGCGTCAACTCGTTGGTAAATAGCGTAAGCGCATCCGATTGACGCACTGCGTGTGAAGCGGTCAAGTGCTCGCGGGACAACTTTAGCGCCATTTATCCAAGCATGAGCCGGTCAAGCCAGCTCGCCGACATCATGTTCCTAGCCAGCCAATACGTCCCGATTCGACGACGTGGTCGACGCGCCATGTTTTCGTCAAAGCGTGCGATCCCAGCGCACTCGTCACTAAATAGCAAAGTAGGTGGGTTCGCGCCGCTGGGCTAATCGACTGTCTTGGGCGTGGCATGTTTGATTCAGACTCCGGCGAAGGTGACGGGATAAGGTAGGAGCATGTTATCGACACTCGCGCGCGCGATCCACGACGACGTACGCAACAATGATGACCAAGAACCGAATTTATCGTCGCATCCTCTGACAATCGCCGTTCAGCGGGCTTCTACAAGCACATCGTGGCGGTCGTTCGCCCGGCATATGGAAAGGACCGGTGCGGCCATGAGCGAGCGGTCATGGCCGCACCGGATCCCCGATGACTCGCCGGAGTCGACCGAGAAGGGACTGTCGCGTCTCGCGAAAGCTGCGGTTCGGGCTCAATACGACTCGCCCCGTTTCAGGCATCGTCAAGGCTTACCCAACGGCGAGCAGCGCGCTGAACTGCACGCTGGTTGCTGAGCGTGGAAATTGAGGTAAAAAATTCTACGGCTTTCTCGTTCTCCCGTGTGATCTCAAATCCGAGCTTCCGATGGAAAGCAACGGACAATCGGTTGTGCCGAGCGCCGTTAGTCAACGATAAAGCGCAGCGGCGTCATGTCGCGTTGATGTGCGACCGACAAGCTCGTCTTCATCACCTGTAGGAAAGCTGACTCCATTCGTCATCACGGCACTGTCCCAGCGAACATTACGCGGTAGGCCCAGCTTAGCTGCCATCCGTCGGTCGCAACGGAAGTCGCGAGCGTGTCAAAATTGCCGTCGCAAATTTTCAGGTAGATCGACGAAAGGTATATCTGCAACATAGGGGCCTTCCAACACGACACACGGAGCACGACATGAAGAAGGCCCAGGCTCTCACTCAACAACAGCGCAACTATCGCGCCAATATGCTCAACGCAAACCCAGGTACGAGTGGCACCAATCTGATCAATGCCAAGGCGCATGGGAATCGTGGGAAGCAGTTAAACCCAAACCTGCAAGCCGGCGCCGACGGACAGGGACGTCCCCTTTTCCAGACTAAGCCCCGAAAGAAATGAATAACAGCAACGTTGGCTATCCAACGCAAGGCGACGTCATACGCTTTCTGTACAAGGCATTCGGCGTGCTCCCGGAAAAGCGCGATCCGGCGTCGGAGTTGGATGAGCGGCAGCGAAAGAATCTTCAGAAGGCGCTCGAACGTCTCGCTGCCGAAGATGGGACACTCGAAGAAAATTTCGGGGAGATGATCCGTCAACTTGCTTATTTGGTGGCAGGCTACGTTCAATCCGATGGGCTGAATCTTGCAATTGGCGAGGTGCTGTTTGATCTGCTAGACGGATATGCTCAAGTGTTTCGGGAGGACGGCACGTATCTCTCGAAGCGTGAAACCATGCGCTGGTTAGTCCTTGAGCGATGGGCTCCTGCAGCGGCGGTCGCTATCGCGAGACAGGTAACGCGATTTGGTCTTCGGTATTTCGCCGTCCTTTTTCCTGGCGAAGCGACTTGGTTCTTGCCCGATCTTGAGGGCGAAAAGCCGCTATCGCCGCTGACGAAGGTAATGCGCTGGATCTACGAAACGGAGAATGTGTCGCAGACGCGTTTCCACTATTCTCAGGGTGACGCCTGCGGAACCGAGATCGCTCGCGAGCGGGATTTGGAGAACGCGCAAAACTGGACCAGCGGCCGCAATTTGCCCTCAGCGGCGGCGTTGCGTTGGACGTTCGGCCGTGCGTTCGACGCGCTGCCCGACACGTCCGATGGCAGCGATTCAGCCCGAAATTCTGTACGCCGGGAAGGCGCGCAGATGGCGCTGTTTCTGGCACGGGGCGCAACCTATGTGACGTCAGAAATAAGCGACCACTTCGGCCGCGAGTTTCTACAGCGCGTCTGCACGGATTTCAAGCGCATATTGAGTCTTGCGCTTGAAGACAGCTTGCGGGCTGAGGCCTTCATCGCTGAACTTGCGCAGCGAGAGAGTATCTCTCCTCGCGATCCACAGTTGCGCGATTATGCGGTCGATTGCTGGAACAAGGAACTCGCGTTTCGCACGCGAGAGGCTAGCGCCGCACTGATAGAGCTTCAGGCAACCGAAAAACAGGGTAATGGGGATGTCGATAAACTTGTCCGCGAATATGGTGCATTGGCCGTGTTGCCCGCGATTGAGTACCTTCGCGCAGCACCGACCCACGAGGTGCCGCCTACATTCCTCCAAGCGCTGTTCGACGGTTTGACACTCACTGAAGACGCCGACCTAACTAACGATCGCATTGACGCTTATGCTGTTAAGTTAGAGGACTGGGGAGCGGCATTGATGTTGCCGTGGATGGTCCCGTGGCTGCGCTTTCAGGTTTTCTATCGCAAGGAAGATCATCCACAGGCGTGGGACTGGATCTCAAAAGCGTATGAAGCTGCCCGCTATCGGGCCGGTAAGCGTCAATATCAGATAGTTAACCACTATGTCGAGCTCGCAGCAAAAATGAACAAGAAGCGGGACTTCAAAAAAGGCGTGGGATGGGCGCGTTACATCGGCCTCTCAATTCGATGGTTGCGCGATAAGGAACTAACCGATGAAAATATCGATTTCGCGATGGAAGTTCTTAGACGCTCTCGATATAGCGGTTAGTGCAAACAGCCGGACGCTTGCGTCCAAGGAGGCTTTCGGTCGGGGTGGCCAAGCGGACTGAGTGGCGATTGGCCTTGCCGATAGGCGCTCAGTGCTCATCGCGGAACGGCAGCGCCGCCGATCATCGCAATTCGGTAGGGCAGCTTGACCGAGGACGCCTTGATAGCCGATAAAAAAACATGAAGGCTTCCCATCGAGTCATATAGGTGTACGTCGACTGCACATCACACCGATTACAGATCAAAGTTTGTGGGCATCAGAATAATGTCGCGGACGGGCAGACCTCGCTTTCGAGTCAACAGGACAACGATGGCGTCTGCCACATCGCTTGCTTCGATAAGACTTCGCGATTCTTGGTTTCCTTGAACTTCTCCTCCGGCCAGTCCGCAAGCAGTGACGATTGGCGAAACCCAACCCGTCCGTATCGGTGCTTGATAACTTGGCGGCGTACGGTTCGTACCAAGCAGTTGATGGCCCACTTCGACGATGCGTAAACGGGCTCCCAAGGCGTCGGGAAGTGGGCAGCCAATGAACTTGTGAAATTGATGTCGTCCATCATTCGCTCAATCATATGTGGCGGTGCATCGTGAACATTTTTTCATGATGACATTGACATGGAAACTTAGCATTCGGCAACAACCGCCAATGTAGCCGCATCAACCAGATTGCCACCCCACATATATGCCGGCGTTAGCGTGCTGAATATCGAACTGACGCGCCGTCTCAAGCACGCGCGGGCGAGCGTGGCACGGACCGGGGCGAGCAAATCGATGGCGAGCGATTGCCCCGTCATCATGGTTGTGACAAATCTTGCTCAGTGCTTGCTGACATGCGCCCCTTCTGCGCGAGCACCGCAGTCGAGACGACGTCTCGATAGGTATGTTCAAAAATAGGGACGGCACATCCTTAGAAGCGGTGCCGCTGTCCACAAGCTGACGACTCGTCGTCGGACTGCGCTCGATCGATCTCACGCTGCATTCCTGCGAATTACGACGGGCCCGATTCGGCGAATTCGCGCTTTCCATCAGTAGCATTTTGGCGGCGCGGGTTGTGCGTAACCTACCATTTTGCTATTCTGCGCAACACCCCGATAAATCAGGCAAATTATGGTCCGATGTCATTTGTCCGTCCTAATGGGCCGCGACAAGCTCCGCATCTCCGATGTCTCGCGACTAACTGGGTTGAATCGCAGCACGGTGAGTTACCTGTACAAAGAGACTGCTACGCGCCTGGATGTGGCCGCGATTGATGCCTTGTGCCGACTGTTTCAATGTCAGGTCGGGGACCTGTTTGAATACGTACCCGATTCCGACGGGAGTTCCGCATGACGCTCAGCGCATCTCGATGGCACGTCATTGCCGAATCCAACTTCTCTTGGGAACGCGAAGCTCTTGAATGGCTGCGGGCCAACCTACCTGACCGCGATTCGTGGCACGTCTGGACGAACTTCGAGTTCATTGACGACGAGGGCAAGGTAAGCGAGGTCGACGCGCTGGTCCTGTCGCCTGCGGGACTGTTCCTGGTGGAGATCAAGAGCCGGCCCGGGGTGCTCCGCGGTGACACTCATAGCTGGACGTGGACCACGGACGGACGGTCGTCCACTTACGACAATCCACTGATCCTCGCCAACCGCAAAGCGAAGCGCCTGGCCAGCTTGCTGCGTCGCCAGCCGGCCATCGTTAAGGCGAAGATCCGGTTGCCCTTTGTGGAGCCCGCCATTTTCCTGTCATCCAGCAGCCTGGCATGCCAGCTAGAGGGCTTGGCCAGGAGCGCCACGTTCCAACAAGGCCGGCCGGGAGCACTGGACGATCCCGGCATTGTCGGCGCATTGAGCAACGGCATCACCACGAAGCCGACCACGCCAGTCGACGCCACGCAGGCCCGCGCCATTGCCAGAGGCCTGGCTGAGGCAGGCATTCGCCCGTCCAACAAGCATCGCCAGGTCGGTGACTACAGGCTGATCAGACTCATCGCCGAAGGAGAAGGCTTCCAGGACTGGGAGGCCGGCCACGTCAGCATCAACACCGTGCACAGGCGTGTGCGCATTTACACGGTTGCCACAGCTTCCAGCCCGGAAATTCGTGCGGGCCGACTGCGTCAGGCTCGCCGGGAGTTTGAAGTCCTGGAGGGCATCGATCACCTAGGCATCCTGCGCGTCAAGGACTACAAGGAAACTGAACTTGGCCCGGCGTTGATTTTCGATCACGATCCGAAGGCGGTTCGGCTGGACCACCTGCTTCGTGAAAAGGGCAAATCACTCACCGTCACACAGCGGTTGCAGTTAGTTCGTGACATCGCCGAAACGCTGAAGTATGCCCACGCCAATCGTCTCTACCACCGTGCTTTGGGTCCGCAAAGCATTCTCGTGCACGGCGCGGACAGCGGTGCCATGCACCTGCGCCTCATGAATTGGCAGACTGCCTCGCGCAACATTGGCAGTTCTGCTGCGCCCGAGAACATTCACCACACAACTGGGACACGCCACGTTGAGGATTACGTCGAAGATCCAGGACTCATTTACCTAGCGCCTGAAACCACGCGGGCTGACCCTGCACAAGGCGCTAGCCTCGACGTGTTCTCGCTCGGCTGCATAGCCTTCTACATCTTCACCGGGCACCCTCCGGCGGAGTCAGCGCTGGATCTGTCAGAGAAGCTTCGCGTTCGTCATAGCTTGAGGCTTTCGGACACGATGGACGGTTGCGGCGCCAGGCAGCAGGACCTGATTCAGTTCGCCACCTCGCCTGATCTGCTGACGCGTTATGACACAATTCAAGGTTTCCTCGACGACCTCGACCTGGTCGAAGATGAACTGACCACGCCGGACCCGGAAGTCACCGTGGATGCGAGCATCGCCAGCACAGGCGACCGGCTCGATGGTGGGTTCACCGTTGTCAAACGCATGGGGCGTGGCTCCTCAAGCGATGCCTTGCTGGTGCGCCGCGACGGCACCGATGACGAGGCGGTCCTCAAGGTGGCTTGCGATGTCGCTCACAACGATCGCTTGGTTGCTGAGGGCGAAGTGCTTGGCCGCCTGCACCACCAGAATATCGTGGCTCACCGCGAGACACTCACGGTCGCCGGGCGGACCGCGCTGCTACTCAAAAGCGCAGGCGCCAGGACCTTGGCGGAGAAACTCAAAGACGAGGGGCGTCTGTCGCTCGACATGCTGCAACGCTTCGGCGAAGAATTAATCGAGGCCGTCAGCCATCTTGAATCCGAAGGTGTAGCGCACCGCGACATCAAACCCGAGAACATCGGCATCTCCGAGAACCGTAGCGGAAAGTTGCAGTTGGTCCTATTCGACTTTTCGCTGTGCCGCACGCCGGCCGACAACATTACGGCCGGCACCCATCCCTACGTCGACCCTTTCCTGTCGCTGCGCCGGCCGCCGCGTTGGGACCTCTACGCCGAGCGCTTCGCCCTTGCAGTCACGCTTTACGAGATGGCTGTCGGCCAGCTGCCGGTGTGGGGCGATGGCCAAACGTCGCCGGTTATGCTTGACGTGGAGGTCACGATCGAGAGAGATGTCTTCGACCCCGTCACGCGCGAAGGTTTTGCCAGTTTCTTCGAGAGGGCTCTCAAGCGCGACTTCCGCGAGCGTTTCGATAATGCCGAGGACATGCTCCGCGCATGGCGCGCTATCTTTTCGGAGCGGCAGACAGTCCACCCTAGCGAAGCAGCGTCCGCCAGCGTCCTGGCAGCGATTGCCCTGACAGCCACCCCGCAGACTACGATGGCAGAGTTGGGCTACAGCTTGGAGGCCCAAGATGTACTTGAGCGTATGGGCGTGCACAACTCTCGCGGGCTGTTGGCCGTGGACCGCATCCGCTTTCGATACCTCAGGGGCGTCGGCGACAGGATCCGCAAGGAAATTCAGCTGACGGCCAAAGAACTGGCGCGCCTGCGGCCCGACCTCACCCAAGGCCGAACCGCCGCGTACGACGCCGACGAAGAGGTCCAGGATGCGGTCAGCGTCAACGAACTGGCGGCCCAACTGATGCCCCGTCGCCCGGCGGGCGATGACCGGCCTGAAGAAGCGGCCTTGGCGCACTATCTGGGCCTGGACGATGCGGTGAGAGCCGGTGCCTGGCCAAGCCTTGGTGACGCCGCACAGGCCGGCGAAGTGGATCGCGGCACGCTGACGGCGACCCTGATCAAGGCCCGGGAACGGTGGCTCAAGAACCCGGCCTTCACGGAGCTGCGTCACCAGATTGAAGCGCTTGCGCGCGGCCAAGGCAATGTGATGAGTGCGCAAGAAGCCGCGCTTGCTCTGCTAGCTTTGCGCGGCTGCGCTTCACAGGATGACGCTGAGCGACTGCGTCAAGCCACCGCTGTCCTTCGTGGCGCGGTGGAAGCAGAGGCTCACCTCGATCGCCCTCGCTTCGAGGCGTTCGACCATCAACCGTCCATGCTGATCGCCACCGCCGCAGCGTGGGCCGACTACGCGCGTCAGTTGGGCACTGCAGCAGACGCCTGCGCACTGGCGGACCCTTTGTTGCCGCCCGCTCGTGTGCTTGAGATGCTGGAAGGCGTGACCCTGCCAGCAGCCGAACAGCTCGGCGGTACCGTTGCCACGCCGCTGACACCCACCCGCCTGCTGCGATTGGCCGCCTCGACGTCCCGTAAGGCCGCTGTCTCTAGCCGGCAAGAGATTTACGCTCGTGGCATGGCGCCTATCCAAGCACTGCGCCAGTCTCTGGGTGCCTTGGTGGGCGCTCCTGAGCTTCGTGTAAAGGACGTCCAGGATCGCGTCCGTGGCCGATACCCCGAGGCATCCCCATTGCCTAATCGTCCCGGTCTTGATCGGCTGCTGGAAGAGGCAGGCGCGCCCTTAACCTGGGATACCACCGCGGCAGATGGAGGTGGCGCATACAGGCTGGCCACCTTGGGGCGTGGGCAGACGGCAGGCACCACTACTCAGTTTTCTCGCCACACCACCTCGCTGACAACCCATGTAATGGGGGATGGCGATGCGGCCCTTGCCTTTGCCGTTGAGGAGCGCCTCGTGCGTTCACTGGACCAAGGCGGCATGCTGGCGCTGACGGTAGATCCGCGCATCGCGCGTCACGCGGAGGGCGAGTTACTGCATCGCTTCGGCAATGTTGCCAAATCTTCCATTGACGTGAAGCGCGTTAACTTCGACGCGCTCCTGCTCGCGTCCTTGCGTGAACAGGCTCAGGCCGCACGGGTGGACTGGAGCGTTGTTCTCGAAGCCGATGCCGCTGACCGCAGTAGCCGTCATTGGATTAACCTGCAACGCCTGGTGCAGCGTGCAATGCCGGCGGTAAGAGCCGCGTTGCTGAACAGCCCCTCGCCCATCCTGCTGGTGTGCGTCGGGCTCCTGGCCCGCTATGAGTTGATGAACATCATCACCGAGCTGGAAGAGCACGCCGGCCGGCCGGGTCACACGCCCAGCGCATGGGTGCTGCTGCCCTCCAGCCACGAGGGACTGCCTGTCATCGACGGCACGGCCGTGCCCCTAGTCAACAACATCAACAATTCCCGCGCCCTGGCATTGCCGAAAGCTTGGATCGAAAACAAACACCGGGCCAAGACGGGCAATCGTGCCAGCTTGTCCGCAGCTGGAAAAATTCCACAGTGATCAACGCTCCCCAACTGCTGTCCGACCTAACCAAGCTGCTCAAACGCCTAGAAGGCGATCTGCGGCAACGCATCCACGAGGTCCCTGAGCTCAAGATCAGCCTGCAAGCCGAATGGCAGGCTGCCCGCGATGCGGACCGCTCTGCCGAGACATTCGAAACCTGGGCTGACCAGGTCATCATCCAAGCGGGTGTGCATTGGCTTTTGAGCTGTGTGTTCTTACGCTTCATCGAGGACAACCAGCTGGTCGATCGACCCTGGCTGGGCGGTACGCCCGAATCAGGCCGTCTGGCGTTGGTACGCGATCGGCACGAGGCATACTTTCAGGCCCACCCGCTGGAAACCGATCGCGACTACCTACTGTCCGCGTTCCGCGAAGCGGGCGCGCTGCCGGGCCTGCACACGTTCTTTGATGAGGATCACAATCCGGCCTTCCGCATTGGCATCAGCGGCGATGCAGCCATGGCGCTGCGTCAGTTCTGGCAGCAGGTGGACCCGAACACCGGGTCGTTGCTGCATGACTTCACTGACCCGGCCTGGAACACCCGATTTCTGGGTGATCTTTATCAGGACCTGTCCGAGGCCACGCGCAAGCGCTACGCGCTGCTGCAGACGCCGGAGTTCGTCGAAGAGTTCATCCTTGATCGCACACTGACGCCGGCTATCCGCGAGTTTGGCTTCCGCGAGGTGCGCATGATCGACCCCACCTGCGGATCGGGCCACTTTTTGCTGGGAGGCTTTCATCGCCTGCTGGCAGAGTGGCAACGGAACGAGCCCGGCCGTAACCCGGTGGACCTCGTGCAAAAGTCGCTGGACGCCGTGGCGGGAGTGGACCTCAACCCCTTTGCGGTCGCCATCTCCCGTTTTCGCCTGTTTGTGGCTGCTTTGCAGGCATCTGGTGTGCAGCATCTAGCCAACGCGCACGACTTCAAGGTTTCGGTTTCCATCGGCGATAGCTTGCTGCATGGCACCCGTTTTGCCCTGAAGATGAGCCAGGACCTGTTCGATGCGGCCGAGAGTCATGCCGAGAGCGGCCTAGCCCATGCGTATGCCAGTGAAGACCTGAGCGAAGTGCAGCGCATCCTAGGTCGCCAATATCACGCGGTGGTGGGCAATCCTCCCTACATCGTTGTCAAGGACAAGGCGCTCAATGCGGCATACCGGCGACAGTACGCCAGTTGTCACATGAAGTATTCGCTTGGGGCGCCGTTCACCGAGCGCTTTTTCGAGCTGGCGGTATCGGCGGCGGATGGGTGCAATGCGGGCTATGTCGGCCTGATCACCGCCAACTCCTTCATGAAGCGCGAGTTCGGCAGCAAGCTGATCAAGCAGGTGCTGCCAAGGCTGGATTTGACTCACGTGGTGGACACTTCAGGCGCCTACATCCCGGGACATGGCACCCCCACCGTCATCCTGTTCGGTCGACACCGTCCGCCGGTGGATGAGAGAGTGCGCACAGTGATGGGCACCAAGGGCGAACCTGGCACACCGAATGAGCCGGCGCAGGGGCTGGTCTGGAGCGCAATCCTTGGGCAGATCGACCGGGTTGGCAGCGAGAGTGATTTTGTAAGCGTGGCGGACACACCGCGGGCAACCTTTGGAAGGCATCCGTGGAGTATTGGCGGAGGCGGCGCCGCAGAAGTAAAGGAACAACTTGAGGGCACACGATCAACGATGAGTGAGGTTGCAGAATCAATCGGATTCGCGAGTTTCACCGGCACCGATGATGTGTTCAGCGCATCGGCATCGGCCTTCAGGCGCAAGGGGTTTCCGGAAAAAGCCATTCGTTCGTTTGTTTTGGGCGACGCAGTACGTGACTACCAGACCGGATCTGACGACTTCGCCTTTGCCCCTTATCACGAAGATTTATCTCCCTTTTCACTGGAACGAGAAAGTCAATGGGGTAGAGCCATGTGGCCCTATCGGGCTAGCTTGGAGGGCGTTGTCTCCTTCGCGGGTAAGACAAGGAAGGAGTGTGGAGATCAGTGGTGGACGTGGTATCGCTGGGTGCCGTCTAAGTATCGTGACCCACTGGCAATTACCTTTGCTTTTGTCGCTACGCACAACCACTTTGTCCTCGTTCGTGGCGGAAAGGTGTTCAAGCAGTCAGCGCCGGTGATTAAGCTGCGTGATAACAGCAACGAGGCTCAATACCTTGGCTTACTTGGACTACTAAATTCATCGGCCGCGTGTTTTTGGCTAAAGCAAATATTTCACAACAAGGGAAGTACGGTAGACCAGCATGGAGCCAGACAACGTACCGATGCGTTCGAAGACTTTTACGAGTTCACAAGTACTGGACTAAAGAACTTCCCTGTTCCTGTCGACCCTCCAGTCGACATTGCCTCCCGTTTAGACGCGCTCGGCACGAGTCTGATTTCCATTCGACCCGGCAATTTCTTAACGAACACCTTGCAGCCCACTCGGGCTTCCCTTGATCAAGCTCGTAATCGAGCCTCCCAACAGCGTCGCCAAATGATCGCACTACAGGAAGAGTTGGACTGGCGCTGTTATCGTCTTTACGGCCTGCTTTCGACCGACGTTGCGGTGGACGATGTGTATTTATCCGACCCGGTGGAAGTAGCGCTGGGAGAGCGTCCCTTCGAAATCGTGCTGGCCCGCCGCGTGGCCGCCGGTCGTGAACAGACTACGTGGTTCGAGCGCCACGGTTCTACGCCAATCACCGAAATCCCAGCACATTGGCCCGAGAACTATCGCCGCGTGGTGGCCCGCCGCATCGAGCTGATCGAGCACGACAAATCCATCGGCCTGATCGAGCGGCCGGAGTTCAAGCGTCGTTGGAACTCCCCTCGTTGGGAAGACCAAGAACAAGCCGCGCTGCGCGACTGGCTGCTCGCTCGGCTCGAAGCACCAGCACTGTGGCCAGCCATTGCCAATCAACCGCCCCAACTTTGCAGCACCACCCGCCTGGCCGACGCTGTTTTGCGTGACGAGGAGTTCATGCAAATCGCCTCGTTGTACGCGGGCCATGCCGACTTCGACCTGCCTCAGTTGATAGCTGAATTGGTGGCTGAGGAAGCCGTGCCAGCGCTGCCGGTTCAGCGCTACACCGACACCGGCCTGCGCAAACGCGTCCAGTGGCAAGACACCTGGGTCCTGCAGCGCCGCGAAGACGCCATCGACGCCCAAGTCGTGGCCGACAACGCCGACAGCTGGCGTGCCGAGTTCGCCGACTCTGCCCGCACGAGCTTCGGAAGCGACACCACCGAAGAAGCACGCGCCTGGATCGAGAAGAAGCTGGCCGACGAGATCAAGCGCCGCCAGGACGAGCGCAAGGCCAACGAGGTAGGCACCATTCCCGTGCCACCTAAGTACCAGAACAAGGACTTCCTGAGGTCCGACTTCTGGCGTCTGCGCGGCGGCCTGGATGTACCCAAGGAGCGCTGGATCAGCTACCCCGGCTGCGAACGCGGCTCCGACGGCAGCCTGGTCATCGCTTGGGCCGGCTGGAACCACTTGCAGCAGGCCACGGCACTGGCCGGCTACTACATGGACATGAAAGACAGCGAAGGCTGGGACTCGACGCGGCTGCAGCCCTTACTGGCCAGCTTGCTAGAACTGGTACCCCTGCTTGAGCAGTGGCACAACGAACTGGACCCGGTGTTCGGCGAGCGCATGGGCGACTACTACCGGGGCTTCGTCAGCCAGGAAGCTCGTGAGATCGGCTTCACACTGGACGATCTGCGCGCATGGAAGCCCGTCGTGACGACGGCAAAGCGCGGTCGTCGCAAAGTCGCCTGATCGCTCGCAAGAACATAGAGGAATACAACAATGACGCTGCTTAAAGACCTCATCGCTATCCCTGAGCGCGTGCACCAGGGCGACTTCGTTTTGCAACTCTCCAAGGGCGTGACCGAGCCCGAGCAAACCCTGCGTGACTACGTCGTCACGCCGCAACTGGTAGATGCGTTTACGAACGCGCTGGGCTTCATCCAGCAAGCAGTGGAAACCGGTGGCAGCAAGGCTGCCTACCTGCATGGCAGTTTCGGTTCCGGTAAGAGTCACTTTATGGCTGTGCTGAACCTGCTCCTGGCAGGCAACGCCCAGGCCCGCGCGACCCCTGAACTTGCCGATGTAGTGGCCCGCCATGGTTGGACCGACGGGCGCAAGTTCTTGCTGGTGCCGTACCACATGATCGGCGCGCGCGACATGGAATCTGCGATTCTCGGCCAGTATGCCGAGTTCGTCCGCAAGAAGCATCCGGATGCGCCGGTGCCAGGCTTCTACCTGGCGGAAGGTTTGTTCAAGGATGCTCGCGAACTACGCGACCGCATGGGGGACGACTCCTTCTTTGCCAAACTTAACGAGGGAGCCGATTACGGTAGCGGCGGAGGCGGTGGCTGGGGCGCATTCGAGAGCGGTTGGGACGCCGTTGCCTTTGAAGCTGCAATGCTGGAGGCTCCCAACGGCGAGGAACGCTCGCGCCTGGTGGGCGACCTGATTACGCAGTTCTTCTCGGCCTACAGGTCCCTGGCAGGTAGTGGCGAGTCGTTCGTGTCGCTCGACGATGGCTTGGCCATTATGAGCCGTCATGCCAAAGCCTTGGGCTACGACGCCGTCATCCTGTTTCTAGATGAGCTGGTGCTGTGGCTGGCCAGCCATGCCGCCGACATCAACTTCGTTAGCCGCGAGGGCACTAAGCTGGTCAAGCTGGTAGAAGCCACAAATGCCGACCGGCCGATCCCGCTGATCAGTTTTGTCGCACGACAGCGTGACCTGCGTGACTTGGTGGGTGAGAACCTGGCGGGCTCGGTCCAGGTGCAGTTCAGCGATGTGCTAAAGCACTGGGAGGCACGCTTCCACCGCATCACCCTGGAAGACCGCAACCTGCCGGCTATCGCCGAGAAGCGGGTGCTGCGCCCGATGGATGAGGCTGCACGGCAGACGCTGCAGAGCACGTTCGACGACGTGCTGAAAATCCGCAAGGACGTGCTGGATACTCTGTTGACCACCACGGCGGACCGGGAGATGTTCCGCAAGGTGTACCCGTTTTCGCCGGCTTTGGTCCAGACCTTGATTGCCGTATCTGCTGCCCTGCAACGGGAGCGCACGGCGCTCAAGCTAATGCTGCAACTGCTGGTGGATCGTCGAGCAGATCTTGAACTTGGCCAGCTGATTCCCGTGGGCGACCTGTATGACGCCATCGCCGAGGGCGATGAGCCCTTTAGCGAAGGCATGCGCCTGCACTTCGAGAACGCCAAGCGTTTGTACAACCAGCGCCTGTTGCCCATGCTGGAACGGCAGCACAACGTCACCTGGGAGGCCATTAAGCTGGGCCAGGCCGACCCCGCAGCGGCGAAAAACCTGCGCAACGATGCCCGTCTGTTGAAGACGCTGCTACTCAGCGCTCTGGTGCCGGAAGTCGAAGCATTGAAAGCATTGACCGGCCCTCGATTGGCGGCTCTGAATCACGGTACGTTCAAGTCGCCGATTCAGGGACGTGAGGGTGCAGACATTATTCGCAAGTGTCGCGATTGGGCCAGCGAGATCGGAGAGATCAAGATCACCGAAGACTTGCAGCCAGTGATCTCGCTGCAGGTGACCGGCGTTGACATCGAGCCGATCCTGCGCGCGGCCGAGGCGAATGACAATCCGGGCAATCGCCGCAAGCGGATTCGTGAAGCGCTGTTCAAGGAACTGGAGATCGCGGACACGGGTGACCTGTTCAACACCTACGAGTTCAACTGGCGCGGCACGCGACGTGAAGTCGAACTGCTGTATGAGAACGTCCGCGAAATGACTGATGAGCGTCTGCGTGGTCGGTCGGGCACGTGGACGGTGGTGCTGGACTTCCCGTTTGACGATCGGAACTTTGGCCCGGCCGACGATTTGGCGCGACTCACGGAGTATCGGGGAGGGGACACCAAGACCTTGTTGTGGATTCCTTCCTTCCTGAGCAACAAGGCATTGGCGGATCTGGGTCGCCTGGTCGTGCTGGACTATATCCTTCAGGGTGAACGCTTCGAGACCTATGCCAGTCAACTGTCGTTCGTGGACCGGGTGCAGGCGAAGGCCTTGGCCCGTAACCAGCTTGAGCAGCTACGCATCAAACTGCGTTCGCAGTTGGAAGTGGCCTATGGTGTCAGCACCGAGCCCCGCGACGCCGTCACCAATCCTTTAACGGCAGACCAGCAGTTCCGTTCGCTGGACCCGACCCTGTCGCCGCGGCCACCGGTGGGCGCAGACTTCAAGTCGGCGTTTGACAGTCTGCTGGGCCAGTTGTTCGCCCACCAATATCCGGCCCATCCCGAATTCGACACGGAGATCAAGCCAAACGTTATTCGCAAGATCTGGCCAGAGGTGCAGAAAGCCATCGAAGCACCGGGCCGGCGCGGGCTGGTTCAGGACGCCGGCCTCCGCAAGCTGGTGCGTGCGGTGGTGAACCCCTGTCATTTGGGGCAGATGGGCGAGACGCACCTTTTGATCGAACCGCATTGGCAATCGCGCTTCTCGCAAAGCCATGCCCGCGACGGCGGCGGTCCCATCACCGTGGCCAAGCTGCGGCAGTGGATCGACGCTCCAGCGCCTATGGGGTTGCCGCTTGAGTTGCAGAACCTGATAATCCTCGCCTTCGCCGCTTCAACCAACCGTCGCTTTACGATGCGCGGTGGGCCGTTCGAGCCCTCGGTGGATAGCTTGCCTGATGAGCTGGAGTTGCGGGAGCAATCGCTGCCCAACGCCGACCACTGGCAGATCGCGCTGCAGCGAGCGTCCAGTTTGTTCGGCCTGACCTTGGGCCAGACGCTCAATGCAGCCAACGTGGGTAAGCTGGTGGACGAGGTGAAGCAGCAGGCCGGCGAAAAGCGGGATGTGGTGATGCGCTTGGTGGTCGAGCTGCGAGACAGGTTGGCCCGCTACACAGCCGGCGCCACGGGAGCTCGCAAACAAACCGCTGAGTCTGCTCAGGCGTTGTTAGCCGCGCTGACCCAAGCTAGTGAGGCTGACATTGTTGCATCGCTTGCGACGGCAGATCTGCAAACATCAGAGGCCGCGATCGGCCGTACCTTGGGGCAGGCGAAGCCCTGTGCTGATGCACTGACTTCGGGCAATTGGCAGCTCTTCGATGGGGTGCGAAATCTGCAAGACCATCGGGCTGAGGCAGCGCAGATTATCGCGAAGCGCCTAGCCGAAGTGCTGACCAGCGACGAGCACGTGATCGCCTTGAAAGGCCGGCTCGATGAACTGGGGCGCGATGCCATGCAACTGCTGACTGCTCCCGCCCCTGCGCCGACCCCAGTACCTGCCCCCAGTCCCACGCCGGGTGTGCCGGCAACCACAACGGCATTTGTAACGATCTCACCGCTATCAGGCAATTTGGAAGAGCAAGTGGTGGATGAGAAGCAGGAGTTGCACTTGAGCGGCGCGGATGCAGTGGCTGCGCTGGAAGAACTGAAAACCCGCGTGGCCAACGAACGTGACCTTGAGTTGACACTTAGCTGGCGCCTGCTGCGCAAGGGAACTCAGCTATGAGTTTATCAACGCCGCAGATCACGGCACAGCTCGAACGGGTATTGGCGAGCGATCCGACGGCCCAGGCCATCGCGATTCGCGCGGAGGCGAGGCAAGTTTGGCCCGATGTTGTCTCCCATCATGGCCGGCAATTTCAGCTGCGTTGGTGCGAGTCGTCGTTGGCCATCCGCGAAGCTCTGTGCAAATTCGAGCTTCAGGATTCGGTCGCCTTTGGTATGGTCGTCATCACACCTTTGTCGACGCACGAAGTTGGTGAAGACATCGCTGCGCGGCTGGCCCGAGCCCGGGTTTTCCAGCCGGAAGGATGGGACATCGTTCGATCGATGTTCGAGGCCAAGGATACCGATGCCCGGCTAGGCAGATTTGCGTGGATGCCGCAAGCATTGATCGATGGTGCGTCACAGGGGGCCTATCAGCCTGTAGCCAATGGATTCCTCGATCTGGAGACGGCTTGGCGAGAGGTGCTCACGCGGTTTCTCGGGATCGAGTCGGCACGGCCTGACGCCGTGGCTTTGCTCCGGTGGTCGATTACCCCGGACGCGGATCCGCGGCTGGATCCCTTGCCCGTATCGATGCGATCGGACATCGTTTCCTGGCTCGCAGAAACTGCCGGCGTGGCGGGCGCCATGGTGCTAGGTTGCGTTGAAGCGGCCCGCACAAGCGATGCGCTGCCTTTGGGACTAGTAAGTGGCGTCATCTTCGCCGCCGATGGTGAAGGACAGGCCGCACTTGGCCAGGCCGCGATCCGCCTTGAGCGCTTCGTCAACGACAGGCACGTTGGCGTCGCTGAAGGCCGGGCGTGGGCTGCCGCAGCGGAACAATCGGTTCGGAGCTTGGGCTTGGAGGCCTGTCGGGCCACGCTGGATCGTGCAGATGCCTTGTTGCGTGATCTTCGCATTTCCGAGTTTGCACAGCTGAGCGATGTGCTTCCGTCGGCGCTTGATCAGCGCCTGACGGACTTCGCTCTGGCGTTGAGCGCTCACGCGGTCGAGCCCAGTGAGGCGAATCTCCAGCAAGTGGAGGTTCAGGCCGATCGAGCGCTCAAGCATGCACAGATGAACGACCAGAAGACGCGCATGGAGCGCGTCGAGATGGCGCGACGCCTGGCGCGTTGGCTGCTCAGCCCGATGGCCTCTGGAAAAACACTGCCCGACTCGATCGAATGGCAAGCCGACCAGGGCGCCTATGTCGACTGGGCCAGGTTCAGGCTCTTGGGCGGCGACGAGCTGACTGAACTGTCTGACGCCTATGCTGCATGCCGCAAGGCGGTCATCGCGCGACGCGACGCGTTCGCCAAGCCATTTGCCCACGCTTTGGTGCAATGGAATACACATACGTCGACGGACAGTGGGCGCGTCGTTCCGCTTGAGCGAGTTCTGGACAGCGTGCTGGCACCGATCGCGGCAGCGCAGCCGACGCTATTACTGGTGATGGACGGCTTAAGCAACAGCATTTTTCGCGAGCTGTTCTCGCGGGTGGCCGGGCAAGGCTGGACAGAGCTGGTGCCGACGGCACTGGGCAAACCTTTGGTTGGCGTCGCAGCGGTCCCGACCGTCACCGAGGTGAGCCGCGCCAGCTTGTTGTGTGGTCGGTTGACGATTGGCACGCAAGGGCAGGAGAAACCGGGATTCGCAGCTCACGCGGCCTTGCTGGCACACAGTCGAGCTGAACAGCCACCGAAGCTCTTTCACAAGGGAGACCTCGCTGATGCTGGCAATCTGTCTCCAGAAGTCCGGGCCGCCATCTCGAATCAGCGCCAGCGCATTGTGGGCGTGGTCTACAACGCAGTCGACGACCACCTCAGCGGTCCCGACCAACTTAACCAGCGCTGGGCTCTGGAAGACCTTCGGCACTTACTACCCTTGTTGCGGGAAGCCCGGGAAGCCAGGCGCGTGGTGGTGATCACAGCGGATCACGGCCACCTGCTGGAGGATGGGACTACGCTAGTTCCTGGCGGTGAGAGTGACCGTTGGCGTCCGGGCAAGACCGCCGCGTCATCACAGGAAGTTGCTGTCAGCGGCGGACGGGTAGTCACCAGCGACGGTTCCCACGCGGTGGTCTGCCTGTGGGGAGAAAGCAGCCGCTATGCGGGTCGCAAGAATGGCTACCACGGCGGGTTGTCGCCGCAAGAGGTTACGGTCCCGCTGAGCGTGTTTGTGCCTGTGGGGGCCAGCCTTGCGGGTTGGAGCCCTGCGTCACCGAACCAGCCAGAGTGGTGGGAGCTTCCGCCCATCCTACAGCCCAGGAAGCCCGCAACTGCGGTGCAGCAGCCGAGACCTACACGAAAGAAGCCGGCGGAGATCGAGGCGCAGCCTGGACTGTTCGCACTGGTCGATTTGCTGCCGCCAGCGACGCTGGAAGCTGCCGCCTATGACTGGATCGGCGGGTTGTTGTCCAGCCCGATCTATGCGTCGCAACGGCAACTGGCAGCACGTGTGGCTTTGCCGGACGACAAGATGAGACTGCTGCTAGAGGCGCTCGCCGAACGTGGCGGGAAGCTATCCCGGACGGCATTGGCGAATCGGCTTTCGCTTGCCGAGGTGCGCATCGGCGGGCTGTTGAGCGCAGTTCGGCGCATGCTGAACGTAGACCAGGCAGTGGTACTCACCGTCGACGAGACTGCTGGCTCGGTCGAACTCAACATTGCCCTGCTGCAGCAGCAATTCAAGTTGCCCCGTCAAGGAGTCGCCCGATGATCAGTGATGCACGCAGAGAGGATATTGTCAGCGCGCTACGCCGCGGTACTGTGCCAAGCAGCGGCCTGGATGCCCTGGCCGTAGGCATTGAAACCTTTGGGCCAACGCTGACCGAAGAGCTTGAATCGGTGGCTTCCGGGCGCGGTGGGTTCAAGGCAGTGCGTGGCGAATACGGCACCGGCAAGACGTTCTTTGGCCGCTGGCTGCAAGAGCGCGCCCGCTCGCGAGGCTTCGCGGCGACCGAAGTTCAGATCAACGAAAGCGAGACGCCGCTTCATCGGCTAGAGACCGTCTACCGGCGCTTGGTGGAACACCTCGGCACTGCTGACATGGCCAGCGGCGCATTCAGAGGCGTGATCGACGGATGGTTCTACGCCCTGGAGCAAGATGTCCTGGCTGACTTAGAAGTGGACCCGGAGGATGCCCAAGGCTTGCTGCAGCGCACGGATGCGCTGATGGAAGCGCGACTCAACGTTATCAGCAAGACGGCGCCGGCATTCTCGGCAGTGCTGCGCACTTACCGGCAGGCATTGGCCAACAACGACGGCATGCTAGCCGACGGCCTTATCAGTTGGCTGGCCGGCCAGCCCAACGTGGCGGCCAGCGTGAAGCGCGCAGCCGGCATCAAGGGCGACTTGGATCACTTTGGCGCAAGCAATTTCCTCGTTGGCCTGCTCACCATCTTGCGGGACAGCGGCTTTGCCGGGCTTGTGATGGTACTTGATGAGGTGGAAACGCTTCAGCGAATGCGCACCGATACGCGCGAAAAGGGTCTTAATGCGCTGAGGCAATGGATCGACGAGATCGATGCAGGCCGCTACCCAGGTCTATATCTAATCATCACCGGAACCCCTGCTTTTTTTGATGGCCCGCAAGGGGTCCAGCGGCTTGCGCCGCTCGCCCAACGGTTGCATGTGGACTTCGGTACGGACCGCAGATTCGACAATCCTAGAGCGGTTCAGATCCGGTTGGCGCCTTTCGACCACAGCGCACTGCTGTCAGTGGGACGTCGCGTGCGTGACATTTACGCGGAAGCGCGCGAACACGAGCAGCGCCTTCGAGCCGTTGTCGATGATAGCTACCTGGATGCCTTGGCGCGAGCTGTGGCGGGTGGTCTTGGGGGGAAGGTGGGCGTGGCGCCGCGCCTGTTTCTGAAGAAGCTCGTCGCAGATGTCCTTGATCGCGTGGACCTGCATGCCGACTTCGACCCGCGCCAGCACTATTCGCTGACCTTAGCCGAATCTGAGATGTCTGCCATCGAGCGTGCGGCGGCGAGCGCCAGCTCCGTGGATGACATTGAGCTGTGAGCGAATTCGAGCAATTGCACCCATCCCTCCAGTACCACGTGGTAAACACCTTGGGCTGGAGCACGCTGCGCCCCACGCAGTTGGCTGCAATCCCGCCGATACAAGCCGGTTTGCATTGCCTGCTATTAGCACCGACAGCCGGTGGTAAGACAGAAGCGGCCGCCATCCCCATCCTGTCACGGATGCTGAAGGAGTCCTGGCCTGGTACGAGTGTCCTCTACATCTGCCCTATCAAGGCCCTACTGAACAACCTTGAGCATCGGCTGACCCACTACGCAGGACTCGTCGGTCGCACGGTGGAGGTCTGGCACGGCGACGTGTCGCAGTCACGCAAGAAGAAAGCGCTGAAAGAGGCCCCGGACATCTTGCTGACAACGCCGGAATCGCTCGAGGCGATGCTGATTTCCGTCAGAGTGGACCGCCCCAAATGGTTCGGCAATCTGCGTGTCGTGATTGTCGATGAGTTGCACGCCTTCGCCGCTGATGACCGTGGCTGGCACATGCGTTCGGTGCTGCATCGGCTAGAGCACTACATGGAACAACCGCTCCAGCGAGTCGGCTTGTCCGCGACCGTCAGCAACCCAGCCGAGTTGCTGGACTGGTTCGCACCCGTTGGTGAAAGGCGTGTGGTCGGTAGCGCCTCGGTAAGCACCGATGCCGATGTCACCATTGACCACGTGGGCACGCTTGAAAACGCCGCGACGGTGATTTCACGCTTGCACCGCGGCGAAAAGCGCCTGGTGTTCTGTGACTCACGCAGCAGCGCGGAGCAACTGAGCAGCATGCTGCGAGCGAAGCAGGTGCGAACCTTTGTTAGCCATGCGTCGCTCAGCGCGTCCGAGCGCAAGCAGGCCGAAGCTGCATTCGGTGAAGAAAAGGACTGCGTAATTGTTGCGACATCGACGCTGGAACTCGGCATCGATGTCGGTGATTTAGACCGCGTTATTCAGATCGACTCTCCCTCGACCGTGTCGTCGTTCCTGCAGCGAATGGGTCGCACGGGTAGACGAGCAGGCGGCCGGCGCAATTGCCTGTTCTTGACGACTAGCCGAGATGCCTTCATGTTGGCGCTGGGCATCACGCACCGCTGGTCTCAGGCGTGGGTCGAGGCCGCGAGGCCGCCAGAAGAGCCTTGGCACATCGCTGCGCAGCAGATTCTCGTGGCCACATTAGAACGAGGCGAATGGCCCGTTAATGAAATGATCGCGCTTTTGGCGCATTGTTTCCCTGAGCTGCCGCCAGATGGAATCAGATTGCTCGTCCATCACATGATCCACGAGGTTTATCTGGATAGTGCGCAGGGCCTTGTCCGCATTGGATCGCGTACTGAACGCGAGTTCGGCCGAGGCCATTATCGAGACTTGCTGGCCTCATTCAGCGGCGCCCAACTTTTGACCGGGCGGTTCGGCAGTGCGGAGGTCGGCTATATCGACCCGACGGTGCTGATAAGTGAGGCTCGTCCCCGCCTGCTCTTGTTGGCCGGTCGCAGCTGGCTTGTCAATGAAATTGACTGGGGCAAACGTACAGTCTGGCTGGAGCCCGCGAAAGAGGGTGGCAAAGCTCGGTGGATGGGCAGTGCGCGCAGCTTAAGCCAGATGGTTTGCCAAGGCATTCGCGCCGCACTTGCCAATGGCGCACCGCCTGCCGTGGTTTTATCTCAGCGGGCAAAGATCGAGTTCGCAGCCTTGGAGGAAGAACTGGCAATTTCGCCGGATGCGCATTTCATGTCAAGGCTTGAGGAAGGACAGGCGCGCACTTGGACGTTTGCAGGCACGAAAATAAACCGGACCTATGCCCGGGCTGCTGGTAATGGCGGAGCGCGCATCAAGTTTGATGCACTGAGTGTTCAAGCGCCAGTGGCGGCTTTGCAGCTTGGTCTCAGTCGGGACGCGGCCTTACCACTGACAGGTGAAGAGCAAAAAGCTTTTGCCGACGCGATCAAATTCGCCTCCGCTGTCCCATCCGACTTACTTCGCCGGACTATTCTTGCGCGAAATTTTACGATACCCGTTGCCGAACGACCAAGCGTGGAGGATTAGTCACAGGAGCCAGTCATGGGTTATGTATTCACGAGGAAGCAGTTGTACGAGCTAGTCTGGACCGGTCCAATCACAACGCTAGCAAAAACGCTTCTTATCTCCGACGTGGGTCTTGCGAAGGCGTGCCGGCGCGGCGACATTCCACTACCCCCGCGTGGTTACTGGGCGAAGCTGACCGCCGGCAAGTGCGTTGCACGCCCTCTGCTACCGCTGCGTGCGCCGGGCGCCTCCGATCGAGTGGAGGTGGGGTCTGGACAGCCTCGGTTGTTCCGGCCGGATAACACCGATGGCAACGATGACGGTGTGGAACGTGACGACCCGCCGCCCGAGCCCCCGGTCTACGACGAGGCCCTAGACGCAGTCGAGGCGCGGATCCGTCATGCACTGCCCGCTAAATTCAAGTTTGCGCGTGGCCTCGACAACGCACACCCGCAGATCGCGCGGCTGCTCCGCGAAGATGACGAACGCCGCGAGGCGATGACCAAAACCAGATACGCGTTTGACAAGCCGCGCTTTGAGAGCTACTTCGAGCAGCGCCGGCTGGCGTTTCTGAGCAATCTGTTCCTGCTGCTGGCCCGGGTCGATGTGCAGGGATTGGTTCGGGGACGGGAAGCCCGCGAGCTAAGCGCCCATGTCGGTGACCAGCACGTCAAGCTGAAGGTGGAGACGCTGGCAAGCCTGCGACCCCGCAAAAGCCACGCTCATGAAAAGAAGAATGAACCGATGGCGATCGAGGTCGAAGTCGCTCGCTGGCAGCATGGTGAGCGGGAAGAACGGCTGTTCTGGAGTGACGGCGAAGACGGCAAACTAGAAAACCGGCTGCAAGAGATCAGTATTGCGATCGTACTGGTCGGCGAGCGGCAGTACCGCAAGGCGCGGCAGTTCTCCTACGAATGGGACAGGCGCAGCTTTGAGGAAAAGATCGAACGGGCCCGGACAGCCCGGGAAGAGGCCGAGCGGCAGCAGCAAGAAGCGCGTCAGCAGGCCGAAAAAGACGCAATTTCCAGCTTGCTATCCAAAGTCAGCGCACATCACCAAGCGCAGCAGATTCGCGCGTATGTTGTTGCGACTACCACATCACCGCACGCAGTCCAAGGTCGGGCGTTTGACGGAGAGCGTGAAGCATGGGCGCGCTGGGCGCTGGCTGTGGCGGACCATCTCGATCCCTTGGCGCTAGCATTGCCTGTAGATTCCGGCGGCCGTGCGGGATCACTGGAATCGGACAATCCAGAGCACCAGACTCACGCGTCAGATGGTTCGGCTCCGAACGAGTGCGAGTGTCACTCAAGTAATCGAGCCGATACTGATCGGACCAAAACCGACTCTCGCAACCGATGAGAATTGTGCGTTCCATTCCAACTTTGAAAACGCTTGCCAACTACAAAGCCGCAGCTCAGAGTCCTAGAAAAAACCTAGCTAAGCAACACGGATATGGTGTCTAGCTCAAGGGAACACAATGGCAGCTAGGTGCGAGGATGAGTGTTTGGCGGTGAATTCGGTCAGATTTTCCTGCAGCCAAGGAGCGAGCCGGTTCGGTACGTCTCGGGTTGATTTCAGTACCCCCGTTCCGTCGTTATAGATGAAGTCCTTGTGGTTGCGGATCAGCCGACCTGAGCGAATGAGGTCCACGATGAACGTATCTCCAAACCAGCAACTGAGCAAGTGTTCCCGTGGCACGTCATAGACATCGATGTACGTCTTCTTGTGCGTCATGATCTCGTAAATCTCCGCCGCCATGAAGAGGAGGAAAATGCCGTCACGGCATTTGCGGTAGCTCAGCGGATCGCTGATGACCAAACGAAAGCAATCGACCTCGAAGTCATTCACCTTCGAGGCAACCAGAAAGAAGTGCTCGTAGTTGCGCCTTTTGTGGTCCACGACGTCGTCGATGGCGTCCAGCTCGCGCAGGCTGCGCCCGGCCGGAATGATTATGCTGAGCTTCTCTCCGCTCGCGTTGGCCCGCTTGACGAGTTCATAGGCTCCTCTCAGACTTCGGCGCCATTCGGTTCCCATCTCCGCACCCGGTCCGTTGTTATAGATGTGCGCGCAGGACCCGTCAATCCACTCGCCACTGACCCAGAACTGTTCGGCGACGTATCGAATCAATTCCTTGTCGGCGAACTCGGCAAGGCTCAAACTGTTCGAATAGATCGCGCGGCTCATGCCGAAAGGCTTGAGTGCCTGCACTGCATCGGTATTCCTCACGTCGTGCTCGGAGAAAAGACTACGTAGGTGCTGCCCTGGAACATCGGCGTCCAGCAGATAGGGCCGGATAGACGATCCAATTTCACTTTCTAGTCTCCTATAAAAAGCCTCAATCTTGGCGGAATCGGCCGCCGCAACAAGGATCTTGAACAGATCGCCTAGGTCATAAATGTCCTGATCAGGATCGAAGCTGAAAGCACCTTGTGTGCGGATAATTCGATGGCTATCGTAGGTGCCTTGCTTGTCGCCGAGGATGATGAATTTCAATTTGGAGTAGGTGCGTTCCAAGCCGTGCGCAAAGAACTTCTGCTGCGTCTCGACGATTTTTGTCGTGTGCGACGAGATCGTGACTTGAATGGCGCAATCCGCCCCCGACGAAGCGAGGTCGACGGCGGGAAAGCTGGTCTCCAAATTCAAATTGACGAGGTCCTTGTAGCCGAAGACGATCTCCGCGAGATCTCTTGCTAAGGGCTCACCAAAGATTGCGACATCCAAGAGACGAGCCTTCGACTTGAGCTCGATGTAATGTTTATAAGCGGCCAAATAGATCGCAAGGCGATCGGCAAGAGCTTGCGTGGAGTTCATCGGTGTAAAGGTGCTGATAAATGAAGCCTCGCCGAAGCGCTTCGATTCTTGATTGCTGAACAGGATCAAGCAGGACGTTCGACCTCGCAGACCCAACGGATTTTGACGCGGCAATTGTCCCTACGCCATTGCCTGATTGTAGGAAACTCCACGGGCCACCGCGTCACCGTCGCCTTCCCGGCTCTATGGCAAGCGTCTTCTGGCTAACTCATGCATTCAGACCTTCTTTTCTTCGGCGGTCGCCTACCTCTTTCAATCTAGCTGCCAGTCGGTCAACCGTCTTTCCTAGTGTCTCGATGTCCGCAACAAAATCGTCGGGCTCGGGCAACGGCGGCGGAGCCTCAGCGCCCCCCTCATGCGTGAAAGATGAGCAGCGCGACATCCCTTGGGATACGGCCTGAACATCCTCGTCGGCGACAAGGACGGAATTCAAACGTTGGGTCTCCACTGAACGACGGAAACGCTTCACCGCTTCGTTAAACAGAAGGTCCTCGACGACAAGCTCCCATGTGTCCCGCATTCGGCGGTACCCCTGTCTGACCAAACTGTTGTAAGCCTCGTGATCGTGATCTTTCTCAAGAGCCCTTCGGGCTTTTGCACCCAAAGCACGAAGGTCGTTAACCCTCGCGTCAAGCTTCTTTGCTTCAAACGGAAGGCTGTTGCTACTATGACCTTTGCTTTCGCCTGCAGCAAATACATGACGCTCAGAATACTTCGCGCCGTACTTTTTGGCGAAATCACGCAACGACCAGGCGAACGCGAGGTCGTGGGTAAAAACAATAACCTGTCGTGCTTTGGCCTCTTTTGCGAGACGTATTGCGATCCGATCTCTGCGGACGTGGTCGAGGGAAGAGACGGGGTCGTCAAAAACGATTCCTGAACTCTCTCCTTCAATACCTATCTCCGCCAAGAATGAAGCCAAGGCAATTGTTCGTTGCTCACCCTCGCTCAGAACCACAGAGGGTTTGAGCTTCGCAAAAGCCGCCGGCGCGGCGAGCTTAAGTTTTTGCATTCGCGCGCCGCGTTGCCCGGACATTTCAAGGCCAACCAGTGCGACGGGCAGTCCGAGCGCCTTGAATTCCTCCGCGAGACCAGCCTGCAACTCAGCAGTCACCGTCTTCTCGTAAAGCTCGTTCATCTTTTTTGTGACGCCAGCGGTTCCACATGCTCTGATGGTTTCGCTATAGGCGTGATCCCGCTTCATCGCAGCTATGCAATCAAGCACGTCGTCGAGAAGCTCCTGTAGTTTCTGACGGGCTTCAAGATCGGCAAGTCGAGCAGACTTTGACTTCCGCTCCTCCGGCGTAATAGCCTTCTCAAGCTTCACCGCCTGCTCAATCTTATTTTCCCGGAGAATTTTCACCGCGGCCAAAGGCGAAGGAGCAAGCGCAACGAGCGGGCTGAGCACGCGTTTGGGCGCCATTTCGATGACAGACTGCTTCCTGATAGCGAGGTCGGCAACCCATGTCCGTATAGCCGATGCCAGCTCAGGCACATCTTCCGTCAACTCATCGAGGAGCGCTGCGTCAGATGGGAATGCATCGAAATTGGTGGCCGCAATAGACTTATATAACGCAGCAGCTACTTGCCGGTGATCGCTATACTGCTTCTGTGAATCTGCCTCCAGAAACTGCACAAATCCTTTCAGACGCTCACTTGCTTCTGCAGAAAGCGACTGCTGACATAGCACACACTTCGCATCGTAGTGGGGGCCTGGAAATTCATGTCCCGGATACGCGGAATCGGCTGCGAATTTGATTGCGCTCCGGACCAAGACTTCCCACGGATCGGTGCCCGTCCCAGCGAGTGCGGCACCTCCCTCAGCGAGCGATGCCGAAGCAAGCTTCGAGGCTGTTTCCGCAGCGATGAGCTGCTCGAAAGCGAGACCGAGCTTGGCTAAGTGTCCATCCGAAAGAGTCCCCTGCAAAGCAGCGACCTCGTTCTCCAGCGTTTGCAGGCGGACTGCGAACCGGCGCAGTGCGACCGCTTGCTTTGCCGGGTCTTCATCGAGCAGGAGCTTTACGAGTAGTTGCCGCTCCAGTTCCTCTTCGGCATTGATGCCTGCTTGGTCCTCAACTGTTTTCACCGCGGTCGAGTGCTTGAGTGATGCGATTAGCTTTCCGACTACCGTGTCGCCTTGAAGGGTAGCGAGTCTTCGCATATCAAATTTTTCTCTCTGAGCCTCATCTTCAAGAAGTCTTTGAACGCGCTGAAGTCCTAATGCTAGGTCGCGTAAGACGTCGAGGCCATAGGGAATAAACGAAACCGCCGCCTGATCATCCACGAAAACGCGAGCGCAATGACTATCGAACACTGCAATTCTTGATAGAGCAGCCGGCGCCGGCCGCCCGTCGTCCACCCAGTCACCGAACTCCATCTTCCCGTTAATCTCCCACTCAAATTCCGCCTGAGCTGGGCCCGCTTTCCCTCCGGAGGAGAAAACATTGGGATGGATGCCCTCAGTGTTTCGGGCGCGACATGCCTTTTTCAAAGCACGGGCATATCCCGACTTCCCGGCGCCGTTGTAACCATAGACGATGGTTAAACCTAACGGCTCAAAACTTATTCCATCAGGCGATCCAATGGCGTTCAGATTCGTTGGCGAACGAATGGCGGTTAGGCTAACGGTCAATTCGTCCTTTGCTACCGCCGGCAGCGAATCTGGCTTGAGCGGTTGCGCCACACGCCCATGCGGATCTTTGAAGCCGTGCTTGGTTTTCAGTAGTGCAGCAAGGTCTGCGATGTCTTCGTCGCCAAGCGTTCCGTGAGCGAAGAGTCGACCTATCGCGTCCGACATCCAACCCGGCTGCTCGCTCGCCCACGCTGCAATTTCACCAATTATCAAAATTTGCCCCCGGATCTGTAGTTTTTTCTTATGACGATTCTGCCACAGCAAAGGGTAAGGAAAACGTACCTCTCAATCGGTGCGCACGGAGTTAAACATATGTATATGCCGATCGAGAACGAAGCCGCATCGATAGTCCGATGACTAACGTCCGCACGACCAGAGCGAAAAGGTAAGCGCAGACGTCACAGCCTAAGCTCGCCGCGAAGCTAACCACAACAAGAAAATGCGCGACCACCGGCCGCGCATCGAGAGAATTGAAACCTGTCCTCAGTGAATGATTGTCTGCCGGAAGACCGGTTGTATGAATATTCCACGCCAAAGTGAACAGGGATTCCACGGCAAAAAGAACACGAATTCCACGGCAAAGTTAATGCCGATTCCACGGCAAAAAGAACAGGGTTTCCACGCCATCGCGAACAGGAATTTGAGGTGGCGGCGACGCGGGTCAACGGTGGCACGATCGACAGTTTTGTCGGGAGTGCCGAATGGCAAATGTCAGGTTGACCATGCGCAAAATCAGGGAAGTGCTGCGGTTGCATTTCGAGTGTGACCGCAATCAGAGGGAAATCGCCGACGCGGTGGGTGCCTCGACGACGACGGTGTGGCATTACCTGCGCCGCACGCGGCTGGCAGGGCTGAGCTGGCCGCTGCCACCGGAACTGCTGACAGACGACGCGGCGCTCGAGGCAAGGCTGTATCCGCCGCCGGCGCGGCGCGAGCCAACGCGCGGCATGCCGGACTGGCCGACGGTGCATCGCGAGATCGGCAGGAAAGGCGTCACGCTCGATCTGCTGTGGCAGGAATACAAGGCGCAGCATCCGGACGGCTGCGGCTACAGTTGGTTCTGCAAGGCTTACCAGGAATGGGCACAGCGGCTTCCGGTCACGATGCGGCAAACGCACGTGCCGGGCCAGAAGCTGTTCGTCGACTACTCGGGCAAGAAGCTGGGCATCATCAACCCGGACACCGGTGAAATCCGCGAGGCCGAGTTGTTTGTCGCTGCGCTCGGCGTGTCCGGCTTCACCTTCGCGGAACTCACGTGGACCCAGCAGTTGCCAGACTGGATCGGCTCGCACGTGCGCGCCTTCGCGTTCTATAACGGTCTGGTCGAGATACTGGTCCCTGACAATCTAAAATCGGGCGTGCACAAGCCGGGGTTTTACGATCCGGACATCAATCCAACCTACCAGGAAATGGCTAGGCATTACTCCGTGGCCGTCATCCCGGCTCGCAGTAAAAAACCGAGGGACAAGCCGAAAGCGGAGCTGTCCGTCCTCCTGGTGCAGAGATGGGTCCTCGCCCGCCTGCGCAACCAGCGCTTCTTCAGCCTGGGCGAGGCTAACCGGGCGATCGCCGCGTTGCTGAGTGATCTGAACAACCGGCCCTTCAAGAAGCTGCCTGGCTCACGCCGTAGCGTCTTCGACGAAATCGATCGCCCGGCACTCAGGCCGTTGCCCGAGCAGCCCTATCAGTACGCGGAGTGGAAGGTCGCGCGTATCGGCCCGGACTATCACGTCGAGCTAAATCAGCACTATTACTCGGTGCCGTATCGCTACGCGCGCGAACAGGTTGACGTGCGCCACACGATCAACACCGTCGAGATCTTCCATCGCGGCCAACGCATTGCCGCTCACGGCAAAAGCGCTCGCCGTCGTTACCACACCACGATCGACGCGCACATGCCGCCGGAGCACTTGGCTGTTGCCAAGGGCTGGGATCCGGAGCGGCTGCGCAACTGGGCCGCCGACATCGGCCCGCATACGGCAGCCGTCATCCAGCACCTGCTGGGTGCCCGCAAGCATCCCCAGCAGTCGTATCGCACCTGCCTGGGTGTGCTGCGCATGGGCAAGGACTACGGGCGCGACCGGCTCGAAGCTGCTTGCCGCCGCGCCATCGATCTGAAAGCGCCGAACTACAAGTTCATTGACTCGACGCTAAAGAACGGCCTGGACCGGGAGCCCGAACCCACTACCGTGCAGGCCGACCTGCCGCTTGTGCATGCCAATGTGCGCGGGCCTTCGTACTATCACTGAAGCTGAAAGGGAGTCTATATGCTGCATCATCCCACTGTCGACAAACTACACGCGCTGCGCCTGCCCGGCATGGCGGCGGCGCTTGCCGAGCAACAGTCCCAGGACGGCATTGACCGGCTGGGCTTTGAAGAACGTCTGGGGCTGCTGGTCGAGCGTGAATCCAGTGAACGTGACTCGCGACAAACGGCGGCCCGGCTGCGTCGGGCCAGACTGAAGGTCCCCGACGCGTCGCCCGAGGACATCGACTATCGCACCCCTCGCGGCCTGGACCGGGCGCTCACCGCCCGGCTGCTGACCGGTGAGTGGCTTCGGGAGAGGCAGAACCTTATCCTGGTTGGTCCGACTGGTCTCGGCAAGAGTTGGTTGGGCTGCGCCTTCGCCATCCAGGCGTGCCGCCAGGGGTTCTCCGCCTGCTATCTGCGCGTGCCGAAACTAAACGACGAACTGGCGATTGCACACGGCAGCGGGCGCTATGCGCGATGGCTCGCACAACTTGCCAAGACGGATCTCGTGATTCTCGACGATCTGGCAATGGCGCCGCTGACCGATTCCGCGCGGCGCGACCTGCTGGAGGTGCTCGATGACCGGCACGGACACCGATCCACGCTGGCCACCAGCCAAATTCCAGTGGAGCACTGGCATGAGGCAATCGGCGAACCCACCGTCGCCGACGCGATCCTTGACCGACTCGTGCACAACGCTCATCGCATCACGCTCGCGGGCGAATCGCTACGCAAGACGCGCAGTCGATTGACCGCAAAGCCGCAGTCCGAGTAAAAAGGTAAAGGTCCCGCGTCGCTACGCTCCGCTTGTTCGCGATGGCGTGGAATCCTTGTTCACTTTGCCGTGGAATCACGATTCACTTTGCCCTGGAATGGCTGTTCACTTTGCGTGGAATACGCAGGTTGTACGCGCATCGGCATTTCCACCAAGTTATCGGCGTCGACGCAAAGCTTGAAGCGCGCCGTGAGCAATAGATTCACGAATACCCGATGCAAAGGGACTCCCTCAATGTCGGTTTCCGCTTGTCGCTCAAGAATCCCGCTCTGAGCCAAAGCTGCCATACCATCCCAAAGAGTCTCGCTTGACGGAGCTGCCGCATCCCGGAATTCCTCGTTGCGATAAGCGCCTTGCGGCACTCCTGGTTTGAGAAATACCGAGTGCCCCGGCTCCCCGGGCTGACCTCGAACGTTGAACTGAACCAAAGCTTGCTTTGCCTTTCTCCATTTCTCTATCGCAGCCCACACTTCCGGGTCCGTCATGTCAGTGAGCCAGTAAATCTGCACATCGTTCACTTGCACGCGGATGCTCTGTACCAAGCCTTGTCGTAGCCGGATGGTCCCGAATCCAAAGTTTCCTCGCCCCTCTTTCGTTGCGAAGCAATCCGCATCGGAGGATGCGACCGGGCACATCAGCACTGGCATGTCGCCGGGCAGACCGATTGCCTGGTTCGGTCTGGACTCGAACGATTGGAGGAGTTCCAAGCGTCCAATCGCGATGAGGCTGGGATTCATATCGAATACTTCGATGCCGTTCATTATGTGTTGCCTACCGTGTTTGATTAGCCTGTGGCACGACCGTCGTGCCTCCACTGCATGTCCGCCGCCCGCGAGTTCGGTCCTTTGGGACCTGCCGCGTTGACAGCTGATTGCTTACTCGTATAACGCGCACAAGCGTGGATGAAATCGCTCGGAAGCATGGCAGCACTACGAGAACCGCTGTTCAGACCAAAATTTGCTGTCTGACTAGAGAGATTTTATTTCTCGATGAGCGGCTGCGACCTTCAAGTTTTTGCTGCCCTTGGTGCGCGTGCGCTGCAATCGATACGGCGCGACACCAACAATCGACATACATAAAACGATCTGTGACCTCGGCGTACTTCCATGCGCGCATTTCAGAAGGCTCCGTTGCGTCAAGCCTAAATTTATTGTGAAAGTCAAGCGGAAATTAAAACTCAAGGCTAAAAGGCTTTGCCGCCAAAAGTTTTGTATATCAAGGAATGAATCTTTTGATTCGGTCCGGTTTGCAAGATGTGATTTCTATCTTATAAATTCCAACTCGATTTTAAATGACGGCAGATTTTTTTAATGAATGATTAAGGCGTACATCATTGTTTTTTATCGAATTTCGAGTTTAAAAATTTTTCGACGCCTATTACACATCGAACCTAACTAGCCATTGCTTGATATACGTTGTTTCAAAGACACGTCGGTCGAAAATATTGAAAAAATAGATTACTGTGTCTTTGAGGGTGGTGCATTGGGCGTTGCCGGTGGAAATGCTCTAAACTATTTTTAATGTAATAGGTGTCGAATTGAGAGGAAGTCAATGATGAAAAAACAAGCGAGATCTCGTTTCCCTGCTTCAAAGCGCTTTCGCGGCTTGTGCTTCGCGACGCTCAAGATGACAGCTGGGAAATTTCCAAGGAACCTGCCCTCGAATCAATGCATCGCCTTAGCACGGCCACTCCTACTTTCGTATGACATCGCGGGCATCGGTGAACGGGTTTGTGGATACCCAATTGCCTTCGGATCATGCGCGCCAGCCGCACTGCTCCGGGCACGACGTCTGAATACGAGTCGGTTGAAAGGAAACTCGGATTTGCTTGATACCACTGTGCGATGATTGACCAAAAAAATCGATATATAGAAAGATCCTAATGGCTCGTGTTATCTACATCAAGTATCAGCAGCAATGCGTTGCAGGCGTAACAGAGACAGACATCGATTGGCAAGACCTGAAGGAAGCGGCGGTCGACGATTTTCCTCAAATCTGTTGGGCAGATGGGGCGGTGTGGGCGGAAGCCAATCTTTGGGCTCTTCATATGGCTGCTCTCCAACGGAAGTTGAGGACAATTGTTAGCGCAATGACTAATTTGCTTACTTTTGCTAATTGGCTCGAGTCAACTAATCTTTCATGGTGGCACTTCCCAGACCTCGAAAAAGAGCGTTGCATTTTTAGGTACCGTAAGGCACTGACGGACATGCGTGATGACGGGCAATTCGCTCCAAGCACAGCGACTCAGCGGATGAATACAGCGCTTCGGTTTTATCTATGGATCTACAAGGTCGGTCTGATTTCCGAATCTGCACCTATGTCCGAGGTACCAGTCGTTGGCGTTCAGGTGGCCGATCGATTCGGCTTTGATGATTCGATGAAGCCCGATGTCGTTGCTGAGCTCGCGATTAAGAATAGGGGTGTCGTCGGTGGCGTCAAACTTGAGGACGGAGTGCTTCCTGTTAGCGCTGCTGACATGGCCGTTATATTGAAATGGGCAAAAAAGCATGCGTCAGAGGAGCTGTACCTAATCTTGTGGATTGGTTTCTGGACTGGACTCCGAATTGGGTCAATTCTCGATCTAAAAAAGCAAACTATTGAAAATGCAATCTTTGACCGCGAAATGGGTATCTATCAACTTTCAGTTGGGCCGAGAGCTCTCCCCCGCGTCGACACGAAGAATGATGCGGACGGACAAGTCCTCATTCCTCACGACTTGCTGCGAGCGCTACGAGCTTACATGTGGAGTGGTCGTCGTTTGTTGAGGGAGGGAAAGGCGAGTGAACAGGTCCGAAATCATCTATTTATTACTCGTTGCGGAAATGCCTACAACCAAGAAGCTTCCAAAGCAATCTGGGTAGAAATGCATCGACTGCGAAAGCTAGCTGACGCACAAAATTTTGTTCCGTTTTTTGGGTTTCACATCCATCGGACAAGGGCGACCTTCGCGACCGAACTTATGAGACTTGCTCTGAAACACATGGAGGTGGCAGATGCCGTGCAGTTTGTAAGAAATGCGCTGCTACACGTTGACGAAAAGACTACGTTTGATTACATCAATTTCATCCACACGCAAGGAGAGTTAGTCCACGTTTTTGACGAATTTAACCAGCAGTTTATGGGATGTTGGGGCGGTGCAAAAGATGCGGAAAGGTGAAGAAATTCAGAGTTTGGTTGTTCCGCTTCCGTTGGGCACGCACGGCGTACCATGGAACTTGCATGTCCTCTTATACATGGGAGCAGCAAAGCTGAAGAGAATGAAGGCAGAGGAATTTATCGAGTGCGCCGACGTCGGGCAGTTTCGCGTTAATCGAATGCCAATGGTTCGAGATTTTTACAGCGTGATCTTGGCCAAGATTCTTTTAAAATCCACCTCGACGGTCATAAAGTATCTAGAAGTGCTTTGGCACTTCTACGCTTGGTGTGATTCGGGCAACCAGGACGTGATATTTGATAATGTCATTCAATTATATCGCGAATACGCGGAAAAACTCTGGCATCGCCTGCACGTGAAAAAGGAAATTTCCGCTGGAGTGGCTTATGCGCACGCTCGGATGATGGCGGAGCTAATTGTTAGAGCTAGAAAAAATGACGACTATGAAAAGGGTCGTGATTTACTGCGTCGGACCAGGATAACGCCGCCAAAAGGAAATAAATGGGTCCTCGGTACCGAGGCACAGAAACAAAACCCATCAGAGGTGAACAAGTTTGGGCATGTGATAGCGACCATCGCACGTGCTTTGGATGTGCAAAAAATTCGGGGCGCCCTGCCATTGGAAATTACTTTGGAGGATGGCCGCCGGCTCACAATTAGGGGCGGTTTAAAGGACGACGACATAAATTGGAAATCGCGAGAGTCCAAAGGCGCGCGCCATCACGAACGATTTTCTGATAGGCGTGACGAGCTTGAGGACGGAATTCTTTTGACAGATGCTCGAGGAAGGGCATCAATCCTGAATCTCAGGGTTGATGTGGAACTTCTGATATTCATCTCACAGACCAGAATGCCGAAGAAGCAAGCCTCGATGCTGAGGCAGGAAGATTATCGATGGAAAAAATCGGCAGATGGGTTCGACGTCTACAGAACTTTCAAGGGCCGACGCCATGGCGAAGCCATTTTCCACTGCTATGGTGAATACCGTAGCCATTTTCAAACGTACATTAATTGGCTCAACGAGTCTGGCCTAAGTGAGGTAAGCGATCGGCTATTCCCCTATCTATACGACGGGAAAATCCCTTCTTCAGTAAAAGCGCCAAGCCTTGAATCAATTAAAAGCCTTCTTCGGCGGTACGGGATTCCGATGTTTGGGACGACCGTCTTGAAAACACACATTAATAACTGCCTTCTCCGCAAGAACGTACCGAGAAAGGTTGTCGCGTCTGGAGGTGCTCATTCGTTGCCTACCAATCTTCGTCACTATTCGAAGCCGAATCATCAAGAAGCTGCTGTTCAAATCAGTCGCTACTTTAAAAAAACAGATCCGTCGATAGTGTCACCCGCAGGTGCTCCATGCGAAAAAAATAAACATCTGCCGAAATCTATTCCTGACGTTGACCATGGTGCTATTGAAAGTGATTGCGTGAGTGCAGATGGTTGCTTATTTTGCTTTTACCATCGAGATATCCTAAACGCCGATTATTGCTGGAAACTTGCATCGCACGCAAAGTTGAAGAGTTTGGAGTTGAGTCTGTCAAAGGTCGCTGCGAAAGGAGTGGTACATCCCGCCGAGAGGGTAATTGAGCGCATTAATAAAAAGATACAGGAAATAAGTGACGCCTCGGAGGATGGCGCGCGCTGGGTAATTTCCGCACGCGATTCCATTCGTGCTGGTCGTTATCATCCATTTTGGAGTGGTTCAATTATTTTGGCGGAGACTTTATGAAAAGCGTCCCGGTATTGAGTGGTTTGAAAATAGAGTCGCTAATAGTTAAGGCGGATTCCGCAAATTTTTGCCCTCCCTCGTGGCCGATTTCCGACGACTTTCCTGTGATAATCGATAAAGACGAGAATGTGATCACTCGCTTTCGGGACCTCGTGTGGAATCTGACGCCTTGGACGGGTATAACAAAGACATTGAATTTTGGACCGGCATCCCGGTCCGGCAAGGGTGATGGAATTAATGCTAGAAATTCGAGAATCTTTCAGGACGTGGCCGGGTGGTGGCTATGGGGAGACAACCCGGTTCAAACTGGAAAGACCTTGGTTTACAGATTTGATCTAATTAAGCCGATTTTCGTGGGTTGCAGCAAAGCTGGAATTGACGCTACAGACCTATGGAAATACCCACTGGTTGTAAGAAAAATTGCAAAAAATCTGCCAGAAGCGGCGGTTCAGATTTTGATCCAAATTTGGCTGGCCCGAGAAAACTTGGGTTTCTCGATTGTTGATGATGATAGTCTAGCGGTTTTTGTTGAATTGGCGAAGCCGAGAGATTCTAGCCAAACTCCGTATATCCCGCCTCGGATTTGGGAATACCAAAATTTGCGCGTTCGGCAATGCTTGGATGAGTACCTCGAAAACAGGATCGCGATAGAAAAATGTTATGAATTTTGCTTGCGCGCATACTTGAGGAACTCAGATGGGTCGTTTTCAAACAAGATTTCGACGCATAATCTTCCTTTTCTTTCTGATAACCATGGAAAGAAGTCAAAATCGGGTTTTAAGTTTTTTGGTTCTTTTCGACGAGTGGCAAGAAAGTTTGGGATTTCGGATGTTCTCGATAAATGGGTGAACACAAGTGATAAGAACGGTGTTAAGTCGTTGGCGTCCTACCTTAGTTTGGTTAATGAAGTCGGTCTTATTTATGTGATGGATTCTTCATTTATGCGGTCGTATGAAGCGGAATTCCTTCGCACCGACTGTTATTCAGTTGAAACGGATGAGTTGGGGGACGAGGTGCATCTCTTGGGAGGAATTACCACGAAGACGGTCAATGATCCGAATGCAAAATGGATCGCTTCGCCGAGCGTGGCTATTGCCGTCGAGGCCTTGACTAGCGTAGCCAGGCTGCATATGTCTGGCGTGAAGCACTTTCCAAGCGTTCGAATCAATCAAACACTTATCGACAATCCTTATTTATTGTCGCCAGCGTATGCTCCGTGGTCGCCTTCTACGTTCAAAAGAAATTCTGCACGAAAGCAGTGTGTTGGTTATGAGCAAGTGATGAAGCGTTGGCCAAAACTTCTTGCGAAGGAACAGCTTAAAATTTCAAAGGAAGATTTTGAATGGGCTCGCAAGATGACTTTAAAATTAGATTCAAGGAAAATTGCGCTTGGTAAAACATGGCCTTTGGCGGATCATCAGCTTCGGCGTACCGGGGCAGTCAATATGTTGGCATCAGATATTGTTATGGAATCTTCCATTCAGTATCAGCTAAAGCATTCCTGTCGAATAATGACAAGATATTATTGTCAAAATCATTTCAAATTAAAATCATTGCTTGTTGATGAAGCGAAAGCGTTTTTTATGCAGGCGAGCCTGCAATCTCTCGTTCAGGAATTTCAGAAGCTTTCTTCAAATAATTTTATTTCGCCTTACGGTGAGAAACGGAAAGAGCAGATTTTATTGCCTCTCACTGAAAAGGATGCGATCGCGCTTATGAGAGACGCGAAAGCCGGAAAGATCAGCTTCCGAACGACATTCTTTGGTGGGTGCGCCAAAACGGGAGAGCCTTGTCCGATGGGGGGAGTAAGCAACGTTAGTTTGTGTATGGGATATGGCGATAAAAAGCCATGCAGCGACGTTTTGTTGGACAAACAAAAGACGCAGCGGATAGAAGAATTACTACGCAGCTTGCGTTCACGTAAGGCTGTCGCTGTGGAAGGGTCGGATCTGCACGCCGCTATCTCTTACAACATTGAGTCGACACGGAGAGCCCTCGATGCCATCGCCGCCAGTTGATGAAGGAGCAGCTAAGAAAGTCCCGAGCAAGGCTGAGACGCGCTTCCGGCAGGCTTTTGTGCGATTGCAAACAGGAAGCCCTGTCATCCTTCCAAAGGGTTCTCGGGTTTCACAAAACAACGTGGCGCGGGAGGCTGGGCTTGACTCCACGGCACTGCGTCGCAGCCGCTTCCCTGGCCTGGTCGATGACATCCAGGAATGGATTGACGCAAATTCCGATAAGCAGGCGGCAACATCGGTTCGTCAGCAGACCGTCGAACGCAGGGGGCGGAACAAATCGTTGAAAATTCAACTTAAGGAACGAACTGATGAGCGAGATCAAGCAGTTTCGAAGCTCGTTGACGCTCACCGCCACATTCTGACGCTCTTGATGAAGATCCAACGGTCGGCTGGAGAACTGCCTGACGAGGCTTCCGTTATTGAGTTGCGGTCTCGGCGGAAAAAGCGTTCCTGAAGTCCTGCCAATAAACCTGCGTTCTATTTTTAGCGCGTCAATAAGGAATTGAAGGCTAGTCGATTGACTGCGTTGAACCACTGGAATGTCATCGGTGATCCATGTAAACCGTGCTGTCTCAGATGCTTATGTAAACCGTACAGCCGCACGGGCAGGGATTCATGGCTGCGACCAATTGACACGCTGCCGGAAAATCGGCCTGATGCGCAGCGCGCGAAATAGTGATGCGGCCAGCCTCTAGCGGTTCGCGCAGCGTTTCGAGCACTTTTCGGTCGAATTCGGGCAGTTCATCGAGGAACAGCACGCCGAGATGCGCCAGCGTGATCTCGCCGGGTTGCGGCGGATTGCGTCCACCTACCAGCGCAACAGAACTCGACGAATGATGCGGCGCGCGAAACGGGCGCTGGCGCCATTGCGAGGGCGAAAATCCGAGCATGCTGGCGGAGAGAATGGCCGCGGACGACAACGCTTCGTCATCGGTCATGGGCGGTAGAAGGCTGGGCAGCCGCGCGGCGAGCATTGACTTGCCCGCGCCGGGCGGCCCGACCATCAGCAGATGATGCCCACCCGCCGCCGCAACCTCGAGCGCGCGGCGTGCGCCGGGATGGCCGATCACATCGACGAGATCGGGCAACGGCGCACGCCTGCGCAGCGGGGAATCGGGCGCCGCGCCGCGGATAGGCGTAAGACGGCCGTCGACCGAACCACTGAGGTGTGCGCACAAAGCGGGCAGATCAGCAGCCCCGAATACATCGATACCCGGTACCAGCGCCGCTTCCGCCGCGCTCCCCAGAGGCAGATAGATTTCGGGCATGCGGGGATCGTTATCGCGGATGGATCCGCCCTCGAGCGCCGACCCGGCGCGCGCATATTGCCGTGCCGCGCCGCAGGCCATGGCGAACGCGCCGCGCATTGGCCGCAGCGCACCGGTCAACGACAACTCCCCGGCGAATTCGCGATGCAGCAGCGCTTCAGCGGGAATCTGGCCGCTCGCCGCAAGAATGCCCAATGCGATCGGCAGGTCGAAGCGACCGGATTCCTTCGGCAGGTCGGCGGGAGCGAGATTGACGGTAATGCGGCGAACCGGGAAATCGAAGCCGCAATTCTGGAGTGCGGCGCGCACCCGATCGCGGCTTTCGCGAACTTCTAGATCGGGCAAGCCGACGATTGAAAACGAAGGTAATCCATTGGCGAGATGAACCTCTACGGTCACCTCGGGCGCGCGCCCAGGGGCGGGCGCGCGGCTGCGCACCACGGCAAGCGACATGATTTTTCCCCGCTGCCCTTGCCTCGCTGATTCGAGGCGCCGGCTTAATAATCCAACATCACGGCTCGCTTAGCCGATGACACGCTTTAGAACATATGGACGTCAGTCCTGGGCACTTGACGAACCGGACGACGGTCCGCCGCCCAGCTTCGCTTCAAGTTGCGCGACGCGTTGTTCCAGTTCCTCGAGCCGGGCGCGCGTACGCACGAGCACTTGCGTCTGGGTATCGAATTCTTCACGCGTCACCAGGTCCAGCTTCGAAAAACCCTGGGACAGCATGGCTTTCATATTCCGTTCAATGTCCTTCGCCGGCGAATTCTTGAGCAGCTCGCTCATTTTGGCCTGGAAGTCATTGAATACATCGTTCGGTTGTTTCATGCGGATTTCCTCTTGCGCACCATAAAAGTGCATTCATTGTTAGCTCAGTGCCCCGGCAAACCGGATGATCCATTTTGGTGCGCATCCTGACGCACCGCGAGAACCGCGACACATCCGCGCAGCATGATGCTGCGCTTTGAAACACACCTGCTTGCCTGAACCTTGCATGCACTCTAGCAACGTTCAACGGTGCGCGCCAGCGAACGCAGCCGTTGCTGGCCATCCGGTCTACGCTCGCGCATTGCATGCCCTGCGAGCCCGTCGACAGGTCGTGAACACGCGCATGGCACACGAGTTGCATATGTGCCCCGGGCCTTGTCCGTGCGCGCTTTTCCGGGCGGTCGGTAACGCGGCGTGGCGCATGAGTCGCCGCTCGCGACGGGCATGACGCAAGGAGGAATCAGGCATGGGACCAGATTAAGGCGCTAAAGCGCCAACCCTGTTCGACACACAGCGAGGGATACATGAAGCTCATTACCGCAATCATCAAGCCGTTCAAGCTCGACGAGGCACGCGAAGCGTTGTCGGCTATTGGCGTCTCGGGCATTACCGTGACCGAGGTAAAAGGCTTCGGCCGCCAGAAGGGCCACACGGAGCTGTATCGCGGCGCCGAGTACGTGGTCGATTTCCTGCCAAAAGTGAAGATCGAAGCGGCGGTCTCCGACGATCTGGTCGACCAGGCCATAGAAGCGGTTGAGCGTGCGGCCCGCACGGGCAAGATCGGCGACGGCAAGATATTCGTCACCCCGATTGAACAAGTCATTCGCATTCGCACCGGCGAGACCGGCGCGGACGCTCTCTAAGAAAAGACACGGCGATAAGAGGAAACAGCAGAATGCGTAAATTATTGATGTCCTTGTTGATAGCGGGGTCGCTGCTGGGAGTAAGCGCCGGCACCGTGATGGCGCAGGATGCATCCGCGCCGGCGGCTGCATCCGCCGCGGCTTCAGACACGACCGCAGCAGCGCCTGCAAGCGCACCCGATACAGCCAGCGCGGCAATGGCAGCATCGGCGGCCGCTCCGGCTTCCGGCGCATCCGAGGCTGCACCCGCTGCACCGACGGAACCGTTCTCTGTTGACTCGTCGAAGATCAATTCCGGCGATACCGCCTGGATGCTGACTTCCACCGCGCTCGTGCTGTTCATGACGATCCCGGGCCTCGCGCTCTTCTACGCGGGCATGGTCCGCAAGAAGAACGTGCTCGCGACCGTGATGCAGAGCTTCGCAATCTGCTGCCTGGTCACGATCCTCTGGACCGTGGTGGGCTACAGCCTTGCGTTCACGCCGGGTAACGCGTTCATCGGCGGCTTCTCGCGGGTGTTCCTGCACGGCATGAACTACATCCACGGCGACAAGGCGACCACCCTGACCGTCAGCCATCTGGCTCCGACGATCCCGGAATCGGTCTACTTCGTCTACCAGATGACGTTCGCGATCATCACGCCGGCGCTCATCGCTGGCGCGTTCGCCGACCGGATGAAGTTCTCGGCCATGCTGGTATTCATGGGACTCTGGACAATCATCGTCTACTCGCCGATCGCGCACATGGTCTGGGAACCGACGGGCTGGCTGTCGGCTGCTGGCATCCTCGACTTCGCAGGCGGCACGGTGGTTCACATCAACGCCGGTATTGCAGGTCTGGTGTGCTGTCTGGTGCTCGGCAAGCGGGTTGGTTACGGCCGCGAAGTCATGGCGCCGCATAACCTCGTGCTCTCGCTGATCGGTGCTTCAATGCTGTGGGTCGGCTGGTTCGGCTTCAACGCGGGTTCGGCAGTGGCGGCTGACGGCCGTGCCGGTTTCGCGATGCTCACGACGCAAATCGCTACCGCGTTTGCCGCATTCGGATGGATGTTCGCCGAATGGCTGGCCAAGGGTAAGCCTTCGGTGCTCGGTATTATCTCGGGCGCGGTTGCAGGTCTGGTGGCCATTACGCCGGCTTCGGGTTACGTCGGCGTGACGGGTGCAATCGTGATCGGTATTGCGGCTGGCGTGGTCTGCTTCTGGTCGGCAACGTGGCTCAAGACGAAGCTCGGCTACGACGACTCGCTCGACGCGTTCGGCGTCCACGGCGTGGGCGGTATTCTCGGCGCGCTTTTGACTGGCATCTTCGCGGTCAAGGACATTGGCGGCTCGGACGGCAGCATCCTGCTGCAAGCCAAGGGCGTGCTCACCACCCTGGTCTACAGCGGCGTGGTCAGCTTCGTCCTGTTGAAGGTTATCGACATGGTCATGGGTCTGCGTGTCACAGAAGAAGAGGAACGTGAAGGCCTCGACGTGACGTTGCATGGCGAACACGTCGAATAAGAAGTTTTTTCGATGGGGTGACGCCCGGCGCGAGAGGTCGCGGCGTCGTCCCCATAACCGAGCGCAAGCTATAGCAGCAAGGCTCCGAGACAAGCGCAGCGTTTTGCCCGCCCACTTACCGGCGGGCATTTTTTTGTCCCGTGTTTCGTCCCATTTTTGTGTGAGGTAACTGTTTCTGGTCGGCAGGATAGGTGCAAACAGCGGCACGAACCGTGCGAATAGGCTTGGGAAAAGGGAGTTCATACCCAAATACGTGGGGCGTTTGTTCTACAATCTTTCCTCTTAAGTCCGCGAGTCATCAATGGTTCCGCACCTCGTTACGGCTTTAAACGGCCCCTTGCTCGATCTCGAGCGGAAGATACTCGACGCGACGCCGTCCATCGAACGCTGGTTTCGGCTGGAGTGGCAAGAACACACCCCGCCTTTCTATTGCTCGGTCGACCTGCGCAACGCCGGTTTCAAGCTCGCTCCCGTCGATACCAACCTGTTCCCCGGCGGCTTCAACAACCTGCCGGTGGAAGTGTTGCCGCTTGCCGTGCAGGCCGCAATGGCGTCGATCGAAAAGATCTGCCCCGACGCGAAGAACCTGCTCGTGATCCCCGAGCGCCATACACGCAACGCGTTTTATCTTGAGAACGTCGCGCGGCTCGCCACGATCATGCGTCAGGCCGGGCTGAATATCCGCTTCGGCACGCTCGATGAAAACATTCACGGACCGGTCACCATCGCGCTCGCCGACGGGCAGAAGATCGTCCTGGAACCGCTTGAACGCACGCCGCGCCGGCTGGGCTTGAAAAACTTCGATCCCTGCTCGATCCTGCTGAACAACGACTTGTCCGGCGGCATTCCGCCCGTGCTGGAAAACCTCCACGAGCAATATCTGCTGCCGCCGCTGCATGCGGGCTGGGCCGTGCGCCGCAAGTCGAATCACTTCTCCTGCTACGACGACGTCGCGAAGAAGTTTTCGAAGCTCGTCGAGATCGATCCGTGGATGATCAACCCGTATTTCGCGCACGTTGAAGGCGTGGACTACGAGGCGCGTACCGGCGAGGAAGCGCTGGCGGATGCGATCGACGGCGTGTTGAAGAAGATTGCGAAGAAGTATAGGGAGTATGGGATCAGCGAGAAGCCGTATGTGGTGATCAAGGCCGATGCCGGCACCTATGGCAAGGGCGTCATGACGGTACATGATGCATCCGAGGTCGCCGCGCTGACCAAGCGCGAGCGCGTGAAGATGAACGACGCGAAGGATGGCCTCGAAGTCCACGACGTGATCGTGCAGGAGGGTGTGCATACGTTCGAGCGCGTGGAAAATGCAGTCGCCGAGCCGGTGGTCTATATGATCGACCGGTATGTGGTGGGCGGGTTTTATCGTGTGCACGATTCTCGTGAACGTGACCAGAATCTCAATGCGCCCGGCATGCATTTCGTGCCGCTCGGCTTCGAGCATACGGTCTTGCCCGACGCCCACGCGAAGCCCGGCGCTGCGCCGCCGAACCGCTTTTATATGTATGGCGTGGTGGCGCGGCTGGGGTTGCTTGCGGCGTCGGTGGAACTGGAAAAAACCGATCCCGAAGCCATTCAGGTCTAAGCTTCACCCCATCACGACGGCCGCACGAAATTGCGGCCGTTTGCACTTCAGGCGCGAACGCGCGCGACGTGTTAAAAATCGCGTATTGCAGACCGCTGTCTGCCGCCGCCTATTGAATAAACCAAGGCCGAACGGCCGCTCTGGACGCTTATGGATATCCTTTTTATCGCCGATCCGCTCGGTCATTTCAAGATCTACAAAGACACGACCTACGCGATGATGGCCGAAGCCGCGCGTCGTGGACACACGATCTACGCGTGCGAGCCGCAGCATCTGGCCTGGATTGGCGGCAAGGTGGAAGGGACTGTGCAGCGCGTGACAATCGTCGGCGACGAAGCTGATTCCGCGCGCTCGCCGTGGTACGAAGCCGCCGCGCCGGAGATCCTCGATCTCAGGCATTTCGGCGCGGTCGTGATGCGCAAGGACCCTCCGTTCGACATGGAATACGTCACGTCCACGTGGCTCCTCGAACTGGCGGAGCGTACCGGCGCACGTATCTTCAACAAGCCGAGCGCGATCCGCGATCACTCCGAGAAGCTGGCGATTGGCGAGTGGCCGGAGTTTGTCGTGCCCACGCTGGTTACCCGCGATGCCGCGCGTCTGCGATCTTTCCACGCAGAACACGGCGACGTGATCCTGAAGCCGCTCGACGGCATGGGCGGCATGGGCGTGTTTCGCGTGAAGGCTGACGGAATGAACCTCGGCACGATCGTGGAAATGCTCAGCGACAATGGCGCGCGTAGCGTCATGGCGCAAAAGTTCATCCCGCAAATTGCCGATGGCGACAAACGCATCCTGATCATCGGCGGCCAAGCCGTGCCGTATTCGCTTGCCCGGATTCCGCAAGGCAACGAAGTCCGCGGCAATCTGGCCGCGGGTGGATTGGGCCGCGCACAACCGCTCACGGAAAACGATCGCCGAATCGCAGAAACGCTGGGACAGACGCTCTTCGATCGGGGCTTGCTGCTGGTCGGCCTGGATGCCATCGGCGACTATCTGACGGAAGTGAACGTGACCAGTCCGACGTGCTTCCGCGAAATCATGGACCAGACAGGTTTCGATGTAGCCGGCATGTTTATCGATGCCTTGGAACGAGCGGCCGCAGCTCAGCAATAAGCTTGGCAATAAGCTTAGTAGGTGAGCGGGAAGCGAGAAATTAGAGGCGGCTGTCGAAGAAGGCAGTCCGGCCGTTGATTTCTCCCGGACTGTTACAATCTCCCCCTCATGAGATTCGTTTCGTGGTGCGATCCGGCCCCGAAATTGAAAGTGGAAACTTGCTGCAGTGCATAACGCTGCACATAGCGTGCGAAATCCGACTAAGCTTAGGTAGTGGCGTTTGTTGATATTTCTGCATACGGATCGATGTTGCTGTCGCGTTTTGCAGTGCGTTTTACAATGTTTGACATCGCAATTTGGCACATATAACAGCAAGTTCCCACAATTTCCGACGCATCTCGTCGTTTTGGGGCAGCACACTCTGACATGGCTGGCATTCTAATCATTGCGCACGCTCCGTTCGCTTCGGCGTTACGTGAGTGCATTACCCACATTTACGGCGGTTTGCCCGCACGCATTGGCGCGATCGATGTGAAGCCGGATTGCGACCCCGTCGAGGTCCGTGCGTTTGCACGCTCCGAAATCGACCGTCTGAAGGAAGAAAACGGTGCGATCGTCCTCACGGACGTGTTCGGCGCAACGCCTGCGAATATTGCGCAAAGCCTGGCAAGCGGCAGCGTTCGCGTGCTCGCCGGCGTCAACTTGCCCATGCTGGTGCGCGCGGTCTGTTACAGGACCACGCCACTGGACACGCTGGCTGAAAAGTCGCTGCAAGGCGGATCGAAGGGCATTCAGGAACTGGACGCCTCTACGCCCGCCAACCCTTGCGCAATGGCTAGCGCCGCAGCTGCTGCCGTGGCTAATTGCGCTGCGGGCGCCGCGGCGACCAGTTGCATGCCCGCCAAGGTGGCAAGTCACTAAGTCGCGGCTGGGGTGAGTTGCGTTGCCCCGCTGGCAGCACCGCTGCCGCACGTTAAGAAAACCGTTAAAAGCTTTGACCCAGCTGCATCGCGTCAGCCCTTTCATTTAGCGCCCGGAGCATCATGCTGCAACAGGAAACAACTATCGTGAACAAGCTGGGGCTGCACGCGCGTGCTTCGGCCAAGCTCACACAACTGGCAGGAAACTTTCAATGCGAGATCTGGATGAGCCGCAACGGCCGCCGGATCAATGCGAAAAGCATCATGGGCGTGATGATGCTCGCGGCGGGAATCGGCAGCACGGTGACAATCGAAACCGAAGGCTCCGACGAAGCCGAAGCAATGAAGGCCATCCTTGCACTCATCGCAGATAAATTTGGCGAAGGACAATGACGTTGTCCTGCCAGCAGCACTGAAAAGAAGCCGCGCATCGACGCGGCTTTTTTGTGCCTGCAGTCATGGCGCTGACATGGGTAACGCCGATACATCACGCCGGTACATCACGCTGACATACGGCGCAATAAATTGGGTCATTTTGTGACGAAAACTTGCTGCACCGCAAAGGGTGCCAAATCGCGTTCGAATTTATAATGGTGCGCGGATCGAATCGCCAGCCGGTGGTCGAGAAAACCGTGAACCACCCATAACTACAGAGAGGTGCGCGTGTCGTTCACGCTGCATGGAATTCCCGTTTCGCGCGGTATCGCCATTGGCCGCGCGTATCTGATCGCGGCGGCTGCACTCGATGTCGATCACTATCTGGTCGAACCGGATCGCATCGACAGTGAAATTGAACGCTTTCACGCAGCGCAAGCGCAGGTGCACGCGGAGCTGGACGCTCTGCGCGACGATCTGGCTGCAGATGCCCCCAGCGAGATGGGCGCGTTTATCAACGTCCACTCCATGATCCTGAACGACGCCATGCTCGTTCATGAAACCATCGACCTCATTCGCACGCGCCGCTACAACGTGGAATGGGCGCTGACCGAGCAGCTGGAAATCCTGAGCCGCCATTTCGACGATATCGAAGACGAGTATTTGCGCGAGCGCAAGGCCGATATCCAGCAAGTGGTGGAGCGCGTGCTGAAGGCGCTGGCCGGTGCACCGTCCACTGCCACGCTCGTAGTAGACGGCGCGGCGACCAATGGCCACAACGACATGATCGTGGTCGCCCATGACATAGCGCCCGCCGACATGCTGCAGTTCAAGACCCAGGCGTTCAAGGGTTTCGTGACGGATCTCGGCGGCCGTACCTCGCACACGGCTATCGTGGCACGCAGCCTCGGTATTCCGGCGTCGGTTGGCGTGCAGCAGGCGAGTACGTTGATCCGGCAGAACGACTTGATCATCGTGGATGGGGATCACGGCATTGTCATCGTCGACCCGGCGCCTATCGTGCTGGAAGAGTATTCGTATCGGCAAAGTGAAAAGGTGCTTGAGCAGCGCAAGCTGCAGCGCCTCAAGTTCTCGCCGACGCAAACGTTGGACGGCACCAAGATCGACTTGTGCGCGAACATCGAATTGCCTGACGACGCCAAGACGGCGCTGGACGCCGGCGCAATGGGCGTGGGCCTGTTCCGCAGCGAATTCCTGTTCATGAATCACAAGGACGAGTTGCCGGAAGAGGAAGAGCAGTTCGCAGCGTACCGGCGCGCGATCGAGCTGATGAAGGGCCGGCCGGTGACTATTCGCACGATCGACGTGGGTGCGGACAAACCGCTTGAATCCATGAGCAGTGGCGACGGTTACGAGACGGCGCAGAACCCGGCGCTGGGTTTGCGGGCGATCCGCTGGAGCCTCTCCGAGCCGCAGATGTTCATGACGCAATTGCGGGCTATCTTGCGGGCGTCGGCGTTCGGCCGCGCGAAGATCCTGATCCCCATGCTCGCGCATGCGCAGGAAATCGACCAGACGCTCGACCTGATTCACGAAGCGAAGCGGCAGCTTGACGACGCCGGTATTGACTACGATCGCAACGTGCAAGTCGGCGCGATGATCGAGATTCCGGCGGCGGCGATTGCCGTGCGTTTGTTCCTGAAGCGGCTGGATTTCCTGTCGATCGGGACCAACGACCTGATCCAGTACACGCTTGCAATCGATCGCGCCGACAACGCCGTCGCGCATCTCTATGATCCGCTGCATCCCGCGGTTTTGCACTTGATCGCGTTCACGCTGCGTGAAGCGAAAGCGGCGGGTGTTCCAGTCTCCGTATGCGGTGAAATGGCCGGCGATCCGTCCGTGACACGGCTGCTGCTCGGCATGGGTCTCACCGAGTTTTCGATGCACCCAAGCCAGCTGCTCGTGGTCAAGCAGGAGATCCTGCGGGCGGACTTGAAGGCGTTGCAAAAGCCGGTCGCGGACGTGCTCGCCGCGTATGAACCCGCGGAGTTGCTCGCCGCACTGGCGGTGCTTCAGAAGGTCTGAGCGAGGCCGCGCTCGGCGATGAGTTTATCGACGACGCGCATCACAAACTCAGGGGTGATCACCGCCGTACATTGAAACGGTTGTGTCTTGTCGAAGCGGCGGGGGCACCACCCGAAATTCTGGGCATCGAACTCGGTGGTCATGTCGTTGAAGCAGCTGTTGCAGCCGTGAAAGTTGATCACGCGATACGGCGTGCGGAACTCGGTCGACGGATGCGAAAAGCCGCTGATCATGACCACGGGCGTGCCTGCGGCCCATGCGAGCCACGATAGTCCACTTCCCAATCCGATAAAAAAATCCGCGTGATGCAACAGGCTCATGCGTTCCTGCAGCGGGCGGTTGCCGGTGAAATCCTCGGCGCCTTCCGGCATCAGGTTCATGTAGTCGGCGTTGCCGTATTGCTTGTCGCGGTCAATGCATAGCACTCTGTAACCGAGCGTTTTCAGATGCTCGATCAGCGTCGGCCAGCCGCGCGGATTGTTCCAGTACTTGCATTGCGCGGTGGACTGAGTCGCGATGCACACATAGCGCTCGGCAATCGTGCGCGTCTTGTCCGCGATGACCACATTCGGCCGGCGTTCCTCACACGGCACGCCCAGCAGATACGCCATCATGTCCTGCATGTTGCTCACGCGCGGATCGGTAGGCTGATGATCGCGTTCAGAGAATGGCTTTAGCAGGCCGAGGTAATACGTCGCGTAGTACGTGTCGTTCCGGCTATCGAGTTCGGCGTCTGTTGCAATATGCAAATGCGGATAACCGTCGCGATAAAGCGGCTGCAAATGCTGGCCCAGCGGCATATATAGTTCGCACTTGTGTTGTTCGCGGAATGCATCAATGACCGGCAGCCATGCGAGCGAATCGCCCAGCGCGAGTGGTTGCATGCGCAATCGAACTTTCTGGTTTGTTGCATCGAACGCGTGAGAGAACACGAGCCGATGGCCGTCGAATACTTCCAGCAGGAAACGCACGAAATACTTGCGCCGGCTGGTGATCACCTCGTTGGCTTCCGCGGCTTCGTCCAACAGGACATTGAACGTGTCCAGGTCGGTCATCCTGACGCGCCAGCCGTCTACAGGCACTTGCACGCGGCAGCCGTAATTGAAATCGTAGAGGATGCCTGCGGGTCCCGCGAGCACGGGGAGGCCGGGCCGAGCGAATTCGGTTTCGGTCCTGCCGCGTTGCGTGTGCCGGGTTTCGGTCTCGTTCATTCGTCTCTCCAATGGCGTCAAAAGCGTAGAGGCCAAGATAGGCTGGCCCGGTGCTTAGGAAAATTGGAGAACTCTTAAATTTGAGACGGCGGCGCGGATGGATCTTCGCGGTGTAAGTGGATGGGGCTTTTGGCATGGTCTGCCATCGACCTTGAACAGACTATTTCTGTGCGTGCGTTCCGCACACCGGGCACGTTGCCTGTCGTGCGATGCGCATCGTGTTCCATTCCATGCGCAACGAGTCGAGCATCATGAGACGGCCCTCGAGCGTCGTACCGAACCCGCCGATCACGCGTAGCGCCTCGGCCGCCTGCATGGTGCCGATGATCCCGACCGTCGGCGAGAAGACGCCCATTGTCGAGCACGCGACTTCCTCGAACGCTTCATCCGGCGGGAACACGCATGCGTAGCAAGGGGATTGCGGCGAGCGGAAGTCGAAGGTGCTGATCTGGCCGTCGAAGCGCAGCGCGGCGCCTGACACGAGCGGCACGCCGTGGGCGAAGCACGCGGCGTTGATCGCGTGGCGAGTGGCGAAGTTATCGGTGCAATCGAGTACGACGGTGGCATGTGGGACGTGGGCGTCGAGCCACGCTGCGTCGGCACGAACTGCGGCTGTAGTGACCTTCACGCCGGGATTCAGCGCGGCGAGTGTATGGCGGGCGGAATCCACCTTCGGTTCACCAACCGATGCGCTCACGTGCAGGATCTGGCGCTGGAGATTGGTGAGATCGACGGAATCGGCATCGACCAGCGTGATCTCGCCAACGCCCGCCGCCGCCAGATACATCGCAGCCGGAGACCCGAGCCCACCCGCACCGATGATGATGGCGTGTGCATCGAGAAAGCGCTGTTGCGCTTCAATGCCGATTTCATCGACGAGGATGTGTCGGGAATAGCGGAGAAGCTGATCGTCGTTCATCAAGCGCTCAAGTAGGCTACGACCGCAGCGCGTGACAGCATTGGGCCGGCACAGTCGCGCGGTCGCGAAGCCACTATTTTAATCGTGTGTCGAGAGGCGTTGGCGCTTTGCTGTCGATCAGGGTTCACGTGTTGGGTGGAGTTAGCGCTTACTCCAGCTCCATAACGCGCTGCTCCGGTCCCATGCAATCACAGGATGGTGGGGTCAGGCCGAGGGCGGAAGTGTGACGCGAGGGGGACGGGGGAGTACGACTGGCGGGGCACCTATGTTGTGCCGGAAGACGGTAACGAAAATTCCTTGCTACTTGCTACTGAATCAGTCGGCGCAGACTTAAGCCCGCGCCGACTGAAACCGAGACAAAACTTACTGTGTAGCCGAAGCGGGTACCGGTGCAGATGCCGGCGCCGGCGTAGCGTCGGCACCCGGCACACCTGACGCAGGCGTTGCATCCGCCCCGGGTGTAGCCGGCAACGCTGGCTTGACAACAATAGGGGCCGAAGCCGACGGAGCCGGTTTTTCCTCCGCCAGCTTCCTTTCGGAATAAGACTTCGATTCCTGCACTGGCTTGCCTTCGAGCTTGTTCAGCGCTTGCGTGAGCATGAAGTCATCGGCCGTGCCGAACTCGACAGGCTTGCGCTCGCGATCCTTACGGCGTTGCTCCGGCGTCTTCTTGTCGTTTTGCTCTTCAAGAATCCGCAGTTGCTCGAGCCGGTCCGCTTCGCGCGCCTCCTGTTCCTTCTTCTCGTTCGGGTCCTGCGTATTGGCCAAGTGGTTCGAATAATCCACTTCGCGTGTGACGAGCGCGTCGTCCGGATCACCCTCTGCGTATTGATCGACCGGAACATCCGGGCGGATGCCCTTGTTCTGGATCGACTTGCCGCTCGGCGTGTAGTAATACGCGGTGGTCAGGCGCAACGCGGTGTCTGCAGTCATTGGCCGGACGGTCTGAACCGAGCCCTTGCCGAACGTGGTTTTGCCGACAATCAACGCGCGATGATGATCCTGCAGCGCGCCCGCGACGATCTCGGACGCCGACGCGGAGTACGCATTGGTCAACACGACCATGGGCACCTTCTTGAAGATTTCCGGGAGGTTCTTCAGCGGATCGGAGTCGAAGGAGGGCAGGCGATAGTTGTCGTAGGTATCGCGGAAGGTCTGCTTCGCGTCCGCGATTTGTCCATTCGTCGACACCACCACGGCGTTATCCGGCAGGAACGCACCGGCTACGCCGACCGCGCTCTGCAGCAAACCGCCGCCGTTGTTACGCAGGTCGAGCACGAGACCCTTCAGGTCCGGCTGCTGGCGCGCGAGATCCTGCAGCTTCGCGGCGAGATCCGGCACGGTGCGTTCCTGGAAGCTCGTGATCCGGATGTAGCCGTAACCCGGCGCCGGAACCTTCATCTTCACGCTCTGCACGCGGATGATTGCGCGCGTGACCGTGACCGGGAAGGTCCGGTCGTCGGTCTTGCGGAAGATGGTCAGCGTGACCTTCGTGCCAGGATCGCCACGCATTTGCTTGACGGCGTTATCCAGCGTCATGCCGCGTACCGGCTTGTCGTTGATGCGCGTGATCAGGTCGCCCGGACGAATGCCGGCATGAAACGCCGGCGTATCTTCAATAGGCGAAATCACCTTGATCAAGCCATCTTCCGACGAAATCTCGATACCAAGGCCCGCGAAGCGACCCTTGGTCTGCTCCTGAAGCTCTTCGTAATCGGTTTTGTCGAGGTATGACGAATGCGGATCGAGGCTCGACACCATGCCCTTGATAGCCGCGGTGAGAAGCTTTTTATCGTCGACCGGCTCGACGTATTCATGCTTGATTTGCCCGAATACTTCGGCAAACAACCGCAATTGATCGAGCGGGAGAGGCGCGGTGGCGGCTTGCTGGGCGGATGCGGAGAGTTGCAGCGTTGCAAATACGCCGGTAGCAAGGCCCGCGGCGATCAGGCCGATGTTTTTCAGGTTCTTTCGCATAGAGTCTGTTGCGGTCGGAAGCGGATTAGGCTGCGTCGTGGTTGACTGGGCAGTATAACTGCAAGCCCCGGACCACGACTTAAACGCAGCTTAAAGGGCTTCGCAGGAAAATGAATGGGCGGGTTCTTTTTGTGTGCGGCGGTTTCCAAACCACTATTATCCGCCCGCAAATGTCGGGCCCAGTTTAAAGGTAATTCGCAAAGGGCGAAATCGGACGGCTTATTTTCGCGCGTTCGGACGATAAATGCTGGTGAGCCGGAGGAATCGAGAGTGCGCGCTCGCTTGGCCGGATGCCGGCCAAAACCTGGACTGTGCCGGCTGAGAGCGTGAAGTTGAGCGTTGCCACCGCGTTAAAGCCGCGCCGCGAGGCGCTCAAATCAACGGTACTGCAAGCGAACGGGCACGGCTAATCCCACTGTGCGATCCATCCGGTGAGCGCCACGAGCGACGTGTCAGCGAGGAAAACACCGGGCGCTGCGTCAAGCCAACGGTCATGAGTGCTGGATCAGCGCACCCGCAACCGTCGGTCATTCTCGAAATAAAGCCCTTAGCCTGCCTTCCCTTGTTTCGCCACCGCCGCTTGCGCCTTGGCGATTGCCTCAGGGTCGCCGAGATAATAGTGCTTGATCGGCTTCAGGTTTTCGTCGAGTTCATACACAAGCGGCACGCCGTTCGGGACGTTCAGGCCAACGATGTCGTTGTCGGAAATACCGTCAAGATACTTGATCAGCGCACGCATGGAGTTGCCGTGAGCGGCAATCAGCACACGCTTGCCCGACTTGATGGCCGGCGCGATGGACTCGTTCCAGATGGGCATTACGCGGGCGACCGTATCCTTCAGGCATTCGGTCAACGGCAACTGCTCGCGCGGTACTTTTGCATAGCGAGGGTCGTTGAACGAGGTGCGTTCGTCCGACGGATCGAGTGCAGGCGGCGGCGTGTCGTAGCTTCTGCGCCAGATCAGCACTTGCTCGTCGCCGTACTTCTTCGCGGTCTCAGCCTTGTTCAGACCGGAGAGTGCACCATAATGCCGCTCGTTCAGCCGCCACGAATGGACGACCGGCAAGTACATTTCGTCCATCTGGTCCTGCACGTGCCAGAGCGTGCGGATCGCGCGCTTGAGCACTGACGTGTACGCCAGGTCAAAGCTGAAGCCGGCTTCCTTCAGCAGCAGGCCAGCCTGTTGGGCCTCACGGTTGCCTTGTTCTGTCAGGTCGACGTCGACCCAGCCTGTGAATCGGTTTTCCTTGTTCCACGTGGATTCGCCGTGGCGGATGAGCACTAGCTTGTACATGATGTCCGTTGAAAGGTCGGTTAGTTAGGAAGCGGCAAAAAAGCTGGAAACTGGCATCGATTCTGTGCGGCAACGCGTTCTGGCGCAACTCGGCCGATTGGCCGAGGCCATCGCGGAGGATGGTTATTTTATAATGGCTGGATTGTCCCGATTTTTTTCGACCTTTCATTTTTCCACACTCCCAATCCGGCGGTCCCGACGTGAAGTTTTTCACCGATTACACCAACCTTGTTCTTATCGCCGTCGCCCTCATTTCTGGTGGGTTGCTGCTTTGGCCGACGATTGCCCGGCGCGGCCGCGGAAGTGTTTCCGCACCCGAGGCCATTCAGCTGATCAATCGGCGTAACGCTGCCGTGATCGACGTGCGGCCGGCCGCCGAGTATTCGAAAGGGCACCTGCCGGCGGCGCGAAACTTCGAGATTTCGGAGCTTCAAGCAAAAATTGGCCAGATCGCGAAGAATAAGAGCAATCCGGTCTTGCTCGTGTGTCAGACCGGCCAACAGTCCCAGAAGGCGAGCCAGATCGTGAGCGCCGCCGGCTATGCCGAAGTCCACGTATTGCAGGGCGGACTGGATGCCTGGCAAAAAGCCGGCATGCCGGTCGTGAAACAAGGAGCGGTAAAGTGAATAAAGTGATCATGTACAGCACGCAGGTGTGCCCGTATTGCCAGATGGCCGAACGTCTACTAAAGTCGCGCGGCGTGGAAAACGTCGAGAAGGTGCTGATCGACCGTGATCCGGCGCGGCGTGAAGAAATGATGACGCGTACGGGGCGCCGTACGGTGCCGCAAGTGTTCATCGGCGAGACGCATGTTGGCGGTTACGACGATCTGTCCGCGCTCGATCGCAAAGGCGGCCTGGTGCCGCTGCTCGAGGCCGCCTGAATACACGTTGCGGACGGTCGGGCCGGGCGCGTCGGCCCGAGTGCGTTCGCAGCACAATTAAGCAGCCCGCTGCTTTTAGCCGGAAAAACCGGAAAAGCCACAGGCAGCACATTAAATAATCAAGGGAAACAACCATGTCTGACGACAACAACCAACCGTTCTTCAACATCCAGCGCATCTACTTGAAGGACATGTCGCTCGAGCAGCCCAATTCGCCGGGCATCTTCCTCGAGCAGGAAATGCCGTCGGTGGAAGTGGAAGTGGACGTGAAGGCCGAGCGCCTGGCGGAGAGCGTGTTCGAAGTGCTGGTAACGGGCACCGTGACCGCGAAGGTGGCTGACAAGGTCGCGTTCCTGATCGAAGCCAAGCAAGCCGGTATTTTCGATATCCGCAACATTCCCGCTGATCAAATCGATCCGCTGGTCGGCATTGCGTGCCCGACCATCCTGTTCCCGTACCTGCGCTCGAACATTGCCGACGCCATCACCCGCGCCGGTTTCCCGCCGATCCACCTCGCCGAGATCAATTTCCAGGCGCTGTACGAACAACGTATTTCGCAGTTGTCGGCAGCCCAGGAAGGCGTGGCCAACGGCGCGACGCTGAACTAAATCCCGCATATTCCGGAGCCGGGCATGCAAGTAGCCGTTCTCGGCGCCGGTGCGTGGGGCACCGCACTGGCTGGCCATCTGGCCACTCGCCACTCTACGGTGCTCTGGGCGCGCGATCGCGCGCTCATCGAGTCACTGTCCCAAACGCACGAAAACGAGCGCTATTTGCGCGGCATAACGCTGCCCGCAGCGCTTCAGTACGACCCTGATCTCGCTTCGGCCCTGGCCCACGGCGCAGCCGAAGATGCTCTGTGCGTGGTTGCAGCACCGGTCGCGGGTTTGCGCGCGTTATGCCGCAACATGCGCGAACAGGGTATTGTTCCGGCGCATATCGTCTGGTTGTGCAAAGGCTTCGAAGCTGACACGCAATGTCTGCCGAACGAGGTGGTAGCGGCCGAATTGCCGCAGCACGCGAGCAACGGCACGCTTTCCGGGCCGAGCTTCGCGCGCGAAGTCGGGCTGGGTTTGCCGGTGGCGCTGACAATCGCGAGCACGTCGACAACCCTTGGTGAGCGGACCGTTGCCGCGTTTCACCACGGCGCCATGCGCATTTATACGGGCGACGACGTAATTGGCGTGGAAGTGGGCGGCGCGGTAAAGAACGTGCTGGCCATTGCAACCGGCATTGCCGACGGCCTTGGCCTGGGCCTGAACGCCCGGGCCGCGTTGATTACGCGCGGACTGGCCGAGATGTCACGCCTCGGCGTGGCTTTAGGCGGCCGTGCGGAAACCTTCACGGGCCTGACCGGGCTCGGCGACCTGATTCTCACCGCTACGGGCGATTTGTCGCGTAATCGCACGGTCGGCATGCAGTTGGCAACAGGCCGTTCGCTCACCGACATTCTCGCGGCCCTCGGCCATGTGGCCGAGGGCGTGCGATGCGCGCGTGCCGTGCTGGCGCTGGCGGAGTCTCACGGCATAGAAATGCCGATCACGCACGCGGTGTGTCACGTCTTATTCGAAAACGTGGCCCCGCGTGACGCGGTTCACGCGCTGTTGAGCCGTGACGCAAAAGCGGAGTGACGTTCTCCGGCGCGCGAAGACGGCACGAATGCGGCGCCAAGACTATTCACCGCCCTCGAACCCTGTCTGACGCCATGCTTCGAACGTCACGATCGCCACCGTATTCGATAAATTTAAACTCCTGTTCCCCGGTCGCATAGGCAAGCGCACGCGCCGGTCATTCGTGAACTGCGTGAGCACTGCATCCGACAGACCTCGGGTTTCGGCACCGAAGACAAACCAATCGCCTGCCTGGAATGTATGCCCGAAAAATGGCGTTGAGCCGCGCGTGGTGAACGCAAACATGCGACTCACGTCGGGCGCTTCCGTTTTGAGGAACGCTTCCCAGTTCGCATGCACATGCATCTGCGCGTACTCGTGGTAATCCAGACCGGCGCGGCGCATCTTGGCGTTGTCGAGGGGGAAACCGAGCGGTTCGATCAAATGCAGGCGGGCGCCGGTATTGGCGCACAGCCGGATCACGTTGCCGGTATTCGGCGGAATTTCAGGTTCGACCAGTACGACATTGAACATTAGCGATAACTCGTGAAAATTAGTCTTGCGGCGTGCGCAGCGCGACGAAGTTGGTGACGCGCCGCGCGCCAGCGGCTTTCAGCGCAAAGGCCAGCGCGTCGAGCGTGGCGCCGGAGGTCATGACGTCGTCGACGATTCCCACGTGCTGGCCGCGAATCTCTCGCAGCACCGTGAACGCATTGCCGACGTTTCTGCGCCGCGTATCAAGATCGAGCTTTGCTTGCGGTGCCGTGTCTCTAATACGCTCGATCAGCGTTGCGTCAGCCCGCGAGCCGAGCCGGCGCGCAAGCGGATTCCCGATCGACCACGCCTGGTTGTAACCGCGCGTCCTCAAGCGCCGTGGCGAGAGCGGCACCGGCGCGACGACATCCGGTGCTGCTGCGTCAGTGCTCTCAAATGCGGCCTGCAACTGGCGCGCAAACTCGTCGGCCGTTGCCAGCCGCGCGTGGAACTTGAGATCGAGCGCGAGTGTATCGAGTGGCGCGTGATAATCGGCCAGCGCGATGGTCGCGTCAAAATGCGGGGGCTCCGCAATACACCGCCTGCAAGGCAAATGCGCACCACTCGCTCCACGCTTAGCGCCAGTGGATGCGGCCGACGCCGCAGCAAGCACCGGCACGGGCAAAGCACAAATCGGGCACCGTGTGCGCGTCTGGTTCCAATACTGTTCATCGCAGCCGGCACACAACACTTTCTGCGACAAATTGCCACACAATGCGCACTGACTGGGCAACGCGATGTCGCGCATCTGGCCAAGCCGCCGCAGCGCCGTGGCAGAAGCCGCGCGTAGCGAGCCTGGACCGCACGATACGACACCAAACCGTAGCTTCATACGTTCGATCCAAAGAATGCGTGGCATCGTAAAAATCCACCCTGAGTGAGCGGACGAAGCGGACGACCGCGCAGAAGAACCGGCGGGAACCGTTGCGCTGCCTGGTTTGGCTGAACGTTTCAGGAATCGACCGAGTATACTTCGCACTCTTAGAAAGTAGGTTGTCATGTCCCCAACTCCCGCCAATGCTGGCCGTCCAGCCTACGATTCGCGCCGTTTGCAGCGAATTTTCGACCGTCGCGCCGCGACGTTCGATGACGTCGCGTTCCTGCCCCGCGAGATCGCGCAGCGCATGCGCGAGCGGCTCGACTACATCAAGGTAACGCCCGTGCGCGTGCTCGACGCGGGCTGCGGCATGGGCGCCGACCTGCCAGGCTTGCGCGAGCGTTTCGCCGACGCGTCGGTGCTCGGCATGGATTTGTCGGCAGCTATGCTGGCCCGGGCGAACCAGGCCGAGACGGCCGAATCCGAGGCCAACGCTGGCTGGCGGCGGTTTCTTCCCGCCACGCTGGGCAAGGCGTTCGGCGCGCGCGGCCCGCAACTGGCGCAGGGCGACTTCGCTCACCTGCCATTTGCTGCAAGCGCGTTCGAGATGCTCTGGTCGAATCTCGCGCTGCACTGGCACGCGCGGCCCGACCTCGTATTTCCCGAGTGGGCAAGGGTACTCAAGGTGAACGGCCTGCTGATGTTCAGCACCCTCGGTCCCGACACGCTGAAAGAGCTCAGCGGCGCGTACGCGCAGGCGGAAAAATCACTGGGCCTGGCGCCGCAGCGCCACACCATTGAATTCGTCGATATGCACGATCTCGGAGACATGCTGGTCGAGAGCGGTTTCGAGATTCCGGTGATGGATCAGGAGGTGCTGACGATCACGTACAAGTCGCCGGAATCGCTGCTGAAGGACGTGCGCCGCTGGGGTGCTTATCCGCGTGACGCTGCGCCGCAAACGCATGCTCGCGCGTTGCGCGACGCGCTTCACGCGGCGCTCGAAGCGCGCCGGCGCGAAGACGGCACGATCCCGCTGACCTTTGAAGTGATCTATGGTCACGCATGGAAGGCGGCGCCCCGAATGACGGCGGAAGGGTACGGTATTGTGAGGCTCGAAGACATAGGACGAGGCTCAAAACGGAGCAAGTAAACCAGTCAAAAAGGCCTTTCTCACCCCTCGAATACGCGCGTTGACAAGCATCCAAAAGGATGCGGCAAAAGGGCGCAGAGGCTTGTGCGGCTTGGCTTTGCGCGCGCGCCACCTTGCTTGTGGATGCTGGGCAACGCGCCTATAATGCGTCAGTTTGTCGCCGGGCTGGCATGAATTTGGGCGCATTCCTAGTGATTGGCAGCGGCAATAGGTGTACAGGCAGCGAGCAAGAAACTAGTTGGAAGCGGTCAATAAGCAGGCAATAAGCAGGCAATAAGCAAAGCAGGTGAAGAGCGGGTAAGCAGCACGCGGCGCGGGTGAGACAAATCTGACGCGGGAGACGGCGATGCAAGCAACGGATCTGCCGATGGACACCGAACCGGTCGTCAAGGACTGGTTGATCAAACGGAACTGTTCTGTCTCGCCACGGCAATTTGTGGCCTTCTACGTGTCGCTTGCACTGTTTTCGTTGCTGATCGCGAGTTTGCTGGTTTGGGCGGGCGCTTGGCTGGTGCTGCCTTTTACAGGTATCGAGTTGCTGGCGGTTGGTATCGCGTTCGTCATTTATGCGCGGCATGCTGTCGACTACGAGCGGATTCTGCTGTTTCACGACCGGCTGCTGGTCGAGCGGATGGATGCCGAAACGCTCACGCAGATGGAGTTCAATCCGCGCTGGGTGAGAGTCGAGCCGGGGGCAACGCCGAGAGATCCGGTGAGGCTGGTGTGGTGCGGGGAGTCGGTGCCGGTCGGGATACATCTGGCGCAGCATCGTCGCAAGCAGTTCGCCGCTGAGTTGCGCATGTGGCTGAGGCGCTGCGGCTGACGGTCTGAAAATGCGCCGTCTGAGCGCATTTCCGAGGTCCAGACTGCAGCGCTGCGCAAAAAAGCACGGAATCGGGAAGTACCCGGAAACTATGTAACGCAGGAAGCAAGCTGGAAATAAGCAGGAAGCGGCACGTAGCAAGCGGCACACGCATCGACACGCGCCGCCGAGTAGATCGTTTCCAGAGGAGGCGATGCATGCGTCGGACGGGTGCATACGGGGGTCGAGGGTCTGAATGGAAATTTTGGGTAAGGAAGCTATGAAAACAATCAAGCGAGCCCTGTCGGGCGTGCTGGCGTTAAGCGGACTCCTGTTCGCCGGCGCAGCCCTGGCGGTCAACGACAGTCCCGGCGGTCCTGGAGTGAACGAACTCAACTTCCAGACGCCGGTGACGAAGATCGCCGAAGAGCTCTACGGCCTCCATACGTTCATGCTGATCATCTGCACGGTGATTTTCCTCGGCGTGTTCGGCGTGATGTTCTATTCGGTCCTGATGCACCGGAAGTCGAAAGGACACAAGGCTTCGAATTTCCACGAAAGCACCACCGTCGAAATCATCTGGACGATCGTCCCGTTCGTGATCGTCGTGCTAATGGCGCTGCCGGCCACGAAAGCCGTCGTCGCGATGAAAGACACCACGAACGCCGACTTGACCGTGAAGGTCACCGGTTATCAGTGGAAGTGGGGCTACGACTACGTGAAGGGGCAGGGCGAAGGCATCAACTTCCTGTCCACGCTCTCCACCCCGCGTAGCGAAGTGAACGGCCAGACGCCGATCACCGACCTGTATCTGCAGGAAGTCGACAACCCGCTCGTGGTTCCGGTCGACAAGAAAATCCGCATCATCACCACCGCCAACGACGTCGTCCACTCGTGGTACGTCCCGGCGTTCGGCGTGAAGCAGGACGCGATCCCCGGCTTCGTGCGCGATACGTGGTTCAAGGCCGAGAAGACTGGCACGTTCCGCGGCTTCTGCACCGAGTTGTGCGGCAAGGAGCATGCGTACATGCCGGTCGTGGTCGAAGTGTTGTCGGCTGACGACTACACGGCGTGGGTCGATGGCCAGAAGAAGAAAATGGCCGCCAGCGCCGACGATCCGAACAAGACCTACACGATGGACGAGCTGAAGGCGCGCGGCGCGCAGGTCTATACGTCGAATTGCGCGGTTTGCCACCAGCCGACCGGCAAGGGCGCAGGCCAGTTCCCGGCGCTCGATGGCAGCAAGATCGCCAATGGCCCGATCGCGGACCACGTGAGCATTGTGCTGAAGGGCAAGGGCGCGATGCCGAATTGGGGCGCGACGTTGAATGACGTCGAGATCGCTTCGGTGATCACGTACGAACGCAATACCTGGGGCAACCATACGGGCGACATCCTGCAACCTCTGCAAGTCGCCGATGCACGTAACGGCAAGATGCCCGCAGGCGGTGATCATCTGGCGGGCGCAGGCGCTGCGGCCGCTTCGGATGTCGCGGCGAGCGGTGCGGCGGCTGGTGCGACGAGCGGTTCTGAAGCAGCAAGTGCGGCTCCGGCGGCCTCTGCTGCGCCGGCGTCGGCTGCGGCGTCGGACGCTTCGGCGCCAGCGGCTTCGCTGCCGGCGAGCGTGTATTTCGAGACGGGCAAGAATGCATTGCCAGCGGACGCCGCCAGCGCGATCCAGGCTGCAGCCGATTACGCGAAGGCGCATCCGGACGCAAAGCTGACGCTGTCAGGTTTCACCGACGCAACCGGCTCCGCCACGAAGAACGCCGAACTGGCGAAGACGCGTGCGCAGGCCGTTCGCGACGCGCTGAAGGCTGCGGGCGTAGCGGAAGACCGCATTATTTTGAAGAAGCCGGAAACGATCACGGGCGGTGCTGACGCGAGAGAAGCACGGCGTGTAGAGATCAGTCCGGCCGCCTGACGGTCGTACCCATTCGGCCAGCTTCTTTCTGAAAGGAAGCTGGCGTAGCGTAACGCCCAAGTGCCGCAGTATTCGCTTTAGGAGATTGTCATGTCTAGCATCGGACACGATGTAACCGCGGGCCACGAACATGGCCACGCTCATGATCACGATGAGCACGCGCACGAACTGCCGTACGGCTGGCGTCGCTGGCTATTCGCGACGAACCACAAGGACATCGGTACCTTGTACCTGTTGTTCTCGTTCATCATGTTCCTGTCGGGGGGCGTGATGGCGCTGATGATCCGCGCCGAGCTCTTCGAGCCTGGCCTGCAGATCATGCGTCCCGAGTTTTTCAACCAGTTGACCACCATGCACGGCCTGATCATGGTGTTCGGCGCGATCATGCCGGCGTTCGTCGGCTTCGCGAACTGGCAGATTCCGCTGCAGATTGGCGCGTCTGACATGGCCTTCGCGCGGATGAACAACTTCAGCTTCTGGCTGCTGCCGGTGGCCGCCATCCTGCTGATCACGTCGTTCTTCGTTCCCGGCGGCGCGACTGCTGCTGGCTGGACGTTGTATGCACCGCTCTCCACGCAGATGGGCCCGGGCATGGACTTCGCCATTTTCGCGATCCACTTGATGGGTGCGTCGTCGATCATGGGCGGTATCAATATCGTCGTGACGATCCTGAATTTGCGCGCGCCCGGCATGACGCTGATGAAGATGCCGATGTTCTGCTGGACCTGGCTGATCACCGCCTACCTGTTGATTGCCGTGATGCCGGTGCTGGCAGGCGCGATCACCATGGTGCTGTTCGATCGCCACTTCGGCACGTCGTTCTTCAATGCAGCGGGCGGCGGCGATCCGGTGATGTACCAGCATATCTTCTGGTTCTTCGGGCATCCCGAGGTGTACATCATGATCTTGCCGGCGTTCGGGATCGTGTCGCAGGTGATCCCGGCGTTCTCGCGCAAGCCGCTGTTCGGCTATAGCTCGATGGTGTACGCAACGGCATCCATCGCGATCCTCTCGTTCATGGTCTGGGCGCACCACATGTTCGCCACCGGCATGCCGGTGACGGGCCAGCTCTTCTTCATGTACGCGACCATGCTGATCGCGGTGCCGACGGGCGTTAAGGTGTTCAACTGGGTCGCCACCATGTGGCGCGGTTCGTTGACCTTCGAATCCCCGATGCTGTTCGCTATCGGCTTCCTGTTCGTGTTCACCATGGGCGGTTTCACGGGCCTGATCCTCTCCATGGCGCCGCTTGATATCCAGATGCACGGGACTTATTACGTGGTGGCCCACTTCCACTACGTGCTGGTGGCGGGTTCGCTGTTCGCGCTCTTCTCCGGGTGGTACTACTGGTCGCCGAAGTGGACCGGCTGGATGTACAACGAGACGCGCGGCAAGATCCACTTCTGGGCGTCGATGATCTTCTTCAACATCACCTTCTTCCCGATGCACTTCCTGGGCCTCGCCGGCATGCCGCGTCGTTATGCGGATTACCCGGCGCAGTTCACGGACTTCAACCAGGTTGCGACCATCGGCGCGTTTGGTTTCGGTCTGGCGCAGGTGTACTTCCTGTTCGCGGTGGCATTGCCGGCGTATCGAGGCGGTGGTGAGCTGGAGAAAGCCGAAGACAAGCCATGGGATGGCGCCGAAGGTCTGGAATGGACCATACCGAGCCCGGCTCCTTTCCACACGTTCGAGCAGCCGCCGCACGTAGAGTGAAATACCGGCAGCGTGTCCCGTTGCGTTGATATTGAAGCAAAACGGGACGCGCGCCACGCAGGACAATGACAGCGAAGCGCATGACTAGCGGAATAAAGCCTGAACGGATGACCCGGAATTCACAGAAGCAACGCACGCCCGAGCAAATTCGGGCGAGCAACAAGCGGCTCGGCCTGATCCTGATGGCAGTGGCCGCGGCGTTTTGCCTGGCCGCGATCATCGATCAGTACGTGCGTTCGAGAGGTTAAGGAACGTGGCGACGCCTGAGGAAACCAAGGAAGACCGCGCGTTCAACCGTTCGATGATGGTCAAGCTGATTGTGGTGGCGGTCGCCATGTTCGGTTTTGGTTTTGCGCTGGTGCCCATGTATCGCGCGATCTGCTCGATTACCGGCATCAACAATCTTGTGCAGCGCGACGTGGGCGCACGGGAAGCGAAGAATACGCAGGTGGACATGAGCCGCAAGATTTCCATCGAATTCGATGCAAACGCGCGCGGCCCATTGCAGTTCAAGCCGGAACAGAACACGCTGGACGTACATCCGGGTGAAGTCATGACGGTGATGTACGAGGTGACCAACCAGCAGGCACGTACGGTTCAGGCGCAAGCCATTCCGAGCTACGCGCCCATGCAGGCCACCGAGTACTTCAAGAAGATAGAGTGCTTTTGCTTCACGCAGCAGACGTTGAAGCCGAACGAGACCCGGCGCATGCCCGTGGTGTTCGTGGTGGACCCGAAGCTGCCCAAGGATGTGAAGACGATCACGTTGTCGTACACGTTCTTTGAATTGACCGCGCCTGAGTCGGTGTCGCGAAGCGGTACTTAGCCAAGGGCTGCGCTTCCGGCAAGCACGCGCGGCAGGTTGTGCATGAGCCGCGCCAAGCGGCGGAGATGTGAGATGGTTGAAACACAAAAGCAGGCGCCGAAGAACAGCTTTCTCCGGTTGCTGAAGGCGGTTTTCTGGTCGTTCTTTGGCGTGCGCCGTCGCCGCGACCTGGAAAGCGATGCCTCGCTGAATCCGCTGCATCTGATTGCAGCCGGGGTTATCGGGGCGGTGCTGTTTATCGTCGTGTTGCTGGTGGTGGTGCGGGCGGTGGTGGGATAAACGCCAGTGGCGTTGCTGCGGAAGGATCAAGCGGCGGCAGTGGCCGTAAAAAATTCAAGCAACTGGATCGAAGTGGAGAATCAATAATGAGCGGTCAAAACGAAAGCCCGTACTATTTCGTCCCGCAGCCGTCGAGGCATCCGATCATGGCCGCCACCGGCCTGCTGATCGCGATGGCTTCGCTGGCGTCGTGGGTCAATGGTGAATCATGGGCGCCGATCACGTTTGTCATCGGCCTGCTTTGGCTGCTGTACACGCTGTGGCACTGGTTTGGAGACTCCATCGGGGAATCCGAAGGCGGGATGTACGGCAAGAACGTCGATTTGTCGTACCGATGGAGCATGAGCTGGTTCATCTTCTCCGAAGTGATGTTCTTCGGGGCGTTCTTCGGCGCGCTGTTCTATGCGCGCGAGATTGCGCTGCACCAACTCGGCAGCCTCGATTACAAGCTGATCTGGCCGGATTTCACCGCCGTGTGGCCGAACAGAGGCCCGGCCGGACTGGTGTCGCACTTCCGTTCCATGACGCCGTGGCCGCTGCCGACGATCAACACTGCGCTGCTGCTGAGTTCAGGCGCGACGCTGACCGTTGCTCACCATGCGCTGCGCGAAAATCATCGGAACAAAACGATCATCTGGCTGGGCGCGACCATTCTGCTCGGTATGTGCTTCCTGTTCTGCCAGGGTTACGAGTATTTCCACGCGTACAACGAACTGAACCTGACGCTGACTTCAGGCGTGTACGGCTCCACGTTCTTCCTGCTGACGGGCTTCCACGGTTTCCACGTGTTTCTCGGTGGCACCATGCTCACCGTGGTTCTCGTGCGGGTGATCCGCGGGCACTTCACAGCGGAGCATCACTTCGCGTTTGAAGGGGCCGCGTGGTACTGGCACTTCGTGGATGTGGTGTGGCTCGGGCTGTACGTGGTCGTGTACTGGTTGTGAGTGTTCAGGCGGGACGGATGCGGCGGATTGATCCAGCCGTGTCCGGTCTGGCAGGATGGTTTGAAGTCGATTGAAAAAGATGCTTTGCAAAGCGCCGCCTCGACCTGACTCGGGCGGCGTTTTGTTTTTGAATGCGGCTTGGCGGAATGTTGAGGAAGGAGTTTCCTGCGCGGTTTTGTCGCAGCGTTGAGTGCAACGGCCCGCTAGTATTCCGCGATCGAGGGCGAACCTTCGCTCTGCCGGAAGGCCCAACCTACGCGTAGCCTCAGACGTCATCGAGACCTTACTTAGCGTCCGAGCGGAATTCCGGTGGACTGGATCCAGCCCATCCAGTGTGCGAACAGGATGAAGAGGAACAGCGAGATCGACAGCCCGACCCGCATGGCAAGCGACCACACCATGCGCTTGGTCTTGCCCTTGTCGGTCATCATGAAGTACAGCGCCGAACCCAGGCTCGCGATGATGAGAATGAATGCAATGGCGACGAATATGTGCATGAAAACAGCCAGTTGGCCTATGAAGTTCGATCTGTCAATTATCGCACCGCAGGTAACATGCCGCGTGGGCGTTCAGGTTTTCATCGGTGGAAACGCGGTATGAAAATTCGTTTCTGGCCGACGCTGATCATCCTGATCGTCATGGCGGTCACCGTGCGCCTCGGCTTCTGGCAGCGCGACCGCGCGCATCAGAAAGAGCAGTTGAACGCGCGGATTGTGGCGTTTGAAAACGCGCCCGTGCAGCGCGTGGGGGCGACGCCGGTGGCGTTGAAGGACATCGAGTTTCATCGTGTGCTGGCGCGTGGCACGTTCATGCCCGATCGGGTCGTTTATCTCGACAACCGGCCCTACAACGACCAGCCGGGCTTTTATGTCGTGATGCCGCTCAAGCTCGATGGCGGCGGGGTGGTCCTCGTGAACCGCGGCTGGTTGCCACGGAATCTGGCGGACCGCACGGGCATTGAGCCGTATGACACACCGTCCGGTGAAGTCGAAATTGAAGGCATTGCGCGGGCGAATGCGTCGCAGGCTTTCGAATTGGGGCACGGCGGCTCCGCTGCGCAGCAACAAATTCGGCAGAATCTTGACGTCGCTGCGTACGCCGCCGAAACAGGTTTACCGCTGCAACCGTTCGTGATCCAGCAATTGAACAATAGCGGTGACAAGCTGGTGCGTGACTGGCCGGCGCCGACCATGGGCGTAGATACCAACTACGGCTATATGTTGCAGTGGTGGGGCATGGCGCTTGCCGCGCTCGGGTTCGGGCTTTACGCGGCGCGGCGTGCGGCGAAGAATGAAGGGAAGAAGGACGAAGAAAAGAAGGACGAAGAAAAGAAGGACGGCGACGGGCAGAGCGCACCGGAAACGCTGGATGGGAAGGCTTGATCCGAAGGCTTGATCCACTAACCTAACAACCTCGAGCACGACGGACTGGGCCGGGAACGGACTGCCGTGTGTTCGCGTCAGGTGGGTTTAACCGAAAGTGACAGGCAGGTGCGCGCTCGGCCTGAGACCGGGTCCGGTCGCCAGCCACGAAGCAGGCGCCCCGCGCTTGAACGAACGCATCGCGCGAAAAGAAGTACGCGATGCCGCAAACGAATAGAGGCAACATTTTGTCCATGCAAACTCCCCGACCGTCCGCGTCTGCCATTCACAAGGCGCGTGCCCAGCAGCAGGACCGCACGCCCGGTTCATGGAACAAGGGGCGCTGGATGCTGATCCTGCTCGCGGCCGTCTGCGCGGCGCCGGTCCTCGCGTCCTACTTTATGTACTACGTGGTCAAGCCGACCGGCGGCACCACAAGCTATGGTGCGCTGATCGAGCCGCAACGGCCGATTCCCGACCAACTCGTCGTCACCGACGAACAAGGCAAACCAATGCCGCTCACCGCTTTGCGCGGCAAATGGCTAATGGTCACGGTCAACGGCGGTGACTGCAACGAGCAGTGCGTCACGCGCCTCTTCTTCATGCGGCAGGTGCGCGCACTGCAATCGGGGGAACGTGAACGGGTGGTCAACGTCTGGCTTCGTACCGATGACAAACCGGTCTCGAGCGTGATCCGCACGGCTTATCCACAGCCGGACACCCGCATGCTGGTCGCCGACCCCAAAGCCGTGGCGGCGTGGCTGCCGGCGGGCGCGGATTCGCAACTCACCGATCACATCTTCCTGGTCGATCCCAATGGCAATCTCATGATGCGGTTCCCGAAGAATCCCGAGCCGGAGAAGATCAAGGCGGATCTGGCGAAGCTGCTGAAGTGGTCGCGGATCGGTTGAGGACGAACTAAGGACGAGTTGAGGACAGTGCACGCATGACTTACGTTTTACAACTTGGATTGATCGGCATCTGCATTGCGTTGTTGCCGCTTTCGTACGTGTGGGTGAAAGCCGACGACAACAAATTTCGCAAGCTCGTCTGGCTCACCACATTCCTGACGCTCGATCTCGTGATGTTCGGCGGTTTTACGCGACTGACCGATTCGGGCCTCGGTTGCCCCGACTGGCCGGGTTGTTATGGCACGTCGTCGCCGTTTATTGCGCATGCGGCCATTAGCGCTGCCTACCAGGCGATGCCGACGGGACCGGTGAGCATCGGTAAGGCGTGGATCGAAATGATCCACCGTTATTTCGCCATGGCGATCGGCGTGTTGATCATCGCGCAGGTTCTGATTGCATGGACGGCGCGTTTCAAGCGCCGGCCGCTGCACGTGTCGCCCTGGTGGCCGACCGGGATCCTGATGCTGATTGTGGTGCAGGGCGCGTTTGGCGCCTGGACGGTCACCATGAAGCTGCAGCCGGTCATTGTGACCACGCATCTGTTGCTCGGGCTGGCGTTGCTCGGCTCGCTCGGCTGGTTGGCCGCACGCCTGACGCCGATTCCTGCCATCGATCCCGCCGCCGCTCGCTGGCTACCCGCCGCGCTCATCGGATTGGTGCTGCTGGTGGTTCAGATCGCGTTAGGCGGCTGGGTCAGCACGAACTACGCGGTGCTCGCCTGCACGGACTTCCCGCTATGCAACGGCGCCTGGATTCCGCCGATGAACTTCGAGCACGGCTTCCACCTGTGGCGCGCGCTCGGGATGACTGGCGACGGCGATGTCATCTCGCAGGACGCGCTCGTCGCGATTCACTGGACCCACAGGACCTTTGCGGTTGTCGTCGTGCTGTACACGTTGTGGCTCGCGGCGAAACTGCGGCGATTTGAGTCGTTGAGAAAACCCGCCAACGGCATCATGATCGTGATCGTCGTGCAGTTCCTGACGGGATTGTCGAACATCCTGCTGCAGTGGCCGCTGCCTATTGCCGTGGCCCACAACGGCGGGGCGGCCATCCTTTTGCTGCTGCTCGTTATGGTAAACTTTCGAATCTCTTCCAGCCGTCCCGGCCACGTTGTGGGGTCGTCTGCCACCGCTGTGCGCGACGCCGTTCCCGCATCACTCCCGCGCCAAGCTCCGTGAGTTTCTATGGACAGCACCACACTGATTTCCCCTTCCGGTAGCCGCCTCTCGCAGTACATCGCGTTGACCAAACCGCGTGTGACGCAACTCGCGGTTTTCTGCGCGGTCATCGGCATGTTCCTGGCCACGCCAGGCATGGTGCCTTGGACTGTGTTGATCGGGGGAACCGTGGGTATCTGGTTGCTGGCTGGGGCCGCGTTCGCCATCAACTGCCTGATGGAACAAAAGATCGATGCAATGATGCGCCGCACCGCATGGCGTCCATCGGCACGCGGTGAAATCACGCCCGCGCAGATCCTGCTGTTTTCGGCGGTGCTCGGCGGCGCGGGCATGTGGACGCTCTACACGTTCACGAATGCGCTGACCATGTGGCTGACAATCGCGACGTTTGTTGGCTACGCGGTGATTTATACGTGCTTGCTGAAACCTGCGACGCCGCAGAACATCGTGATCGGCGGTGCGTCGGGTGCCATGCCGCCAGCGCTTGGCTGGGCCGCTGTCACGGGTCATGTACCCGGAGACGCGTGGATTCTTGTCCTGATCATCTTCGTGTGGACGCCGCCGCATTTTTGGGCGCTGGCGTTGTATCGGCGCAAGGACTACGAGAACGCCGGCTTGCCAATGCTGCCGAACACGCACGGCGAGAAATACACGCGCCTGCATATCCTTCTGTACACGGTGATCCTGTTTGCCGTGACCATGATGCCGTTTATCTCCGGCATGAGCGGTCTGCTCTATCTCGCGTCCGCCGTCGTGCTTGGCGGCATTTTCCTGGGTTATGCGTGGAAGATTTATCGTGAATATTCCGATGCTCTCGCGCGCAAGACCTTTCGGTTCTCCATCGTGTATTTGTCGCTGCTGTTCGGCGCGCTGCTCGTGGATCATTACGTGCGGACGGTGATCGGTTTATGACGTTTTCAGTTCGGGGAATCGTTTTCTGGTTGGGATTGGTTTTGGCCGCCGCGCTGCTCGCAGGATGCGACAGCAAACCGGCGTTCACGAATCTCGACATCACGGGCAATACGCAGTTCGGCAGCGAATTTTCGTTGCCTGACACCAGCGGCAAAACGCGCACGCTGGGTGACTTCAAGGGCAAGGCCGTCGTGCTGTTCTTCGGCTATACGCATTGTCCGGATGTCTGCCCGACCACGCTCGCCGAACTTTCGCAGGCGCTGCAAAAACTCGGCGATGACGCCAAGCGCGTTCAAGTGCTGATGGTCACCGTTGATCCCGCACGCGATACCGCGCCGTTGCTGGGTGAATATGTGTCCGCGTTTAGCCCGACGTTCATCGGCTTGCGTCCCGCTGACACAGCCGAACTCGTCAAGATCACCAAGGATTTTCGCGTTTATTACGCGCAAGTTCCGGGCAAGACAGCCGGCGAATACACCATGGACCACACGGCTGCGAGTTATGTCTTTGACCCGCAAGGTCGGCTCAGGTTGTTCGCACGCGATGGGCAGGGCGTGGACACGTGGGTACACGATCTGAAGTTGTTGCTCGATTAAGCGGACGCTTGCTACCAGTGTTGCCAAGGCCGTTTCAACTCACGTTGAAACGGCCTTTCTCATGGTTGATTCCAGCTTCGAACCTTTCTGGAAGGCCGGCGGAGGATAGCGGCCCCGCTCACGGCGATGGCGGCAAATTCAGACCCGGTGCGAGCCGTGTGGCCTTGAACTCGATGATGTCGTAGTGCACGAGCCGCTGCTGCGAGAATGGGTCTTCCGCAATGATCGCGTCAAGCCGGTCACGCTCCATGGCCGCCGCCAGGATAACGCCGCCGTCGCGCGGCACTTGGGGTCCCGCGATAATAAACGCCCCTGCGTCGAACTGCCGTTCGAGATAGAGGCGATGAGCGTCGAGCGCGTCGTCGATTTCAGCGAGCGCGCCGGTGTAGCGTAGATGAATGACGTACATGGGCGATTTCAACCGATAGAGAACGGCCCTCAATCTTAATCCCACGCGGTCGGCCCAGTGCGCAGGCTTTAGAAGGCGCAGGGTTCTTTCAAGCATTTTCCCCATTCCCCTTGGCCACTCAATTCCTCGAAACCAAACGGTTTCAGAAGAGGTGCAATCGGAGCCGGGTTCAATTCGGTCGCGCAGACGATGCGGTCATACCCGGACTCTGTCGCAAAGCTTACGCACGCGCTGACCAAACGGCGAACGGCACCACGGCTGCTCACACCTGGTTCCACGAACAACGCCGCCAGCCGCGCGCTCCCGGCTGGCATCCCTATCAGCAGGCTCGCGCCTACGCCGACCCCGTCGCGCTCGGCGATCCAGCAGGCGTTGCGCAGCGGATCGGGTGCGGTCAGGTAATCCGCTACGACCATCGCGATGCGCGTTTCCCGCTCACGTTGCGCTTGTATTCCACCGGGAGCGAGCTGCGCCTCACGCTCGACAATCCAGCCAAAATCACCGGGCCGCGGACCGCGCAACCGGACGCGCGGTGCGTCGCCAGGAGGGGAGAGCAGGCGCTGGACGCATCCCATCGATTCGATCAGTTGCGCGCGTTCTTCCAGTGTCATTGCGTCCAGCGTGGCCGATACGTCGTCGCGCACGTGCGTACTTCCCGCAGCCAGCGCCGTCTCTCCGGTCGGGGTCAATGAAACCTGGTGACGGCGGGCATCGCCAGAAAATGGCTGCCGTTCGATTAATCCGGCGCACTCGAATTGCGTCAGCATCCGACTCAGATGACCGGTATCGAGCCCGAGCGTGCGCGAGATATCCGCCGCCGTGCACGTGCCGGCATGCATGACAGCAAACAGCACACGCATTTCTGTCAGCGACAGCGCGCTGTTTTCCACTAACTCATGTGGTGCCCTCACGTGGCACGCGTAAAACCATTGGAAGCGGCGTACCGCATCCGTCAGGCCGTCGCTCATGGAACTGCCCATATCCACCTCGCTCTCTCGTTTTTATGTCGTCCGCCGTTTCCCCCGGCGAATCGATCAAGACTATTGTGCCGATAAAAAGCATGATCGTGCCAAATAGGACGAACGACATCTCTTGCAGCGGACGAAGGGCGTCTATAGTGTGTAGACCAGTCGCGTCAAAGTGGGCTGTATTCAAGGGTAATCACTAATACGAACGAGCTCGCGAAATAAATTTGAGATGCGTTCAACCTATTGATAATTAACAAGTTTGTTCGATGTCAGGCAATTGATTTCTGAAATTGACTGGTATTATTTTGGTTATATAATGGGCTCGCCAAAGACATCAACTTTGTGACCATTCTTATGCACAATCGGTTAGCTGAACGATCGTAAAAATTGGTCGCAAAGTGTCAATCAAGGTGTCCGGCGGGCATCCTGTTCCAGTGCTGTTCGTGCGGTAAGCATCGCGCCAGAGTCCGGCCACTATCGGATCGGCGAGACGTCGAAACAGGCGTCGCAAAACAATTCCAGGGGCGAAAAGCGCCATCGCGGGGAATCGCTGAGGATTATTTCACCGGCGAATTCCGGCCTGCTCGCAGCGGGTGCGACGGTTGATTGAGCCTCATCACGCGCGCAGCGCGCGCCGCCAGACGCGCCTAATGCACGCTAAGCCGTACGTTTCACGAGAGAGATTCATGCTGAAAGGAAACATCCTGACGACCGACGGCTGGATATACGGCTCGGTCGCGTTTGCGAACGGACGGGTGACCGCGCTCGAAGGCGCGCGCGTGGACCCGAAGACTAATGACGCGCCGTATATCCTGCCCGGTTTCGTCGACTGCCACGTGCATGGAGGCGGCGGCGCGGACATCATGGAAGGCGGCGACGCTGCAAGCACGGTCGCGCGCGAGCACGCGAAGCACGGCACGACCAGCATGCTCGCCACCACCATGACCGCTCCACGCGACGAACTGATGGCGGTTGTCGCCGGTCTCGGTGAACAATCCATCCGCCGCGCGTCCGGTGGCGCCAGGGTGCTCGGCGTGCATCTGGAAGGTCCGTATATCAATCCCGGCAAGCTCGGCGCGCAGCCGGATGCCGCAGCGGTTGCCGTGCGTGACGAAGTGCTGAAGTACTTGTCGCTTGCGCCCATCCGCGTGGTCACAATTGCGCCGGAAATCTCCGGGCATATGGAAGTAATCCAGGAAATGGCGGCGCGCGGCGTACGCGTGCAAGTGGGCCATTCGCTCGCCACCTACGAAGACGCCGTCAATGCGCTAAAACACGGCGCTCGCGGCTTCACGCACTTGTTCAACGCCATGTCGCCGCTACATCACCGCAATCCCGGCGTAGTGGGCGCGGCGCTCGCGCATGCCGAATATGCTGAACTGATCCCCGACCTCCTGCACGTGCATCCCGGCGCAATCCGCGCTGCGTTGCGCGCCATTCCGCGCCTGTATGTGGTCACCGACAGCACCTCGGCTTCCGGCATGCCCGACGGCGAATATCGCCTGGGCAGCCAGCACGTCACGAAGTGCATGGGCGGCGTGCGTCTTGCCGACGGCACGCTCGCGGGCAGCACGCTGACCATGGATCAGGCGTTGCGCAATCTTGTCTCTATCGGCTTGCCGATGGCGGATGTTTCCAATCGCCTGTCACGTTACGCCGCCGATTATCTCGGCCTTGAAGACAGAGGCCGGATCGCGCGTGGCGCGTGGGCGGACCTCGTTGTATTCGATCGCGAACTTGCGTTGACAGCAACTTATGTAGAGGGTGAATCAATTGTCGAATATGCTTGATGAGGCGCTGGCTTCCGCCGACGTGGTGGTTGCCCAGCTAGCCGATACTTCCCACATTGAAGCACTCGCCGCACGGCTCGCCGAAGAGCCGCGCCACGTTGCATTGACCGTTGCGCGCGGTTCATCGGATCACGCCGCCAGTTACTTCGCAGGCCTGACCATGAGCCGCATTGGCGTGCCGGTCGCTTCGTTGCCCATGTCGGTTGCGACCTTGCAGCAAGCGCCTTTGCGCGTGAAAGGCCAACTGGCCGTGGCGTTCTCGCAGTCGGGCAAGAGTCCCGACCTGATCGGCACCATGCAGGCGTTGCGTGCCGCCGGCGCGCTGACCGTGGCTGCCGTTAACGCGCCCGGTTCGCCGCTCGCCGAAGCGTGTGAGTGGAATCTGCCGCTGCTGGCCGGGCCGGAATTATCGGTGGCCGCGACTAAAAGCTACATCGCAATGTTGTCGCTTTCGGCGATCGTGATTGCGCATGTGCAGAAAGACATTGAATTGCTGAGTGCCTTGAAAACGCTGCCCGACGCGTTGCGCGCGGCGGGCAAGCTCGACTGGTCGTACGCTGTCGATGAACTGAAAAACGTCGACCGCATGATCGTGATCGGCCGTGGACTCGGCCTCGCGATTGCCCAGGAAGCCGCGCTGAAGTTAAAGGAAACATCGGGCATTCAGGCCGAGGCGTTCTCCAGCGCGGAAGTGCGGCATGGACCAATGGAGCTTATCGGCGAGGACTATCCGTTGCTCGTTTTTGCACCGCGCGGTCCGGAGCAGGCTGGGTTGATCCAGCTTGCCCGCGACATGCGCGCGCGTGGCGCACGCGTGCTGCTCGCCGCGCCCGCCGATGTGCCCGAAGCCACGTTGCCGCTGGTCGAGACTGCCCATTTCGCGCTTGATCCAATCGCTGCAATCCTGTCCTTCTATGTGATGGCCGATGCCCTGGCGGCCGCGCGCGGGCGTAATCCCGACGCGCCGCGCCATCTGGCCAAAGTCACCGAAACCCGTTAATAGAGAGTCATCCGATGCGCCGTGCCGAGGAGTCCCTGTTGAATCATTCCCCTGAAAACCCGAACGATTTCGTGTTGCTCGCGCCCTTCACCGGCCCGATGGTGCCGCTCGCCGACGTCCCCGATCCTGTGTTTGCGGACGGCATGTTCGGCGATGGCATTGGTATCGATCCGCTGTCAGGCGAGCTGCTCGCGCCGTGCGATGGCGTCATCACGCATCTCGCGCGCACCCATCACGCGGTGACTCTGCGCACGCCGCAAGGCGCGGAAATCCTGGTGCACATTGGTATTGATACGGTCGAGCTTGCGGGTAAAGGTTTTACGCCGAAGGTCGAGCAGGGCGCCAGCGTGCGCACCGGCCAGGTGCTGATCGAGTTCGACGCCGACTACGTCGCGCAGAACGCACCAAGCCTCGTTTCCGTGATCGCGGTCGCCAATGGCGACGCGTTCGAGGTGGTCGACCGCGCTGGCCGCGGCATGCTGAAAGCGGGCGAAAGCCAGTTGCTCGTGCTGCGCGGCAAGGGCGGCGTGAAGGCAGACGCGGCCCGCAGCGACTCGAATTTTACCGACGAAGCGCGCCGCAACGTGACGCTCGCGCACGCCGGTGGTTTGCACGCGCGGCCCGCTGCGCGCGCCCGCGAAGCGGCGCGTGGTTTCGACGCCAAGGTGGAAGTGCGTTTCAACGGCCGCAAGGCGCCGATTGAAAGCGTGGTCGGTTTGCTCGGCCTCGGCGCAGGCGAAGGCGCGACCGTTGAATTGCTCGGTGTAGGCGCGCAAGCCGCGGCGGCGGTCGAAGCCGTCGCAGCGGAATTGCTGCGTGAAGCGCATGGCGAAGTGGAAGAGAAGCCGGCGCGTACGCAGTCTCCCGCGCCGCTCGCGGTCGCACGCGATCCCGGCAAGCCGCTCGATCCGAATACGATCGCGGGCGTGTGCGCATCGCCGGGAATTGCGGTCGGCAAGCTCGTGCGTTGGGACGACAACGACATCACGCCGCCCGAGCAGGCAACCGGAACATCGGCAGCGGAAAGCCGCTTGCTGGACAAGGCGATTGCGACCATCGACGCCGAACTGGATGAAACCGTCCGTACTGCTTCGCAACGCGGTGCGGTCGGCGAAGCGGGCATTTTCGCCGTGCATCGCGTATTGCTGGAAGATCCCACGCTGCTCGACGCCGCGCGCGACCTGATCAGCCTGGGCAAGAGCGCCGGGTTTGCGTGGCGTGAAGCGATTCGCGCGCAGATCGTGTTGCTGTCGACTATCGAAGACACGCTGCTGGCTGAGCGTGCCGCCGATCTCCGCGATATCGAAAAGCGCGTACTGCGCGCGCTCGGCTATACGAACACGGCAGCGCGCGAATTGCCTGACGAAGCGGTGCTCGCCGCCGATGAATTCACCCCCTCCGACCTGTCATCGCTTGATCGTACACGCGTCACGGCGCTGGTGATGGCACGCGGCGGCGCGACGTCGCATGCAGCGATCATCGCGCGCCAGATCGGCATCCCGGCATTGGTCGCGGTCGGCGACGCACTGCATGCGATTCCCGACGGCACGCAAGTCGTGGTCGATGCATCCGCCGGTCGGCTGGAGCACGCACCGACCCAACTCGATGTGGAACGCGCGCGCCTTGAGCGCCAGCGTCTCGCGGGCGTGCGGGAGGTGAACCGCCGCACGTCGCAGGAAGCGGCAGCAACACGCGACGGCCGCACGATCGAAGTGGCGGCGAACATCGCGACACTTGATGACGCAAAAACTGCTGTCGACAACGGCGCAGACGCGGTCGGCCTCTTGCGCACCGAGCTGCTGTTTATCCATCGCAAGTCGGCCCCCACGGCAGATGAGCACAAGGAAAGCTATCAATCGATTGTCGGCGCATTGAACGGACGTACGGCGATTATCCGCACGCTCGACGTGGGCGCGGACAAGGAAGTCGATTACCTCACGCTGCCGCCCGAAACGAACCCGGCGCTGGGCTTGCGCGGCATTCGCCTGGCGCAAGTGCGCCCTGATCTCCTCGACGACCAGTTGCGTGGTCTGCTCGCGGTGAAACCGTTCGGCACGGTACGCATTCTTCTGCCTATGGTCACCGACTCGGGCGAACTCGTGCGCTTGAGAAAGCGCATCGATGAACTCGCGGCGGAAATTGGCCGCACCGATCCCATTCAGGTGGGCGTGATGATCGAAGTGCCGTCGGCGGCGCTGCTGGCCGACCAGCTCGCTCAACATGCGGATTTCCTGTCGATCGGCACGAACGATCTCACGCAATACACGCTCGCAATGGACCGTTGCCAGGCCGATCTCGCCGCTCAAGCCGACGGTTTGCATCCGGCTGTGCTGCGCCTCATCAAGGCAGCCACAGACGGAGCAGCCAAACACGGCAAATGGGTTGGCGTATGCGGCGCGCTCGGCGGCGACCCGGTCGCGGTGCCCTTGCTCGTGGGACTGGGCGTGACGGAATTGTCGGTGGATCCGGTTTCGGTTCCCGGCATCAAGGCGCTTGTGCGCAAACTCGATTACCCACTGTGCCGTCAGCGCGCTGAGGACGCCTTGGCGCTCGAATCAGCACAGGCAGTAAGAGCAGCAAGCCGCGAAATCTGGCCGCTGGACTAACACGTCCGTCCGGCAGCCGGTCGTTGCGGTTATCGCGTTTATTAGTAAAAAAGCTTCGATCGACAACATGTTGTATCAACACGATCAACGACAAGACACTTATCTCTGGAGAACCTGATGGACGCTAACCTGTTTGCAAAAATGCAGCGTCTCGGCCGCGCGCTGATGCTGCCGATTGCCGTGCTACCGGTGGCCGGGCTGCTATTGCGCCTCGGCCAGCCGGATGTCTTCAACATCAAGATGATCGCCGACGCTGGCGATACGATCTTTTCGAACCTGCCACTCTTGTTCGCCATCGGCGTGGCAGTTGGTTTTGCGAAGGACAATAACGGTACGGCCGGTCTGGCGGGTGCGATCGGTTACCTGATCGAAATCGCGGTGATGAAGGACATCAACGACAAGCTCAACATGGGCGTGTTGTCGGGGATTCTCGCAGGTTGCGTGGCCGGGTATCTGTATAACCGCTATAAAGACATCAAGCTCCCTGAGTACCTCGCGTTCTTCGGAGGGAAACGCTTCGTGCCGATTGTCACGGGGGTGACCTGTCTGGTGCTCGGCATCATACTTGGCTATGTCTGGGCACCGGTCCAGGCGGCTATTGATGCAGCCGGCGGCTGGCTGACCGGCGCGGGCGCGCTGGGTGTCTTCGTGTTCGGCGTGCTGAACCGGATCCTGCTGGTGACGGGTCTGCATCACATCATCAACTCGCTTGCATGGTTCGTGTTCGGTTCGTACACGCCCCCGGGCGGCGGCGCGGCGGTGACGGGCGACTTGCATCGTTTCTTTGCCGGCGATAAAACGGCAGGCGGTTTCATGACGGGTTTCTTCCCGATCATGATGTTCGGCTTGCCGGCAGCCTGTCTGGCCATGTTCCACGAAGCACCGAAGGAACGTCGCGCAATGGTCGGCGGCTTGCTCTTCTCGATGGCGCTGACCGCGTTCCTGACGGGCGTGACCGAGCCTATCGAATACACCTTCATGTTCCTCGCACCGGTGCTGTACGCGATCCACGCGGTGCTGACGGGCCTGTCGCTCGCCATTTGCTCGGCGTTGGGCATTCACCTCGGCTTCACGTTCTCGGCCGGCGCGATCGACTACGTGCTGAACTATGGTCTCTCGCAGCGCGGCTGGCTGGCGATTCCGGTGGGCCTGGTCTACGGTGTGGTCTATTACGGCCTGTTCCGCTTCTTTATCCGCAAGTTCAACATGGCAACGCCGGGCCGTGAGCCTGCTACGACCGATGCAGAAGTCGAGTCCTATGACAACACGGGTTTCGTTTCCCCGACAGCCGGTGCTACCGTGCCGCGCGCAGTACGCTACATCGCTGCTTTGGGCGGTGCGTCGAACCTGACGGTCGTCGATGCCTGCACGACCCGTCTGCGTCTTTCGGTGGTGGATTCAGGGAAGGTGTCGGAACCCGAGTTGAAGGCGATTGGCGCGCGTGGTGTGTTGAAGCGCGGCGCGACGAGTGTGCAGGTCATCATCGGGCCGGAAGCCGATCTCATCTCCGATGAAATCCGCACCGAACTCGAACGGTCGTCCACACGCGGTGCAGCGCCGGTTGCGTCCACTGCGGCGGCTGTTGCGCCGCTGGCTGCGGTTCCAGCAAGTGAACAAGGTCCGCTCGATCCCGACCCGGTGCGCTGGCTTGCCGTGTTTGGCGGCGCGACCAACGTGGCGTCGCTCGATGCTGTCGCAGCTACGCGCCTGCGGGTGGTGGTGCGCGATCCTTCATCGGTTGATCGTCAGCGCTTGTCGACACTCGATGTTGCGTGGGTTTCCGCCGATACGTTCCACATTGTCGTGGGCAACTCGGCTGATCGTTATGCAGCCGCCATGGCGAAGCGTCTTTCGCCGGGCGGTGGCGCGTCACCATTGCCGGCGTAACTTTGTTGGCAGCAACGTGCTTATGGCGGCTGGGGTTTTGAAACCTTAGCCGCTGATCACGCGACTTTATCTGAACAGATGAGGTCGCGAGTTTCAAATTCCTTCGATTTACTTCAAGACCCGGCATGGCGAAAGTCATGATCCGGGTCTATTATTTGTTGCTCAAACATTGAGCAAACCTAATTAATTCATGTTGGGTAACGGATTTCGTATTCGTTTCTTTCTCATTGCGTATTGTATGCAGGAAACCTGGTTTTTGACTCCGTCGTTACTAATTGATTAACAATACTAATTAATTAACAAAAATCGAGAAACCGATTGCAACTTTGTTTCGCTTCTTCTACCCGGAGTCGTTCATGAAAACAAAAATCGTCGTGTGGATCATGCTTATGCTGGTTGGCAGCGTAGCTCACGCCAGCGCGTCGTTCTCGGTGCAATGTGCGTATTCTCATACGCTTCCAGACGATCCCATTGTTTATCCAGGAAGGCCGGGAGAAGCAATGGTTCACGATTTCTTCGGCAATACAAAATCAAATGCGTTCAGCACTTACGAGTCGTTGAACAACAATAAAGTGACCACCTGCAGTTCGAACGCAGACGTGTCGGCGTACTGGGCGCCGCAACTTAAGAGGGCGTACGGAGTGGTCTCCCCGATGTATCAGAAGACCTATTACAAGAATGACCAGCCGGTGGTTCCTATCCACCAAATTCCGCCAGGATTGGAGATGCTGGCAGGGAATCACATGGGCACTGCCCCCAATCCGCATGTCAACTTCTTGTGCGCGGGCACCGGGGGCTACACAACAACGATGCCGAAGACCTGCCCCGTGACAAGCCCCGGTGCGTCGTCGCAACTCAATATCTCGGTGCATTTTCCCGACTGCTGGGACGGCCACACGCTAGCGCCAATCCTTGGTGCCAACAAGAGCACGCGGATGAGCAACCTCATGAAAGCGGCGAACGGCGGGCTTAACTTCGCGTATCGAAACCCCGACGGCACTTGCCCCAGTGCGTATCCGGTGAAGATCCCCGAGTTGCAAATCAACCTGGCTTATGACCTCGGGACCGATCCGGATCTGTCGAACGCGCAATTGTCGCTGGACCCCGTCTTCGAGAACGGTAAATGGGTACCCCAATGGGGCAGCATGTATACCGCCCATGGCGACTTCTTCAATGCATGGCACGTAGAGACGATGAAATACCTCATCGATATGTGCATGAACAAACCCGAAGTCGGAGGGAGCTGCGGCAGCGGCATTCCCGTCTATTATTCGGCGGCCAGCGCGAACGTTCAGCTGGACAGCAAAGGCCCGGCTGATCCGTCGGGCACGACGTTCGTGTCTGATCCTGACAACGTGATCCTGATCAAATTTCCGATGCCGGAGCATCTCGATGACTATCCCTACGCCAAGTCATATTTGCAGACCCTGGGCGGGAATACGACCGATGACTCGGCCGTCATGCTCAATCTCTATGCCGCAACGACTGATTGGGACGACACGGAGCATTTGCCAAACGCGGCGGCCTGCAGTACGAGCCAGGGCATTGGCGGGATCTATCTTGATAACGTGCAGCAGGTGCGGACCAACGACATCAGTGGGTATATTGCAGCGCTAAAAGCCGCTGGGGCGAAGGAAGTGGGCCTCTGCATTCGCAACAGGACGGGCAAGACGGTCAGCTTCTCGTCGCGTAGCGGTTCATGGACACCGGGCCTTTACCTGAAGTAAGGGATTTCCAACGATACCGGAGCGTTTCGGGCAGCTTCAGGCCCGAGCCGCTCCGGCTGCCGTTTACAGCTGCGACGTTCAACGCCCTCGCATTGTCGCATCGTCAAATTCTCAATTAAATCCGATTATCTCAATAATAAGAAACCAAAGTATTTAAATAAATTAAACATTAATCTGCGACAACAAGACGCATCGAATAAACACAAAAGATTTTTCGAGAAAGTTGCATTAAATTGGCGCTTGAAATCGCGCTACCCTTCGCCCGAGGCTGATTAAAAGTCTAAACGTAATATCTCAAAAACGTTGAAATCGGGCAAGGTATGAAACAAAAATCCGGGTCGGGGTTTTGCAAGCGGTTAGCAATTTTCCCTGCTCTTCTTCTGTCGGGATGTGGCCAGATGGATCTACTCGATCCTAAAGGCAGCATCGGACTGGCTGAGAAGAATCTTATTCTTACGTCCACGTACGCCATGTTGATCGTGGTGGTGCCGGTGATCTTCCTGACGCTGCTGTTTGCGTGGAAATATCGGCAATCGAATACATCGGCTGAATATTTGCCGAAATGGGCTCACTCCACCAAGATTGAAGTGGTGATCTGGCTCGTTCCGAGCTTGATTATTCTTTATCTCGGCATATTGACGTACAAAAGCACGCACGCACTCGATCCTTATAAGCCGCTTGTCTCTGAGGTTAAGCCGATCAATGTTGAAGTTGTCGCGCTCGACTGGAAATGGCTTTTCATTTATCCGGATCTGGGTATTGCGTCGGTTAATCGGATTGAGTTTCCCGTTGGTACGCCGGTGAACTTCAAGATCACGTCAGATTCGGTGATGAACTCATTTTTCATCCCGCAATTGGGTGGTCAGATTTACGCAATGGCGGGCATGCAGACCAAGCTGCATTTGATCGCCGATGAAGCGGGCGATTACGCCGGTATCTCTGCGAATTTCAGTGGTCAAGGTTTCTCCGACATGAAATTCCGCGCCGTGGCAACCACGCCTGAAGAGTTTGCCGCCTGGGTGGCGAAGGTGAAGTCATCGCCGAGTCAGCTCGACGGCGTCAACTATGCAGCCGTTGCCTTGCCGACCGAAAAACACCCGGTCCAGTACTTCTCGAAGGTCGACGCGAATCTGTTCCAGAGCATCGTCGCGAAATACAACAACGGGCATGCTCGCAACATACCCGACCCGATCTGCCGCACGAAGGGATAAGCCATGTTTGGAAATCTGTTGGGAAAATTAACGCTGGCGGACATACCGTTCGACCAGCCAATCATCATGGCCGCGGCGGCGTTCATGGCCCTCATTGTGGTGGCCGTGGTCGTCGGGCTGACGTGGTTCAAGAAGTGGGGCTATCTGTGGAGTGAATGGCTGACCTCAGTCGATCACAAGAAGATTGGCGTAATGTACATCGTGGTGGCGGTGTTAATGCTGCTGCGCGGTTTTGTAGACGCGCTCATGATGCGCACGCAACTCGCGCTCGCCTCTAACGGGCCAGGATTTTTGCCGCCCGAGCATTACAACCAGATCTTCACGGCGCACGGCGTCATCATGATTTTCTTCATGGCGATGGCGTTCATGATCGGCTTGATGAACATTGTCGTGCCGCTGCAAATTGGCGCACGCGATGTCGCGTTCCCGTTCATCAACTCGCTTAGCTTCTGGATGACAGCGCTTGCCGCCATCCTGATCAATATCTCGCTGGTGATCGGGGACTTTGCGCAAACCGGGTGGCTCGCGTATCCGCCGTTGTCGGAGCTGCAATTCAGTCCAGGGGTGGGCGTCGACTACTACTTGTGGAGTTTGCAGCTGTCCGGCATAGGAACGTTGCTCACTGGCGTCAACTTCTTCGTGACCATCATCAAGATGCGCGCACCGGGCATGACGCTCATGAAGATGCCGGTGTTCACGTGGACGTCGCTGTGCTCGAACGTGCTGATTCTCGCCACGTTCCCAATCCTGACCGCGACGCTCGCGTTGCTGGCGCTCGACCGCTACCTCGGCATGCATTTCTTCACGAACGAGGCCGGTGGCAACGCCATGCTGTATCTGAACCTGATTTGGGCCTGGGGACATCCGGAGGTGTACATCCTGGTGCTGCCGGCGTTCGGCATCTACTCGGAAGTCGTGGCTACGTTCGCGAAAAAGCCGTTGTTCGGCTACAAGACGATGGTCTACGCCACGTGCTCGATCATGGTGTTGTCGCTGCTCGTCTGGCTGCATCACTTCTTCACGATGGGGTCCGGCGCGAACGTGAATGCGTTCTTCGGGATCATGACCATGATCATTGCCATTCCGACCGGCGTGAAGATCTTCAACTGGCTATTCACCATCTATAAGGGGCGGCTGGAGTTGTCATCGCCGGTGTTGTGGACAATCGGCTTCATGATCACGTTCACCGTTGGCGGCATGACGGGCGTGTTGCTGGCCGTGCCGGGCGCTGACTTTGTGTTGCATAACAGCCTGTTCCTGATCGCTCACTTCCATAACGCGATTATCGGCGGCGTGGTGTTCGGGTATCTCGCCGGCTTCACGTACTGGTTCCCGAAGGCGTTCGGTTTCAAGCTGAACGAAACGCTTGGTAAGTGCGCATTCTGGTGCTGGTTCGTAGGCTTCTGGACTGCGTTCATGCCGCTGTACGTGCTCGGTTTCATGGGTGCGACGCGCCGCATGAATCATTACGACACGCCGGGATGGCAGCCGTACATGGTTGTCGCGTTGATCGGTGCGCTGATCCTCCTCGTCGGCGTGGTGTTCCAGATCGCTCAGGTGGTTGTCAGCGTCGTGAAACGGAATTCGCCTGCCTACAAAGACGTCACCGGCGACCCGTGGAATGGCCGCACACTCGAATGGTCGACCAGTTCGCCGCCGCCTGTCTATAACTTCGCGGTCGTGCCGGTGGTCCATGAACTCGACGCGTTCGCACACATGAAGGAACGCGGCCGCACGCGCCACGCACGCGAGGATTACCGCGACATCCACATGCCGCGCAACACGAGCGCTGGTCTGTTTGTTGGGTTGTTCAGCCTGGCTGTCGGTTTTGCGTTGGTCTGGCACATCTGGTGGCTGGCAATCGCGGGGCTTCTGGGCGTGGTCGTCACGCTGATCCTTCGTAGCTATAACAACGACATCGACTACACCATTTCCGCTGAAACCGTCGCCGGCATGGACGGCTCGCCGACGCCGACGTCAGCGCGGACGCTGGACCTGCAGGAGGCACTGTAATGCTGCAAAAAACCATCCCACTTGATTTGCAGGGATCGCACGATGACCATGGCGCGTCGAATACCGTGCTGGGGTTCTGGGTGTACCTGATGACCGACTGCATTATCTTTGCGTCGTTGTTCGCAGTGTTCGCCGTCATGGGGCACCAGTTCGCGGACGGTCCTTCAGGTAAGGACGTGTTCGAGCTTCCGGGCGTCATGCTCGAAACAGCCATCCTGTTGGTGAGCAGTATCACGTTCGGCTTTGGCATGCTGGCCGCTCACAAGGGCAAGTCGACCGCACTGCTGGCGTGGCTCGGCGTGACGTTCTTGCTGGGTGCTGTGTTTATCGTGCTGGAAATCCACGAGTTCAGCATGCTGATCGCGCAGGGTTACGGACCCGATCGCAGTGCGTTTTTGTCGGCGTTCTTCACGCTGGGCGCAACGCACGGCTTGCACGTGACGGTCGGCCTGATCTGGATGGCGGTCCTGGCCATCCAGGTGATCGGCAACAAGAAAGTCACCCAACGCGATCTGACGCGCCTCACGTGTCTCAGCCTCTTTTGGCACTTTCTGGACATCGTGTGGATTTGCGTCTTTACCTTTGTTTATCTGACGAGCGTCGTATAAATGGCAAACGCACATTCAATCGATACCGGCGCGGGCCACGGCAGCGTGCGCTCGTATGTCATTGGCTTCGTCCTGTCGGTCGTGCTCACGGCCGCCGCTTTTGGACTGGTCATGCAGCAAGCGTTGGGGCCGACAGAGTCGGTCATCGCCATCGCCGTGCTCGCGTTTATCCAGATCCTCGTGCATCTGGTGTTTTTCCTGCATATGAACACGTCTTCATCGCAGCGATGGAACCTGCTCTCGCTCGGATTCGCCGTGCTGGTGGCGGTGATTCTGATCGGCGGGACGTTGTGGGTGCTGCATAACGTCGGCGCGCACATGATGTCGCGCTAAGTCGCAGAGGGTCTGCTGGCTGAACGCCAAGCGGCGCCAGAGGGAAACCTCTGGCGCCGCTTTTTCATTGGTGCGTGTCAGGTACGTCGCATATAAGCAAATCGAGCGAATCGCGCAGGCAAAGAAAAGCCCGCCGTCTTTCGACGGCAGGCTTTCAACTCTTCTCTACGCACCGCTTATGAATTTCTCACGAATCGCTAAAAACTCAAGCGGCGAATCTCCTGTGCTAATCGCTCAAGCGTACTCGTGCAGCGCCGTGCGCATTTTCTTCATTGCGCTGGCTTCGATCTGGCGAATCCGTTCCGCCGATACCCCAAACTCGTCAGCAAGTTCATGCAGCGTCTTGCCACCCGAGCCGTCGTCTTCCACTTCGAGCCAACGCGCCTGAACGATCCGGCGGCTGCGTTCGTCGAGCGATTCGAGCGCGGTCGACAACCCCTCGCTTTGCAGCTTGTCGAACTGACGCGACGCCAGCACGTTGGTCGGCTCATTGTGCGAGTCGGCCAGATATGCGATAGGCGCATACGATTCCTCGCCGTCGTCGATCTGACCTTCCAACGCGATGTCTCCGCCTGAAAGACGCGTTTCCATCTCGGAGACTTCCTCGCGCTTCACGTTCAGTTCTTTCGCCAGGCTATCAACCTCACCCGGCGTGAACGCGTTGTGGCCGGTCTTGTGGCTGCGAAGGTTGAAAAACAGCTTGCGCTGCGCCTTCGTGGTTGCCACTTTCACCGTGCGCCAGTTGCGCAGGATGTACTCGTGAATCTCAGCCTTGATCCAGTGCATGGCATACGACACCAGCCGCACGTTCTGTTGCGGATCGAAGCGCTTCACGGCCTTCATCAGGCCGATATTGCCTTCCTGAATCAGGTCGGCGTGGGGTAGCCCATAACCCAAATAATTGCGGGCAATCGATACCACCAGGCGCAGGTGCGACAGCACGAGCTGACGCGCGGCGTCCAGGTTGTCGTTCTCACGGAATTCGGTGGCGTACTGACGTTCTTCCGACGGCGTTAGCATCGGGATCCGGTTGACAGCCGAAATGTAGGCGTCGATGTTGCCGATCTGGCCAGTCAACATGGACGACTGCGCAAACGTCAGCGCACCTGCCGAAGCGGCCTTGGCCGGCGCCGAGTGTCCAGTATTCGGGAGGGTCATCGCATTGGTCACGCTTGTGTGCTCCTTATCAACAAAAAACCCGATGAGAAACCGGGTTAGCCACGATATTAGCACTCTGCCATTTCGAGTGCTAAGGATTAGAGAGCCCTTGTGTGTCCAAGTTCCCATACGCTATTAGAATCAACGCTCCAATAGCCAATAAGTGCTTTCCCGGACTGTTGCACACCGCGAAACGGTGTCACTGTCAAACTTACCGAAAGAAATTTGCAAGATTTCGCACGATTTACGCGCTAATCAGGATTCGACGAAACTTAACTCCGTGTTTCGCCCGTTCAGCAGAACTCTTCCGAGCAGTTTTTTGAGACCGTCTCTAAAATGACGGCTTGCTGCGTTGGTGGCGAGCCCATCTTGTGAGAATCCAGCCGCGGAGTATTCATGCAGAAAAACAAAAGTGTCTGGCAAAAGCGCTCTTTCTACGGTGCCTTGTTTGGTGCGCTGGTCTTGGCTTCGGCCGCTGCCCACGCTGATCAGTTCGGCGTACAGATTGCCGGCGGGGTTGCCGACCATGACGTCCGGAAGGCAGATGTCGGTGCGGTCTGGGACCCCAACTGGACCTGGTGGGAAATCGGCGGTTTCCACTTCACTGTTGTGGGCGAAGCGCACGTGGCCTACTGGGATATTCGCGAAAGTCAGGCTTCGAATCCGGGCATCTGGGAATTTGGTCTCACCCCGATGTTCCGCTTCATCAAGAGTTCCGGATGGTTTCGGCCCTACGTGGAAGCCGGTGTAGGCATACGGCTCCTGTCACATGTTCGCGAGACCGAGACGCGTACCTTCTCTTCGGCCTTTCAGTTCGCCGATGTCGTGGGCGTAGGGGCTCAATTCGGCGCACATCAAAACTATCAGGCAGGCTTCCGGTTTCAGCATTTATCGAACGGCGGTATCGAACACCCGAATCCTGGTATAAATTTCAGCCAGATATATTTGCAATACAACTTCTGACGGGGACCGCGTCCATCGGTTCCTCTAGCGCGAAAGGAATCGACAGATGCCGGCACAACCTATCGATACGCCCATCGAGGCGATCCGCGAACTCGAGCGCGAGCGTTTCCGTGCGATGGTCGACGGTGACGGCGAACTGCTGGACGCGCTGCTGTCGGAGAACGCCAGCTATGTTCACACCAATGGCAAGCGCGAGACGAAGCGTCAGTTTATTGATGCGATCATGGCGGGGCGCCGGCGCTATCGGCAGATCGAGATCCAGTCGCAGGATGTGATACCGGGCGGACGGGACACGTGGATCGTTTATGGGCGCGCGTTGCTCGAGATGGAGTCGAAGAACGGCGCCTTGCTGTTTCCCATCGCGTACACGGCCATTCATATTCAGGTCGATGGGCAATGGCAGTTGCTCGCGATGCAGGCAACACGCGTGGCGCTGGATTAGCACCGGTTCGACGCCGTTCGGTCGGGCGTCGCGGTTCGGCCGGCGGATCGGCGCCTTGTGAGCGCCGGTCGCCATGCTGATACCGGTTGTCGTGTTTTATCGCCTGCTTCGCAAATTTCTGCCGCGCTGATTCGGCTGGTTTGGGAAAGCGACGCTGGCACCATCACCGGGCATTACCTATTTTCCAAGCCAACTTCAGCGCGTCTCACCTCCTAGCTACTGCCCACTACTCGTTACTGGAAAGCCGCGGCCTCACGCCGCTACCGCTTCGCTTTCCACTTCCTTGCTCCCGGCCCAGCTCACGCGATTTACCGCGCTGACGATGGCATCGACGACTGCCTGAATCGCGTTCGCATTCACCGCGACGCCGAACCGCATCGCCTGATCGTCAATCCTGCAGCCGATGAACACCGCCGTCTCACCCTTCGCGGTCGTGGTGGTTTCAAACGATGTCACCTCGATCGCCACATTCGCAACGCTGGCTACCGTCGCAGCGATTGCCTGCGCGTGCGCCTCGTCGGCAACTGCGGAGACGGGCAGCTTCACGTGGCGTCCATCGAAGTGCAGGGTCGAGGCATCCGTCCGCGACGCCGGCCCTTGTGCGTCGAAGTATTCGCGCTTGAACAACGCGCAAATGGCATCGCCGGAGACTTCCGCGCCGGAGGCGTCGGCGACTTTCTGCACGACGTGGCTGAATTCGATCTGCACGCGGCGCGGCGGCGTGAAGCCCAGCCCGCGTTCGAGCAGATACGTCGCGCCGCCTTTGCCCGACTGGCTGTTCACGCGAATCACGGCGTCGTAGCTGCGGCCAAGATCGGCAGGGTCGATGGGGAGATACGGCAGGTCCCACACCGTGTCCGCTTCGCGCTGGGCGAACCCCTTGCGGATGGCATCCTGATGCGAGCCGGAGAAGGCCGTGAACACGAGATCGCCGGCGTACGGGTGACGCGGATGCACGGGAATCTGGTTGCAGCGCTCGACCACGCGGCGTACGCCGTCGATATCCGAAAAATCCAGACCGGGGTCGATACCCTGCGTGTACAAATTCATCGCGAGCGTGACGAGATCCACATTGCCCGTGCGCTCGCCGTTGCCAAAGAGGCAGCCTTCCACGCGATCTGCGCCGGCAAGGATCGCGAGTTCCGCGGCGGCGACTGCCGTGCCGCGATCGTTATGCGGATGCACAGAGAGCACGATGCTGTCGCGGAAACTCATGTTGCGATCCATCCACTCGATCTGATCGGCGAACACGTTCGGCATGGCCGCTTCCACGGTGGCCGGCAAATTCACGATCATCTTGTGGTCGGGCGTTGGGCGCCACATTTGCGCGACGGCGTCGCAGACTTCGCGAGAAAACGAAAGCTCGGTCATGCTGAACGTTTCCGGCGAATACTGGTAGATCCAGTGCGTGCCGGGGCGCGCGGCGGCGCACTCCTTGATGATGCGCGTGCCTTCCACGGCGAGCGCCTTGGTTTCTTCCTTGGATTGCGCGAAAACGATCTTGCGAAACGACGGTGCAATGGCGTTGTACAGGTGCACGATCACCCGGGGCGCGCCTTCCACTGCTTCAAATGTTCGCTCGATGAGTTCGCGGCGCGACTGCACGAGCACTTCAATGGTTACGTCAGCGGGAATGCGTTTTTCCATGATCAGCTTACGTACGAAGTCGAAATCCGTCTGCGATGCCGACGGAAAGCCCACTTCGATTTCCTTGAAACCCACCGCCGCCAGCATCTCGAAGAATTCGAGCTTGGCTTCAATGCTCATCGGGTCGATCAGCGCCTGGTTGCCGTCACGCAGATCGGTGCTCATCCAGATGGGCGCGCGCTCAATTGTGCGAGTGGGCCATCGGCGGCCGTTGAGGTTGACCTGGGGGAAAGGGCGGTATTTCTCGGAAGGGTTGCGCATCATCATCGTGGGCCTCGGCTGAACGCGTTGTACGCGTGAAAGCGCAGTCGTTGCGAGGCGGAGGAGTGGCCGGTGGCTTGCCGGCATCGTTCCGATGCGCGCTGTTCAGGTTCGCGACGTGCCATGGCGTGGGTGACGCCGGTGACGAACGTGAACGATGCAAATGCAGCGTGCATGTGATCCTCGCGTTTTCGATCCGTGGATGAACGGACGAAAGCAGACGACTACGGGTGGTGAAAAGGGAACTGCAAAAGGGGAACTACGAAACTGCGGGAGGGACCGCGCGAGGAACGCGCGGCGCCACGTTTAGCGACTTACGCTAGACGTAGCGATAGGGGCCGCGCTAGGCGACCCTGAGTAATTCGAAGGGAGGGGAATTGGGTAAAGCTCATTTCTGCACATTAGCGTAGGGCGCGCGCTTTTGTCAACAGAAACGCTTTCTCGACTGAAGAATGCTTTTGCGAATGCCCTACCGCCTGACGATATCCGCAATCAACTCCGCCTGACGCGCGAGCGCGGGCGGGATAGGCGCTTCACCGCGCAGCACGGTTTCGATCCAACGGGCGGTGGTCGCGGCATCGAGAGCCTCGGGCAACGCCACCACGGGCGCGTCCGGCGAGGAGCGCTCGGGCGATATGAGCGTTTCCGCGTGGCCGTCGTGGAACCAGTCCACCTGCACTTGCCGGCGCGTGTCCGCGACCGCTTCGCCCTCTGTCCCGCGTGCGAGCAGGGCGCCGCCAGCGGCTGCATCGGGATGCTCGGTGAACAGTCCCGTCAGGCTCTCGCGATACTCCGGATGCGTGTAGTTCACCAGCCGCAAACCGGGTTGCGCGAACGGTTGCAGGATCTTGACCAGCGTATGCGTGGAATTTCTCACGCCCATGATCCGCCGGATCGCGAGCAGGCGCGCGAGCTTGGGCGCGAGCACGGTGATCGGCGCGAACGCCAGCCGCCGAGAGGCGAGGTTGTCCTCGATTTCATCGTGGGAGGTGGATTCCGGAATGCCCAGCTCGGCGAAAATCGCGGCGCTCGTTATGCGCCCTGGGTCAGTCGTTACGCCATGCACGAGCACGGGCACACCGTCCCGCGCGAGCAGCATCGCGAGCAGCGGGGTGAGGTTCGGCTGCTTGCGCGCGCCGTTGTACGTGGGGATCGAGACAGGGCGTGCGTGGTCGCGGCCGTTCTGGATATGCAACGGTTCGAACGAGCAATGCGCGGCCGCCAGCATCGCAGCCAGTTCTGCGGCGGTCTCGCCTTTCACCCGATACGCGAGCAACACGGCGCCGAGTTCGAGATCGGAGACGCGATTGTCGAGCATGGCTTCGTAGAGGGCGTACGTGTCCTCGCGGGTCAGCGCTCGCGCGCCGTTCGGCCCGCGGCCGATTTCCTTGATGAAACGGGCGCACGGGAAAGGGGCTCTGTCGGTCATTGATTGGTTTGTCTGAGCGGCCTGCGTACGGGTAGCTGAATCGCCTCTACGCGATAGGCCGCTGCAATTCTGGAAATACAGGAATCACATTCAGTACCGCATTTGAGCCGGGCTTGCAAGTCGCCGAACGGTTTGGCGGATCGTTTTCGGGGCGCTTGCCGCTCATTTCGATGATCGTGGGCTTAGGACCGCCCAACGGGAATCGCAGACCGTGCGGCGCGCTCATGCTTGCTTTACTGCGCGACGCGTTGGGGCTCATAGGCCGTTCAGCCGAATCGCGATGCGCAACTGTGCACGTTAAACTTGAGGTTCAGGTCGATGCTTCATCAAACAGGAGAAAACGCAATGAGTCACGTATTTGCTCCGGCACCCGCGGTCGCAGTGCCTGTCGTCGGTTCCGGCGACCAGTTTCCCGTTCGCCGGATTTATTGCGTCGGTCGGAACTACGAGGCGCATGCGCGCGAGATGGGGCACGACCCCGATCGTGAACCGCCGTTTTTCTTTGGTAAGCCCGCTGACGCCGTGCTGTACGTCGCGCCCGGTGCGACCGGCGAATTCCCGTATCCGTCGCAGTCGAAGAACGTGCACTTCGAGATGGAACTCGTGGCGGCGATCGGCAAGCAAGGCAAGGACATTCCTGCCGATAAAGCACTTGATCACGTCTACGGCTACGCGCTCGGCCTCGACATGACGCGCCGTGACTTGCAAGCCGAAGCGAAGAAGCTAGGCCGCCCGTGGGATACGGCGAAGGGCTTCGATCATTCGGCGCCGCTCGGTCCGATTCATCCGGTAGCAAAAGTTGGGCATCTGGAAAAAAGCGCGATCTGGCTCACCGTCAATGGCGAAGAGAAGCAGCGATCGGACATCTCGCAACTGATCTGGTCCGTGGGCGACACGATCGCGTATCTGTCCACGCTATTCGAGTTGTTCCCGGGCGACCTCATTTTTACCGGTACGCCTGAAGGCGTCGGCGCCATTCAGAAGGGCGACCTGATGAAGGGCGGTGTCGACGGAATCGGAGAGTTTTCCGTGCGCGTGGTCTGACTATAAAAACGGAGGGGACCCATGAAGCTATACAGCTATTTTCGTAGCTCGGCGGCGTATCGCGTGCGGATCGCGCTGAATCTCAAAGGACTCGCCTATGAGTACGCGCCTATCCATCTTCTGCGCGACGGCGGGCAACAACTGAAGCCGGACTATCGCGAGCTGAATCCGGACGGCATCGTGCCCACGTTTATCGACGGTGAAAATGTGCTTACGCAGTCGCTTGCGATTATCGAATATCTGGAAGAGACGCATCCTGAGCCACCCTTGTTGCCGGGCATGCCATTGGATCGGGCGTTTATCCGTTCGGTCGCGCTTCAGATTGCGTGCGAGATCCATCCCGTCGACAACCTGCGCGTACTGAAGTATCTGAAGCACACGCTGAAGGTTGGCGACGAAGCGAAAGACACGTGGTACCGGCACTGGCTGGAATCGGGTTTTGAGTCGCTTGAAAAGCGGCTCGCGAACGACTCGCGCGTGGGCACGTTGTGTTTCGGCGATACTCCCACGCTCGCCGATCTGTGCCTCGTGCCGCAGGTGTACAACGCGCGACGCTTTAATCTCGATATGAGCCGTTATCCGACGATCGAACGTATCGCCGATCATGCAGCGCAAATCGATGCGTTCGCGCGTGCCGCGCCCGGACAGCAACCGGACGCCGAATGACGACAGCAGTTTTTCTATCCGGCGCCGGGCTTGGCGCAAGTCTGATTATCGCGATTGGTGCTCAAAACGCTTTTGTGTTGCGGCAAGGCTTGAAACGGCGGCACGTGGGCTGGGTCGTTTTTATCTGCGCGCTGATCGACGTATTGCTGATCGGGTTGGGTATTGCCGGGATGGGGGCGCTCATCGCGCGAGCGCCAGTGCTGCTTGGGGTGATTCGATGGGCGGGAGCGATGTTTCTGCTCTTGTACGGCTTGCGGGCTTTTCACGCGGCGTGGAAGGGACCGGGGCATTTGCACGCCGAGAACGGTGAATCACAGACGGCGTTAAAAGCGATATCAACGGTGCTCGCTTTATCGCTGCTTAATCCGCACGTTTATCTCGATACCGTCGTGTTGCTCGGCGGCATTGGTGCACGTTACGGCTGGCCGGGGAACGCGTGGTTTGCCGCAGGGGCAATGTGCTCGTCGATCATCTGGTTCACCGCGCTTGGGTACGGTGCGCGCTTGCTCCAGCCGTTGTTCGAGAAAGATATCTCGTGGAGGGTGCTCGATGTGATCGTGGGGATTGTGATGTGGTGGATTGCCGCGGCGCTGATAGTGTCCCGATAGCGCGTGGCCACGGTCTGGCTGAACGCCAGGCCGCGGCACCGGTTTAACTTCCGAGCAACGCGTCCGCGAATTCGTCGGCGCTGAACGGCTGTAAGTCCTCGACTTTCTCGCCCACGCCAATGAAGTACACCGGGATCGGCCGCTGCCGCGCAATGGCCGCGAGAATACCGCCCTTCGCCGTACCGTCGAGCTTGGTCACGATCAAACCCGTCAAGCCCAGCGCATCGTCGAAAGACTTCACTTGGGCGAGCGCGTTCTGGCCCGTGTTTGCGTCGATAACCAGCAGCACTTCGTGCGGCGCGTCGGGCTGCGCCTTTGCGATCACGCGCTTCACCTTGCGCAGTTCTTCCATCAAATGAAGCTGTGTGGGCAGGCGGCCCGCTGTGTCGGCCATCATCACGTCGATCTTGCGGGCACGCGCGGCGCCGACCGCATCGAAGATCACGGCGGCTGCATCGCCGCTTTCCTGCGATACCACCGTCACGTTGTTGCGTTGTCCCCATACCGTGAGCTGTTCGCGTGCGGCAGCACGGAAGGTGTCGCCGGCGGCGAGCAGCACGGACTGGTCGAAGCGCTGCAAATGCTTGGCCAGCTTGCCAATGCTCGTGGTCTTGCCCGCGCCGTTCACGCCAGCGATCATCATCACGAGCGGTTGGGCGCGACCGAGCATCAGCGACTTCTCGAGTGGCCGCAGCAGGTCTGCGAGCAGCGAGCGCAGTGCGGCCTTGACCTGCATCGAATCGGTAAGCCGTTCGCTGCGTACTTTTTCACGCAGCGCTTCAAGCAGATACTCGGTGGCATCGACACCGGCATCCGACATCAGCAGCGCTGTTTCAAGTTCCTCATACAAATCCTCATCGATCTTTGCGCCGATGAAAATCCCCGTCAGGCCCGAACTGGTCTTCGATAGCCCGGTTTTCAGCCGCGTGAGCCACGAACGCTTCGCGTTCGGTTCGGGTTCCGGCGGCGGCACGATCACGACGGTTTCTGCCGGCGCCTTCCATTGCGATGCCGTGCGGCCCTGCCAGTAGGGTTTGGCTTCTGGCGTGGTGGCTGCGGCGGGGCTCGCCGGAAGGGGTATTGCGCTCGCAGGCGGGGCTTGCGTCAGCGGCGCGGGCGTTCCTGCAGTCGCTACACCGGGGGCTTCCGTGTGCGTCGGCTGGACTACCTTGGTCGTTGACGCTACCGGCTGCTCTTGCGTAACCGGCGTTGTAGCGTGCGGCAGCGAAGCGCTCGATGCAGACAGGGGCGCGCCTGCGGGCGCTCCGTTATCTAGCGGAGAGTCTGAGGCGTGAGGCGCGCTCTGAGCCGAATTCGCCGATGAAGCTGAAACCGATCCCGATCCTGAACCCAATCCGCCAAGGTCAGCCGGACGCGCCGGCCGGTCAAGCGATTTCACAGGAGCGCTGGATGGCCCGTTTTCAGCCGTGGACCCCGTCCCACCCGCCGGTGCGTCCGGCATCCGCTGCGCACCGGCAGCGAATCCCGTACCCCGCAATGGCGTTCCCGAAGCCCGATCCGTCACCGCAGCGCCTTCCCGCGCGGTTTCAACCGGCTGCGCCGGCGAACTCGCGTGCCGAAGCCCTTCAGCGTCTTCGGTTTCGTTTTCCTCGGGCTTATCGGTATCGGTATCGGTCGATTTGCCTATTAATCGTTTGAAAAAGCTGAACATGGTCTGCAGTGGTGGGGGTGGCGCGTTCTATCGATGCCGTCGCAACCGCGTTCCTGCGTCGAGCGGACGCAAAACACAAACAATACGCGAACGCAAAGGTGGCGATGGCTGCCGTGCCGCGAAAAGCCGCCGGAAACAGCGGGAAGAGCCGGGCGTGTGCGCAAAACAAGCGAAAGACGCGTATTTTATCAGCCGCCACCGATCGTAGTGTCCGCGCCGACGGCGACCCCTGCATCGGGCACGGCAGGGCTGTGGTAACGTGCCCGCATCGGCGAATGCGAATTCCTGCAACCGATGACATTTTCACCCGGCCCGCGCGGGTCATCCCGCCGCCTATACCCACGATCCACGCGCCACGTACGTCCATGTCCCGTTCCTCGATCACCCGCACATTAGAGCGCAGTCCCGAGCGAAATCGCGAACGCAGCGCCGAGCGTACCGCCGAGCGCGCACCAAAAGTCCGCGAAGCAGCGCCATCGCGCGGCGGCAAGGCGCATTCCATCCGAATCATTGGCGGCGACTGGAAGCGCACACCGCTGCCCGTTCTGAGCCTGGACGGGCTGCGGCCGACGCCGGACCGGGTCCGCGAGACGCTGTTCAACTGGCTGGGCCAATCGCTCGACGGTAAATGTTGCCTCGATCTCTTCGCCGGCAGCGGCGCATTGGGCTTCGAAGCGGCGTCGCGCGGCGCGCTACGCGTGCTGATGGTGGAACGCAGCGGCCGCGCGGTCGCGCAACTGAAGGCGAACCAGACGCGCCTGGCCGCGAAAAACATCGAAATCGTGGAAGCGGACGCGCTGCGGCTCGCCGCGGGCCTCGCGCCGAATTCCTTCGATGTCGTGTTCCTCGATCCCCCTTTCGGCGATACCACCATGCTGCAGCGCGCTATTGAACTGGCCGTGCCACTGGTATCGCCGGGGGGCGCGCTGTATATCGAATCGGGTGAACCCGTCGATCCCGCGCAAACGCCGGCGTTGTCCGGATGGGCGATTACCCGCGAAGGCAAGGCTGGCGCGGTCCGCTATCATTTGCTGCAGCGCGAAAATGAGGAATAATGCGCGTTCCCAAATGTTGGCGGGCAATGTCCGGCCGACGGCGGACGGGGTCTGATGGACGTAGCGGGCGACGTGGTATCGGCGGTCTTGTCGATGCTGGCATCGGCCCAATCTGTAGCGAAAGACACACCAGAAGAAGTATCAGAAGAGGAGATGCCCCATGGTTGTAGCCGTTTATCCCGGAACGTTCGACCCGCTCACGCGCGGTCACGAAGATCTCGTGCGACGTGCATCGAGTATTTTCGATACGCTGGTGGTCGGAGTGGCAGATAGCCAGAACAAGAAGCCGTTCTTCAGTTTGGCGGAACGGCTGGATATAGCACACGATGTATTGGGCCATTATCCGAACGTACAGGTGATGAGCTTCAAGGGGCTGCTGAAGGATTTCGTGCGCAAGAACAATGCGCGTGTGATCGTGAGGGGCCTGCGCGCCGTCTCCGACTTCGAATACGAATTCCAGATGGCGGGCATGAACCGTTATTTGCTGCCCGACGTCGAAACGATGTTCATGACGCCATCGGATCAATATCAATTCATCTCGGGCACGATCGTGCGCGAGATCGCGCAACTCGGCGGCGATGTCAGCAAGTTCGTGTTTCCCTCGGTGGAAAAGCGCTTGCAGGACAAAGTTGGTCCGATCGCGCAAGACCCAACGGTGCCGTAAGCGTTTCAGACGCTCACTCATGTGCCCACTAAGGTGGACACTGAAGTGGGCACTAAGCGCGCTCATCCAGGGCGCGCGGGCACCGAAAAAGCCGGCTGAGATGCCGGGCGAAGAGAGTAAAGCATGGCCCTGTTCATTACCGACGAGTGCATCAACTGCGACGTGTGCGAGCCCGAGTGCCCGAACGACGCCATCTCGATGGGTATCGATATCTACGTGATCGACCCCAACAAGTGCACCGAATGCGTCGGCCACTACGACGAACCGCAATGCCAGCAAGTGTGCCCGGTGGATTGCATTCCACGCGATCCCGCGCATGAGGAAAACGCCATCCAGCTGATGGCGAAATATCACGCGTTGATGAAAGCGAAGGGCGCTTGATTTAACGTCAAGCGTCAGGCATCAAGCGCCCTCAACAAGCGCCGCCTCAGAGCAGTGCGCGCAGCCCTGCCAGCAACGTGTCGCAGTCGGCGTCAGTGCCGATCGTGATGCGCAAATGCTGGTCGATCCGCGGCGCCTTGAAATGCCGCACGAAAATCTCCTTCTCCTTCAAGCGCGCGGCCAGCGTGGCGGCGTCGTGTTCCAGATGGCGCGCGAATACGAAATTCGCAGCCGACGGCACCACATCGAAGCCTAAAGCCTGCAAGTCCGCCGTCAGCCGTTCGCGGCTAGCGATTACCTTTGCGCAGGTTTCGCGAAACCAGTCGTCGTCTTCAACGGCCGCGATTGCTGCGGCTTGGGCCAGCCGATCGAGCGGATAGGAATTGAAGCTGTCCTTCACGCGTGTCAGCGCCTCGATCAACGCCTCATGTCCTAGCGCAAATCCCACGCGCATGCCCGCCAGTGAACGCGCCTTCGACATCGTCTGCACGACCAGCAAATTCGGATTTTCATCGATCAACGTCACCGCCGATTCCGCGCCGAAATCCACATACGCCTCATCGATCACGACAACCGAATCCGGATTCGCCGCGAGCAGCACCTTGATTTCGGCGAGCGGCAACGCGCGGCCCGTCGGTGCGTTCGGATTGGGGAGCAGCACGCCACCGTTAGGCGCGCGATAGTCGTCCACATCAATACCGAAATCCGCGTTGAGCGGCATGACGTCGAGCGCTACGCCGTATAACTGCGCATACACGGGATAAAAGCTGTACGTGATATCGGGAAATCGGATGGGCTTGTCGTGCTTGAGCAGCGCCTGGAACGTGTGTGCGAGAACCTCGTCCGACCCATTGCCGACAAACACTTGCTCGACCCGCAGGCCGTGATGCTGTGCGATGGCCGCGCGCAACGCATGCGCTGTCGGATCGGGATATTTACGGAGCGAATCACCGTCCTCGCCGAGTTCGCGTCGGATTGCATCGACCACGCGCGGTGAGGGCGGATAGGGGTTCTCGTTCGTGTTGAGCTTCACGGGACGCTCTAGCGCGGGTTGTTCACCCGGCACATACGGCGTCAGCTTATTGACGATATCGCTCCAGAAACGGCTCAAGGTTCGCTCCTTAATTGTCCCTTACTTGTCCTTTCGGGACGGGATGATGCGAGTTCACTACTGCTTGCTACGTTGCGTTCAGCCGTTGCGATGCAGGTTCATCATCGCACGCTCCATCTCGTCGTTGATGGCGAACGGCATGACGGCGAGCGCGCGTTCTATCGATGCATCGATGACGTCCTGCTCCTCGCGCCGCGGCGGTTTCAGCACAAAATTTGCCACATCCGGTTTCGCACCGGCTCGGGAGGCTTCGGGAATGAGGTCACGCGGATGCCCGATGCCGATCCGCAACCGCCAATATTGCTGCACCGACAAATGCGCGGAAATGTCCTTCAGGCCATTGTGGCCGCCGCTGCCGCCGCCGAGTTTCAGCTTCACCGTGCCGGGCGGCAGGTCGAGTTCATCGTGCGCGACCAGGATCTCGTCCGGCAAAATCTTGAAGAATTGCGCCACCGCCACTACCGATTGCCCTGACCGGTTCATGAAGGTTTGCGGCTCGAGCAGATGAATCTCCTGGCCATTGAGCCGGCCGCGGCCGTAGTGCCCGTGAAACCGGCGTTCGTCACGAAGCGACGCACCGGCATCGCGCGCCAGTTGATCGACGAACCAGAAGCCGGCGTTGTGACGGGTCGCGGTGTATTCGGCGCCCGGATTGCCGAGCCCGACGATCAGTTTGATCATGTTCAATCTTGGCGGCGTAGTGATTTCAACCGCACCAGAAAAAGGCCAAAAAAAACCCGCCGGAGCAGAGCAACGGCGGGTCACTTCGTCCGCTCTTGTGGGCGGACCCGAGCGGACTCAAGCGGACAGGTTTCAGCCAGACTTATGCAGCCGGCTTGTCGCCTGTGCTCGGAGCAGCAGCGCCACCCGTAGCAGCTTCGTCGGACACGACGGCAGCCGGGATGGTCGCCGAAGCGATCACCGGGTTTTCCGCGTCGAGGTGAGCGACCAGCGCCACGCCCTTCGGCAAAACGATGTCCTTCACGTGCAGCGTGTGACCAGCTTCAATCTTCGCCAGATCGAGTTCGACGAATTCCGGCAGGTCAGCCGGGAGACATTCGATTTCGACTTCGTTCAGAACGTGCGAGATCACCGCGCCACCAATCTTCACAGCCGGATTCGTTTCTTGATTCAAGAAGTGGACCGGTACTTTGGTGTGCAGCTTCTTCTTCGAATCGACACGTTGGAAGTCAACGTGCAGAACCATTTGCTTGAACGGATGGTATTGCACATCGCGCAGCAGAACCTGTTGCGACTTGCCAGCGATTTCCAGGTCGAGAATCGACGAATGGAACACTTCTTTCTTCAGCGCGTGCCAAAGGGCGTTGTGATCGAGTTCGACAGCCTGTGCTTCAGCATTCGCGCCATATACGATACCCGGGGTCTTGCCCGAGTTACGCAGGCGGCGGCTCGCACCCGTACCTTGCAGATTGCGCTCAAAAGCGACTACTTTCATGATTCAACTCCATAATCTGCCCGCGACCAGGCAGTGAAAATGGGGCTGTCCGCGTGTTCGCGTTCAGCCCCAGAGCAGCGGTTCAGGCCTTCGTTCGCCTGAACCGATTACGCAGCCCAGCAGAGTTTTGACGCCCCGCTTAACCGCAAATACTTTTAACCTTCCGCGAATAGCGACATCACCGAGTCGCCGCGACGGATACGCGAGAACGTTTCGGCCAGCAATCCCGCGCTCGACAGAATACGCACCTTCGGGCACGCCCGGGCTTCGTCGGAGAGGGGAATGGTGTCGGTCACAACCAGTTCGTCGAGTTCCGATGCCGAGATCCGCTCTGCTGCGCCACCTGACAAAACCGGGTGCGTGGCATACGCGAAGACCTTCGTCGCGCCGCGTTCCTTCAAAACCTGTGCTGCCTTGCAGAGCGTGCCGGCGGTGTCGACCATGTCGTCCATGATCACGCACGTGCGGCCTTCCACTTCGCCGATGATGTTCATCACTTCAGCGACGTTCGCCTTCGGGCGACGCTTGTCGATGATCGCGAGATCGGTGTTCAGTTGCTTAGCCAGTGCCCGGGCGCGGATCACACCGCCCACATCAGGCGACACCACCAGCAGATTCTCGTAGTTCTGCTTGCGCAGATCGCCGAGCAGCACGGGCGTGGCGTAGATGTTGTCGACCGGGATGTCGAAGAAACCTTGAATCTGGTCGGCGTGGAGGTCCATGGTGATGACGCGATCCACACCGGCAATTTCCAGCATATTCGCTACGACTTTTGCCGAGATGGCAACGCGAGCTGAACGTGGACGGCGATCCTGGCGGGCATAACCAAAGTACGGGATGGCTGCAGTGATCCGGCCAGCGGATGCGCGCTTGAGCGCATCGACCATGATCATGAGTTCCATCAGCGTGTCGTTGGTCGGTGCGCAGGTGGACTGCAGCACGAACACGTCCTTGCCGCGCACGTTTTCCTGGATCTCGACCATGATTTCGCCGTCGGAAAAACGGCTAACCATTGCCTTGCCAAGCGGGATTCCAAGGATTTTGACGACTTCCTGTGCAAGCGCGGGGTTCGCGTTGCCAGTGAATACCATCAGGCCGTCACTGCTCATCGTGCACCTGTTCTGGCTGGGGGCGAGAGGAAAAACGCGAGAAATTTTGGCAGGGGAAGAAGGATTCGAACCTTCGCATGCTGGAATCAAAATCCAGTGCCTTAACCAACTTGGCGACTCCCCTACACTAACTTTGAGTCTTGTCGGGCAGCGTAGGACAAACCCGGCAAAACAAAACTTTACGACGCGAAAGCGAAGAGAGGATGCGAATCCAGGCTTTCGGTCACTGTGCTCTTCCAGCTTGCCGGGAGTTTGGCTTGCGCCATCTCAGCTTCGGCTTTGCTACGAAAAGCGGCAAACACGCTCGCTCCAGATCCGGTCATTCGCGCAGGTGAAAGATTCGAAAACCACTCCAGCACCTGGGCTACTTCCGCGTACTTCTCAACCACAACTGTCTGCATGTCATTTCGGCCGAAGCTGTCAGGCCAATCTGCGTCAGAACTATGTTGTGCAAGGAAGTCCGTAATTGTGAGGACTTTTGAGTCCCTCGTCAACCCTTTCTCTGAAAAAATCGCAGCGGTTGGAACATGCACCGCAGGACTCACCACCAGAAAAAACCGCTTCGGCAACTCGACGGCTTGCAGCGCTTCGCCAACACCTTCCGCAAAAGCATTCTGCCCGAAGATGAAAAACGGCACATCGGCGCCGAGCTTCAACCCCAGATCCTGCAACGCTTCCCGCGGCAAATCCACGCCCCACAAGCGATTCAGGGCGAGCAGCGTGGTCGCGGCGTCAGAACTGCCGCCGCCGAGACCGGCGCCCATGGGCAGTATTTTATCAATTTCTATGTCTACGCCAAGGGGGCTGCCCGTTATTGACTGCAGCAGACGCGCAGCGCGCACAACAAGGTCATCCTCCTCCGGTACGCCCGGAACATCGGTTTTACGCGTGATCACGCCGTCGTCGCGACGGGTGAAGTGCAGCCGGTCGCCCCAGTCGAGCAACTGGAACACCGTCTGCAACGCGTGATAGCCGTCCGGGCGGCGTCCCGTGATATGCAAAAACAGATTGAGCTTGGCCGGCGCGAGACAGTTGCGCAGCGAAGCATCGGCCAGCGGACGCGCTGAGCCCGGCGATGAACTCGATAAAGATGACTGCATGCGGTTGAACTAAAGCGTTACTGGTCGAGGACGAGCTTGATGTCGAGCGGCGGTTCGGCGCGCGACAGATTCAGGCGCTTTACGCCGGTCGCAGGGGCGTCGGCGTAGGCCAGGTAGTCGATGGTCCAGCCGTCCTGCTTGATTTCCTTCAGGCGGCCATTTTCCGACGACGAATCCATGGTCGTGCGCGCTCTTGAGGTTGGCGCGGGCGACGGCTGCAGCCAGTACCGCAAGCCTTCCACTGGCAGCGCAAAACCCAGTGTCTTGCTCATCAGCTCGGAGACGTTATCGGCGGTCTGCGGCTCGCGATTCGGTAGTTCGAGCGTGGCCGATGACGGCGACGACGTCACGATAGCCAGCGTTTGCCCAAGCGGATTACGCAATTGCAGCGTGACGGTGTCTCCGGTTTCCTGCCAGTCGAAGTTGCCGTATGCGTTGCGCTGCTGACCGGTCTGGTCGTTGTACTGGACCGCGAACCGGCCGTGATAAGCACGGCTGGTCTGCGCCGTGACTGCGGTAGCTGCATTCGATGTAGTCGGCACGCGCGGTTTGATCGCGCACCCCGACATCACCACCACACCTGCTGCCATCAGCGCCAGCGCGCCGCGACGCGCGCGCTGGCCGCTCAGGAAATTCGTTGCAATCAAGTTCAAAGGTCGTTCACCTGGAATCGTTTGAGCGTTTTCAACAATGTGTCGTTGCCGGGTTCGAGCTTCTGTGCCTGACGCCATGTATTGCGCGCCTGGTCCTGCTGCCCCGACTTCCATTGCACTTCGCCGAGATGAGCGCCAATTTCGGCATTCGGCTGAAGATCGTACGCTTTCTTCAGGATGGTGGCGGCTTCCGCATCATTGCCCATCCGATACTTCGCCCAGCCGAGGCTGTCCATGATGAACGCGTCATTCGGCGCAAGTTCCACCGCCTTCTCGATCAGCTTTTCCGCCTCGTCCAGCCGCTCGTTGCGGTCGACGAGCGAATAGCCGAGCGCGTTATATGCCTGCGCATTGTCCGGCTGCTCTTTCATCAGCTTGCGCAACTGCGCTTCCATGGTGTCGTAATGGCCGTTCTTCTCGGCCGCCATGGCATAGTCGTAGGCAATGTCCGGGTCATCGGGGAATGCCGTGGATGCCTTCGCCAACGCAGCTTCCGCCTCTGGATAACGCTGCGCCTGGAAGAGGATCGCGGCGTCCGTGCGCGCGAGCAGCGCCAGGTCGCGAGGATCCGATGTCTGCAGGCTGCCCAGCAACTGGCGCGCTTCGTCGACCTTGCCGTGCGAGGCGAGGATCTGCGCGCGCGTGACCTGTGCCGGCAGATACTGCTGGCTCGCACGCGGAATCTTGTCGAGCCACTGGTTCGCGGCCGCGTCGTCTTTCTTCTCCAGCGACAACTGCGCGAGATAGATATAAGCCTGCCCCGGATCGGCGCCCGGCGTGCTTTCAGCGGCCGCCGCGTATTGCTTCAGGTAATCCTGCGCCTTGTCCGGCTGTTTCTTCTGAATGTTGATCAGCGCGAGCGCCATCAGCGGCGTCAGATCTTTCGAATCATTCTTGCGCATGATTTCGAACTGCTTCTGGGCGTCGTCGAGACGATCCGACGACAGATACAGTTGCGCCAGCGCAAGCCGCGCGTCGTGCGACTTCGGATCCTTCTCCAGGTACTTCTCGAACGAAGCAATACCTTCGTTGCGTTCGTTCGGCCCCATGCGCGCAAGCGCCAACGCAGCAGGCAAGTAGTCGGGCTTCAATTTCAGCGCTTGTTCAAGCGATGCCTTCGCGCCCGGCTGGTCGTCGGCGGCAATTTCCTGCCGGGCAATTGCCAACTGCGTTTCCGGCCGGTCCAGATCGTTCTTGACCAGATCCTTCAGCACATTCAACCCGCCTACGCGATTCGGTCCGCGCGAAAGCAGGATTTGCAGCGAAAGGATTGCGTCACCACGTTGCTCGGCAGGTATTTTCGCGAGCTCGGTCGTGAGGATCGGCTTGGCGTCGTCGGGCTTGCCGGAGAGGATCAGCAGCGACGCGCTCAACTGCGCCGCGCGTTCCGAATTCGGTGAGAACTGCTGCCAGAGTTGGACGGCCGTCAGCGCGTCGTTGGGACTTTGTGCGGCAATCGCAATCTCGGTCGCGCGCTGCGCGAAGCGTGGATCGTGCGTGTCGCGAGCGAGGGCGAGATAAGTTTGATAGGCCGGCGCTGCCTGATTGCGTTGCAACGCGACCTCCGCCGCGAGCACCTGGAACACGATCTGGCTGGACGCAGCGACATTCGGCAAGTCCTGTACTTCCTTGCCCGTGGGCGGCGCGGTGATCAGGTCCGCTGCACTGATGGCGGACTGGTCGTCGTCAGACGCTGGAAGTTGCGCGGGGTCCTGCGCGTAGGCAGGCGCAAGCGCAAACGCTGCCACCGCGAGCGCCACCGCGGCCGCGAGTTTGCTCGGGTAGACCGGCTTACCGCGTGTAGCGCTCGTTCGAGCGGTCGCTGCACGCTGCTTCGAAAACAACTTTACGAAGGACAAGTTCATGGAAATCCGATCAATGTTTCAGTCGATTGTAACGCGCTCGCTACAATACGCGCACATCCCACAGCAAGTTACAGACCAGTAAAACATGCCAGAGTTGCCGGAAGTCGAAGTAACCCGACGCGGGATCGAACCGTTCGTCGCCGGACGCCGGGTTGAGCGTGTCGATGTCCGTACACCGGCGCTGCGCTGGCCAATTCCGCCGCATCTCGCAAAGACGATGAAGGCGCTGAAAATCGAAAAAGTCGAGCGGCGCGGCAAGTACCTGTTGTTCGAAACCTCCGAAGGTTGGCTGATCGTGCATCTGGGCATGACCGGGACGCTGCGGGTATTGCGTAACGTGCCGCGGCCGCCGGATGCGGCGAAGCATGATCATATCGACCTGATCTTCGATGATTTCATTTTGCGCTTTCGCGATCCGCGGCGCTTTGGCGCAGTCCTCTGGCATTCGCGCGCAGATGGCGACGTGCTCGACCATCCGCTGCTGGCAGGCCTGGGCGTGGAGCCATTCACTCCAGAGTTTTCCGGCGCGCTGATGTACCGGCAAACGCGGGGGCGCAAGGTGTCCGTCAAGCAGGCGTTGCTCGCGGGCACGATGGTCGTCGGCGTGGGCAACATCTATGCGTCCGAGAGCCTGTTTCGCGCCGGCATACGGCCCACGGTCGCTGCCGGGCGCGTCTCGCTCGTGCGCTACGATCTCCTCGCCGACGCCGTGCGTACAACGCTTGCCGCAGCGATCGAAAAGGGCGGCAGCACGTTGCGCGATTTCGTGGGCAGCAACGGCGAATCGGGCTATTTCCAGCTCGATTATTTCGTCTATGATCGCGCGGGTTTGCCGTGCCATGTTTGCGGAACGGCCATCAAACAAATCGTGCAAGGCCAGCGATCCACGTACTTTTGCCCGCGCTGCCAGCGCTAGCTCCATGCTCCAGCTCACTGACTTCTCCACGCGCCTGATCGCGTGGCAACGTGTTCACGGCCGTCACGACCTGCCGTGGCAAAACACGCGCGATGCCTATCGGATCTGGTTGTCCGAAATCATGTTGCAGCAGACGCAGGTATCGACTGTGATTCCGTACTACGCGCGTTTTCTCGACCGTTTCCCCGACGTCAACGCGCTCGCCGCCGCGCCGCTCGACGACGTCATGGCGCTCTGGGCTGGCCTCGGCTACTACTCGCGCGCGCGAAATTTGCATCAATGCGCGTGCGTTGTATCGATGGAGCATGGCGGCGAGTTTCCCCGCGGTGTAGATGAGTTGGCTGAACTGCCGGGTATCGGGCGTTCGACGGCGGCGGCTATTGCGTCGTTCGCGTTCGGCGCCCGCGCGACCATCCTCGATGGCAACGTGAAGCGGGTGCTCGCGCGGGTGTTTGGTATCGACGGATTTCCGGGCGAAAAGCGCGTGGAAAACACGATGTGGACACTCGCCGAATCGCTGCTTCCCGACGCTGCGCACAAGGACGAAGTCACCGCGTACACGCAAGGTTTGATGGATCTCGGCGCAACGCTGTGCGTGCGTGGCAAGCCGGATTGCGCGCGCTGCCCGTTTGCCGCCGATTGCGTGGCGAACGTGACCGGACGGCAAAAGGAATTGCCCGCGTCGCGCCCAAAAAAGACGGTGCCGACGCGCAAGACCTGGATGTTGGTGTTGCAGGACGGGGATAGCGTCCTGCTTGAGAAGCGTCCGCCGACGGGCATCTGGGGCGGTCTATGGAGCCTGCCGGAAGCAGAGAATGAAGACGCGCTCGCGGCAGTCTCACATAGCTTTGGCGGGTCGGCCGAGCTTCAGCGGTTGAGTCCCTTCACGCACACGTTCACGCATTTCAAGCTGGATATTGAGCCGCGTCTCGGGCGGGCGACCGGTGTGCCCGACGCTGCTGATAACCGGACCGTGTGGGCGCCGCTTGCGAATATCGATGCGTACGGCGTGCCTGCGCCAGTCCGCAAACTGCTTGATGCGCTGCAGGGTTCGCTGATTTGATATGACGCGCTTCTAAAGCCGCTTCAAAGTAGTTGATGCTGCTGCATATAGTGATGCACGACATCGATTCGCGCGGCCGCGTCTTCAAGCTCCATCAGCTTTTGCCGGGCGCGCATGGGGATCGGCAGGATCTCGGATAAACGGTTGGATACCCACGTCGGATCGTCGAGAAGGAAGGGCTCGGTGAATGGCAGGTCCTTCGGCTCGCGCGCTTTGATTGCATCGATGATCCGCTCCAGCACTTCCGCGCACGCACCGAACTTCAGCAACGCTTCCGCGTCGTCCATCGGCGTGTCGTCGCCAATGGTTTCCGCTACGCCCACGAGCAAATTGCTCGGCTCCACACGATGCGACAACAGTCGAAACCGTGTCGTGCCGCGCGCCTGCACCAACAACATGCCAAACGTGTCCACGTCGCACTGCGTGATCTCGGCCAGGCAACCGATGTTCTCAGGCACCGACGGGTCCCCCGGCGACGCGATCTCATTACCGCTCTTCAACAAGCACACGCCGAACGGCGTGCCTTCGCGCAAGCACGCACGCGCCATATCGAGATAGCGGGCTTCGAAGATTTTCAGGGGAAGGTGGCCGCCCGGAAACAACACGGTATGCAGCGGAAACAACGGCAGTTCGGCGAGAAGGGGATTGGTCGACATCGCGCGCTTCTTTAAAAAGGCCGCCCGAAGGCGATCAGGTTTGCATGGGCGCGACGTGTCCATCCACATCGATGGGCGCGTCGCGATGCCGCACAATCACATTAGCCTTGTCCCCGAAGCGCGCGGCGAGCGCCTGGGCGATGAATACAGAGCGATGCTGGCCGCCCGTGCAGCCGATAGCCACCGTCAGGTAACTACGGTTGTCGTCACGAAATTGCGGCAGCCATTTGGCGATGAACGTGCCCACGTCGTCAATCATCTGGTGGACCATCGGCTGGGCGGACAAAAAGTCGATAACGGGCTGGTCCAGGCCCGTCAGCGGTCGCAGTTCGTGGTCGTAGTAGGGATTCGGGAGCGTACGGACATCGAAGACGAAATCAGCGTCGAGCGGCACGCCGCGCTTGAATCCGAACGACTCGAACATCAGCGTGAGCCCGGCCGTTTCCTGCTCTATAAAACTTTTCACCCACGCGCGCAACACGTTCGCCCGCAGGTTGCTTGTGTCGATCTGATGGCCGAATTCGGCGAGTCCCGAGACGAGCTCGCGTTCACGTTCGATCGCTTCACCCAGCGACGTCAGGACGCCCACGTCGGCATCGTGACCCGGCGAACCCGACAACGGATGGCGGCGGCGGGTCTCGGAAAAGCGCTGGATCAGCGACTGCGTACTGGCGTTGAGAAACAGTACCCGCAGGTCGAACGCTTGCGACAGGTCCTTGATGATGGCAGGCACTTCGTCGAGCGAGCGGCTCGAACGTGCGTCGATAGCAACGGCCAGACGCGGCTGCCCCTGACTGCTGAGATACGCCGCGAGCTCGGGCAGGAAGCGCGGCGGCAGGTTGTCGACGCAGTAGTAGCCGGCGTCTTCGAGCGCGTTCAGGGCGACAGATTTGCCGGAGCCGGAAATACCGGTAATCAGAATGATGCGCATGAATAGGGACTCGTTCGCTCGAAGCAAAATACGCAAAAAGTTCGGGTCCTGGCGGCTGGGTGCTAGAGCCGCCGGCCTCACCAGCTCAATCGTTCAGATCAGCTTGCCGGGGAACTGGCTCTCGGGGTCCTGCATCGCAAGGCGCTGACGATCCATGAAGTCGCGGAGGGTATCGATACCCCGCAGTTGCAGGATCGTGTTGCGCACCGCCGCTTCCACCAGCACCGCCAGATTTCGGCCTGCAGCCACCTGGATAGTGACCTTGCTGATCGGCAAACCGAGCACGTCGACCGCCTGGCTTTCCAGTGGCAGCCGCTGAAATTCACCGTCTGGACGACGCACAAGCTGAACGATCAGCTTGAGTTTCATTTTCCGCCGAACGGCGGTTTCCCCAAAGATGGTCTTGATATCCAGCAGGCCGAGGCCGCGGACTTCCAGCAGGTTTTGCAGCAGCGGCGGGCATCGCCCTTCGACAAAATCCGGACCGAGGCGCACGAAGTCTACGGCGTCGTCAGCGACAAGACCGTGACCGCGGCTGATCAACTCGAGCCCGAGTTCGCTTTTGCCGAGACCGGAGTCGCCGGTCAGTAGCACGCCCATGCCGAGGATGTCGAGGAACACGCCGTGCAGCGTGGCGCGCGGAGCAAGAATCCGCGACATATAGAGGCGCAGGCTGTCGATCACCGCGGCCGCGGACATGCGCGTGGTAAAGAGCGGGGTGGACGAGCGAGTGCAGCGCAGAACCAGTTCCGGGGGCGCGCCGACCTCGCCCGCAACCACCAGGAACGGTGGTTCCAGCGCGATCAGTTCAGCCATGTTGCGCGACCGGTCTTCGTCGGACTGACGCTGGTAGTAGTTGATCTCGGCGTCGCCGAGTACCTGGATACGGTTGGGGTGAATCAGGTTCAAGTGCCCGACGAGATCGGCGCTGGACGTTGCATTGGCGACCGTTTCAGTCGAAAAGCCACGCTCCCAGCCTTCGTGACCCGTCAGCCAGCTGAGTTTCAGCGCGGCTGCGTTGTCGTCGAAAATGCTCTGGGCGTTGATGCTGGACGTATCCATGAGGGCCGGAACTCCGAGAGAGGCCGCGAGCATGGGGCAATTGAAGAGCCGGATTTGGTCTCTTCAATGCTCCGCTCAATAGGACTGATTGTGCGCTAGAAGGGCCGGCGGCGCGAGAGGGCCGTTCGGCCTGGTCTCACGCCGGGTCGGCTCAACTCCCCGGCTTCAAGTCCAGCACGAGGTCTGGCTCGGGAGAGCTCAGGGCTGCCATTGCGTGAGCACCTGATACAGTGCCTCACGGTTTTCTTCAGTATTCAGGCGTTCGCGTGCATCCCGGTCGGAAAGCAGTTGGGCTATTTCCGAGAGGATTTCGAGGTGCTGTTGCGTGGCCTGCTCGGGAACAAGCAGAAAGATCAGCAGCGACACGGGTTGCCCGTCCGGCGACTCAAAAGCAATTGGCTCAGCCAGGCGCACGAAGGCGGCGAGCGGATGCTTCAGGCCCTTGATGCGTCCGTGGGGAATGGCCACACCTTCGCCGAGACCGGTCGAGCCAAGGCGCTCGCGCGCAAAGAGATTGTCGGTGACGATACTGCGGCCAATGCCGTTCTGGTTCTCGAAGATCAGGCCCGCTTGCTCGAATACACGTTTCTTGCTGGTGACGGACAGTCCGAGGACGACATTTTCGAGGGGAAGAAATTTGGCTAAACGATTCATGTTGGCAGGCAGATGCGTGGCCTGAATTCTCCTCATCGTGGCGGCTGCAGAACCTGCACGAAACGCTCACGGCGATTTTGGTAAGGAATGCGCGGGAGATCAAAGTCTCGCTTCACTCCGATTAACAACCCCGGTACCCGGTACTAACCTCGGTACTAACCGGACCATTATAGAACAGCGCAATCAGCGATGGTGCGGCGCGCCATACGCTGGATACGTTTGTTACGCATAACGCAACGCTTGCTGTTTTGCTCCAACTCACCGCGGTTGTTGCAAAAAACTGCCCGAAACCGGTGGTGACAAAAAAAGCCGCCTGCTTTCAGGCGGCTCGTGCCGACTATCGGACTGATGGGCTCCGGCCAACATGGTTCCGGAATCCGGCGCATCGAAAAAACCTCCAGCCGATGCGCCGTTCAACCCATTTGAATCATTCCTCTAACCGTTCACAGTACCTTACGGCGCCGGAACTTCGCTTTCCTGCGGTTCGTGTCCGTACTTCATTGTGGCGTGTGCGTGGCCCTGGATCTTGTCCTTGTGGCGAAGCACCTGCCTGTCCAGCTTGTCGACCATCAGGTCGATGGCCGCGTACATATCAACGTCACAACTCTCGATGAAAATGTCCTTGCCCTTCAGATGCAGGTTGATTTCGACCTTTTGCCGCTTGTCCTTTTCCCTATGATTGTCGACCGAGAGGACCACACTGCCATCGATCACCTGATCGAAATGCCGAAGCACTCTATCCAGTTTGGTGATCACATATTCTCGCAACGCAGGCGTCAATTCGAGATGGTGTCCACTGATCTGCAGATTCATAGTTGCTCTCCAAGCTAATGGCCGCCTGGTCGTTATCACGCTGCTCAAACCGGTCGCTGCTTGCCCGTTCGTGCTCATTCAATTGAACGGCGGAACGGATCGGGACGCATCGGCCGGCTCGTTCGCGCTTTCGCGACGCGGCCGGTAAAGGCCCGCCGCAACATGCAGCGGGCTACAGAGACTTTCGCAAGTTCACTGCCGGAATTTTCAGAGCTTCGCGATATTTGGCGACCGTACGGCGCGCGACCACGAATCCCTGTTCTGCCAGCAACTCTGCGATGCGGCTGTCTGAAAGAGGAGATTTTGAGTCTTCGGCTCCTATCAGTTGCTTGATGAGTGCCCGGATCGCCGTGGACGATGCCGCGCCACCCGTGTCGGTTGAAACGTGCGATCCGAAGAAGTACTTAAATTCCAGCGTCCCGAACGGGGTCAGCATGTACTTACCGGTTGTCACACGTGAGACAGTGGATTCGTGTAAACCCAGCGTATCAGCAATCTCCCTCAAAACCAAGGGCCGCATTGCAATTTCGCCATGCGCAAAAAAGTTCTTTTGACGCTCCACAATGGCCTGCGCAACGCGAAGAATCGTCTCGAATCTTTGTTGAATATTCTTGATCAGCCAGCGCGCTTCCTGCAGCTGCTGACGCAACGAACCACTGCCCGGGTCGCCGCGATTGTTGCGCAAAATATTCGCGTAGAGGTGATTGATGCGAAGCCTTGGCACGATTTCCGGATTCAATTCTGCCGTCCAGCCGCTGGACATCTTGCGCACCAGGATGTCAGGAACGACGTAGTCAGCTTCGCTCTTTCCGAACACGGCGCCGGGGAACGGTTCCAGAGAGCGGATCAGCAAATGGGCGTCGCGCAGTGCGTCGTCCGAGGCTTTGAGCTGCTTGCGCAAACGCGTGAAATCGCGTGCCGCGAGCAGTTCCAGATGGTGCATCACAATATCGAGCGCCAGGGTACGAATAGGCGTTGGTTCAAGCCGTAACAACTGCAGCTTCAGGCATTCGGATGCCGAACGGCCGCCCACTCCCGGCGGATCGAAACTCTGCAGCAACGCGAGCGCCGCGCTCAGTTCGTCGACATCGACTTCCAGTTCATCCGGCAGATCCGCCTTCACTTCCTCGAGCGACGACGTGAGGTAACCGTCTTCATCGAGCGATTCGATCAGGAATGTGATCAGCGCACGGTCGCGCTGATTCGCCTTCGTCATGCGCAGTTGCGACGCCAGGTGATCGCGCAGGGTAGTGGTGGATTCGTGGATTTGCAGCGGCGGCAGGTCGTCGTCGTCCGAACCGCTATTCGAGCGGCCGTAATCTTCCAGATTCCACGAGCTCGAATCCGGTCCGTTGTCCGACGAACTCATGCCGTTGTATTCGTCTACGCCCTGGGGCTCACCGTTTTCGGAACGGTCAGTCGTGCTCGTGCTGCTGCTCGACGACGTGCCGTTGCTCATCATGGAATCGGGTGCGTTCACCGATGCCCCCGCCGAGGTGATCAGCGAGCCGTCCGCCGCCACGCGTAGCGGGCTGGTGGTCCAGTCGTCCTCGTTCTCGAGCAGCGGATTTTGCGCGACAGCCATCGCGACTTCCTGCTGCAACTCAAGCGTCGACAGCTGCAGCAGCCGGATGGACTGCTGCAGTTGTGGGGTCAGCGCAAGATGCTGCGACAGGCGAAGTTGGAGGCTGGCTTTCATGGCAAGGTTTTAATCATTGTAGAGAGTTTGCCACGGGCGCGACACCTCGCGGGGATCGACCAAAAACAAGTGCCGCCTCGCGGGCGGCACGTAAGATTTGCTGGCGGCGCGGGACGCCGTCCTCAGCGGTGTTGCAAGGGCCGAAAGACGCTTGGCCCCCGCCGTCACATGCGGAAATGTTCGCCGAGATAAACGCGCCGCACGCTCTCATTTTCGATGATATCGCTTGGCGCGCCCGCTGCGAGCACGCTGCCGTCGCTGATGATGTACGCATGATCGCAGATGCCGAGCGTCTCGCGCACGTTGTGGTCCGTGATCAGCACGCCAATGTTGCGCTGCTTCAGGAACTTCACAATTTTCTGGATTTCGAGCACGGCGATTGGGTCGACGCCGGCAAACGGTTCGTCCAGCAGGATAAACGCCGGATTGGTCGCGAGTGCGCGGGCAATTTCCACCCGCCGCCGTTCGCCGCCCGAGAGCGACAAAGCCGGGTTTTCACGTAGATGCGCGATCTGAAGTTCGTCCAGCAACGCTTCCGCGCGATCCGTAATGCCCTGTTTGGAGAGCGGCTTTTCGTTCTCGTCCGTCTGCAGTTCAAGCACAGCACGAATGTTCTGCTCGACGGTGAGCTTGCGGAACACGGACGCTTCCTGCGGCAAATACGAGAGCCCGAGACGCGCACGCTTGTGAATGGGCAGCAGGCTGATCGACGTGCCGTCGAGCAGGATTTCGCCTGCGTCCAGCGGCACCAGCCCGACGATCATATAGAACGACGTTGTCTTGCCTGCGCCGTTTGGTCCGAGCAATCCGACGACTTCGCCGCTTTTCACGTCGAGCGAGACGTCTTTCACGACCGTGCGCGAGCCGTAGCGTTTTTTCAGGTTGCGGACGGTGAGCGAACTGCTCGTGCCGGCCGGCTTACGGTGAGGCATGGCGGGCGAATTCACGGCTGCTGCGTTCCTTGCATCTTGGTGGACGGCGTCAGGGTGGCCGGTGCGCCGGTCAGCGGCGCGGCGCCGCCGTTGCGCGGAGCGAGCATGGCGCGCACACGGCCAGTCGGGTTGCCTGGACCGGCGACGTCAGGTCCGGCTTTCGCTGTATAGAAGTCTTTCTGGCCGTCGTAGGTAATCACGCTGCCGTGCACTTCGTCCTGGATTTTAGTAAGGCCCACGAGGCGGCGCACAACAGCGCGCGTGGTCAGCGTGGTGAGATCCTGCTTGCCGTCGTAGTCGATCCGCACCGCATTGCCTTCGATATATTCGTCGAGGCCGTCGCGTTTCTGGCGGAAATACGAGAGGTTGCCGCCGGTAGATGTGCCGGTTGCGTATTGATACCCCTGCGGATCCTGCGTCACGTCGACACGGTCGGCCTTGATGATGATCGTGCCTTTGGTCGCGACAACGTGGCCCGTGAAGATGTTGACCTGCTTCAGGTCGTCATAGGTCATGTTGTCCGCTTCAATATTCAGCGGCTTGTCGTTGTCGGCGCGTTCGGCGTGTGCGGCTGGGGCAAATGCCGCCAGCGGCAACGCTACGCATATTGCCGTGATCCCGAATTGCACGATACGTGCGGCGCGGCGCAAAAATGCAGCGCGCGCTGCGCACAGACGGCCGGATTCGGGTCGGAGAAACGGTTTGTTCATGCAGTCACACTTGAATGGATTAAGCGCAATTCGTCGGAACTGCCGGGGTTATTTGGATGAGGTGCCGAGGGTATCGGAAGCAGCGATCTGGCCGCGTACCGTCCCAAAAAGCTTCATTACCCGGGTCGCGTTGTTGTAGTTCATGCCGTCGCCCGTCATCACGGACGGACCGCGCTGAAGTTTAACCGGCTTTTCTGTTTCGATGACATCGTCGTTCACAAGGATGCGAAAGTGCTCGGAATCCGCTGTCATCTGCGGGTCGCCGTAGCCCGCCACGCGCAAAATGTGGGCATTCTCGTACAAGTCGACAATCGAGACGTCGCCGTTCACCGTGCCGCGCTCGGACGTTGCCGTCACGGTCGGCCGCAGCGGCTGGAACATGCGCATTGCGGGTTTCGTGAGGTCGCTGACTTCATCGTCCTCGTAATGCACCATCGAAATCGCGGTCAGCCGATACTGCGTTGTGCCCGTGGTGTCGAGTTCCGAAACCGAAAAGTTCGTCGCGAAATAGTCGGGCGTGTGCTCCTTCGGGCGCTCCGGTTCCTGGGGCTTGGGCAACGTGGCCTGCAGCAGCCAGTAGGTGATGGCTGCCAGCGCAGCCAGTGCGACCAGCGGCAGCGCCGACGTCAATTTTTTGGGTCGTTGCATGGGATTCAGGTTCCGATAGCCGCGGCAAGCAGGCCGTCGTAGCGATTCTGGGCGCGCAGGATAGCGTCGCAGACTTCACGCACCGCACCTTCGCCGCCGCGCTTGGTGGTGGCGAAATGCACGCGGTTCAGCACTTCCTCATGCGCGTTGGCGGGAGCGGCTGCGAAACCGCACAGCCGCATCACGGCGAGATCGGGCCAGTCGTCACCCATGTAGCCGCATTCGGTCGCTGGAATACCCGTGGTTTGCAGCAATTCGGCGAGCGCGATAGTTTTGTCTGCGACGCCCTGATGCAGGTGCGTAATGCCGAGTTCACGCGCCCGTGCCGCGACAATGCCGGAGTTGCGCCCGGTGATGATCGCTGTCTGCACGCCCGCCGATTGCAGCATTTTCACGCCGTGACCGTCGAGCGAGTTGAAGGATTTCATGGCGTCGCCGTCAGCGGTGAAAAACAGGCTTCCGTCGGTGAACACGCCGTCGACGTCGAAAATCATCAGTTTCACGCGGCTCGCGCGGTCGTGCGCGTTTTCCGTCACGGCAATGTCCGGCGTGAAAGACAAGGTCGACATCAGATTACCTTCTTGGAAAAGAGGTCGTGCATGTTCAGGGCGCCGATCAGGATCGCGTTTTCATCGACGACCAGCATCTGATTGATGCGATAACGCTCCATCAGTTCCACTGCTTCCACCGCGAGATGGTCCGGACCGATCGTACGCGGATGACGTGTCATGACATCGATCAGCGGCAGCGCACGGAAATCGCCGTCACGCTGAAGAATCCTGCGCAGGTCGCCGTCGGTGAAGATGCCTTCCACATGACGCTTTTCGTTGACCACAGCCGTCATGCCCATGCGCTTGGCGGTGATCTGGAAGAGGGCGTCGGAGACGGTTGCGGTCAGGGGCACTTCTGGCACTTCCGGCCCGATGCGCATCACGTCGCGTACATAAGTGAGCAGGCGCCGGCCGAGCGCGCCGCCCGGATGCGAGCGGGCGAAGTCGTCGGGGCCGAAACCGCGGGCGTCGAGGACAGCGACCGCGAGTGCGTCGCTCAACGCGAGCACGGCGGTCGTGCTGGCGGTTGGCGAGAGATTCATCGGGCAGGCTTCTTTGTCGACGTGCGCATTCAGATGCACGTCGGCCAGTTTCGCGAGGCTTGATTCCGGCCGCCCGGTGATGGCAATCAATTTTGCCCCGAGGCGCTTGATGATGGGCAGAATGGCAACGAGTTCCGAGGTTTCGCCCGAGTTCGACATGGCGATAAACACGTCGTCGGCGGTCACCATGCCGAGGTCGCCGTGGCTCGCTTCAGCCGGATGAACGAAGAAGCCGGGCGTGCCGGTGCTCGCGAGCGTTGCCGCGAACTTGCGGGCAATATGCCCGGATTTGCCGATACCCGACACCACCACGCGGCCCTTGCATCCGAGCAGGAATTCGACGGCGCCGGTGAAGTTATCGTCGAGTTGTGCGGACAGGCCGCGCACAGCGTCGGCTTCAATTTCGAGCACGGTGCGAGCCAGCGCGAGTGCCCGGTCGCCATTGATTTTCGCTATCATGCGCGAAGTATAACAAAGGCATCTTTGCGCCGCGCCGGACACGGGGCGGCTTTCAGCCGCTCATCCGCCCCCGAAAGGCCGTGTGTTTTGTTGCGCGCAGCGCTTCTGCGCGTTAAAAAACACAAGATCCGGATGTGCTCCTCGAGCCGCCATCCGGCAACAAACGAGGACGCTAGACGGATGACTTCCCCGCTTGAAATGACGTTGCTGTTGCTGCTGTGTTCAGTGGCAGGGGTCGTCGTATTCCGCTTTTTCAACCTGCCGCCCATGTTGGGTTACCTGGCGGTCGGGATCATTGTCGGACCGCACGCCGCCGGCATCGCGCCGGATAGCGACCGCGCGCAGCATCTCGCGGAATTCGGCGTTGTGTTCCTGATGTTTTCCATCGGGCTTGAATTCTCGTTATCGAAATTGCGTTCGATGCGACGCATTGTGTTCGGTCTCGGCGCCAGTCAGGTCGCCGGGACGATAGCGATCGCGGTCTTGATCGGCTGGATCGCGAGGTTCTGGACGGACATGTCGTGGGAAGCAAGCATTGCGCTGGGCGGCGCATTGTCGATGTCGTCCACTGCCATCGTTTCAAAAATGCTGGCCGAACGGCTTGAACTGGAATCCGAGCATGGCCGGAACATCTTCGGCGTGTTGTTGTTCCAGGATCTGGCCGTGGTGCCGCTGCTGATTATTATCGCGGCGTTCGGCAACGGCAATTCGAAGGAGCTGGCGTTTTGGCTGGCACTCGCCGCCATCAAGATCGTGGTCGCGTTGACGGTGCTGCTGTTCATCGGTCAGAAGTTCATGACGCGCTGGTTCAATATTGTCGCGCGCCGGCGTTCGCAAGAACTGTTCATGCTGAACCTGCTGCTGGTCACGCTGGGCGCGGCGTTCATTACCGATAAATTTGGCCTTTCGCTCGCGCTCGGCGCGTTTATCGCGGGTATGTTGATCGCGGAAACGCCTTACCGGCATCAGGTGGAAGAGGACATCAAGCCGTTCCGCGACGTGCTGCTCGGGCTGTTTTTCGTGACCACGGGCATGCTGCTCAATCCGCGCGTGATCTGGGAACACCCGTTTCTCGTGGCGTCGTTTTTCATCCTGCCAATTCTGCTGAAGGCCGTGATGATCACCGGCCTCGCGCGGCTGTTCGGCTCGCCGCCGGGCGTGGCAATGCGTACCGGCCTCAACTTGGCCCAAGCCGGTGAGTTCGGTTTTGTGCTGCTGAACCTGATTCTCGACAAACATCTGGTCGAGCCGGTGCTGCTGCAAGCCATTCTTTCGTCGATGCTCCTTTCCATGCTGGCCGCGCCGTTCATCATCCAGAACGCCGACCGGATCGTCCTGCGGCTTTCATCGACTGAATGGTTGCGGCAGTCGTTGCAAATGACGCGCATTGCGACGCAAAGCATCAAGCAGAGTGGCCACGTGATCATCTGCGGCTACGGCCGTGCAGGGCAAAACCTGGCGCGGATGCTGGAACACGAGGGGTTGTCGTACGTCGCGCTTGACCTGGACCCGGATCGGGTTTCGGCGGCCGCGGCGGCGGGTGAAAGCGTGGTGTACGGCGATGCCGGACGGCGCGAGGCGCTGGTCGCAGCCGGCATACATCGCGCGGCCACGGTCGCGATCACCTTCGCGAACACGCCGTCCGCGTTGCGCGTGCTACACAGCATCCACGAGCTGGAGCCCACGTTGCCCACCATCGTGCGTACTGTCGATGACGCCGATCTGGAAAAGCTGATTGCGTCGGGCGCGACGGAGGTGATTCCGGAAATCGTGGAAGGAAGTTTGATGCTGGCGTCGCACACGCTGGTGCTGATGGGCGTGCCGATGCGGCGCGTGGTCCGGCGCGTGGAAGAAATGCGCGACGAGCGTTACAGCATGCTGCGCGGTTATTTTCACGGCGCGGATGAAGACGACGATGAGCGGCGTGAGCAGGTCCGGCTACAATCGGTTCCCGTCGATGAAAACGCCGACGCGGTCGGCCGTACGCTCGACGAGCTTGGGCTGGTGGGCGACGGAGTGGAAGTGACGGCTATTCGCCGGCATGGGATTCGCGGCGTGGCGCCCGATCCGGACACCAAGCTGCGCGCAAGCGACATTGTGGTGCTGCGCGGTTTGCCCGAAGCGTTGCAGCAGGCGGAAGAACGGCTGTCGCGCAATCGCCGTGCGGGCGCGGTAGCTTGACGTTGTCCAGGAGCCATCATTCATGTCTGAGTTCGCAGTGCCCTCAGTACCGAATTTATCCAATCCAGCCGGTTTTATCCGGGAGCGGATTCGCACTGTGCCGGACTGGCCGCAACCCGGTGTGCAGTTCCGCGATATCACGCCGGTTTTGCAGGATCGGCGCGCGTTGCGTACGCTGATCGACATGCTGGTGCAGCGTTATATAGATGCACGAATCGACACGATCGCCGGGCTTGATGCGCGGGGTTTTATTATCGGGCCGATTCTCGCTTACGAACTGAGCCTGGGTTTTGTGCCGATTCGCAAGAAGGGCAAGTTGCCGTTCAGGACGTTGTCGCAGTCGTATGAACTTGAATATGGCAGCGCGACCGTCGAAATTCACGAAGATGCGTGCAAGCCGGGCGAGCGGGTGGTGCTGGTTGACGACCTGATCGCGACCGGCGGCACGATGATGGCCGGCAAGATGTTGCTCGAACGGCTTGGCGCGGTGGTGGTCGAGGGGGCCGCGATTATCGACTTGCCGGAGCTTGGCGGGTCGACACTTCTGCGTGAGTCGGGTTTGCCCCTTTATACGGTCTGCGAATTCAGCGGCCACTAATTTCTCTGAGCCATGCCCAATTTCCTTTTGTTTCTCGCGGCTTCCATTGCTATTACCGTGGCGCCCGGTCCGGACAATCTCCAGGTGCTTGCGCGCGGTATTTCGCAGGGGCGTGCGGCTGGGCTGGTGGCGGCGCTTGGATTTGCAGCCGGCATTTCGTTTCATACGACGCTTGCCGCGCTTGGGGTGGCAGCGTTGCTCAAGTCTTCCCCGATGGCGTTTGAAGCGGTCAAGCTGGCCGGCGCGGCTTATCTGGTCTGGATTGGCATCAAGGCGATTCGCAGCAAGGGTTTGTCGAGTGCGCACGAGCGGCCTAGCCAGCCGTTGGCTGTGGTGTTTCGGCAAAGTGTGATCGGCAATTTGCTGAATCCGAAAGTGACGCTGTTTTTCATCGTGTTCCTGCCGCAGTTCGTTAATCCGCATGGCGGGCAAAGCGTCATGTTGCAGATGTTCGAGCTCGGCGGCGTGTTCATGTTGCAGACGGTAGCGGTGTTCTCGGTTTTTGGCGTTGCCGCCGGGATGATTGGCGCTTATTTGAAGCGGCGTCCGAAGGTGGGCGTGTGGCTCGACCGGCTGGCCGGGGCGACGTTTATCGGGCTGGGGATTCGAGTGGCGCTGAAAGATTAAGAGGCGTTTCGTTCGCACTTGGGCGGGGGATTACTTCGGGGTGCTCGGGCCATTGACCCCGATCACCAAGCCTGAACCCCGGCCTGCTGAGAACGAAACCCCCTGTACAATTTCCGGCTTTCCGCCGCCGGAGCCCATCATGAGCTTGCCTGCCATCGTCGCCGCGCGTCGTTTCGATGCTTCGGCGCACCTGCCGTTTTACATCGACCGTGAACGGGTCGGCTGGATTCGCCGCACTGACGCGCCCGCGCTGCACTCGTGGCCGGATGTGTTTCATATCGATCAAACGTCGATCCGTCTCGCCAATACCTTCTCCGATCTCAACTCGCGCAGCGCCGCGCTCGGCGCAGTCATCGGCATGCTGGCCGCGGACGGCCGCATTCCCGGCTGGCGCAACGAAACCTACGCCATCCGCAATGCCTTCGACGCCGAGCCGCTTGCGTTCATCGAACGGGCGGCTTCGCGGTTCTTCGGCACAATGACGTACGCCGTCCATCTGAACGGTATTGTTGAAGAGCCAGGCCGGGCGCCGGAACTCTGGATCGCCCGGCGAAGCGAAACAAAAGCGACCGATCCAGGCATGCTCGATAACGTGGTGGCGGGCGGTATCGGCTGGGGAATGGGGATCGAGGAAACGCTCGTGAAGGAGTGCTGGGAAGAAGCGGGCATGCAGACGCAGCTTGCTGCCAAGGCCATTCGCGGGCGCGAATTTTACGTGCTGCAATCGCTGCCCGAAGGCACTCAGGCAGAGTTGATTTACGTTTTCGACCTGACCTTGCCCGCCGATTTCGCGCCACGCAATCAGGATGGCGAAGTGGGCGAACACCGGCTCGCCCGTATCGATGAAGTCGCCCGATGGATTGAGGAAGGCGCCATGACGGTCGACGCGAGTCTGGCCACCCTGGATTGCCTCCTGCGCCGTAACTGGATAGACGAAGAAGCGTGCGAGGGCATGCCGGCGATTTATTTACCGCCGCTGTTTTGAATACGCAGTGAACACGCGTTGAACGTGCTTTGAAACATCTCAAAGGAGTATCGGTTCATGTCGACCGAACATAGTTTTATCTTGAAGTTGTCGTGTCCGGATCGTCCCGGCATTGTGCACGCCGTGTCTGGATTCCTGTTCGATCTCGGCAGCAATATTCTCGATTCTGCGCAATTCGGCGACAGTCACACCGGCGAATTTTTCATGCGCGTGCACTTCCAGCAAGTTGGCGGCGACCCCGGCCTCGTTGCGTTGCGTACATCGTTCAGCACACTCGCCGATGAGTTCGGCATGAAGTGGGAACTGCACGATGCGTCGGTGAAACCGCGCGTGATGATCATGGTGTCGAAGATCGGGCATTGCCTGAACGACTTGCTGTTCCGGTATCGCACCGGTCAACTCGGAATCGAAATTCCGGCGATCGTTTCAAATCATCGGGACTTTTATCAACTTGCCGCTAGTTATGACGTGCCGTTTCATCATCTGCCGTTGATCGCGTCCACGCCCGAGGGGAAGGCTTCGCAGGAAGCGCGGGTGCTGGAAATTGTCGATCAGCACAAGATCGATCTTGTCGTGCTCGCGCGTTATATGCAGATTCTGTCGCCGGAAATGTGCGCGGCGCTCAATGGCCGGGCGATCAATATTCATCACTCGTTCTTGCCGAGCTTCAAGGGCGCCAAGCCGTATTACCAGGCGTTTGATCGCGGCGTTAAGTTGATTGGTGCTACTGCGCATTACGTGACAACGGACCTTGATGAAGGGCCGATCATCGAGCAGGAAGTGGAGCGCGTGGACCACAGCATGGCGCCGGATCAGTTGACGGCGATCGGGCGTGACGTGGAATGCGTGACACTCGCGCGGGCGGTGCGGTGGCATGTTGAGCACCGGATCGTGCTGAACGGAAGCAAAACAGTCGTGTTCAAGTAGGAGCGTTTTGGGCTTGGACTGAAGGGATTTTTCCGCTGACCTTCAAGCCCGAAGCCACTTGCTCCGCCGTCGGCCGGCGCGAGCAAAAATCCGGCCGTTAAACCAGCCTCAAATAAACCAGCTCGCGCTTGAGATAAGCATAAAAAATTGGCGCGGCAATGACCCCGGGCAGTCCAAAAGCGGCTTCCATTGCGAGCATGGCCAGCAGTAATTCCCAGGCGCGCGCCTCGATCTGCCCACCAATGATCCGTGCATTCAAAAAGTATTCGAGTTTGTGAATGATGATCAGGAAGGCCAGCGAAGCCACAGCGGTCCCGAACGACACCGACAATGAAATCCCTACAATAATCGCGTTCGAGACCAGGTTGCCGATTACCGGCAACAATCCGACGATAAACGTCACCATCACCAGCGTCTTCGACAGCGGCAGCCGCTCATGAAATACCGGCAGCGCAACCAGCAAATACAGCGCTGTGAACGTTGCGTTGATCGCGGAAATCTTGACCTGCGCGAAAACGATCCGGCGAAACGCCTCTGAGAAGCGCGTCACGCGCGTTACGAGCGCGGTAGAAAGCGGCAGCCGATGCGTCGTCCGCGGTACACCCACCGCGATAATCGCGCCCACGATCATGCCGATCAGCACATGCCCAAACCCACGCGCCGCGTCTTTCCCGCCTTGCTGCAACATGGCGGCGTGCGTTTGCATCAGTTGGGTCGCCTTGTCCTTCATCTGTTCTGCGTCGACAGGAAGGTAGTTCGCGATCCAGTCGGGCACCTGCAGGCGAGCATGCGACGTGAGCATCATCAACTGATCGAGAAGCTTCTGGACGCTCGGTACATCGCGCTGAAAATGATCGATGAGCAAGATCGTCCCGCCCGCCAGCCCCCACGATCACCGCCGCCACGATCACGACCGCGACCCAGCGCGCACGTCCACTGGTCATGGTCTTTTCGATCAGGGGCGCGATCATGTGCACGAGCTGATACACGAGCATTCCCGCCAGCAGCGCGCCGAGCAACTGCAAATGCAGCACGAAGAACAAACCGGCGAACGCGGCGATATAGCTGCCAATCTCGACCGCCGACAACTTCGGCATGCTCATGTCGCTCGTCAGCCGGACGGGCCGGACAGCGGGCCTGCTTTCGGCCGCTTCGTTGCGCTTTGCCATGAATCCTTCAGTCTCCTGCCGCTAACGGGTTATGGACTGCCGCGGCCCGGACGGCGCGCGGCTCATAGTGACGATGCGGGCGAATCTGTCACGCGGCCGATCTCGGCCTTTGCAGCAAAGGCGCAAGATACCGGCCTGTAAAACTGGCCTTCGACTGTGCGACGTGCTCTGGCGTCCCCTGCGCGATGATCTGGCCGCCACCGGCACCGCCTTCCGGACCGAGGTCGATGACCCAGTCGGCGGTTTTTATTACATCCAGATTATGCTCGATGATTACGACAGTATTACCTTGATCTCGCAGCCGGTGAATCACTTCGAGCAACAGAGCGATATCGTGGAAGTGCAGGCCGGTGGTCGGCTCGTCGAGAATGTATAGAGTCCGACCCGTATCACGCTTGCTCAGTTCCAACGAAAGCTTGACGCGCTGAGCCTCGCCGCCCGACAGCGTGGTCGCTGACTGACCGAGCCGGATGTACCCGAGACCCACGTCGAGCAAGGTTTTCAGCTTGCGCGCGACAATTGGCACGGGCTTGAAGAACTCGTACGCGGCTTCCACAGTGAGGTCGAGCACCTCGTGGATATTCTTGCCCTTGTACTGGACATCGAGCGTTTCCCGGTTGTATCGCTTACCGTGACAGACGTCGCATGGTACGTAGACGTCAGGCAAAAAGTGCATTTCGACCTTGAGCACGCCGTCGCCCTGGCACGATTCGCAGCGTCCGCCCTTCACGTTGAACGAGAAACGGCCGGGATCGTAGCCCCGTTCCTTCGACGCCGGCACGCCCGCGAACAACTCACGAATTGGCGTAAAGAGGCCGGTGTAGGTCGCGGGATTCGAGCGCGGTGTACGGCCGATCGGCGATTGATCTACGTTGATCACCTTGTCGAAGTGTTCCAGCCCTTCAATTGCCTCATAAGGCGCGGGTTCGGCGGACGAACCGTACAGATGCTGGGAAACGGCGTGGTACAGGGTGTCGTTGATGAGCGTGGATTTGCCCGAGCCGGACACGCCCGTCACGCAGGTCAGCAATCCGACCGGCAGATCGAGCGACACGCGTTTCAGATTGTTGCCGTACGCCTCCGTGATCCGCAGCCGCCGTTCGTCCGGCGGCGTGCGGTCGGTCGAATAGCTGATGCTCCGTTTGCCCGACAGATACTGTCCGGTCATGGAATTCGGGTCATTCTCGACGTGCTTCGCCGATCCTTGCGAGACAATCTCGCCGCCGTGCACGCCCGCTCCCGGCCCCATGTCGACGACGTAGTCGGCCATGCGGATCATGTCTTCGTCGTGCTCGACCACGATCACCGAATTGCCGATGTCGCGTAAATGCTTGAGCGTGGCGATGAGCCGGTCGTTGTCGCGCTGATGCAAGCCGATGGACGGTTCGTCGAGTACGTACATCACGCCCGTCAAGCCGGAACCAATCTGCGACGCCAGCCGGATACGCTGCGCTTCGCCGCCGGAGAGCGTCTCGGCGCTGCGTTCCAGCGACAAATAATCCAGCCCGACGTTGTTCAGGAACGTGAGCCGCGCGACGATTTCCTTGATGACCCGATCGGCGATCTCGCCCTTCGAGCCATCCAAGTGGAGCGTCTGGAAATAACCGAGCGTCTCGCGCAGCGGCCAGCCGCTCACTTCGTAAATGGCCCGCGCATTCTCGCCCGTGCCGAGCTTGACGTTGCGCGCCTCGGTCCGCAGCCGCGTGCCTTCGCACGCCGGGCAGGCCTGATTGTTCTGATACTTCGCCAGTTCCTCGCGGACCGCCGCCGAATCGGTTTCCTTGTAGCGGCGCTCCAGACTCGGGATGATCCCTTCGAACGCATGCTCGCGGACCGTCGTGCGGCCGCGCTCGTTGATGTACGAGAACGGGATGACCTCTTTGCCGGATCCGAACAGCAGGACCTTGCGGACGTTTTCGGGTAGATCTTCGAATGCGCCGTCGATATCGAATTCGAAAAACGACGCCAGGCTTTGCAGCATCTGGAAGTAGAACTGGTTGCGCCGGTCCCATCCCTTCACCGCGCCCGCCGCGAGCGACAGCGACGGATGCGCGACTACCCGCTTCGGGTCGAAGAATGTGATCTGGCCCAGGCCGTCACATTCAGGGCACGCGCCCATGGGATTGTTGAACGAGAACAAGCGCGGCTCGAGTTCCTGCAGCGAGTACGAACAGATCGGACAGGCGAACTTCGAGCTGTACAGATGCTCTTTCTCCGAATCCATTTCGAGCGCGATCGCGCGGCCATCGGCGAGACGCAGCGCCGTTTCGAAGGATTCCGCGAGCCGTTGCTTCATGTCCGGCCGCACTTTCAACCGGTCGATAACAACGTCGATAGTGTGTTTGTCGTTCTTCTTCAGCTTGGGCAGCGACTCGATCTCATAGATCTTCGCCACGCCTTCGTTCGCTGTGCCCCCGCCCGAACGCACGCGAAACCGGATGAAACCCTGCGCCTGCATGGCCTCGAACAATTCGAGATGCTCACCCTTGCGATCCGCGACCACGGGCGCGAGGATCATCAGCTTCGTTTCCTCGGGCATGGCGAGCGCGGCGTCGACCATTTGCGACACGCTTTGCGCTTCGAGCGGAATGTGGTGATCAGGGCAGTGCGGCGTACCCACGCGGGCAAACAGCAAGCGCAGGTAGTCATGAATCTCAGTGACCGTGCCGACGGTGGAGCGCGGATTATGCGAAGTCGCTTTCTGCTCGATCGAGATAGCCGGCGACAATCCTTCGATCAGGTCGACGTCCGGTTTCTCCATCAGTTGCAGGAACTGACGCGCGTAGGCGGACAAACTTTCGACGTAGCGGCGCTGACCTTCGGCGTAGAGCGTGTCGAACGCGAGAGACGATTTCCCCGAACCCGACAAGCCCGTAATCACGATCAGCTTGTGACGCGGCAAGTCGAGACTGATGTTCTTAAGGTTGTGGGTGCGAGCCCCACGAATACGAATTTCTTCCATGAACCGGGCGGAAAGTAAGGGGGCTAAACCTGCTACTATAACGACTTTTCGAGGGCGCGTTGCCCGCGCTCATCGGCGTCAATCAAGCGTGCGGCGGGGTTGCGAAGGGTGTTGGCGGATTGCCGATAGCCCATTTAAGCGGCGCTCGGGCAGTATCCGCGCGAGTTTTGCGGGTTGCATTGGCGCAGGGTTGAAGCAGGTCCAGGCGCTCAGCCACCCGTCTCATATAGTGCCGTTCTGGGCAACCACAAGGCGGCCGTGCTTGAGTTCCGCGTCCGCGCGCACGGCCAGACGCGTTTCCACATTACCTCGTCCCGATGTCCAATCCGTCTGCTACGTCCACACGTTTGAGCGCGCCAGAGTTGCGTGCAACCGTGTCGCTTGCCGCTATCTTCGCGCTGCGCATGCTCGGTCTCTTCATGATCATGCCGGTGTTTTCGATCTACGCGAAAACCCTTCCCGGCGGCGACAACGTGCTGCTGGTCGGCATTGCGCTCGGCGCTTACGGCGTGACGCAATCGCTGCTGTACATCTTTTATGGCTGGGTCTCGGACAAGCTCGGGCGCAAGCCGGTGATCACGTTCGGGCTGATCGTGTTCGCCATCGGCAGCTTCGTGGCGGCGGTCGGCCATTCCATGACATGGATCATTGTCGGCCGCGTGATCCAGGGCATGGGCGCGGTATCGTCGGCGGTGATCGCGTTTATTGCTGACCTGACCACGGAAGAAAACCGCACGAAAGCCATGGCCATGGTGGGCGCGAGCATTGGTGTCTCGTTCGCGGTGGCCATTGTCGGCGCGCCGATCGTGTTTCAGTGGGTCGGCATGAGCGGACTGTTCACGCTGATCGGATTTTTATCGATACTCGCGGTCGGCGTCGTGATCTGGGTCGTCCCGGACGCGCCCAAACCGCCCGTGCACGTGAAGGCGCCGTTCGCCGAAGTGCTGCACAACGTGGAATTGCTGCGCCTGAACTTTGGCGTGCTCGTGTTGCACGCCACGCAAACCGCGCTGTTTCTTGTTGTGCCGCGCATTCTGGAAGCGGGCGGTTTGCCGGTCGCAGCCCATTGGAAAGTCTATTTGCCCGTGATGGGCCTGGCGTTCGTCATGATGGTGCCGGCTATTATTGCCGCGGAAAAACGCGGAAAAATGAAGGCCGTGATGGTCAGCGCCATAGGTCTTATCCTGATTGGCCAGTTGTTACTCGGCGCCGCTCCGCATACCCTGTGGTCAGTGGCCGCAGTTTTGTTCGTGTACTTCCTGGGCTTCAATGTGCTGGAAGCGTCGCAGCCGTCGCTCGTCTCCAAACTCGCGCCTGGCACGAGAAAGGGGGCGGCGGCAGGCGTCTACAACACAACGCAGTCGATCGGCCTGGCCATTGGCGGGGTGATCGGCGGCTGGCTGCTGAAGGTAGACGGGCAAAGCGCTGTATTTTTCGCGTGCTCAGGGTTGGTTTTTGCATGGCTGATTGTGGCGGCGAACATGAAACCGCCGCCGCAGAAAGTCCGGCGCACCGCTTAAGCAGTTTTAGTTTCTAGTCGGGCGTGTTTCGCCGTGTTGGCGAAATTTTGCGCGCAGCGTGGTGCATGAGGTTTGCGGGTTTGCAGGTCTTGCTGAACAGGTCGACCGCAACCGCGTGTCGCGTTGTGAGCGCACCGCATCAGATCAAATTGAATTGAATCAACAGGAGAAATCATGGCATCCGTCAATAAAGTCATTCTCGTCGGAAATCTGGGAGCCGATCCGGAAACCCGCTATCTGCCGAGCGGCGACGCCGTGGCCAACATCCGTCTTGCCACCACGGATCGCTTCAAGGACAAGACGTCCGGCGAGATGAAGGAGCTGACGGAATGGCATCGCGTGTCGTTTTTCGGCCGGCTGGCCGAGATCGTCAACGAGTACCTGAAGAAGGGCTCGTCGGTGTATATCGAGGGCCGGATCCGTACGCGTAAGTACACCGATCAAGCCGGCGTGGAAAAGTACGCGACCGAGATTGTTGCTGAACAAATGCAGATGCTGGGTGGACGCAGCGGCGCAGGCGGCGCAGGCGGCGGTGGTGGCGATGAAGGCTACAGCCGTGCGCCTGCCGAGCGCAGCGGCGGCGGTGGTGCTAGCCGAGGCGGTGCTGCGGCCGGACGTCCGGCAGGCGGCGGTAGCGCTGGCGGCGCAGGCCGGCCGAGCGCGCCGGCGGGCGGCGGTTTCGACGAAATGGACGACGATATTCCGTTCTAGATCTGCGTACCGCAGTTTTCGCTGCGTTTGACTTAAAAGCCCGCCTCGTGCGGGCTTTTTGCGTTGTGCGCAGGCCGAGATGACGATCGACGGTCGGGGGCGTTCAGCGCACCTTGCCCGGGTCGATGCAGCTCGACAGTTGGTATCGGGAAAATAAGCGTTGCAATCGCGCCACGTGCCAGCGGGACAGCACGCTATCGCCGAAAAATAAAGACCAGGGAAATATGTCCGATATGGAAACCCAGGACGTCTCTGCGTTCACTGCGCATGGCACCAGCGCGCGATCTCGGATGAAGGTAGCTTCTAGTCTATTCGCCACCCGAAATAACCGGTGCGCGGACAGGTGATCGTGCCATTGCCGTGTCGAGTTTCAACTAAGCCCAATTTTGTTCACCACTCAATCAGCAGGTACATATTGCCGTAATCCGGGCGGTCGCTACATTGCGAATATAGAAACGAATTCGAGCATAGTTTCTAAAACCGAGAGGATTAGGATAATTCGTATAGAGCTGTCGGGTATTTGAAAACTACTCTGACCCACGTTGAAACCCGCGCGATGCAGCTTTTATCCACAAGCAATCCATTGCAGGAAACAGCCAGGCAACGCAGCGTGCCGACCCTCGTCGCAATAGGACAAGTCTTGTATTGCCGCGCTGCGCAGCGGGAACATTGAGAGTGTTCCTATATAGAGCGGCTGATCGCCGTGTTCTTATGTGCAACAGCGCATTACCAAATTGATCGTTGCCAGTCGGCGCGGATTCAACCCGAAGTGCAAACGAAAAAACTGAGAGGCGGCATTGAAACTGCGAATCGTTCTGGCAGACGATCATCCGTTCGTTTTGCTCGGCATTCGAGCGACGTTCAGCATGGATGAAAATCTGGAGGTCGTGGCCGAGGCTGCAAGCGCTGCAGAGTTATTGAGGCTGCTGGCGTACACCCCGTGCGACGTGCTGGTGACCGACTTCGCCATGCCCGAGCAAGGCCTGCAGGCGGAAGACGGCCTGCGGCTCATCAAGCGTTTGCGGCGAGACTGGCCGGCCATCAGCATTGTCGTGCTGACCAGCATGAGCAATGTCGCCATCCTCCGGTCAATCCTGGCGGCCGGTGCCATGAGCTTGCTCAACAAAGTCGAGTCCATGGACGAGCTTGCCGCGGCAGTCAGGTTTGCGGGTGTTGGACGCCGTTACCTGAGCACGTCGATTGTCTCAGCGCTGGCAGTAGCGGGCGCCGAAACCGACGCATTGGGAGAGGGTCCGCGCCTTTCGCCGCGGGAGATTGAAGTCGTGCGAATGTTCGCGAGCGGTTTGTCGATCACGGAGATCGCGCGTTTCATGAAGCGCGATGTCCGCACGATCAGCCGTCAGAAGCGCGACGCCATGAGCAAGCTCGGGGTTCAGAACGATCCGGGATTATTCGCGTTTGCACGCGCGCACGGAATGACGTGATGGTTGGGATTGCGAAAGGCTTTCGGAGGCATCTTATGTCGATGACGGCGCGGATCAACGATCCTTCAGCAGGCTGTGTAAGCACCGGTAAATTGAAACCCGCCGCGAGCGGACGCATCACCTGGGCGAATTTCAGGTTAAAAGAGGTTAGTAAATGATTGCGTTCACTCAACGAATCAAATTAGCGGTAGCGGACGATCATCCATTAGTTATTCTTGCCATCGAGCGCCTGATCGCTAATGTGCAGAACATTGAAATTGTGTGTCGCGCGCAGGATTCAACCGGGCTGGTGGAAGCACTCGAAACGCAGGAATGCGACGTCGTCATCATGGATTTTTACATGCCGGGCGGCGAGCATGGCGATGGTATCGACTTGATCAAATACATCGTCGAACATCATCCGAAAGCGGCAATCGTCGTGTTATCCATGACAACGGATGCGGATCTCATCGCGCGTGCACTCGATGCAGGCGCCAACGCGGTGGTCAGCAAGCAGGACAGGCTCGAGCTTATCTACGTGGCGATCGTGACGGTGCTCGCGCACGAGGATTATCTTGGACCGTCAGTGCGCATACTGCTCGCGGATGCGAATTCGGCAAACCGGGTGGATCTCATTCGACAGAAACTCACGCGCCGCGAGCTTGACGTCATTGCCCGCTATGCGCGCGGCGGCAACGTCACCGAAATCGCGCGCGAACTCGGCCGCAGCGTCAAGACAATCAGCGCGCAAAAATGCGCCGCCATGCGCAAGCTCGATTTATCGACGGATGCCGAGCTTTACCGGTTTGCATTTGACAGTGGCCTGGTGCAGGCACAACGACTGGGAGTTTAGCCAACGGCATTAGAAGCCGTCGCGATACAAGTAAAAATTGTATCGATCTGGCCCAGGAGACACGTGGGCCATCACGTACCAGGCGCATAAAACAAAAATGGATTCGAAAATCCGGATTATCGTGGCGGACGATCATGCGGTCGTGCGAGAGGGAATCCGCATCTGGCTTGAGCGAGATCCCCGAGTGGAGGTTGTGGCGACAGCCGACGATACCGAATCGCTCGCAGACCGAATAGACAGCTTTCCATGCGACGTCGTGATATCCGACATTGGCATGCGGGGCATCAACGGCGAAAACAATGCCATAGCGTTTCTACGACGTTTCTTGCGGCAACCACAGCGGCCGCGAGTGATCATTGTGACCATGATCGCGCAGCCCCAAATGCTGGCAGGGTTGCTGGACCTGGGCGTGGACGGCCTGGTCGACAAGCGCGATTGCATGGACGCACTGAACCAGGCGGTTATCGAGGTGATCGATGGCGGACGTTTCGTCTCGACGCACGCGGGAGCGCTTCTGGGCAACGAAATGGTCAATGTCACCGGCCGCGCCGGCGTACTGAGCGCCCGCGAGTGGGAGGTTTTACAGTTGTACGCGAGCGGCTTGTCGCTGATCAGCATTGCGCAGCGTCTGGCGCGCAGCGTGAAAACCATTGGTACGCAAAAGCGCAGCGCGATGCGTAAGCTTGGGCTGAGAAGCGAGCTTGAACTGATCGATTATTTGAGACAAATCGGCCTCGCTTAACGTCGGAACCACGTCGACATTTCCCTCTAAGCGCCACCGCCAGAACAACACCCGCACCGAACAAACGCCCACTGTTTCTCAGAAATGTTTAGGAATGCTCTGATTAAGTCGGTGTGCCTTTCACTCCAGACTTAAACGCTTTACTTCGCCAACGCGCGTGACCGAACCCACCTCTTTTGTGCGGTCCGGCGTGCATTGGCTGAGGGCGAATTTCAGACGGGGTGATGGCATGTTCAAGAAACTGATAGGCGAGTGCGTGGGAAGCTTTTCGCTTGTCTTCTTCGGCTGCGGCAGCACCGCGCTCGCGAGTGGTTATTTTCGCCCGGACATGGGACTCGTTTGCCAGGCTGTGGCCTTCGGCCTCGCTGCAACCACGCTTGTCTACGTTCTGCGCCCCGTTTGCTCCGCTCATTTCAATCCCGCGGTCACCGTGGGTTTCGCCATTGCCAACCGGTTTCCCGTGAGGGACTTGGGTCCAACCATAGCCGCTCAGGTCGTGGGAGCCACCGCCGGAGGGTGGCTCTTGTATGTCGTTGCAAGCGCACGCCCGGGAATCTCGCCCGATCTCATCGCGTTCGGCGCCAATGGTTACGGGGCTCATTCGCCCGCCGGATATCAGCTGCACGCCGCGCTGATCGTCGAGGCGCTGATGACCTTCGTGTTCGTCCTCGTGACTCTCTCGGTCGCATCCGGCAGGCGCGCGCGTTTCAACGACGCCGCGCTGATCGGGCTTTCGCTGACGTTGTGTTCCCTGCTCGCCATTCCGGTGACAAACGCGTCTTTGAACCCGGCTCGTTCCACCGGCGCCGCGCTCGTGGTGGGCGGCTGGGCCCTGGATCAACTCTGGCTGTTTTGGGCGGCGCCGCTCGCGGGCGGCGTTCTGGCCGGCCTCATCCATCCCATGCTCCAGCGCAGCGCTTCGAGTAAGAGCGAGCCGCAGACGCGCGTTGGCCGGATCGACAGCGCGCTCGACAAGCAGCTGTCGTAACGAGCGCGCACATCATGTCCTCCCCCTCCATTCGCCGTCTGATTCGCCTGATGACGCTGCTCGTGCTCGTATGGGCCACATCGAGCGTTTCGGCCGAGCCTTTGCGCGTTGACCGCGCGAAGGCAACTACCCAAGGCTATTCGACGCTGATCCGCGAAGAATTCCCGGCTCGCCGCTCAGAATCCATGCCAGCAAGCAGCGGCCCTAAACAGTCGCAGACGTTGAGTTTAAGCGCCGACGAACGCGCCTATTTGCACTCGCTGCCACCTCTTACGCTGGGCGTCGATGGCAGTTGGGCGCCATTCAGCTATGTGGATTCCCGCGGCGAGTCGAGTGGCATCGCAATGGCATACGCAACGTATTTATCGAAGGCGCTCGATATCGATTTCGAGCAGCGTGTGTATCCCGATTGGGCCGGTGTGTCGAATGCGTTTGCTCGTGGCCAGATCGACATGCTCACGACTACCGAGCGCGAGACGCCGCGTCTTGCTGGCGGAATCTCGACCGGATCGGTGGCGGACTATCCACTCGTCATGGTCGGGCGGTTGGGCGAACCTGTGACGAAGGGTATCGAGGAGGCGTTGTCGTGGCGGATCGTGGTGACGGCGCGTCTGGCGGCTAGCGGGCGGCTTGGCAACTTGCCGCCGAGCGCCGCGCTTATCATCGCTCCCACTCTGAGCGCCGGGCTGGATCGCGTGGCGCGGGGCGAAGCGGATCTGTTCGTAGGTGATCTCGTTGCCGCCGATATCGCGCTCGCCGCGCGTTACGAGGACGAACTGAAGATCATCGGGCCGGCCGGCAACTTCGAGCATATGAGCTTCGCGCTGCGTCCGGAATTCAGCCGGCTCGTGCCGTTGATCGACCGTGCGTTGAGCGCTATGCCTGACGCCGACAAACAGCGCATCCTCGCCGTCCGCCAGGCAGCGCTCGACCCGCCGGCAAGCGGCTGGAGCGTCAACGCAATGCGTCTTTTACCCGCGCTGATTGCTATTGGCGTGGTGCTGGCGGTCACGTTGCGGGCGTTCGTTCTCCTCCAGCGCGAAATGGCACGGCGAGTGGAAACGGAGCAGCGTCTCGCTACACAACTCAGTTTCCAGCAGACCATGATGGAGGTTGTGCCGTATCCGCTGATCGCGAAGGACCGGGAGAATCGCTACATAGCGGTGAATCGAGCGTTCGAAAAGACGTTGGGGCTGAGGCGCGAGGACATCATCGGGCGCACGACGCTCGAGGTTCAATCGTGGGGGCCCGATAACAGCCAGCGGCTGCATGATCTGGTGGGCATGAGTATCGCGCACGGGCGGCGCGAGCAGGTCGAAATCGACTTTTACAATCGCGACGGCGCGCCACGTCATGGGCTGTTCTGGACCGGCGCGTTCGCGGCGGCGAACGGGGCAATGGCGGGTGTCGTTGGCACGATGGTCGACATCACCGATATCCGCGACGCTGAAATGCGCGCGCGCGAAAACGAACGCCGCCTGCACGACGTCACGCGCTCGTTGCCGGCCGTCGTTTTTCAGTTGCGGCGCGCGAACGATGGGTCGTACAGCTTCCCGTACATCGGCGGCGATACGCGTCATTTATTCGGCGCCGATCTCGCTACGCTCAGCAACGACCAGGTGGCTGGTCTATCGTTGATTCACGCCGACGACAAACACCGTGTGCTCGACGCGATCGAACGCTCGGCGCTCACGCTTGAGCCGGTTCACACGGAGTTTCGGTCGGTAGCCGATAAGGGCCGCCGCTGGATTCGTGCAGATCTCGTTGCGCATCGCGAGGCAGATGGCGTGGTGGTCTGGAATGGCTATTGGGTCGACGCCAGTGTCGAGCGTGCGCGCGCTGACGAACTCGCCGCGGCGCGCGATGCCGCAGAAGCGGCCTCGCGCGCCAAGGACGATTTTCTTGCGATGATGAGCCACGAGATTCGTACGCCCATGAACGGCGTGCTCGGATTGGTGGAAGTCTTCGAGACCACGCCGCTCAATCCCGACCAGTCGCAGATGCTCGGCATGATCCAGGATTCGGCGAGCGCATTGCTGCAGATTCTCGACGACCTGCTCGACTATTCGAAGATCGAGGCAGGGCGTCTCACCATCGAGTCGATGCCGATCGACCTGCGTGAACTGGTCGATAACGCCATTGGTTTGCTCGCCGGACGTGCACACGAAAAAGGATTGCGCGTGCGGGTGGATGTATCGCCGGATATCGCCGCAAGTGTGCGTGGTGACAGCGTGCGGCTGCGGCAGGTACTTTTCAACCTGATAAGCAACGCCATCAAGTTCACGATGAAAGGCGAGGTCACGCTCTCGGCGAATCTGGTTAGTGATACGGACGGTGTTCAGACCGTGGAACTGATCGTGGAAGACACGGGCATCGGCATTGCGGCCGACGCGCAGGCGAGCCTGTTCGAGCCGTTCGTGCAGGCGGAATCGTCCACCACGCGCCGCTTCGGCGGCACGGGCCTCGGCTTGACTATCTGTAACAGGCTGGTCGAACTGATGGGTGGAACGCTGGAGCTGCAAAGTCAGGTAGGCGTTGGAACGCGAATGATCGTGCGGCTCGACATGCCGATAGAAACCACCAACTATCAGATCGATGGCTTGCGGGGCAAGAGCGGGATTATCGCTATCGACGATCAGCGGGTGGCGCGCGCGCTGGTCGACTATGGTCAGGCGCTCGGCCTCAAGCTGACAATCCGGTCTCGCGATGACGCAGCGCTGCGTGATCCGCATACCTTCGACGGCATCGATCTCGTGTTTCTCAGCGAAACTCATCCGGAAGCGCTGCCGCTGAAAACGCGGGTGATTCACGTCACGGAAAAACCGAAACCCACGGGTTATCGCATTTTGGACAACGACATTCGCGTAAGCGTCAATCCAATCTCCTGGCGCGGCCTGGGCGCTGCATGCGTGGCCGCGTTGACGGGGTTGCCGCAGCTTGTCTCGCGTGCGACCCGCGATATCGAGACGAACAACGAGCCTCCCGATCGCGAGCGCGCAATCCGCATGGGGCGGCTTGTGCTCGTCGCGGAAGATCATCCGGTGAACCAGGAGCTGATCCGCCATCAACTGGCGCTGCTGGGTTTTGCGTGCGACGTGGTGCAGGACGGCGTTGAAGCACTCACAGCGCTCAAGCAGACGCGTTACGGCTTTCTCATCACCGACTGCCACATGCCGAACATGACCGGGTATGAACTGGCGCGGCGCGTGCGCGCGAGCGAACTGGGGTTGTCGAAGAGATTGCCCATTCTGGGCATTACCGCGAGCACCGCGCCCGAGGAGTTGTCCATGTGCCGCGAAGCCGGCATGGACGACTGCTTCGTCAAGCCCACGCGACTCGTCACCTTGCGTGACCATTTGAACCGATGGCGTGTAATGGACAGCGGATCAGCGGCGCCGGAACCGGTTGTTATCGAGGAGCCGAATGTTGAGACCTTGGAGGTAGAAACCGATGAGGTCGATCTGGACTACATGACGCAACTCTGGGGCAGTGAGACCACGGTGAAGGCATTGCTTGACGCATTCGTGTCGTCGTTCCGCGATGATCTCGACACGCTGAGGGCTTTGCTCGACGGCGGCAGCGTCGCGCAGTTGCGCGAGTGGCATCACCGGGTGATCGGAGCAGCTAGCGTGTTGCAGTATCGGCCGTTGCAGATTGCGCTCGATGGGTTCCGGCGCGATCTCGTCGACAAACCGGACGGCCTTCGACGCCAGGATGGCGCCGCGCTGATCACGCGCTGTGAGGTTTTGCTCGAGCGGATTGAAGCGCAATGCGCGGAGCTGGCGTAATAGTTTGCGGATCGGGGTGAGGGCGGTTGGCGCAACACTGGTCTCTTGCTGGATGGCCAAAACGTATAATGATCGAGCGCTGAAGTTTCAATCAAGCGCTACATACAAAACGGGCCGGTTCCAACACATGTTGGAACCGGCCCGTTTGTTCGTTATGCCTGCGCTTTCCAGCTTGTCAAAACAATGCGTTCATGGCCGAGTCCTTCCTGAAATGCGCGAGCGCGAAATCAACAAACGAGCGTGTTTTGGCGGACACGTGACGGCGTCCTGGATATACCAGCGACACTTCTTTGTCCGCGTTACTCACCGCGTAATCAGTGAGCAAACGCACGAGCGCACCCTGTTCAAGATCGTCCGCGACATGGCTTTCCGGCAGTGCTGTGACGCCCATTCCTGAGAGCGCGGCTTGTCGAAGCATTTGCGAATTGTTGACCGTGTAATCCGGGTCGATAACGATATCTTCGTCCTCACCGGTCGGGCCTGTGAACGACCACGTGGACCCGTGTATGTCCGCTGATGGCGACAGGAACGCGTGGGCGACAAGATCAGCGGGCCGCAGCGGGACGCCGTGTTTCGCGAGGTAATCGGGTGCCCCCACAATAACCGGCGTCACCTTGAACAAGGGCCGGTTAATCAACGTGCCGCTGTTCACCATGCGCGGCACGACAATCCCGACATCGAAACCCTCATCCACCAGATCCACTGGCCGATGCAGCAGCGTTAGACGCAACTTCACGTTGGGAAACGCCTCGCGAAACTCACACAGCAGCGGCGTGAGTCCGAACAATGAGAACGACGCCGATGCCACGAGCTTCAGTGTGCCGGAGGGATCGAACGATGTTTGCGACACCGTGGATTCAATCGCCTCGACCTGCTCTATCACCGCCCGGCAGCCTTCGGCGTATGACGCGCCGGCTTCGGTGAGCGACACGCTTCGCGTTGTACGGTTGAGCAGTCGCGTATTGAGGTGCGCCTCGAGCAACGCGACGTAACGTGTGATGACAGCGTTCGATAGTTCGAGCGCTGCCGCAGCCCGGCCAAACGACCCGGTTTCAGCGACCTTCACGAACACGCGCATGGCTTGAAGATGATTCATTGACCGACCGATGAACAAAGAGTCGCCCCGCGTAAGTGACGCCTCGGGGCCGAAAAGACACGCGTGAGGACGGTCTTTGCCAAGCTCCCACTCGCGTGCGCGATTTTAATCCGGTGGGGCTACCGGTGAAATAGGAATAGGACTAAAGGGGAGCAAAGCGAGCTTGTGTCGTGCGGTTGCTACTGTCGCAACTCTGCAACGCGTGCAACTAATTAGGTATCCGGAGGTTAATTAGAGATAGCTGGAATGCCTGATGGAGCAAGCGTTTGAGCGAAAGGAAACCGTATTTTTCGACTTATTCAAAAAGCCTTTTGTGCGTGTGTTGATGGTTCGGTTAAAAGCCCGCGCCCTAAACTTTGGTTCAGCCGAATCACGGTGTCCGGTGAAGACCGGAAACGAGTCGCCTTGATGTCACGCAGGAAGGCTTCGCGTTATGCAACCAGTCGAGTCGTCAGACTCATTAAAGGGATCACACATGAAAAAGACTCTGATCGTCGCGGCCGTTGCCGCTTCTTTTGCGACCGCCGCAAGTGCGCAGAGCAGCGTTACGCTGTACGGCCTTATCGATGCTGGCTTCAGCTATGTGAACAATGAAGTTGCTCCGAATACTGCCAAGGGCAGCGCCGCAGCATTCCGCGTGTCGAGCGGCAACATCAACGGTAGCCGTTGGGGCCTGAGGGGCACGGAAGACCTCGGTGGCGGCATGAAGGCAATCTTCACGTTGGAAAGCGGTTTCACCATGGGCGACGGTTCGGCGCTTCAAGGTGGCCGGGAGTTCGGTCGTCAGGCATATGCTGGTATCTCAACTGCTCAGTTCGGTACCGTAACGCTCGGTCGCCAGTATGACTCCTTGGTCGACTATCTCGCCCCAATGACGGCTACCGGTAGCTGGGGTGGCACGTACTTCGCGCATCCGCTCGACAACGACAACGCGAACAACTCGTTCCGCGTCAACAACTCGGTCAAGTACCAAAGCGCGAACTACTCCGGCCTCACGTTTGGCGGCCTGTATGGCTTCTCGAACCAGGCTGGTGGATTCGGTAACAACCGTGCTTACAGCGCGGGCGCACAATACGCGAACGGTCCGTTCAAGATTGCAGCGGCTTACCTGCAACTGCAAAATCCGAACTCCAATCTCACCGGCGGTGCGATGACGGACAGCGGTGCTGGGACGAACTTGGTGGCGAACGCAGCGAGTGCGTCGGTGCAGACGCAGCGTACGTACGGTGTTGGCGCGAACTACGCGATTGGTCCGGTGACAGTCGGCGGTGCATGGACGCAAAGCCGCTTCCAGTTCGCAGTGGGCGATTCCACAGCGCGCTTCAACAACTATGAAGTGAATGCACGTTATGCACTGACGCCGGCATTGGCACTTGGCGCAGCGTATACGTACACCGACGTGAAGGGCTACACCACGGGCGCGAACAACAACGGCCACGAGAAATTCCACCAGTTCGGTTTGCAGACCGACTACTCGTTGTCCAAGCGCACGGACATCTACGCGGAAGGCGTGGTTCAGCTTGCTAAGCAGGGTGCCGAAGCACAGATTTACAGCACGGGCAACTCAGCCGCTCATGGCAACCAAGTAGTGGTTACGACGGGTATTCGTCACCGCTTCTAAATTGCTGAAAGTTTGACGTTGTAACGAAAAGGCGCCGAGAGGCGCCTTTTCGCATTTCCGGTCTCGTATCGGCTATCTGGATTCATGGGTAAAGGCGGGGCGCGCAAAATGCACTACTATGGCGCGTCGATGAGCCTGTGCTTATTACTCTCGTCCTTCGCGGCGGTAGGCAGACGATAAGCAGACGACTCGTCCACTAGTCAGTCACCCAAGGGAGAGCAAACATGTTCACGAGATTCAGTCTGCGTAACAGCGTGTTGGGTTTGAGCGTGGTGTTGATGTCGTCCGTTGCGTCAATGGCATCGAACTCAGCGTTCGCCGATACCGTCGCTTTGCAAGCGAACCTGCAGCCGTCGAGTGAAGTGCCGCCGCGCGTGAGCAAGGGGCACGGCGTGCTGAAAGCCACCTTCGACACCACGACCAAGACGCTGCAGTGGACCATCACGTACGCCGATTTGTCGGGTCCTGCGACCATGGCCCATTTCCACGGCCCTGCGCCCGTGGGACAGAACGCGAAGGTGCAGGTTGCTATCGACAAGAACGCGCTGCCTAGTCCTATCACCGGGCAGGCTACGCTTTCGGAGCAACAGGCCACTGATCTGTTGGCCGGCCAGTACTACTTCAATATCCATACCGAGCAGAACCCGACGGGAGAGATTCGCGGGCAGGTCATGCCGGCGAACTGAAGTCATCCGGCAAATAGCGCGGCTCTAGTGACACACGGCATGACATACAGCTTCCCGGGCGATCGTATGATCGACGATCACCTAAAAGAGGAGCCGCGATGAGTTGGCAAAGCGAGCTGGCGTGCTGGGTTTTACGGCGCTGGACGCGTCCCGAGACGGCGAAGCCGGGAATTGATGCCGCCCGCGCCCGCGCGATAACGTCAAAACGCGTATGGTCACCGAAGGTCCCCGCTGGCTGGCGCCTCGTTGAGCGGTATGGCGAGCATGATGCGCCGTTGCGCGGCGAATGGCTAACGCCTGAGAAGCCGTCTGATATCACGATGCTCTATCTGCACGGCGGCGGGTATTACTTCTGCTCGCCCGCTACGCATCGGGGGATCGTTTTCCCTTTTGCAAGGCGCTCAGGCGCGCGCACTTTTTCCCTCGACTACCGGCTCACGCCGGAACACCCGTTTCCGGCGGCGCTGGATGACGCGCTGGCGGCGTATCGAAGACTGGTGGCCGATGGCGTGTCGCCTGCGCGTTTGGTCATCGCTGGAGATTCAGCAGGCGGTGGACTTGCACTGGCCACGTTGCTCGCTCTACGCGACGCGGGCGACCCGCTGCCGGCCGGCGCGGTGATGTTTTCGCCATGGACGGACCTGGCGGCGACCGGCGCGTCGATCACGACCAACGAGGGCCGCGATCCCATGTTCCACGGCAGGGCGTTCGCGCCGGTGGGGAAGTTTTATGCGGGAGAAACCGACGTGCGTCATCCGTACGTGTCGCCGCTATATGGGCGGTTCGGCGGATTGCCGCCGCTATTTTTCCAGGTCGGCGATACCGAAGTGCTGTTCGACGACTCCACACGCGCAGCGGAGAAAGCCCGCGCGGCCGGCGTGCGTGTAGAACTCAACATCTGGCCGAAGATGCCGCACGTCTTCCAGATGTTCGCGCCGTTCGTGCCAGAGGCGAACCGCGCGCTGGAGCAGGCGGCGGAATTCGTGCGCCGGGTGACCGCTCCGCAGGCCGTGGAAACACCATAAACAAGCTAGCGGTTCACTTCCCGCTCGCTATATCGATGGTCTGAAAAGCGCGCTCGACCGCCAGTTGCCCGTATTGGCGCTCCAGCCGGCGCACGGTGAAATGTCCGTGCGCCATCTGCTGAAAGTGATCGATGAAGACCGTATTGACCATGGCGCCGAGCACTGCGCCGATTGCCGGGATTGACTTGGCGGCGACTTGCTCGCTCACCTGCACCGAAAACCGCGACGCCACCGTCTGCAAGAATTTGAGCAGCGCGGTCGAACCGTGTGCGCTCAATCCCTTCGACGCAATCTCGCTCGTCGCTTTCGATACCGACTGCGCGAGCGTCCCACGCACGATGAAATAGCCGATATCGGCGGCATCGTCGCTCGAACTCGGGCCGCCCATGCCGAGCACCATCAAACATTGCAACTGGGTATCGATCAGATGCACGTCTTCGCCCTCGCTGCGCGCAATGTCGCAAATCGAGCGAAACATCAGCGTCGTCGTGACGGGTAATTCCACCGGCAGCGCGAACAGTCCAAACGCGCCGCCGGCCGCTCCCGTGGTCGCGACCGCCAGCTTGTGCATCAGGTTGTGCGGTTTTTCGGGCGGCAGCACAACGCCGTCGACCGTACTTTTGCTGAGCGTGCGCAATGCGAGTTGCAGGCATTTCTTGAGCGCGGCCTGCGTTGCTTCGTCGACTTTTTCCTGAGCGACGTTCGGCATTTTCGACATCAGCTTTTCGATGGGCGAGCCGACCAGACTCGCGAGTTTCATCGTGAGCGAGGGGCTTTCCAGCGCCTCTTTGGCACGGCGCAAGGTCGCGAGATCTTCCTGCGAGAGGGGCGAAGCGGCGATGGGCGTCGGTTCCATGGCAATTTTAGAAAAGGTTAAGAAGGCGTCTGGCCTTGGATTAGAGCCTTTCGCCGTGCTATGATTCCCGTTCTGTTGACTAGTCAATCATTGCGGTATCAAAAAATGGCCGTCCATACTGCCGAGCATCACTCAGCGGGGCAAGTGCTCCCGTTTCGCGAATCGCTGATGGCGATGCTGGGCGTCTGCTTCGTGACCATGCTGGTCGCGCTCGATCAAACCGTGGTCGGCACAGCGTTGCCCACCATCGTCGCCGAACTCAGGGGTTTTGACCTCTACGCCTGGGTCGCCACGTCGTATTTGCTCACGTCCGTCATCACCGTGCCTATTTTCGGCCGGCTTGGCGACTATTACGGGCGCAAACCGTTCGTGATTGCGTCCATTGTCGTGTTTACCGTCGCATCCGCACTTTGCGGCCTCGCCAACAACATGCTTTTCCTCGTGCTCGCGCGCGGCCTTCAGGGCATTGGCGGCGGCATGCTGGTTGGCACCGCGTTTGCCTGCATCGCCGATCTCTTTCCTGACTCCGTCGTGCGCCTTCGCTGGCAGGTGATGATGAGTTCGGCGTTTGGTATTGCAAACGCGGTCGGTCCGTCGCTTGGCGGGATTCTGACCCAATATTACGGCTGGCGCTCCGTGTTCTACGTGAATTTGCCGGTCGGTTTGCTGTCGGTGTTTTTCGTCTGGCGCTTCCTTCCGCATCTTCGGCACGTCAAGCATGAAGGCAAGATGCGTCTGGACTGGCAAGGCGCGGGCCTGATCGCGATTGCGCTCGGTTCGCTGCAATTGTTTGTCGAAATGCTGCCGAAGCATGGGCTGTCGGCGCAGTCGCTGATGCTGCTCGTTGTTAGCGTTGCGTCCAGTTTCGCGCTTTGGAAGTGGGAACGGCGCTGCGATTACGCCATTCTTCCCATCGATATGTTCCGCAACAAGAGTCTGTCCGCGCTCTTCACGCTGGCGATTCTTGGCGGTTTCAGCATGTTTTCGCTGCTGTTTTACGCGCCTCTGCTGTTTCAGGGCGGTTTTGGCATGTCGCCGAAAGACGCCGGCCTGATGATCACGCCGCTGGTGGTGTTCATTACGATCGGCAGTATTGTGAACGGCCGGATCGTGACACGCGTCAAGAATCCCAACGCAATGCTGTTCGTCGGTTTCGCGCTGCTCGCGCTGGCGTGTCTCGGCGTGGTGATCGCCACGCGCTCAATGCCGCGTCCGTTGTTGATGACGTTCATGGTGCTGGGCGGAATGGGGCTGGGTTTTGTCATGCCGAACCTCACCGTGTTCGCGCAATTGACCGCGGGAAGGGAACATCTGGGGATTGCGACGGCGCTGCTGCAGTCGCTGCGCATGATTGGCGGGATGATCGGCACGGCGCTGACGGGCACGCTGATCAGCCACCTGTACGCGAGCGGCGTGCATCTTTCACTCGATAAAGACAACGCGACTCACTGGTTCAGCGATCTGAGCGATCCGCAGATTCTCATCAACCACGACGCTCAAACCACGCTGCTTTCGCAACTCGCGGCCGCGGGTCATAACGGCGCGATGCTGCTTGAATCGGCACGCGAGTCGCTGGTTGCGGCCATTCACATTGGTCTGGCGGTTGCGGCGGTTGTAGCGGTGCTGGCCGTATGGCAATCGCGTCGCGTACCGCCAATACGATTGAAGGGCGCGAAGATTGAACCGGCGGTCATGGCCGAATGAGCTCAATAGCAGACAGTAAGCACGCGAAGAGCCCCGCGGGTACAAACGACGCGCAAACGCGCAACACCGAAGCAATCAGCATTAAAGCAGTCGGCCCGGAACCAATCAGCATGGACGAAACGGAACGTATCGCCTTCATACAGCAGTTCGGGCGCACTTATCGTGCGTTCATGCAGGCGTTCGAAATGCAGGTCGGCCATCCCATGCCGCGCTGGCGCATCCTGCTCGCGCTGCACGATCACGCCGGTGAGTTGTCGCAGAAGCGGCTGGTGGAACGGTTGCGCGTGGACCCGGGCGCGCTCACGCGGCAGTTGAAGACGCTGGAGGCGCTGGGCTGGATTGCGCGCAGTGTTGATCAGCGTGACAACCGGGTATCGAACGTGGTCCTCACCGACGCCGGCCGTGCCGTCACCGAAGCCGGTATGCCGCGCCGCAATGAGTTCCTACACGAGACACTTTCAACGCTTCCCGACGACGCCGTCACGGCGCTCTCCGGCGCGCTGCGCGCGCTAGAGCAACGGATTCAGGAAGTTGCCGCTGGAACGGCCGAGGTGAGCGGCACGATGAGCGGCACCGACAGTGCCGCTCTTCCGGACGACGCCTAGAACGACGTTTCGATCACTTCCTTCACGCGATATTTTGTATCGAGGACCAGGATCTGGCGCCATTTGTCGAACGTCAGGCAGGGGTGCGATATGTCGAACGCGATCATGTCGCCGACCTTGATGTCGTCGCCCGGCTTGATCCGCAGATACGCGTGCTGGTCCATCATGCCGAAGATTTCCCAGCCTTCGTCCGTTGTGATGTCGCGCGGCCACTGCGTGCCGGGACGGAAATGCCGAGCGGGTTCGGGCATGCCGGAGTCGAAGGCGGCATCGCGTTTGCCCATGCCGATAATCACGCGATCCGGCTCCGGAATCGACTGCACGTAAGCCCACAATTGCAGCGCCGGTTTCAACCCTTCGCCCATTTTCTTCGCGATCGGGTTGCGCGCGAAAATCTCGTTCTGCGCTTTCTTGTACACACCCACGTCGTGCGTCAGATAGCAGCCCGGACGCAGGATGACCTCGATGGCATCGCTATTCGCTTTCGCGAATTCATCGGCGACCACGTCATACCACGCCGATCCCGCGCCCGAGAGAATGGCCGGCTTGCGCTCGATCTTGCCATCGGCGACCAGTGCGCGCGTCACGTCCACCGCGTTCTGCAGGAACGCCCGTACCTTCGGTTCGTCCTGCAGCACACCCTCATACAATTCCACGCCCGTGAGCTTCACGGCATTGGGCCAGCGTGCAATGGCGGCCAGCACCGCGTCGCGCTGCGCGTCGTCGCGAATACCCGTTCGGCCGCCCGCCACGCCTAGCTCCAGCAGCACGTTCACCTGCTTGTTCACATCGCCGAAAAACGCGCCGAGCTGATCGACGTTATCGGCAGAATCGACAAGACAATGGAACTCGAAACTGGGATCGGTGAGCAACTCCGCGATCATGCCCATGTTGCGCTTGCCGACCAATTGGTTGGCCATCAGCACGCGCTGCACACCGCCGCGATACGCCGCGCGCACTTGGTGCGCGGTGGCAAGCGTGATGCCCCACGCGCCCGCTTCCAGCTGGCGGCGGAACAATTGCGGCGCCATGGTCGTCTTGCCGTGCGGCGCGAGTTTGACGCCGTATTCGGCCACGAAGGCCTGCATCCACTTCAGGTTGTGCTCGATCCGGTCCGCGTACAGCACGGCGGCCGGCAGGCTCACGTCCTCGTCCAGCAGATTCCAGTCAAGGCGCGCGGCGTCCACGAGATGCACGCTGACGCCCGGCACCATGCCCAGACCCTTGCCGAAAGGGTCGATCGTCGCGCTTTGATAGTTTGTAACTTTCATGTGCTGCTACTCCATCGTTCGTTTGTATAGAGTCAGGGGCTTGTATGGATGCTATCGATTCAATATCGAGATTGACTCGACAATGGTACAGAAAGTACGATGCCCGAGACATTGTTATTTAGTACCACGCTTGGAAAAAAGGGTCTCAATGAACGTTTCGTCCGAACCGCCCGCCTTCGATATCGTTGCCCGGATTGCCGAGCGCGCGCCCGAATTGCGCACGGCGGAACGGAAGGTCGCGGCGCTTATTCTCGACGATTTGACCGGTGCATCGCGTGCCAGCATTGGCGCGCTCGCAAAAAAAGCCGACGTCAGCATTGCGACCGTGACGCGTTTTGCGAAGGCGGTCGGTTGCCAGGACGTGCGCGAGCTTAAATTGCGGCTGGCTCAGGCGGCGGCGGTCGGCCAGCGATTCTTGCGCGGCAGTTCGTACGACGAAACAGACAAAGACGATCCTGCTGATTCGCTCGCCGCCCGTATTTTCGACGACATCCAGACCACGCTCGCCCACAATCGCGGCGCGCTGCGAGCGGCGCCGATTGCCGCCGCCGCCGATGCGCTCGCCGATGCGCAGATGATCTACGTCTTCGGCATGGGCGGCGGGTCGACCGCTTTAGCCGATGAAATGCGCTTCCGCCTCGTCCGGTTGGGGCGGCCGGTGGCGTCATATCAGGACGGCTTATTGCAGCGGATGGTTGCCGCGACGCTTTCGCGCGAGCATGTGGTAGTGGCGTTATCGGTGACGGGGCAGACACCCGAAATGGTCGAAAGCTGCAGGATCGCGCGGGAATATGGCGCGCGTGTGATTGCGCTGACCGCTCCCGCGTCGCCGCTGGCGCAATTGGCCAACTGGCTGATTCCGATCATCGCGAACGAAACCGATTTTATCTACAAGCCGTCGACGTCCCGCTACGCCATGTTGATGGCGCTCGATCTGCTCGTCACCGAACTTGCCGTGAAGCAGGGCGAGACGAGCCGCGAGCTTTTGCGGCGCATGAAACACGCGCTGGATGCTTATCGAGGCGGCGGTGTCGATGAGCGTCAGCCTTTGGGCGATTGACCGGCTTCCGGGCAAAACGCGCGAATTTTTGGGAGATGAAGCATGGCATCGGAAGGTGGTGAACACGTCGATACGCTGATCAAAGGCGCACGGATGATCGACGGAACGGGCGCGCCCGCGTTTCAGGGCGATCTGGCCGTGAAGGATGGCCGGATTGTCGCGATCGGCGAGCTGACTGGCTGGACGGCGGAGAACGTCGTGGAGGCGGAGGGGCGGGTGCTGGCGCCGGGTTTTATCGATGTCCATACGCACGACGATACCCAGGTCATTCGATCGCCGCAGATGTTGCCGAAGATATCGCAAGGCATAACGACGGTGGTTGTTGGCAATTGCGGCATCAGCGCGTCGCCGGTGACGTTGAAGGGCGAGCCGCCTGATCCAATGAATTTGCTCGGCGCTCAGGGCGATTTTCAGTATCCAACCTTTGCGGCTTATATCGATGCCGTGAATGAGGCGCGTCCAGCGGTGAATGTGGGCGCGCTGATCGGGCACACGGCGTTGCGCAACAATCATATGGACCGGCTGGATCGCGGGGCATCGGCTGAGGAAATCGATGGCATGCGCGCGCAGTTGGAAGAAGCGTTGTCGCATGGCGCGCTTGGGTTGAGCAGCGGTCTTGCCTACGGTTCGGCATTCAGCGCACCGCCGGAAGAAGTGATGGCGCTGGCGGAACCGCTCGCCAACGCGGGCGCGTTGTACACCACGCACATGCGCACTGAATTCGACGCGATTCTCGACGCAATGGATGAGGCGTATCGGGTGGGAAAGCACGCGCGTATTCCTGTTGTGATCTCGCATTTGAAGTGCGCCGGACCGTCTAACTGGGGGCGCAGCGCCGAGGTTTTGAAGTCGCTTGAAAACACGCGCGAGGGTCAGCCGGTTGGATGCGATTGTTATCCGTACAACCGGAGTTCATCGACGCTCGATTTGAAGCAGGTCACCGGCGATATCGACATCACGATCACGTGGTCGGAACCGCATCCGGAGATGGCGGGCAAACTGATTTCCGCGATTGCCGCTGAGTGGGGCGTGACGCAGCAGGAGGCGGGCAAGCGCTTGCAGCCGGCGGGCGCGGTTTATCACAACATGTCGGAGGACGATGTGCGACGGATTCTGTCGCACCCGGCAACCATGGTCGGTTCCGATGGTTTGCCCAACGATCCGTTGCCGCATCCGCGTTTGTGGGGTGCGTTTCCGCGCGTGTTGGGGCATTACGCGCGCGATACCTCGCTGATTGCGCTCGAGGAAGCGGTGCGCAAGATGACGGGGTTATCGGCGCGGCGGTTTGGGTTGTCGGAGCGCGGCGAATTGCGCGTGGGGTATCACGCGGATCTGGTTCTTTTCGATGCCGACAAGGTCAGCGATACCGCCACGTTTGTTGAGCCGCGACAGGCGGCGGATGGGATTGATGCAGTTTGGGTGAATGGCGTGCTTTCGTATTTCGATCATGCTGTGACCGGATTGCGGGCGGGACATTTTGTGGCGCGTGGCGAGGGTTCGAAACTCGATGCGCTCGGGCAGTTTTGATTAACGTTGAGGATTTGAAATGAAACGATATGGCGTAGAAGGCGGGAAGGGGCAGGGCGGTGCGGTGATGCCGTTTTCGCGTGCGGTTGAAGCGGATGGATGGCTGTTTGTTTCAGGCCAGACGCCGATGGAAAACGGCGAAGTGATTGAAGGCGGGATTGTGGCCCAATCGCATAAGGCGATTCAGAATGTTTTCGCGATTTTGAAAGAAGCGGGGTATGGCGCTGAGCATGTCGTGCGCTGCGGGGTTTGGCTTGATGACCCGCGGGACTTCGCTTCGTTTAATAAGGTATTCAAAGAATACTTTGGCGAGCATCCGCCGGCACGCGCGTGCGTGGTTTCATCGATGGTGATCGATTGCAAGGTTGAAGTGGATTGCGTGGCTTATAAGAAGGCTGGCGCTTAAGCTTTGCGTGTGGTTCGCGCGGGCGATTGCCCGCGCGAACCGCTTTTACTGCCGCGCCAAGCGCGCGTTATCCGGCAGCGGCAGATTAAAGTTGGTACGGAACGGATTGATATCCAGCCCGCCGCGCCGCGTATATCGCGCATATACGGCTAGCCGTTCCGGCTTGCATTCACGCATTACATCCAGAAATATCTGTTCAACGCATTGCTCGTGAAACCCGGTATGTTCGCGGAAAGAAATGATATATCGCAGCAATCCGGCTTGATCGATCGGTGCACCGACATAACGAATCTGAACGCTGCCCCAATCCGGCTGCCCGGTCACCGGACAATTCGATTTCAGCAGATTAGAAAACAGCGTTTCATCAACCGGTGACTCGCCAAAAGACGCGCTCAATAACGAAGGATCGGGGGCGTAAATATCCGTATCCAGATCCAGCCTGTCCAGCGACAACCCTTCAAACTCTTCCATCTTCAGCTTCACGCCAAACTCATAAGGCGCGACAAGCTGCACAGAAACATTCGCACCAGCGACCGCCGAAACGTCCTTGCGAATCACGTCACGAATCTCATCGATAGAATCAAAAGCCGTTTGCGACAAAGATCCCAGATACAGCTTGAATGACTTCGACTCGACAATATTGGGCGATTCCGCCGGCACGATAAATGTTGCCACCGCAATCTGCGGTTTGCCTTTCTTGTTCAGCCACGAAAGCTCGTAGGCGTTCCAGATATCGGTGCCGAAGAACGGCAGCGGACCCGTGAGCCCAAGCGCGTCGCGCCCCGACTTGCGAGGGATGGGGAAAAGCAGCGCCGGATCGTACCGTTCGGAGTACTGGACAGGCTTGCCGAGGGGAGATTGTTCAGGTGTATGCATTATTGATTCGATATGCCACTTGGAACGTGCCCCGTCGCCGTCACGACGCGGGCCGACTCGCAATGGCCAATTTGATCGTCGAAGAAAAAATCGGGTTCGAACTTGCCCAGGAACGGGCCTTTGTTCAATCCACCGAGGAACATCGCTTCGTCGATTTCGATGTTCCAGGCCATCAATGTCCGGATCGCCCGCTCATGAGCCGGCGCCGATCGTGCCGTAACAAGCGCCGTGCGAATCCGCATCCGCGTTGTGTCATGGCTAAGTTTTTGCAGCTTGTGAAGCGCTTCCAGCAACGGTTTCAACGGCCCATTCGCCAACGCCAGATCTTTCTTGCCGACTTCATGCTCCACGAACGCGGGCAAGCCTTGCGCCTGGAAAACTTGCTCGGCTTCGTCGGAGAAAAGAACGGCGTCGCCGTCGAAAGCAATCCGGATTTCGTCAGGATACCGGCTTGCGGCAAGCGGCGCTCGCGGGACGACCGTCGCGGCAGGAAAACCGGCGGCGAGGGCGTCGCGGACATCGGCGGAATTCGCCGATAGAAACAGCGACGCCTGGAACGGTTCCAGATACCCGAACGGTGACCGGCCGCGCGTGAATACGCCGCGCTCGATCGCCAAGCCATGTTCCTTGCACGAACTGAACGCGCGCAGACCGCTGATGGGATCGCTGCGAGACAAAATCACGACTTCCACGCGCCGTTCGCCGTCCACATTCAACGCGAGCAACTTCTCGATCAGCGAGAACGCAATGCCGGGTTTCGCCGGCACATTCAGCCGTGAGCGTTGCAGCGCTTCGTAGTCGCGCAAATCGCCGGTCTCATAGACTTCGTTCTCTTCTTCGAAGTCAAACAGCGCCCGCGACGAAATGGCGACCACCAGCTTGTCCTTCAGCGTGAACGCCATGCGTGCGTCAGGCGAGGAAGAGCTTGTAGACGGGGTTCGCGCCTTCGTCCCACCACTGATAACCCAGCGTGGCGAGGAATTGCCCGAAGGCCGCGTTATCCGATGCCGGCACTTGAACGCCAACGAGAATCGAGCTCGTATCCGCGCCCTGGTTCCGGTAATGGAACAGGCTGATATTCCAGTTTGGCGCCATCGACGAAAGGAATTTCATCAGCGCGCCCGGGCGCTCCGGAAACTCGAAACGCAGCAGGCGTTCGTCTTGCGCGAGCGGAGAATGGCCGCCCACCATGTAGCGGATATGTTGTTTCGAGAGTTCGTCGTGGCTGAGATCGACCGTAGCAAATCCGTGTTCGATAAACGCGTTCGCCATTTGCACCGCTTCGCCGCGCGTCTTGATCTGCACGCCGACAAAGATATGCGCCGCGTTGGCATCTGCAATCCGGTAGTTGAACTCGGTCACGCTGCGTGTACCGACCAGTTCGCAAAACCGCTTGAAACTGCCGCGTTCTTCCGGAATGGTCACTGCAAATACGGCTTCGCGCGCTTCACCGACTTCGGCACGTTCCGCGACAAAACGCATCCGGTCGAAGTTCATGTTCGCCCCGGACGTGACGGCGACCAGCGTCTGCGCTTCCAGCCCGTCGCGCTCGGCATACAGCTTTGCACCCGCAACCGCCAGCGCTCCCGACGGTTCCAATACGCTGCGCGTGTCCTGGAAAACGTCCTTGATGGCGGCGCAGAGCGCGTCGGTATCGACGGTAATGACTTCGTCGAGCAGCTCGCGGCACAACCGGAACGTTTCCTCGCCGACGAGTTTCACCGCGGTGCCGTCGGCAAAAAGCCCGACTTCGGTCAGCGTGACGCGCTCGCCTGCCTCAATGGATTGCTTCATCGCGCACGAATCGATGGCTTGCACGCCAATTACTCGGATTTCCGGCCGCACGGCCTTCACGTAAGCCGCGACGCCTGCCGCGAGCCCGCCGCCGCCGATGGGGACGAAAATAGCGTGAATTGGCCCTTGGTGCTGGCGCAGGATTTCCATGGCAACCGTGCCTTGGCCGGCGATGACGTCCGGGTCATCGAACGGATGCACGAACGTCAGGCCGCGCTGTTCCTGCAACTTCACGGCGTGGCCGTACGCGTCGCTATAGGATTCACCGTGCTGGACGATCTCCACGGTCGGGCCACCGAACGCGCGCATGGCGTCGATCTTGACCTGTGGCGTAGTGACGGGCACCACGATCACCGCCTTGCAGCCGAGCCGCGTGGCCGAATACGCGACGCCCTGAGCATGATTTCCCGCCGATGCCGTAATCACCCCGCGTGCCAGCACGTCGGCGGAAAGCTGCACCATCTTGTTGTACGCGCCGCGAATCTTGAATGAGAACACCGGCTGGTTGTCTTCGCGCTTCAAATAGACCGAGTTGCGAAGGCGTGCCGACAAATTGCGGGCGTGTTCGAGTTCGCTTTCTCGCGCAACGTCGTAGACGCGAGCGGTCAGGACTTTCTTGAGGTAATCAGGGTGTGCCATGCCGGGAGTCGTTCGCGCCGTCGGGGTGCGCGCCATTTTGAGAGCGAAAACATCAATGATAGCGCCATCGGAACCCAAAACGCCGCCAATGCGTGCTGATCGCACCGCTTTGCTTGGTATTAACCGGCCGTCCGGTCGATACCAAAAATGCCAAAAACGCTTCCAAAACGGGCGTGCATAAAGCCCTTTAATCCGCTAGCCAGCGCGAACGGCGAATATCGCGATGAGTTAGAATTCGTTTTTCGATACAGGATCGGAAGATGCAACGGCAGTCCCGGACCGGCTTTTTGACGCATGTTCCCCGCGACCCTCTATGCGAGTGCTGCGCGCTCTGCTGCGCTATCCACGCGGCTTCGGAACGTCATGCGCGTCATCAGCGATCCTGGCGCTGATTCCGGTACCCCCGAAGGTTTTGCATCGTTCGCCAACCCCTGCCGGCGAGCACCTTCACAAAAAAGTATCACTCGAAAATCTGCGCGTCCCCGCGCAATGCCGGCTATAGCGCTGCTCGTGATCTCATCGTCAGCACAAAGCGCCGGCTCACCGAACTGTCGAATATGAACGCACCCCAAGCCTTCGATCCGAACGGCGCCGCGCATGCCGTGGCCCTGGATACCGAGCCGCGCCTGCGCGAAATTCCCTATAACTACACATCCTTTTCCGATCGCGAAATCGTCATTCGCCTGCTGGGCGAGGAAGCCTGGGCCGCCTTGGCCATCCTGCGCAGCGAACGCCGCACGGGCCGTTCGGCTCGCATGCTGTACGAAGTGCTCGGCGATATCTGGGTCGTGCGCCGCAATCCGTATCTGCAAGACGACTTGCTCGATAACCCGAAACGCCGTGCATTGCTGATCGAAGCGTTGAATCACCGCCTCGGCGATATCGAAAAGCGTCGTAAAGCGGATTTGTCGCAGCATCAGGACGACGCCGGCCGGGATCGCGCAGCGCGTGTTGAATTGTTGATCAGCGCCGCCTGCCGCGCGGTCGAAGATTTCAAGAAGGAATTCGAGCAGACCTACGACTTGCGTAAAAAGGCGTCGAAGGTGCTGGGGCGGGTGACGGAAAAGGACAACATCAAGTTCGACGGCTTGTCGCGCGTCTCCCACGTGACCGACGCAACCGACTGGCGCGTCGAATATCCGTTCGTCGTGCTGACGCCGGATACCGAGGCGGAAATCGCCGGCATGATCAAGGCGTGTTTTGAACTCGGGCTGACCGTGATTCCTCGCGGAGGCGGCACGGGTTACACGGGCGGCGCGATTCCTTTGACGCCGTTCGCGGCCGTTATCAATACCGAAAAGCTCGAACAGCTTGGACCCGTCGAAATGACGGATCTGCCGGGCGTCGATCACAAAGTCGCGACCATTTTCTCGGGCGCGGGTGTGGTTACGCGTCGCGTGACCGAAGCCGCCGAACAGGCCGGTTTCGTCTTCGCTGTCGATCCCACGTCGCTGGATGCATCGTGTGTCGGCGGCAATGTCGCGATGAACGCCGGCGGCAAAAAGGCCGTGCTGTGGGGCACGGCGCTCGACAATCTGGCCTGGTGGCGCATGGTCGATCCGCAGGGCAACTGGCTCGAAGTCACGCGCCTGGATCACAACTGCGGCAAGATTCACGACATCCCCGTGGCGCGTTTCCGGCTCGACTGGTTCGACGGATCGCGCGCGCCGGGTGAGAAATTGCTGCGCACGGAATCGCTCGATATTTCCGGCAGCAAGTTCCGCAAGGAAGGGCTTGGCAAGGACGTGACGGATAAATTCCTGTCGGGTCTGCCGGGCGTGCAGAAGGAAGGTTGCGACGGGCTGATTACATCGGCGCGCTGGATCCTGCACAAAATGCCGGCGCACACGCGCACCGTCTGCCTCGAATTCTTCGGCCAGGCGCGCGACGCGATTCCGAGCATCGTGGAAATCAAGGATTACTTGTTCGAGACATCGAAGAAGGGCGGCGCGATTCTCGCCGGTCTTGAACATCTCGACGAACGTTATCTGCGCGCCGTCGGTTACGCGACCAAAAGCAAGCGCAACGCGTTTCCAAAGATGGTGCTGATTGGCGATATCGTCGGTAACGATCCCGATGCTGTGGCCCAGGCCACCTCCGAAGTCGTGCGCATGGCGAACGGCAAGAGCGGCGAAGGGTTTGTCGCGGTGAACGCCGAAGCGCGCAAACGCTTCTGGCTCGATCGCTCGCGCACGGCCGCTATCGCGAAGCATACGAACGCGTTCAAGATCAATGAAGACGTGGTGATCCCGCTGAACCGCATGGGCGAGTACACCGACGGGATAGAGCGGATCAACATCGAGTTGTCGATCAAGAACAAGCTGCAACTTGTTGATGCGCTCGAAACGTTCTTCAAGACGGGCAAGCTGCCCCTCGGCAAGAGCGACGACGCCAACGAAATTCCGAGCGCCGAATTGCTCGAAGACCGGGTGCAGCAAGCCCTCGATCTGTTAAAACGCGTGCGCGAACGCTGGACGTTCGTTGGCGAAAAGCTGGATCTGCCGTTGCGCGAAGCGCAGCATTATATGGTTCAGCTCGGCTACGAAGGGTTGGCCGAAAAGATGGCCGATCGTGTGGATTCCCAGCCGGGCGTCCGCGTATTCGACGTCGCGCAGGACCGCACGATCCGCATCTCCTGGAAGCAGGAGATTCGCGCCGAATTGCGGCACATCTTCAATGGCGGCGAGTTCAAGCCCATCCTCGAAGAAGCGCAGAACATCCACAAAACGGTGCTGCGCGGCCGCGTATTCGTCGCGCTGCACATGCATGCGGGCGATGGCAACGTCCACACCAACATCCCGGTGAATTCCGACAACTACGAGATGCTGCAGGACGCGCACGTCGCGGTCGCACGCATCATGAAGCTGGCGCGGGATCTGGATGGCGTGATTTCGGGCGAACACGGCATCGGCATTACGAAGCTGGAATTCCTGACGGAAGACGAAATCGCGGAATTCCGCGACTACAAACAACGCGTTGATCCCGAAGGCCGCTTCAATGCGGGCAAGTTGCTCGCGGGCGCCGATCTGCGCAATGCCTACACGCCAAGCTTTGGCTTGATGGGCTATGAATCGCTGATCATGCAGCAGTCGGATATTGGCGCGATCGCGGACTCCATCAAGGACTGTCTGCGTTGCGGCAAGTGCAAGCCGGTTTGCGCGACTCATGTACCGCGAGCGAATCTGCTTTATAGCCCGCGCAACAAGATTCTCGCGACATCGCTGCTGGTCGAGGCGTTTCTCTATGAAGAGCAGACGCGTCGCGGGGTATCGATAAAACATTGGGACGAATTCAACGACGTCGCCGATCACTGCACCGTCTGCCACAAGTGCGTGACGCCGTGCCCGGTGAAGATCGATTTCGGCGATGTCACCATGAACATGCGCAACCTGCTGCGCAAGATGGGCAAGAAGAAGTTCAACGCGGGCAACGCGGCCGGCATGTTCTTCCTCAACGCCACGAATCCGCAGACCATCAATCTTGCCCGCACGGCGATGATGGGTGTCGGTTACAAGGCGCAGCGGCTGGGCAACGAGGTGCTGAAGAAGTTCGCGAAGAAGCAGACGGCGAAACCACCGGCAACGGTCGGCAAGCCGGCGGTGACGCAGCAGGTCATCCACTTCATGAACAAGAAGATGCCGGGCAACTTGCCTAAGAAGACGGCGCGGGCATTGCTGGACATCGAGGACAACAAGATTGTCCCGATTATCCGCAACCCGAAGACGACGACATCGGATACGGAAGCGGTCTTCTACTTCCCGGGCTGCGGCTCGGAGCGTTTGTTCTCGCAAGTCGGTCTCGCCACGCAGGCCATGCTGTGGGAAGCCGGCGTGCAGACCGTGTTGCCGCCGGGTTATCTGTGCTGCGGTTATCCGCAGCGTGGTGCTGGTCAATTCGATAAAGCCGAGAAGATCGTCACGGATAACCGCGTGTTGTTCCACCGTGTGGCTAATACGCTGAACTATCTGGATATCAAGACGGTGGTGGTGTCGTGCGGGACTTGCTACGACCAATTGGCCGGGTATGAATTCGAGAAGATTTTCCCGGGCTGCCGAATTATTGATATCCACGAATTCCTGCTGGAAAAGAACATCAAGCTGGAAGGCGTGACGGGGACGCGCTACATGTATCACGACCCCTGCCACTCGCCGATCAAGACAATGGACCCGATCAAGCTCGTGAATGAACTCATGGGCTCGGCCAACGATGGCTACAAAATCGAAAAAAATGATCGATGCTGTGGCGAATCGGGCACGTTGGCGGTTACGCGGCCGGACATTTCGACGCAAGTGCGTTTCCGCAAGGAAGAGGAAATCCGCAAGGGCGCGGCCAAACTGCGGGACATTCCGCTAGTGGGCGAAGCCGGAGCGAACGCTGTGAACATGGCGAACGCGTCTGCTGGAACGGCGGGTGCTGCACCGGGTTCAGTGTTAAAAGCAGGTGACGCTGAATCCACTGGCCCCGACGTCAAGATTCTCACGAGCTGCCCGTCCTGCCTGCAAGGTTTGTCGCGGTATAACGAGGACGCGAACATCGAAGCGGATTACATCGTCGTGGAAATTGCCCGCAAGGTGCTCGGCGCGAGCTGGATGGAAGATTACGTGGCGCGCGCTAACGATGGCGGTATCGAGCGCGTGCTGGTGTAATAGCGGAACCGGGGCTTGTTTCGCTAGAGGAAAATGATGGACTGTGTCTTTTGCCGTGAAGACGGCGGCGAGGTTTTGTGGTCGGACGACGCAGTGCGGGTCGTTCTCGCCGATGAGCCAGAGTGGCCGGGCTTTTGCCGGGTGATCTGGCACGCGCACGTGGCGGAGATGTCCGATCTCGACAATGCCGCCCGGCTCAAGATAATGACGGTGGTGAACGGCGTGGAGCGTGCGATCCGTCGCGTGCTCGCGCCGGCCAAAATCAATCTGGCGAGCCTCGGCAACCAGGTTCCGCACGTTCACTGGCACGTCATCCCGCGCCATTCCAACGATTCCCGTTTCCCGTTGCCCATCTGGGCGCCGCGCCAGCGGACGGTGTCGCTGGCGCTGCAGTCCAATCGCCGGGCTCAGGCCACGTTGCTGCGCGAAGCAGTGCGCGCCGAGATGGCGCTGGCGTTCGCCTGAGCCATTGACCCTCTGACCCTCTGACCCTCTGACCCAGGCCGCCCCGGGCTAACTGACCACCTGATTCAATAAAGGCTCACCATGAGCGGACTGACCAAACAAACGCCGATCCCGACGGGCATCGTCGTGCATTCGAAAACGCGCGCCCTGGAGTTGCAATATGGCAACGATCAGACGTATCGCGTGCCGTTCGAGCTGTTGCGCGTATATTCGCCCTCGGCGGAGGTGCAGGGCCACGGTCCCGGGCAGGAAACGCTGCAAACGGGTAAGCGCGACGTGCTGATCATCGCAATCGAGCCGGTCGGCCACTACGCGCTGCAGCTCAATTTCTCCGATGGCCACAATACCGGTCTCTATTCCTGGGACATCCTGTACGACCTCGCGGTCCGCCAGGATGAACTCTGGGCTGACTATCTCGCAAAACTGGAAGCAGCGGGCATTGACCGCGATACGCCAATGACGCCGAAAGCGTCCGGCGGACACTGCCACTGACCGACTTTTACCTTGTTGCGGCAATTTGTCGCGGCAACCGGCCAAAATTCCGCATTCGGACGCGGCCAACAACACGAACAAGATGAGGACGAACGCGATGAGCAAGACCCACTTCGGTTTTGAAACGGTCGACGAACAGGAAAAAGCGAAGAAGGTGGCGGGCGTTTTTGATTCGGTCGCGAGCAATTACGACTTGATGAACGACCTGATGTCGGGCGGGCTGCATCGCGCGTGGAAGTTCTTCGCGATCGGCCAAGCGAAGGTTCGTCCAGGCTACAAAGTGCTCGATCTGGCAGGCGGGACGGGCGATCTGGCGAAAGCGTTCGCGAAACAAGCGGGCGAAAAAGGCGAGGTCTGGCACACGGATATCAATGAATCGATGCTGCGCGTCGGTCGTGATCGCCTGATTGATCGAGGTGTGATCACACCTACTCTGATCTGCGACGCGGAGAAGATTCCGTTTCCGGACAATTATTTCGATATCATTACAGTTGCCTTTGGACTTCGTAATATGACGCACAAAGATGGTGCGTTAGCCGAAATGTATCGGGTGTTGAAGCCGGGTGGCCGAGTCCTGGTTCTGGAGTTCTCGAAGGTCTGGGAGCCCCTGAAGAAAGCGTACGATCTCTACAGTTTCAAGTTTTTACCGTGGCTTGGCGACAAGTTCGCGAAAGATGCGGATAGCTATCGCTACCTCGCCGAGTCGATCCGGATGCATCCGGATCAGGAAACTTTAAAAATAATGATGGAACGCGCAGGATTGGATCGAGTCGAATATTACAATTTGTCAGGTGGCGTGGTAGCTTTACACGTCGGGACCAAATTTTAATGTTCCACTTTTATAAGGATTCGAAATGTCCGATTCGCGCTTACCCCAAACTCGGGGTTTCCTGAAGTCGTTATTCAGGAAAGCCGGGGTCGTTGCGCTGGCTGGCGTAATCATGGCCGGTGCTTTGATTGCTGAAGATGCAGAAGCACGCCGCATGGGTGGCGGCCGCAGCATGGGTCGTCAATCAACGAGCGCCGCGCAACAGAATCAGGCCACACCACCCTCGCAGTCCATGCAGTCGGGCCAGGCAGCGAACGCACAACGTGCGGCGCCGGCAGCCGCACCTGGGGCTGCGGCTGCACAGCCGGCGCGTAACCGCTGGATGGGACCGCTCGCGGGTCTCGCAGCGGGTCTGGGCATAGCAGCGCTGCTGTCGCACTTTGGTCTTGGCGGCGCGTTCGCCGGCGCAATGGCAAATATGATCATGATCGCGTTGATCGTTATGGCCGCTGTCATGGTGTTCCGCTTCATCATGAATCGCAGGAAAAACGCCAATACACCGGCGTATTCAGCCGCTGGCGCGGGTTCGCCGTTCGGCGGATCGGCACGTACCGGGTTCAACTCGCAGGAGCCGAGCTATGTGCCGCAGTCGGCCCCGGGTGGTTATGGTCCGTCCGCCGCTGCGCTGAGCAACGCGAACACGATCGAAGCCGCACCGCAAGTCGAGGTGCCCGCAGGCTTCGACAGCGAAGCGTTCGTGCGTAACGCGAAGGTTTATTTCGTGCGCTTGCAGGATGCATGGGACCGCGGTAACTCCAATGACATCCGTGAATTCACCACGCCGGAAATGTTCGCCGAAGTGAAGCTGGATATAGATGCACGCGGCACGCAGCCGAATCGTACCGACGTCGTGCAGCTCAACGCCGACATCCTGGGCGTTGAGGAGCGCGGCACGGAAAGCCTTGCCAGCGTGCGTTTCCACGGCCTGATTCGTGAATCGGAAGGCGCCGCGGCCGAGCCCTTCATCGAGATCTGGAATCTGTCGAAGCAGAAGTACGGCAACGAAGGCTGGTTGCTGGCCGGGATTCAGCAGGTCAGTTAATTGGGCGGATAAAACGGTCGGATTTCGGTTGAGAAACCGGTCATCCGGGCGTTGAAGGACACGCCTTATGGCTAACGTGACGTTCGCGCTCCCAGGGCGCAAACGACAACGCCGGTTGCAAAGGTAGAATAGAAACCCGCGCGAGTGACCGCTTGCGCGGGTTTTTTCATCTCAGAGCCGATGACGCACGCAGACGAATTCGCCCACCCCGCAGCACCTTCCGCCACTCAGGCCGCAGCCAGAACCGCATCGAAAGCGTTCGCGGCCGCGGTGAACCACGTGCTCGCGCGCGAATCCTGGGCGCGCGAGCGTCTGACGCCTTACGCCGGCAAGACCGCGCGGCTGGCACTTTCGCCGTTCTCGCTGTTGCTGATGGTCCAACCGGACGGGCTGATTGCCGCCGTCGATGAAACCGAGGCCCGCGCTTTTGACGTCACCCTTTCTGTTCCCGCCGACGCCGTTCCTGCATTCCTGCAAGGGGGCCAGGCGGCTGTGATGAAACACGTCCGCATAGAAGGCGATGCGGAGTTTGCAAACACGATCGCGAAACTGGCCGAACACCTGCGCTGGGAGCCCGAAGAAGATCTGGCCCGCGTAATTGGCGACGGTCCCGCTCACCGCATCGGCTCGACCGTACGCAAGGTGGGTGAACAAGCGCGCCGTTCGGGACTCAATCTGCTTGAATCGGTGGCCGAATACCTGCTCGACGAACAACCTCAACTCGTGCGCCGCAGCGCCCTCGACACGTTTAATACTGAACTGTCGGTCGCCCGGGACGCGCTCGCGCGCGTCGAAAAGCGCATCGAGCGACTCGAACAAAAAGCCGAAGCCCGAGGCGCGTCGGCGTCCGGCGCCGCGTCAACGCGCGGCACGAGCAAGTAATGGGCTGAACCATGCGTCTTCTGCGTTTCCTCAAGATTTTTTTCACGGTAGTGCGATTCGGGCTCGATGAACTGGTGCTGAGCGGCATCCAGGACCGGCGCGTTCGTTTGCTGATGCGCCTCACCACGTTCGGCCGCAAGTTCGAGGTCGCACGCGGCGTGCGGCTGCGTCTCGCGCTCGAAAGCCTCGGGCCCATCTTCGTCAAGTTCGGGCAGGTGCTGTCAACGCGTCGCGACCTGTTGCCCGTTGACATAGCGAACGAACTCGCCAAGCTTCAGGATCAAGTGCCGCCGTTCGATTCGGACGTCGCTATCGCGATTGTGGAGAAGTCGCTGGGCGCCCCTATTGACGTTTTATTCGACGACTTCGAACGTGTGCCGGTGGCGAGCGCATCAATCGCCCAGGTGCACTTCGCCAAGATCAAGACTGGCGCGCATGCGGGCAAAGCCGTGGCGGTGAAGGTGTTGCGGCCGAACATGCTGCCAGTGATCGACTCGGATCTCGCGTTGCTGCGCGACATTGCGTACTGGACCGAGCGGCTGTGGGCCGATGGCAAGCGGCTGAAGCCACGCGAAGTGGTCGCCGAGTTCGATAAATATCTCCACGACGAACTCGACCTGATGCGCGAGGCTGCGAACGGCAGCCAGTTGCGTCGCAATTTCGCGGGCCTTGATCTGCTGATGGTGCCCGAGATGTATTGGGACTTTTCAGCGCCTACCGTGCTGGTGATGGAGCGCATGGTCGGCGTGCCGATTAGCCAGGTGGAGGTGCTGCGGGCGGCCGGCGTAGATATCCCGAAGCTGGCGCAGGAAGGCGTCGAGATATTCTTCACGCAGGTATTCCGCGACGGCTTTTTCCACGCCGACATGCATCCCGGCAATATCCAGGTGAGCCTCGCAGAGGAGACGTTCGGACGGTATATCGCGCTGGATTTCGGGATTGTCGGCGCGTTGTCCGACTTCGATAAAAACTATCTGGCGCAAAATTTCCTGGCGTTCTTCAAGCGCGACTATCACCGGGTGGCCACGCTGCATCTGGAGTCGGGCTGGGTTCCGCCGAGCACACGCGTCGAAGAACTGGAAAGCGCTATCCGCGCCGTCTGCGAACCGTACTTCGACCGGGCGTTGAAGGATATTTCTCTGGGCCAGGTGCTGATGCGGCTCTTTTCCACCTCGCGCCGCTTCAACGTGGAGATTCAGCCGCAACTCGTGCTGCTGCAGAAAACGATGCTGAACGTGGAGGGGCTCGGCCGGTCGCTCGATCCCGAACTCGATCTGTGGAAGACCGCCAAGCCGTATCTCGAACGCTGGATGAACGAGCAGGTCGGCTGGCGCGGCTGGTACGAAAGGTTGAAACTGGAAGCGCCGCAATGGAGCAAGACGCTGCCGCAGTTGCCGCGGCTGATCCATCAGGTGCTGGCTGACCGGCACGATCAGCCAGGCGGCGGCAACGACGATCTCATGCGCATGATCCTGATCGAGCAGAAACGCACGAATCGTTTGTTGCAGGCGTTGCTGATATTCGGGCTGGCGGTGGGCGCGGGCGCTGTGCTCGTCCAGTTCTGGCAGGTGTTGGCATCCGGAGGCTGAGGGCATCATGATCGACACTCGCAAACCCGCTGTGCCCCCCAGCTTCGACACGCGCGACCCGAATTCGCCCGAGTTCTGGAGCGAGCGCTTCGACCAGCGCTTTACGCCCTGGGATCAGGCCGGCGTGCCTGAAGGGTTCAAGGCGTTTGCCCTCGAGCATCGGAACACCTTGCCGAACGTGCTGATCCCCGGCTGCGGCAGCGCGTACGAAGCGCTGTGGCTTGCGAGGGAAAACTGGCCGGTCAAGGCGATTGATTTCTCACCCAGCGCGGTTGCAGCGGCGCGAGAGCAACTGGGCGAACACGCCGGCGTGGTTGAGCAAGCTGACTTCTTCACGTACAAACCGCCGTTTGAAACGAACTGGATTTACGAGCGCGCGTTCCTGTGCGCTTTGCCGCGCGACCGGTGGCAGGATTACGCCGTGCGCATGGCGGAACTGCTGCGGCCCGGCGCGCTGCTGGCCGGATTCTATTTCCTCGGCGAGACGCCCAAGGGGCCGCCGTTCGGTATGGAACGGGCCGCGCTCAATGCCTTGCTGACGCCGTATTTCGAACTGGTGGATGAGCGCGAAGTGACCGGCTCCATCGATGTTTTCGCCGGACGCGAACGCTGGCTCACTTGGCGTCGGCGTACGCCGGAAGCCAATTCTGTTGCCTGAGTCGCCGTATCGAGGGTGCCGCCTGCAGCAATCGAGACCCGGCTGATATAGCCCGTATCTGCATCTATCGGCCAGGGCTTGCATACCCTGTGTTTCGACAAAAGAAACCTGGGCAAACCTGCCGCGCCCCCTTGAAACCTGAGCCTGCGAGCCCAAAATTAAGGGTTCGCCGATGGTTTGCGGCTATAATTCAAGGCTTTGCAAGCGCCGAAACGTTAATCGTAGGAAGAGTGACATGCCGATCTACGCGTACCGCTGCGAGTCCTGCGGCTTCGAAAAAGACGCGCTCCAGAAAATGAGCGATGCACCGCTCACCCAGTGCCCGCAGTGCGGGAAGGAAACATTCGTCAAGCAGGTGACGGCCGCGGGCTTTCAGTTGAAGGGCTCCGGCTGGTACGTGACCGACTTCCGCGGTGGCAATAACGGCGCCGCTGCTGCCAGGAAGGAAGAGGGCGGTAAGAAGGACGAGGGCGCCAAAGCCGAAACGAAGAGCGAAGGCGCATCGGATTCGAGTAATTCGAGTAAAGAGTCGAGCAAGGATTCGGGCAATCAGTCGTCGAAGACCGATTCGTCCACTGCAAACGCACCAGCGGCAAGCAGCACGACATCGGCTGCGGCGTCATCGAGCAAACCGGCGCCGCCCGCATCGAATTGACGCTCGCCGTTTGTACAAAGCGCGAAGCCTGCAACGCAATCTTGCCCGGCCCGTGCCGCAAGCTCGCTCAGTTGCACGATCTGCTCGATCTGTCCGATCGCACGCAAGAAGATGACCGCTCGAAGCACATGAATGTGCGCCGGGCGGCGAACCAGCCAAACCGCGAAAGCCCACGCGGGGCGGCCTTCCGGCTGTGTAAATGACGACCAAAAAGACTACGTTGAAATCCGTGTTCGCAACCGGCCTGCTGGTGCTGGTTCCGCTCGCCATCACGCTGTGGGTGATCGGGCTCGTGATCGGGACCATGGACCAGACGCTCCTGCTGCTGCCGGAATCCTGGCAGCCCGAGAAGCTGTTCGGCTTCCATCTGCCGGGCCTCGGCGCTGTGCTGACGCTCGCCTTCATCTTTGTCGTGGGCTTGCTCACGCAGAACTTCATCGGCCAGAAACTGGTCGAGTGGTGGGATGTGATCGTGCGTCACATTCCCGTGGTCGGGCCGCTGTATACCAGCGTTAAACAAGTGTCGGACACGTTGCTCTCCAGCAGCGGCAACGCGTTTCGCAAGGCACTGCTGATCCGTTACCCGCATTCGGGGTCCTACACTATCGGTTTCCTGACGGGTATTCCCGGCGGCGACGTGGTCAATCACCTGACTGAAGATCATGTGAGCGTCTATGTGCCGACCACGCCGAATCCCACCTCGGGATTCTTCCTGATGGTGCCGAAAAGCGAAGTCATCGAGCTCGACATGTCTGTCGATGCTGCGTTGAAGTACATCGTATCTATGGGAGTAGTCGCGCCGTCCATGCCGCAAGCGCAGGCTGCGCCGCGCCGCCCCGTCGATCCGCCGCTGTAATGCCGGCGCGCTGCGCACAACGCTTTGGGCGTGTGCGCGCGCACCGTTGATCAATGAATAACGAAAGACACAACATCATGTCGATGAGATCTGAATACTGCGGTCTGGTGACCGAAGCTCTGCTGGGCCAAAACGTTTCGCTGTGCGGCTGGGTACATCGCCGGCGCGACCATGGCGGCGTTATTTTTATCGATTTGCGGGATCGCGAGGGCCTGGTGCAGGTTGTATGCGATCCGGATCGCGCTGAAATGTTCAAGGTGGCCGAAGGCGTACGCGGCGAGTTTTGCGTGCAGGTGAAGGGCTTGGTGCGCGCTCGTCCGGAAGGCACGGCGAACGCCGGGCTGACGAGCGGCAAGATTGAAGTGCTGTGCCATGAGCTGAATGTGCTGAACGCTTCGGTGACGCCGCCGTTCCAGCTCGACGACGACAACCTCTCCGAAACCACGCGCCTTACGCATCGCGTGCTTGACCTGCGCCGTCCGCAGATGCAGCAGAACCTGCGTTTGCGTTACCGCGTGGCTATTGAAGTGCGCAAGTACCTAGACGCGCAGGGTTTTATCGATATTGAAACGCCGATGCTCACCAAGAGCACGCCGGAAGGTGCGCGCGATTACCTGGTGCCGTCACGTACGAACCCGGGTCAGTTCTTCGCGCTGCCGCAGTCGCCGCAATTGTTCAAGCAATTGCTGATGGTCGCGAACTTTGACCGCTACTACCAGATCGTGAAATGTTTCCGCGACGAAGACTTGCGCGCGGATCGTCAGCCGGAATTCACGCAGATCGACTGTGAAACGTCGTTTTTGACGGAACAGGAGATCCGCGATCTGTTCGAAGCGATGATCCGTCACGTCTTCAAGGAAACCATCAACGTCTCGCTCGACGAGAAATTCCCGGTCATGCTGTATTCGGAAGCCATGCGCCGTTTCGGCTCGGACAAGCCGGATCTGCGTGTGAAGCTGGAATTCACGGACCTGACGGACGCCGTTCGCGACGTCGATTTCAAGGTCTTCAGCACGCCGGCTAATTCCAAGGACGGCCGCGTGGCGGCGATCCGCGTGCCGCGTGGTGGCGAGATGTCGCGTAGCGAGATCGACGGCTACACGGAATTCGTGCGCATCTACGGCGCGAAGGGCCTGGCCTGGATCAAGGTGAATGACATCGCGAAGGGTCGCGACGGCCTGCAAAGCCCGATCGTGAAGAACCTGCACGACGCATCGATCACCGCGATCATCGAGCGCACCGGCGCGCAGAACGGCGACATCATTTTCTTCGCAGCGGATCGTTCGAAAGTCGTGAACGACAGCCTGGGCGCGTTGCGTCTGAAGATCGGTCATTCGGAATTCGGCCGTGCGAACGGATTGTTCGAAGCAGGCTGGAAGCCGCTGTGGGTGACCGACTTCCCCATGTTCGAGTTCGACGAGGAAGACAACCGCTACGTGGCTGCGCATCACCCGTTCACGAGCCCGAAGGACGAGCATCTGGAATATCTGGAAACGGACCCGGGCCGCTGCCTCGCGAAGGCGTACGACATGGTGCTGAACGGCTGGGAAATCGGCGGCGGATCGGTGCGGATTTATCAGGAAGAAGTGCAGAGCAAGGTGTTCCGCGCGCTCAAGATCAACGCTGAAGAAGCGCGTATCAAGTTCGGGTTCCTGCTCGACGCGCTTCAGTACGGCGCGCCGCCGCATGGTGGTATTGCGTTCGGGCTCGACCGTATCGTCACGATGATGGCCGGTGCTGATTCGATCCGCGACGTGATCGCGTTCCCGAAGACGCAGCGCGCGACGGATTTGTTGACGCAAGCACCGAGCGAAGTGGACGAAAAGCAGTTGAAGGAACTGCATATTCGTTTGCGTCAGCCGGAACCGAAGCCGCAGTAAGCGTAACGAGTAACACGGTATGAAACGAAAAAGGCGCCGCAGGCGCCTTTTTCGGTTTACGGGGCTCCTCAAAAGCGCCCTTTGCGACGATTCTTGACCTGGGGCCGCAACTATTAAATTGGCGCCGAGACGATGGACCGATAGCGCTTTCATCACACCGCTCCCAACCCTCATTGCTCGCTCGACAGCAACCTGCCCCGTCCCCCATTTGCAACAGACGAAACGAAACCGCCGCCCGGTGCGCCTTTTTCCGTTTTTAGGTTACATTCTTCGGCCAGCCTCCTATAAAGGCCGCAACGTTCCCATCATGTCCAAGCCGCCGAAAATTCCCGAGTCTGTCCTCGTTGTTATCCATACGCCCGAACTGGACGTGCTTGTCATTGAGCGCTATGACCGGCCGGGTTTCTGGCAGTCCGTGACGGGTTCAAAAGATCACATCGACGAACCGCTGGTCCTGACCGCGGCGCGCGAAGTCGCCGAGGAAACGGGCATCGTGGTCGGCAGCCCGGCCGTACCAGAACGATCGCTGATCGACTGGCATCATCAGATTGAATACGACATCTATCCTGAATGGCGGCATCGCTATGCAGAAGGTGTCGTGCGCAACGTGGAGCACCAGTTCAGCCTGCTCGTCCCGCATTGCGTTCAAGTGACGCTCGCGCCGCGCGAGCACACTGCCTTCCTCTGGCTGCCGTTTCGCGAGGCGGCCGCGAAGTGTTTTTCATCGTCGAATCGTGAGGCGATCCTGCAGTTGCCCGAGCGCCTGGCGGAGCACAGCCGGTGATCAGTTTCGGCACGCCCAAACGGCGGTTCGCCCGACTCAAGCTAGCCTTGTTTGGCGGACGCCGCCCGTTACGGCTGTGCTTTACCATCAACAACACGGTGCGGCTGTTCAAATCCGGCGTGGAATTTTTCCCGGCGCTGATTGAACGCATCGACGCCGCGCAGCACGAGGTCTCGCTTGAGACCTACATCTTTTGCGACGACGCAGCCGGCCGCGCCGTTTCTACCGCGCTGATGAACGCGGCCCGGCGCGGCGTGCACGTACGCGTGATCACCGACGGCATTGGCACCGCGAAACTTCCGCTCTTCGATGAATGGGCGCAGGCGAACGTCGAGCATCGCGTGTACAACCCACATCTTTTCGGGCAGCTTGGGTTCTCGCGGACGCATCGAAAGCTCGTGGTCATCGACCGGCACATCGCGTTCTGCGGCGGGATCAATATTGTCGATGACTTCGAGCAGAACGGCGTCCATCTTGACCACGCGCGCTGGGATTTCGCGCTGGAAGCGCAAGGGCCCGTGGTCAAGGACGTGCGCGAAGCCTTCGATCTCCAATGGCAGAGAATTCGCCTCGGCGTGAAGCCGCTGGCGCCGCGGCAGCAGGATCAGGAACCTACGCCGGGTGCATCGTCGAGAACGAACCGGCGCGCATTGCGAGCACGCCTGCGAGCGCGACGGGGGCTGATCCACGCTGTCGATCAACCGTGCGTGGCGTTCGTCGCCCGCGACAACCTGCTGAACCGGCGCGCAATCGAAAAGGCGTATCTCGCCGCGATTTCGCACGCGGAAAAAGAAGTGATGCTGGCGAATCCGTATTTCATGCCGGGGCGCAAGCTGCGCCGAGCACTGGCCCGCGCAGCGCAGCGTGGCGTACGCGTCACACTGGTGATTGGAAGAAAGGAGTTTGTCGCGCTCGATTACGCCACGCCGTTCTTGTATCGCAATCTCCTGAAGTACGGCGTGCGGATCGCGGAATACGAGAAGACCATCCTGCACGGTAAAGTGGCCGTGGTGGATTCGAACTGGGCTACGGTTGGATCGTCAAATTTGGACGCATTGAGCCTGGTGTTGAACAATGAGGCGAACATGGTGCTTGTGAACCATGAGAATGAGATCGTGAAGCTGCGCGACGCGATCCTGGCTGCTTTCCACGAAGGCCGCCCGATTACCGTCGAGCAATACGCGGCGCGCCCGGCTGGTGAGCGTTTGCTTAACTGGCTCGCCTACAACGCGTATCGCACGATGATGAAAATGCTCACCATCGGCCGCTACGATTGAGGTGTTAAAAGCGCCCGGCGGTCAAACCCGGGCAGCCCCGACTGGCTGCCCGCCTACAAACCGGGACAAACTAAGACTCATCCTATTGATGTGGTCAAAAGTTAGACCCCGGTTTCTAATAAAAAGCTTGTTTCATGAACGGCATGCTATAACAATAGTACGGCCGTTCGATTTTATTTCGATTCAATGAAAACGGTAAAGATCATGCGAAAAGGCGAACAGACACGAGTCGCGATCCTCGATGCTGCGCTGGACCTGGCAAGCAGGGACGGACTTGAGGGTTTGACGATCGGCTTGCTGGCCGAACGGATGCAAATGAGCAAGAGCGGCGTGTTTGCGCATTTCGGCTCGCGCGAGGACCTTCAGGTGGAAGTGGTGAAGGAATACCACCGTCGCTTTGAAGACGAAGTGTTCTACCCAAGCCTGCGCGAAGCACGCGGTTTGCCGCGCTTGCGTTCAATGCTGGCGCGCTGGATGGAAAAGCGCATTGAAGAAGTGACAACGGGCTGTATTTACATCAGCGGCGCGGTGGAGTACGACGATCGCGCCGACAGTGCGGTCCGCGAGCAACTAGTACACAGCGTGACCACGTGGCGAGCGGCGCTCACGCGTGCAATCAGGCAGGCGCAAGACGAAGGGCATTTGCGGGCGGACACAGATCCGGCGTTAATGCTGTTTGAACTCTATAGCTTCACGCTCGGCCTGCATCATGATGCGCGTTTCCTGCACTTGCCGGAGGCGGTGCAACTGACGCGGGACGCGCTGGAAAAAACGATTGTTTCGTATCAAAGCAACGGCCATTAGGCGTCGGGCGGATCAGCAGAGGGCTGCTGTACGGCAGATTCGGCGGCGACCAAGGCCCAAGCTTCCTGGACACTTGGAGAAGAAAAATGGGACAGTACACAGCGCCGCTGCGTGACATGCAATTTGTCTTGCACGAATTGCTCAATGTGGAAGCCGAGGTCAAGAACATGCCAAAGCATGCCGACCTCGACGCAGATACCATCAATCAGGTTCTCGAAGAGGCCGGCAAGTTTTGCGCCGAGGTGCTTTTTCCGCTGAACCAGATTGGCGACCGCGAAGGTTGCACGTACGAAGGCGACGGTGTCGTGCGCACGCCGGCGGGGTTCAAGGAAACCTACAGGCAATACGTGGAAGCGGGCTGGCCAGCACTGGGTTGCGATCCGGAATACGGCGGCCAGGGCCTGCCGGCGTTCGTGAACAACGCGCTGTTCGAAATGCTGAATTCGGCGAACCAGGCCTGGACGATGTACCCCGGCTTGTCGCACGGCGCGTATGAATGCGTTCACGCGCATGGCGCGCCCGAATTGCAGAAAACGTACTTGCCGAAACTCGTTGATGGCACCTGGACGGGCACCATGTGCCTGACCGAACCGCATTGCGGTACGGACCTGGGAATGCTGCGCACGAAGGCCGAACCGAATAGCGACGGTTCGTACGCCATCAGCGGCACGAAAATCTTCATTTCCAGCGGTGAACATGATCTGGCCGAGAACATCGTGCATCTGGTGTTGGCTCGTCTGCCGGGCGCACCTATTGGTACGAAGGGCATCTCGCTTTTCATCGTGCCGAAGTTCATTCCGACTGACGCGGGCGCTGCCGGTGAACGCAACGGCGTGAAGTGCGGTTCCATCGAACACAAGATGGGCATTCACGGTAACTCCACGTGCGTGATCAATCTGGACAACGCGAAGGGCTGGCTGGTCGGTGAGCCGAACAAGGGCTTGAACGCCATGTTCGTCATGATGAACGCGGCACGTCTCGGCGTTGGCATGCAAGGACTGGGGCTGACGGAAATTGCGTATCAGAACTCGCTCGTGTACGCGAAGGAACGCCTGCAAATGCGTTCGCTGACCGGTCCGAAAGCGCCGGAAAAAGCGGCTGATCCGATCATCGTGCATCCGGATGTTCGCCGCATGTTGCTCACGCAAAAAGCCTACGCCGAAGCGGGCCGTGCGTTCACGTACTGGGCTGCGCTGAACATCGACAAGGAGCTGTCCCACGCCGATGAATCCGCACGCAAGGACGCCGCCGATCTCGTCGCGCTGCTCACGCCGGTCATCAAGGCGTTCCTGACCGACAACGCGTTCGAAGGCACGAACATGGGCATGCAGATCTACGGCGGCCATGGTTTCATCTCCGAATGGGGCATGGAGCAATACGTGCGCGATGCCCGCATCAACATGATCTACGAAGGCACGAATTCGATTCAGGCGTTGGATCTGCTCGGCCGCAAGATTCTCGGCGACATGGGCGCGAAGCTGAAGAAGTTCGGCAAGCTCGTGACCGACTTCGTGGAAGCAGAAGGCGTGAAGCCGGAGATGCAGGAGTTCATCAACCCGCTCGCGGACATTGGTGACAAAGTACAGAAGCTGACCATGGAAATCGGCATGAAGGCGATGCAGAATCCGGACGAAGTCGGCGCCGCCGCCGTGCCTTATATGCGTACGGTCGGGCATCTGGTGTTCTCGTATTTCTGGGCGCGCATGGCACGTATTGCGCTGGACAAGGAAGCCGAAGGCGATCCGTTCTACAAAGCGAAGCTCGCCACCGCGCGGTTCTACTTCGCCAAGCTGCTGCCTGAAACCGCATCGACTATTCGCGCCGCGCGCGCAGGATCGAAGACGCTGATGGACTACGACGAAGCCTTGTTCTAGGCCTCTTTTGCACTGCGGCGCGTTATCCGGTCTGGATAACGCGCCGCATCGTCTTACCGAATACCTCTCCCGGAGACACAACGTGAGCAATCTGAACATACGCAAGGTGGCCGTACTCGGTGCCGGCGTGATGGGCGCGCAGATCGCTGCGCACCTGATCAACGCCCAGGTGCCAGTCCTGCTGTTCGACCTGCCGGCTAAAGAAGGCCCGAAGAACGGCATCGCGTTGAAAGCGATCGAGAATCTGAAGAAGCTGTCGCCCGCGCCGTTCGGCGTGAAGGACGACGCGCAATACATCCAGCCCGCGAACTACGATGACGACATCGAGAAGCTGAAAGAGTGTGATCTCGTGATCGAAGCGATCGCCGAGCGCATGGACTGGAAGCACGACTTGTACAAGAAGGTGTCGCCGTATATTGGTGCAAAGGCGATTTTCGCGACCAATACGTCGGGGCTGTCGATCACGGAGTTGTCGAAGGGTTTCTCCGATGAACTCAAGGCGCGTTTCTGCGGCGTGCACTTTTTCAATCCGCCGCGCTACATGCACTTGGTCGAACTGATCCCGACCGATACAACGCGGCCGGAGATTCTCGATCAACTTGAAACGTTCCTGACGAGCGTGGTTGGCAAGGGCGTCGTGCGGGCGAAGGACACGCCGAATTTCATCGCGAATCGCGTGGGCGTGTTTTCGATTCTCGCGGTAATCGCGGAAGCAGAGAAGTTCGGACTGCGTTTCGATGAAGTCGATGACCTGACCGGCGCCCGTCTGGGCCGCGCAAAATCGGCGACGTTCCGCACGGCCGATGTGGTCGGTCTGGACACCATGGCGCACGTCATCAAGACGATGCAGGACAACTTGCCGGACGATCCTTTCTTCGCGTTGTATGAAACGCCGGCCGTGCTCGCTGGTTTGGTGAAGAACGGCGCTTTGGGACAAAAGTCGGGCGCGGGGTTCTACAAGAAGGAAGGTAAAGCAATCAAGGTGCTGGACCCGAAGACGGGCACATACGTTGATGGCGGCGGCAAGGCGGATGAACTTGTCGGCCGTATCCTGAAGCGTCCGCCGGCTGAACGCCTGAAGCTGTTGCGCGAATCGCAGCATCCGCAAGCTCAGTTCCTGTGGTCCATTTTCCGCGATGTGTTCCATTACATCGGCGTGCATCTCGAGTCCGTTGCAGACAATGCCCGCGATATCGATCTCGCCATCCGCTGGGGTTTCGGCTGGAACGAAGGCCCGTTCGAAGGCTGGCAAGCGGCTGGCTGGACGCAAGTCGCGCAATGGGTGAAGGAAGATATCGAGGCAGGCAAGGCGCTGTCGAAAACGCCGTTGCCATCGTGGGTATTCGACGGTCCCGTGGCCGAGAAGGGCGGCGTGCATACCGCTGAAGGATCGTGGTCGCCTGCAGCTTCTAAATTCATTCCGCGTTCATCGCTTGATGTCTACAAGAAGCAGGTTTTCCGCGCACCGTTGATCGGTGAAGCGGGCGTCGATCCGAAAACCTACGGCAAGACGCTGTTCGAAACCGACGCCGTGCGCGCCTGGGTCGATGACCGCGCGGGCGAAGACGATGTCGTGATCGTCTCGTTCAAAAGCAAGATGAACACGATTGGACCGGCGGTGATCGAAGGTTTGACGAAAGCGATCGAACTCGCCGAAGCCGATTACAAGGGCGTCGTGATCTGGCAAACGTCCGCGTTGAAGCTCGGCAATCCGGGCGGCGCGTTCTCGGCTGGTGCGAACCTCGAAGAAGCCATGCCCGCGTTCATGATGGGCGGCGCGAAGGGTATCGAACCGTTCGTTAAGACGTTCCAGCAAGGCATGTTGCGCGTGAAGTACGCGAGCGTGCCGGTGGTGGCCGCTGTATCGGGCATCGCGCTCGGCGGCGGTTGCGAACTTGCACTGCATTCGGCTAAGCGCGTGGCGCATATCGAAAGCTATATGGGGCTGGTGGAAGTGGGCGTCGGGCTCGTGCCCGCAGGCGGTGGTTTGAAGGAAGCGGTGTTGCGTGCAGCGACCGCTGCCAGTGCCGTGAACGCGACCAGCGATCTTTTGAAATTCCTGCAGAAATCGTTTGAAAACGCCGCGATGGCGAAGGTCTCGGCATCGGCGCTGGAAGCACGCGCGATGGGTTATCTGAAGGCATCGGACACGATCGTTTTCAACGTGCACGAATTGCTCGATATCGCGAAGAAGGAAGCGCGGGCTTTGAGCGCTGCTGGTTATCGTGCGCCGTTGCGGGCCGTGCAAATCCCCGTGGCAGGACGCTCGGCGATCTCGACGATCAAGGCGTCGCTGGTGAATATGCGCGACGGCCGCTTCATCAGTGACCACGATTTCCTGATCGCGAGCCGTATCGCGGAAGCCGTGTGCGGCGGTGACGTGGAAGCAGGCAGTCTGGTCGATGAAGAATGGCTGCTGGCGCTGGAGCGTCGTGCGTTTGTCGACTTGCTCGGCACCGCGAAGACGCAGGAACGGATCATGGGCATGTTGCAGACCGGCAAGCCGGTTCGTAACTAACGCGCGCGCAAAATATTGGAGCTGCAAATGAGCAAACAAGTGCAGGACGCATATATTGTCGCCGCGAGCCGGACGCCTATCGGCAAGGCGCCGCGTGGCATCTTCAAAAACACGCGCCCGGATGAACTGCTGGTCCACGCGATCCGCTCAGCGGTTGCGCAAGTGCCGGGGCTGGATACGAAGCTGATCGAAGACTCGATCATCGGTTGCGCGATCCCCGAAGGCGAGCAAGGGCTGAACGTGGCGCGTATCGGCGCGCTGCTCGCCGGCCTGCCAAACTCGGTTGGCGGCGTGACAGTGAACCGGTTCTGCGCATCAGGCGTGACCGCATTGGCGATGGCTGCCGACCGGATTCGCGTGGGCGAATCGGACGTGATGATCGCGGGCGGATGTGAGTCGATGAGCATGGTGCCCATGATGGGCAACAAGCCATCGCTGTCACCGCATATCTTCGATCGTGACGAGAACGTCGGCATTGCTTACGGCATGGGCTTGACGGCCGAACGCGTGGCGGAGCGCTGGAAGATCAGCCGTGAAGCGCAGGACGCGTTCTCGGTGGAATCGCATCGACGCGCTTTGGAAGCGCAGCGCACCGGCGAGTTCAACGATGAAATCGCGGCGTTCACGCTGAACGAACGGTTCCCGGATCTGGCCACGGGCGAGATCCGCGTCAACGCACGCGAGATCAGGAACGACGAAGGCCCGCGCCAGGACACGACGATGGAAGGGCTCGCCAAGCTGCGTCCCGTTTTCGCCGCGAAGGGTTCGGTCACGGCGGGCAACAGCTCGCAGACCTCCGATGGCGCGGGCGCGTTGATCGTGGTCAGCGAGAAGATTCTGAAGCAATTCAACTTGACGCCGCTGGCGCGTTTCGTGAGCTTCGCAGTGCGTGGCGTGCCGCCGGAAATCATGGGCATCGGGCCGAAGGAAGCGATTCCCGCAGCGTTAAAAGCGGCGGGTTTGACCCAGGACGATATCGACTGGGTCGAACTGAACGAAGCGTTCGCGGCGCAATCGCTCGCGGTGATTCAGGACCTCGGACTTGATCCGTCGAAGATCAATCCGCTGGGCGGCGCGATTGCGTTGGGCCATCCGCTTGGCGCGACCGGCGCCATTCGTGCCGCGACCGTGGTTCACGGCTTGCGCCGGCGCAACCTGAAGTACGGCATGGTGACCATGTGCGTGGGAACGGGCATGGGCGCGGCGGGCATTATCGAACGGATGTGAACCGTAAAACCGGGGGCTTCGCTAAAGCGTAAAACGTAGAACGACGGTTCGCGCACCATCCGGTTCGCGGACCGTTTCTTCATTCAGGAGACGAGAATGGACATCATCACCGAACACGTCGACGGCGTGCTGAGCATCACCATCAACCGTCCGGCCCGCAAGAACGCCCTGACAGCGGCGATGTATCAAGACATGGCCGACGCTTTCTTCGATGCTGAAAACGACCACGCCGTGCGCGTGGTGCTGATCCGCGCGGTGGGCGATACGTTCAGCGCGGGCAACGATATCGAGGACTTCATGAAAGCGCCGCCTGCTAGCCAGGACGCGCCCGTGTTCCAGTTCCTGCGCCGCATCAGCACCGCGCAGAAGCCAGTGGTGGCGGCGGTGGCGGGCGGGGCTGTGGGGATCGGCACGACAATGCTGTTGCATTGCGACTTGGTTTACGCAGCGTCTACAGCAAAATTCGCGTTGCCGTTCGTGCAGCTCGGGCTGTGTCCGGAGGCTGCATCGAGCTTGCTGTTGCCGCGCATTGCGGGTTATCAGCGGGCGGCGGAGAAGCTGCTGCTGGGCGAACCGTTCGACGCCGCCGAGGCTGCGAACATGGGGATCGTGAACCGGGTTTTATCGGCGGAAGAGGTGGACGACTTCGCTCTGAAACAGGCGAAAAAGCTTGCAGCGTTGCCCCCGGCATCGCTGAAGGCGACCAAGGCGTTGATGAAGGGTGGTCAGGCGACAGAAGTTAGCGCGCAGATGGCGGCAGAGGCGGGACACTTCGCGCACATGCTGACCGCGCCCGAGGCGAAGGAAGCGTTCACGGCGTTCTTTGAGAAGCGCAAGCCGGATTTCAGCCGGTTTAATTGATGACCGGCTTGGGCTCCTGAAAAACAGGGGCTCAAGTTCTGGCCCCGTGGGCGGCGGCGCGTTTCAGGCGACGTTTGAAGCACATCAAGGCTTCGCTCAACGCGCGGTGCCGTCCACTCGCCCGTACTCCACGAAGCCGTTCTCTCGCGCAAAACTCACCAGCCGCAACCCCGCTTTTTCCGCGATGGAAATTGCCAGCGACGTAGGCGCGGAAATGGTGACGAGCATTGGCACGCCGACCCGCGCCGACTTGCGCACGAGTTCATAGCTTGCCCGGCTCGAAAGGAATACGAAACCTTGTGTGGTGTCCACGCGTTCCAGCACCAGATGCCCGATCAGTTTATCGAGCGCGTTATGGCGGCCCACGTCCTCGAACGCGCATTTGATCGCGCCGGTTTCGTCGCACCACGCGGCCGCATGCAATCCGCCGGTCAGCTTCGACAACTGCTGATGCGCGGGCAATTCACGCGCGGCATGAGCAACGGCGTCATTCGCAAGTCGGCTCAGGAAGCCGGTATCAGGCACGCGTTCAGGTTGCAGATCCAGCAAATCGATACTCTCGATCCCGCACACTCCGCAGCCCGTGCGCCCGGCCAGCGCCCGGCGTTTCTGCTTCAGCGCGACAAACGCCTGCTGCACCACCTGCAGATGCACTTCAGCGTGCGGCAAGGTGTCGCCGGCGGGGGTATCGTGGAAAAATACCTCGATGTCGTGGATATCGCTGCCGCGCTCCACAATGCCTTCCGTCAGCGAAAAGCCGACCGCGAACGCTTCCAGGTCGCGCGGCGTGCACATCATGACGGCGTGCGAAATGCCGTTGTACACGAGCGCGACCGGCCATTCCTGGCCGACGTCATCGGCGGCGTCGCGTGTTTCGCCCAGCCGGTGCCGCCGCACCGGGCGCTGTACGTAGCCGGGTTGATCGTCGATATCTGTCTCATTCATTGCATGACTCACTTGCTGATTGCTTTCGATGTCGCGTTTTAGCCGCGTTTTTGCCGCTTCCGACCAGTATTTTCGAGATAAATTCGGGCATAACGCTTGCTGCTTTATGGGGCAGCAGACACACTACAAGCCGTTCAAGGCCCTACGATAACCTACCGCGGCCTCACCCGCTTTCCTTGTCCATCACGCCTACGAGGCACCTGCCATGGCACTTTACGACGCTCCGCGCCTGTTCGGATTCGAACTGGAGTCGACGGAGAATCTGAGCTTCATTCCGCTCGTCGTGCGCTTTAACCTGGACCGCTTTGGCCAGCGCATTTCGCTCGACCAGTGGCGAAGACTGCCGCACAGCGACCGCGAGTTGCTCGCGCGCTTTCCTATTGAAGACGACGCCGAGATCGAATCCAATTTCGACCAGGCGATTGCCGAGATGCTTAGAACGCACGCCGACGCGGCGCCGGAGACATTCGAACCGGATCGCGATCCGATCTGGGCGCATACGGACGTGGTGCCTGAAACCGTGATTCGCCAGAGTAGTTTGTGCGGAGTCAGTTCGCCGAGTCTTGGGCGATGGTCGGAGCTTTCGCGGTTCCAGCGCTATGCGTTGGCGAAGTTATCGCGCAAGGCCGATGTCAACCACGACTTCGTTCCTGCGATGCGGGAATTTGGCCTGGCTGATTGAGATTTTTTCGCGCCTGTGGACATTGGCCGCCGGATATTGAGAGGCGATGGTTGAAGTTTGCTTGCAAAAATCTGGCGCGAGCGAATCCACTTCAAGCAGAAGCTGCTGGAACTCGCGATCGGAATCAATCCCGAGAGGGAAACCGCGGTGCGCCTGCTGTAACCCAAACCTGAACACCCTGCCGCGAGCGAGCCTACGCTGACGGCGCGCTCCGCAGCAGACCGTCCATGGCGGCCCATCTGCCGTCTGGCCGTTTGCCGCGCTTGCCCGCCCAACCACCTACCCTTAAAAGGCGTCTTTTAAGCGCCCACCCTAAATTCCCCCGCACGCCTGCCGATAACTAGCTATCGATGCACGGAAATCGATACGAAGACGCGCCCAGTCTTCCCAGCCCCGCGTCCCGGACGGCGATCGAACCCATGAACTCATTTTTTTCCCGCCGTCTGCTGGTGAACCTGGCCGTCGTTCTGATCGCCATGGGGGCGAACGCATTCGTCGCGTACCAGCAAATTGACCGCCAAAGCGATGCCGACGCGCGCACGCGGCGCTCGCTCAGCCTGATGCGCGACCTCGACGCGTACCGTAGCGCTCTCGGCGAAATCCTCCCGGAAATCAGCTGGTACGAAGCAAGCGGCGTACTCAAGCCGGCCGACGTTCGCGAGGCGCGTGAAGCGCATATCAACGCGCTGGAAAGCGGCCTGCGCGCCCAGTTCGATTACGAACCCGACATGAAAGGCGCGTTCCACCTGCTCGGCGAAAGCGCGCGAATCGCGAAACGCGATGCTCAATCCGCGTTCGAACGCGCCGGCATAGACACGCCTGGCGCGCCCCGCGACTGGGCTCGGCAGGCGGTTCGCCGGCTCGCCGAGGACCAGCAATCACTCGATATCGAACTGGCAGTGCTGCGCGCCAGGGAAGCCGATTCGCTCGCGATGGCGCTCAACGAATCCGCGCTGGCGTCGCGTCGCGCGGTCATCCTGCTGATCCTCACCATGCTCGCCGGCGGCGGCGCGCTGATCTACACCTTCGCGCGCCACGAGAAATCGGCGCGTGACAAGTTGCGCATCGCCCGGGCAATGCAGCGCAGCAACGAGCGTTTCCGCGATCTGTTCGACGCGCATCCGGTACCCATGTGGATTGTCGATGCCGCGACGTATCGCTTCGTAGCGGTGAACCCGGCGGCGCTTGCGCATTACGGCTACAACGAGCTCGAATTCCTGTCGATGAGCATGCGCGACCTGCACGCCGCCGCCGACTTCGACCACTTCGCCACACTTCTCGCGCGCCCTGCGGGCAGCCATACGCGCAGTCATCCGGATAGTCAGCCGGATAGTCAGCCGCGCCAGACGGGCGCACAACGGCCGGCGGGCGTCTGGCGCCACAAGCGTCGCGACGGTGCGCAGGTGAGCGCTGACATCTCGTCGCACGCGCTGACCTATTCGGGGCAGCCGGGCATTTTCATGCTGGCTAACGATGTCACCGACCGCATCAATGCGGAGACCGAGGCACGGCGTTCGAAGCAGATGCTGGAATCGCTTATCGACAATATTCCGCAGCGGATCTTCTGGAAGGACCGCGAATCGCGTTATCTGGGCTGCAATTCCGCCTTTGCCCGCGATGCCGGTCTCGCCAGTACAGAACAGGTGGTCGGCATGACCGATGCCGAGCTGCCCTGGTGGCGCTCGGCCGTGCAACTTCGTGCGGACGACCTCCAGGTCATCGCAACCGGCCAGCCGCTGATGAACCAGGAATGCGACGTTCAGCGCGATGGTGAAGTGCGTGCGTCGATCACCAGCAAGATGCCGCTGCTCGACGGGGCGGGGCGCATTATCGGCGTGCTGGGTTCGTACGACGATACGACCGAGCGCAAGCGCGCCGAACTCGCGCTGCGCTTGCAAAGCCGGGCGCTGGATGCCTGCGTGAACGCCGTATTGATCACCGCCACGAGCGCCACGGGCAACGTGATCGAATACGCGAATCCGGCGTTCAAACGCATTACCGGCTACGACCCGGCCGATATCGTGGGGCGCGATTGCCGTTTCCTCCAGCGCGACGATCTCGACCAGGAAGGACTCCAGGCAATCCGCACGGGTCTGGCCGCGAACCGCGAAGCGAGCGCGGTGCTGCGCAATTATCGTAAAGATGGCGTGCTGTTCTGGAATCAGCTATTCATTGCGCCCGTACCCGATGCACAAGGGCGCACGACGCATCATATTGGCGTGATCAACGACGTCACTGAAGTAGTCCGCTATCAGGAGCAGCTCGAATATCAGGCGAACTACGACACGCTTACACGGCTGCCCAACCGCAATCTGCTGCGTAACCGGCTGCAACACGCGATTGATCGGGCACGCCAGGAGGACACCACGCTGGCCGTGGTTTTCGTCGATCTCGATGGCTTCAAGAACGTCAACGACAGCCTCGGCCATAGCGTAGGCGACCGGTTGCTCGCGGTGGTCGCCGAGCGGCTGGCGCGGTGCGGCCGCGCCGGCGATACGGTCGCGCGCCACGGCGGCGACGAGTTCGTGATCGTGCTTCCGGACATGGCTGGCGAAAGCGCGCTGATTGCCTGGATGGAGCGCGTGCGGAGCGCCATTTCGGACCCGGTATGGCTCGATGGCACGGAAATGTACGTGGGCTGCAGCATGGGCGCGAGCCTGTTCCCGCAAGACGGCGACGACGGCGAAACCGTGCTCAAGAAAGCCGATATCGCGATGTATCGGGCGAAGGACATGGGACGCAACACGTACCAGTTCTATCAGCCGGACATGAATGCGAGCGTGGGGGCGCGGATGGACGTCGAGCGGCGTTTGCGGCGTGCTCTGCGTGACGATGAATTCCTGCTGCACTACCAGCCGCAAGTGGAGCTGACGACGGGCGAGATTGTCGGCATGGAGGCGCTCGTGCGGTGGATGGACCCGGAATTCGGGCTGGTTTCGCCGAACGCGTTTATTCCAGTGGCCGAAGAATGTGGCCTGATCGGGCCACTGTCCGAGTGGGTCCTGCGCGAGGCATGCAGGCAAAACAAGGCATGGCAGGATGAGGGATTGCCGCCGGCGCGGATGTCGGTGAATCTGTCGGCGCGGCAATTCCAGCAGCGCGATATCCGCGTACTGGTGACGACCGTGCTGGCGGAAACGGGGCTTGCGCCGCATTACCTCGAAATCGAGCTTACCGAGAGCGCGATCATGCGCAACGGGGAAGACACCGTCACCACGTTGTCGGAGCTGGCCGCGCTCGGCATCAGCATCGCCATTGACGACTTCGGGACCGGGTATTCAAGCCTCAGTTATCTGAAGCGCTTTCCGGTGGACCGGTTGAAGATCGACCGCTCGTTCGTGGCGGATATCGGCACATCGGGAGGCAATGAAACGATTACTTCAGCGATCATCGCGCTCGCTCACTCGCTCGAGTTGCAGGTGATCGCGGAGGGCGTGGAGACGGCGGTGCAACTGGACTTCCTCATCGCCCGCAATTGCGACGAGATGCAGGGATTTTTCTTCTCGCCGCCGCTGCCTGCCAGCGAGATTCCCGCGTTGTTGCTCAACAGCCGGACCAGCCGGCGGCTCGGTGTGCGCGAGAGCGCTTCTGATCAGTCCAGCGCCGGCAATGCGCGCGGACGACGGTCGCTGTCAGTGGCAACGTAGGTCAACGTGGCTTCCGTCACCTTCACCACGTCTTCCGCCAGGCTCATGCGCTGCGCATAGACCTCGACCGATACGGTCACCGACGTGTTGCCCGTCTTCACGATATCCGTATAAAAGCTCAGCAAATCGCCGACAAACACCGGCTGCTTGAACACGAACGAATTCACGGAGATGGTTGCCACGCGCCCGTTCGCGCGCCGGCTGGCCGGGATCGATCCGGCGATGTCCACTTGCGCCATGATCCAGCCGCCGAAGACGTCGCCGTGGACGTTGGCATCGGACGGTTGCGGCACCACGCGCAGCGCGACCGGTTTGTTCGGGAGTTGCAGGGATTGGGTCACGGGCGGATTTCCATGAAAGAGTGACGGGATGCCGGCGGTCAGCGCGCCGTGGCACCTTCTGCGACAATGCAGCATTAAACGATGTTGCTTTGCGCTCGACCGATTTTCAGCCGTTTAGCGTGCTTTTAGGGCGTTTGGCGGAGGCTTGATGAATCGCTTCCCGCGCCGGGAAACATCGAATTGTACGGGAAAGCCCGCATTTTGAGACGGGCGCCCGTCCCGCGATACCTCGCTCGTCCGGCGCCGTTTCACTTTGCGGCGCGGACCTCTGCAGACCTTGAATCCATGCGCCGCAACTCTCCTTCCGAACCGGCTCCCGTCGCGAAAGGCCCGCGTAACGACTGGCAGACCATTCTCTCGCTGCTGCCGTACCTGGCCACGTACAAATGGCGCGTCGGGTTTGCGCTGACCTGCCTGATCGGCGCGAAGGTCGCGAATCTGGGCGTGCCGATCGTGATGAAAAAGGTCATCGACAGCCTCAGTTCCATCCAGCATCTGACCGCGCTCGGACGGGCGCAGGATTCCGCGGCAATCATCCTGGTGAGCGGCGTGGGATTGCTGGTCGTGGCGTATGCGGTCGTGCGCCTGTCTACGTCGCTATTCACCGAACTGCGTGAAATGCTGTTCGCGAAGGTCACTGAAAGCGCCGTGCGGCAACTCGCGCTGAAAGTGTTCCGGCATTTGCATTCGCTGTCGCTGCGGTTTCATCTCGACCGGCAGACCGGCGGCATGTCGCGGGACATTGAACGCGGCACGCGCGGCATTCAGCAACTCGTTTCATATTCGCTCTACAGCATCCTGCCGACGCTCGTGGAAGTCGGCCTCGTGCTCGGATTTTTCGTTGCCAAATACGAAGCGTATTACGCGATTGTCACGTTGATCGCGCTGGTGACGTACATCGTGTTCACGATCAAGCTCACCGAGTGGCGAACGCACTTCCGGCGCACGATGAACGAGCTGGATTCGAAGGCGAATTCGCGGGCCATCGATTCCTTGTTGAACTACGAGACCGTGAAGTATTTCGGCAACGAAGAGTGGGAAGCGCAGCGTTACGATGAAAACCTGCGGCGCTATCGTACGGCGGCCATTCGCTCGCAGCGGTCGTTGTCAGTGCTTAACTTCGGTCAGCAATTCATCATTGGCACGGGGCTCGTGTTCATTCTCTGGCGCGCGACGCAGGGCGTTATTGCTGGGCATCTGACGCTCGGCGATCTCGTGCTGATCAACACGTTCATGCTGCAGTTGTATATCCCGCTGAATTTCCTGGGCGTGGTGTATCGCGAGCTCAAGCAGAGTCTCACCGATATGGACCGCATGTTCACCTTGCTCGGCGCCGGGCGTGAAGTGCCGGATGTGCCGAACGCGCCGCCGCTGGCCGTGAAGGGTGCGGAGGTGCGGTTCGAGAACGTGAACTTCTCGTACGAACGCGCTCGGCCGATCCTGCATGGCGTTGATTTCACGATTCCGGCCGGGACCACGACGGCGGTGGTCGGTCATAGTGGTTCGGGCAAATCGACGCTTGGCCGTTTGCTGTTCCGTTTCTATGATCTCGACCGTGAACAAGGCGGGCAGATTCTGCTGGACGGCCAGGATATCCGCGATGTCGCGCAGGATTCGCTGCGCGCGGCCATTGGCATCGTGCCGCAGGATACGGTGCTCTTCAACGATTCGATCTACTACAACATTGCATATGGCCGGCCTTCGGCTTCACGCGATGAAGTGATCGCGGCGGCGCGGGCAGCGCACATTCATGAGTTCATCGAAAGTTTGCCGGCGGGGTATGAGACGCCGGTGGGCGAGCGTGGGTTGAAGTTGTCGGGAGGGGAGAAGCAGCGGGTGGCAATTGCGCGGACTTTGCTCAAGAACCCGCCGCTTCTCATCTTCGATGAAGCCACGTCCGCGCTCGATTCGAAATCGGAACGCGCGATTCAGCACGAGCTGGACATGATCGCGCAGGAACGTACAACGTTGATTATTGCGCACCGGTTATCGACGGTGGTTCACGCGCAGCAGATTATCGTGATGGATCACGGGCGGATTGTGGAGCGCGGCACGCATGCCGAACTGGTCCGCGCCGGAGGGCTGTTTGCGCAGATGTGGGCGCTGCAACAGCAGAAGGCAGCGGAGCCGGAAGAGGGGGCGGGTGATGCGGTGGAGGTGGGCGAGTCGGCACGGGTTTGAAACGCTTTAGCAACCGGAAGGCGAATGGCGTCCGCGTATCTGACTGAAAGCGCACTGCGCCCGCAAGACTCGAGCAACATGCAGCGCCTGATCCTATCCTTGCGGGCAAATGTTGATCACGCGTTTTTAGGCCCGAGCCACGTCCACACCACTTGCGCTTCTCGTTCCCTGTCACCCAGTCCAAGGCTGGGAATGCGGTCGTCCGCCTCGACCGAATGGGCATACTGGGTAGTATGAAGAAGGTGGGTCATGTATTCGGATAGGCCGTACGAGGGGATGGTCGCCAACCATAAGCCGCTTCGCGGACAACGCTCTTCGGAGCGCGCCGTCATCTGTGCATCGGGGTAGGCCTCCCAGCGCCATAGAACAGCTGGGCCGAGCGTAGTTCGACCGTTCCGGGTTTGGTTTTCCACCTGTCGAGCGGGGTACTTGTCTCCCTTTAATAAGCGCTGCGGGAAGTCGTCGCGCTCACCTTTTTCGCCAAACGCGCGGTAGTAGCCTGATTCGGCCACGGTATCGCCTATGCCGTGAATCTGATCAAACAGTTTCGCACGTCGGTACACTTCAAACTCGCCGAGTTCCTTTTGATTGGCTGGATAATCAGCGGGAATGTCGACGATGGAACGCTCAGCAGAAAATTCTACGCGGCCTTTCAACCCCGACGGAGCAAGTACATCACGAATAGCCAAATTTCCGCCGACGGTGTAACGTCCGCTCTTAAACCTGTCGTCAGGATAGACAAGAAACTTGGCGTAGCGAGCCTGGCCTGGTCCGACGCGCACCACATCATCGGGATAGTCCGCGCGGTTAATCATCGCATCGCCTCCAAACCAAGGAATGAAGAGGGTCTCATTTGGATTTTTAGAACTTTCGTACGAAGCTTGATCGCCGCTGACAGCTACGTAGGAATTAGCTGCAATCGGATTATAGTGCCCCTCCCATGTGGCAGGGCTTTTGAAAGCGATCTCCACACGGCCGGAGTTCACGAACTTCAGCGTGACTAATAATTTCCCGTTCTGCGGCTTAACATCGAAGGACGCATCTAATTTTGCGACTTTCTCACCATTGTCAAAAAACGATTTGACGATCTCCTCCGAAGGCGTAATGAATTGCCCTGCCTCTGCGCCAAGACCCGCTAAATCTAAAGTTGCAGCGACCTCGCGGCCATCGTCACACGTCACGCTTGAACTCAAGAATGCGTTGTTACCCGGTTTAATCTGTGGAACTCGCGTAAGCGAGCAAACGCTGTTCCTCAACCCGTCAAACTTGGCCTGATTGCTGGCATCAACTGTGCCTTCAAAAATTCCAAAGCCGCGCATGTCGCCACCTCCGGTCTTCCCCCGCATGACAAGCAAGAATTTGTCATCACGGACGCCAAAATTCGTTTCAGCGTTGCTCATGTTGTAGCCGTTAAAACTGAAGCCCATTGCTTTGTCGCCAGCCATCGTCGCCTCCATATGCAGGGATGTGAAGCATCCAAGCATGCAAATCATTGTCTTAAGAAATTTCATTTCCTGATCCGTCTAATTTAGATCACTTTCCATTCGCGACCGGTCTCGTTTTGGAACCAGTCGCGAATGCGATAGAGGTAGTACGGCGGGGTCTTGGATACCTTTTGATAAACACCCACACCCATCACGTTTTCGTTGGTCGTGCCTTGCCACGTATCTTTGTTCGAATTGTTCTGAGCAAGCGCTAGCTTGATACTCTGATTCGTTTCGACGTTGATGTACTGTTTATGAACAGCCCCGCCTTGATCGTAGTACTCGTCCGGGAAACTAAACAGGTGGCCCGTCTCGTGTGCTTGAACATGTTCATCCTTAATGTTTACGTATTTGCCATCCATCGGCGCGACGTTTTCTTCCCCCCAATTCCCCGAATCCGCTCGTTCAGCTTGAGCAAAGAGATTGACCGTCGCGTGATAGGACGCTTGTCGGTCGGTACCAAATTCGACGCGAAACAGGACCGGTATCTGGCACGAACACCCACTGCCCAGAGGGCATTTCGCAATCGTGAGCTTGTAAGCATTTTGATTCAGCACGGCTTCGATCTTCTGCTTCATCATCGCGAGGTTCGCGACTTCGCTCGCAGGACGATCCTCAATAATACGATTCGTGATTCCAGGATCCTTGTGATCGGCAAAAGTCTCGTAGGGCACACATGTTGGCGTGCCGTCCGCGTTGCTCAATAATTCACCGCTATAGGGGTTACGCAATCGCACGCGTTTAGGAACAGTCAACACGCGCACCGTTGCGGTAATCGTGCCGCTCTTGGCATCGAACTCAAGACCGAATGTTCCTTTTCCGCCAGCGTACTTGAGGAAACGTTGCGCGCCGGTCGTCGGGTCCAGCATCGGCGTGCCATCCTGATACACGGCCCAATAGTCCGTGCTTTCCATGTCCCACGTGACCTCAGCAGCCTTGATGTTCTTCAGCTTGTAGATACACGTATGACCATCGGCGGGCGGAGCAGAAGCGGCAGGTGGAGCGCTGGCCGTGCCTTGTGCCGATTGCTCGCCCGTCGCGGGAGGGGGTGGTGACATCGCAGCGAAAGAACCTGTGCCGCCTTTCGCCGGGTCCGTCAGTTCAACCATTGCCAGCGCCGAACAACTCAGTTCTATCGGATGCGTGGCGAGCGGCATCAAGCCTGTCGGTACGGTCAGCGGTAGCTCGTTCTTCACATCGCTGGCATGAAACAGACACTTGCCATCCGTATAGACGAAGAAGCCATCTTTGTTCAGAACGAGCTGCGAGCCTCCCGCGTTCCACGTAATCGTGTTCTTGGCAAGAATCTTGATGGCGTCCTGACTGAGCAGCTGAACCAGATGCGGGGAAATAAGTTCGACGATGTTGTCCCGAGCAATAATCGAAATCTTCCCCGACGCCGCAATCAGCCGGATTGCACCGCGCAGCGCGAACAACGAGATGATATCGAGCACGCTCGCATACAATGACTTGCCCGCCGCAATGCCCACATGCCGACCAGTCGTGACCGCGAAGTCCACATTGCTCGCGATATGGGTACTCTGGGCCGCTGTCATTCCGACACCCGCGGCGCTGGCAACAACAATATCCGGCTTTTTCAGTTCCGGAAATTCGTTTTCGTCGGCGCTGGCGTCGCCCTGTATGGCGTCGGTTTGGTCCTTGATCGCTTTGGTAACTTCGCTTTGATCCGCGCCTGTCTGCTGCGCTTCATTCTTTTGCGCGGCTTGCGTGAGTTCTTCGTGAAGTTCACCCGCTCGCGTGAGCCTGCCGACTGCCTCATCCGCGTTCTTCGCATGCCCGGGCGCGCCGGACTGCCCATCGGTCGAAATCAGCAACCCCTTCAACGCGCGAAGCACGCCCCACAAGTCGGTACGCAAATCGAAGCCTTTGCCTCGCGCGTCCTGCCGCCCCTTCGTGCCAAGGATTCGCCGGATATTGCCAAGGCTGAGTTGCGACGTACCGTAGTCGCTGGACACCTGCGTCTGAATCTGGCCTTGCGTGTCATCAAGAGCCACGTGGCCCGAACTCGTGCCATGCAACTCGCGGCTTCGCATGCCGGAGACCGCGTGATTGTCGGGTAGCCTCCACGGTGGTTCGTGCGTCGCATTGACCACGCTACTCGTTACGATAGGCTGATCAGGATCGTGGTTATAGTGATCGACTGTCACCTCATCGTTGATGCGCGGAACATAAGCGGTGCCTCTGTTCGCTCCTTGCCACGGCGCGGCGACTCGGAGCCAGATGCCCGAATTCTGATCGTTTTTTCCCTGCCGATCCCATTCGAATTGCACCTTCACGCGCCGCTGCGCGTCGGTCCAAATTTCCTGATTGGCCGGCCCGACTACAATTCCCTTTTCCTGGCCTATGCGCGGCTTCTTGACGCTCAGCGCAAGACGAAACGGTTCATTTGCAGGCTGGACCTCGAATTCCGCTTCGCAACGGTATGACTGGCCCGTGCCGGATTGGTCACTCACGTCTTCAATATCGAGCGAGCATGACACCACGAGATATTCGCGGTTTGCTGACTGCTGCGGATAGCCCGTCAGGGTGAACGTGTGTCCAACGGTCAAACCTCGCAGATTACCTTTGCCATGCGCGCGCAATCCGATGCAGCGCTTGCTTTCCATGAGCACGCGCGCGAGATGCCGCGCCTCGCTTGTGGCTTCGTTGGGCGTGCCGGATAGCCCCGATCCATCTGCTAACGGCTGGCTATAGTCGCCCCATGCGTAATGTTCCTGATCCGCGTGAGCGGTGTCGCGCGGGTCTTGATCCTTGACGGTAAGATCGGCGAGCGGGCGCATGTAGTCGTAGTCAACCAGCGCCACGCGACCTGTCGTCAGCCGGCTTGTTACCGACAGTTCGTGGATATGCTCTTCATCAATTCGCTTACTTGACGGCCCGCAATAGTGGATCGTTTCGTAGGCTGGCCCGTGTCGTTTGTGGCCCGCCAGCGCGTCACACAGCACCAAGCGTTGTGCGCCATCGCTGTATTCGAACCACCACCAGATGCCCCATTCTTCCCATACACGTTGAAGAAACGTCCAGTCAGATTCCCAAGCTTGCCGCTGAATGTCTCGTGCCGGATAGGCTCGTCCGGAAATAGGACCATACAGCCGCTTCTCCACCGGAAAGGTGTATTTGCTTAACACCTCATCTGTGAGCTCTATAACGTTCAAGCCCTGAAAAATCCGGCAGTCCTGATTAAGCGTCGCCTGGTATGACCAAGGACGCAATTCCAATTGATAGAGAACAGACCGGCCATCTTCGCCGATGACTCGCGCCATACTGACAAGGCCCGTGATTTCGCGAATGCCTGCGCCGACGTTTCCCATGCCTGCGTTACCCGCAAGACCGGGAATAAATTCGCCTTTGCCTTCCAGTTCAATTGACACGGTGACTTCGGTGCCAATGACCTTGTCAAGGTCGATGTTTGCGGCAACATTGGCACTGATCGCCAGCGCATCATTGGTCCTGAGCGTGAGCACATAGCGATAGTCGTCTAATCTGCCAAGCGTCTCGCCACCCTTTAACCTGACCGGTACGAGTATGGGCAAGCCGTCCATGCCGTAGGATGGGAGCGCTGCACCCGAGACGCTAAGTGTGCGTGCCTGGGATGACTTGAATATGGACGAACCCATTTCAGACGCGCCTCATCAGAACCGCGCCGCAGGCCGTCTTGTCGCCCAGATAGGCGACCCGTTTACCTTTGTGGGTCATGCTACCCGTAGCGATGATCGGATATGTTCCCCCGCATTTTGGACATTCGACCAGATGCCCGTCCAAGGCAACGGGAATACCAAGTTGCGTGTAATCGCTCGCACCCTCGGTGACCGTACCGCCGTGGTCCGTTGTATCGCCCTCGCGTGCCACGTCCCGACCACTGATATCTCTCATTTGTTATTTTCCCTTGGCTATCGTTTCAGAAAGTGAAACGACCAATGGTCACAAAGAGCACTGTGGATTCGCTATACGATTAATCTGAAATGAGAGTGGCGCAGGGGCAAACCCTTAAGCGATCCGAGTACAACAAAAAAAGCGTCGATCCCTGAGGGCATCGACGCTTTTTGCTTTAAGCCCCGCTGGGCTATTCCGTAGCGTGAACCATCGCCGTTGCGCTGCCATGCCCAACCGCTACAACTCCCGGCGCGGCCCAGCGCAGCCACTGCGTGCGCAGCGCCAGCAGGAAGCCGAAAGCAAACACGGCCAGCACGCCGAACGTCGCGAAACCCATCTGATAACTTCCCGTACTTTCCTTAGTCATCCCCATGATCACCGGCAGATAAAACCCGCCAATCCCGCCCGCCGCGCCAACAATCCCCGACAACAGCCCGGTCTTGCCGTTCCACCGTTGCGGCACGAGCTGGAATGTCGAACCGTTGCCAAGCCCGAAGCACAAATACAAGCAAACCAGCAACGCGATACCGCCTTCCACCGGCGGCATCCAGATAGCAAACGCGAAGTCGGCGATAGCAATCACCGCCAGCAGCACGAGCAACGCGCGCACGCCGGTCACGCGATCGGCGAGATAGCCGCCAAAGGGCCGCACGATCGCGCCGAGGAACGCCAGCATCGCCATGAAAAGACCCGCTTCGATCTTCGGCATCTGATAAAGATTGGTCAGCAGCAACGTCACATACGACGACATCCCGACAAACCCGCCGAACGTAATGCTGTAGATCAGCATCACGACCCACGTATCGCGCTCACCGAGCACCGCGCGGTAATGTTTCGGCAGCACGGCAATCGCGAGCAGCGCGCCGAGCACCGGCAGCAGCAAGACGCCCGTACGCCCGCTGCCGAATACGCCGCCATGTACCGCGAGCACCATCACGATCAACCCAGCGAGCGTGATCGCGAAACTCGTCATTGCGCGCGATGTGCTGCCGCTCTTCTGACCGCCATCGGACGCCCACATGAACAGCGCAATCGCCGTGATCGCGAGCAAGGGCAATGCAGCCGCGGTGGCGAGTTTCCAGCCGAAGGCATCGGCGAGATGGGGAAACAGGAAACCGTCCAGCACCGCGCCAATATTGCCCGCCGCAGCCAGCCCGAGCACAAGACCCTGCACCTTCGGCGGATAGTTGCTGCCGGCCATCGGCAACGCAACGGCGAAGCTTGCGCCGCCCATGCCGAGGAATACGCCAAGCACCAACAACAGCGAATACGACGGCGTGCCGGACAAGAGCGGCAGGACAATGGTCGGGATGGATGAGAGCACCACGCCCATCAAGGCAACGCGGCGGCCATCGGTAGATTGATACAAGTTGCCGAGTGTCACGCGCAGGATCGCGGCTGCAAGAACGGGCACCGCGACGAGGAAACCCTGCTGTGCGGCGGTCATCGTGATGTCCTTGCTGATGAACGGCGCAAGCGGCCCGTACAGCACCCATACGGTGAAACCAGTATCGAAGTACAGGAAGCAGGCAACCAGCGAACGCCAGTTGCCGCTCTTTAAAGAGGTGAGCAGGTTCTTCATTGGATCCTCGATGGGGGCGGCTGTGGCGAGGCATCGATGAACGGGTCTCAACCCGGGTCGACGCTCGGCCGACAGCAAATTGCAAGTATCATGCCAATGAAATCCATCTTTTTAGCCAGCACCGGCAGACCGAATATCGATGGGGCTTTGCGCCGGACGAAGCTCGGTAAGCGCTGGCGTTTCGCTCGATCGAACGCGGTCCCGTACGCACTGCTATCGCTGCAACGCAGCACCGCGCGTGTGCGAGCGGCGTGAGAATGGTGCGAAAGGCTGTGCTAAGCGGCGTGCGGTTTTAAACCACGCATCCGAGCGAAGCGCTCCACATGAAGCCGCTGCAACCACAACGGTAAAATGCAGGAGCGTTCACGGCGCATCCCCAACCAGGCCGAAGGCACCGTATGGAACTGAAATGGCTCGAAGATTTCGTCTCGCTTGCGGAGACGCGCAGTTTCAGCCGCTCGGCTGAACTGAGGCACATTACACAGCCAGCTTTCTCGCGCCGCATCCAGGCGCTCGAAGCGTGGCTGGGCACGGATCTTATCGACCGCTCCGTCTACCCGACCCGCCTCACCCAAGCGGGCCAAGTTTTCTACGAGCAGGCGCTCGCGATGCTTTCGCAGTTCCACGAAGCGCGCACGCTATTGCGCGGACAAACTGGCGTGCCCGATGCGACCATCGACTTCGCGGTTCCGCACACGCTCTCGCTGACCTATTTCCCGCGCTGGCTACACCATATAGAAGCGCGGCTTGGGCGCATCAACACGCGTTTGCGCGCGCTGAACGTGCATGACGCCGTGTTGTCGCTGGTGGAAGGCGGCTGCGACCTGGTGATGGGTTATCACCATCCGAGCCATCCAATGGCGCTTGATCCCGCCCGCTACGACATGCTGACGCTCGGTACCGAACCCATCAGCCCGTTCTCATCGGTGAACAAGGGCGGCCGCGCGCGCTACACGTTGCCCGCTACCGCCGACGCCCCCGCGCCATATCTCTCGTACACGCCCAACGCTTATCTCGGCCGGATGACGGAGGTGATCATCGCGACCTCACCGGCACGTCTTTATCTCGACAAGGTCTACGAAACCGACATGGCCGAAGGTCTCAAGGCGATGGCGCTGGCCGGTCATGGCGTCGCTTTCCTGCCGCACAGCGCAGTGGCCAAGGAAGTCGATGAAGGCAGTTTGATCCGGCTCGACCGGGGAACCCGTGGAACACCGGCGGGTCAGTTCACGCTCACGATGGAAATCCGTTTGTACCGCGACAAAATGGCATCGAAGGGAGACGACCCGCGGCAGGCATTAATGCGTAATCTTTGGGAAGCAGTAGGCGAAGAGGTATCGAGGCCAGCGGAAACCCCTGCCACATGAGCCTCACAGGCGTTATGCAAGATAAACATAACGCAATGATGAAACGGCATTGGATTTCAATATCCGAATTTTCGACAATGAAGCCATTCCACACAACGCTGGGGTTTCGATGTCATCGCCGCAACAAGACCGCACCGCTTCTGCTGTTCCCGCTGTTCAGCACGTCATTCCCTCCTATCTCGATTCCACGCATCTCGGCCCCTGGGGTAACTATCTCCAGCAGGTCGATCGCGTCGCGCCGTATCTCGGCTCGCTGTCGCGTTGGGTTGAAACACTCAAGCGCCCGAAGCGCATCCTGATCGTCGATTGCCCTATCGAACTCGATAACGGCACGGTCATGCACTTCGAAGGCTATCGGGTCCAGCACAACATGTCGCGTGGTCCAGGCAAGGGCGGTGTGCGCTATCACCAGGACGTTACGCTTTCCGAAGTGATGGCGCTGTCGGCGTGGATGTCGGTGAAGAATGCGGCGGTGAACGTGCCGTACGGCGGTGCAAAAGGCGGTATTCGTGTCGATCCGCGCACGTTATCGCGTGGTGAACTCGAACGGCTGACGCGTCGCTATACGAGTGAAATCGGCATCATCATTGGACCGAATCAGGACATCCCCGCGCCCGACGTCAACACGAACGAGCAGATCATGGCGTGGATGATGGACACGTACTCCATGAACCAGGGCCAAACGGCTACCGGCGTTGTGACCGGCAAGCCGATCTCGCTCGGTGGTTCGCTCGGACGCAAGGAAGCAACCGGCCGTGGCGTGTTTGTCGTGGGGTCGGAAGCGGCACGCCGGATTGGTTTCGATATCGAAGGCGCACGCATCGCCGTGCAGGGTTTTGGTAACGTCGGCGGGATCGCTGCACGACTGTTCCAGGAAGCCGGCGCGCGAGTGGTGGCGGTGCAGGATCACACCGGTTCGCTGTACAAATCGTCGGGTATCGATGCAGTCGCGTTGCTCGAACACGTTGCCAAGCACGGCGGCGTGGGCGGCTTCGAAGGCGCGGACCCGGTCAGCAAGGACGAGTTCTGGACCATTGAAAGCGACATCCTGATTCCGGCCGCACTCGAAGGGCAGATCACGGAAGAAAACGCGCCGAAGATCAAGACGAAGATCGTGGTGGAAGGCGCAAACGGCCCGACCACCACGGCGGCCGACGACATTCTCCACGACAAGGGCATTCTCGTGATCCCCGACGTGGTAGCGAATGCGGGCGGTGTGACAGTGTCGTACTTCGAATGGGTGCAGGACTTCTCGAGCTTCTTCTGGACTGAAGACGAGATCAACCAGCGACTCGAACGCGTGATGCGCGAAGCGTTCGCAGCCGTGTGGCAAGTGGCGAGCGAGCATTCGGTTTCGGTGCGCACGGCGGCGTTTATTGTCGCGTGTACTCGAATTCTGCAAGCACGCGAAATGCGTGGCCTGTATCCTTGATTTCAGGCATTAGAAACGTTTGCGAGCGCACTGCTGCATGAAGCGGCGCTAACGCCAAAAGCATCAAGACGCCCGGCGGCGTCCTTCGGGACGTCGACGGGCGTTTCGCGTGAAAAACACAAGAAAATTAGGGCAGAACCAACGTCAATTGAAAGCGCTGAAACCCCGCTCAGCCGACCATTAGAGCGGGTGTCTCAAAAATAACAACTGTGGACAACATTCATTCTTTCAAATTTATTACCCTGCTAAAATTGCGCCGTTTTCGCCAAGGAGATCAAAATTATGAAGCTTAAAAAAGCTGCGCTGCTGCTTGCTGCACTGGGACTTTTCGCATCGGGCGCGCAAGCGCAAAACAACGATACGCTCAAGAAAATCAAGGATTCAGGGAACATCTACCTGGGTTTCCGCGAGTCGTCGATTCCGTTCTCGTACTACGACGACAAGCAACAGGTCATTGGCTATTCGTATGAGTTTGCTTTGAAGGTGGTCGACGCCGTCAAGGAAAAGCTCAACATGCCGAACCTGAAGATTCAACAGAAGTCGGTTACGTCGCAAAACCGCCTGCTGCTCGTGACGGGTAACCAGATCGACCTCGAGTGCGGTTCGACCACGAACAACCTGGAGCGTCAGCAACAAGTCGCGTTCTCCAACACCATCTTCGTGATCAGCACGCGCCTGATGACCAAGAAGGATTCGGGGATCAAGGACTTCGCCGACCTGAAGGGCAAGACTGTTGTGACAACCGCTGGAACCACGTCCGAGCGCCTGCTTCGCAAGATGAACCAGGAAAAGAACATGGGCATGAACATCATCAGCGCGAAGGATCACGGCGACTCGTTTTTGACGTTGTCGACGGGACGCGCCGTTGCGTTCATGATGGACGACGCATTGCTGGCCGGCGAACGTGCGAAGTCGAGCAATCCGCAGGATTTCGTGATTGTCGGTACGCCGCAATCGCGTGAAGCTTATGGCTGCATGCTGCGCAAGAACGATCCTGAGTTCAAGAAGGTGGTCGATGACGCCATCGCCAAGGTCGAAACCTCCGGCGAAGGCGACAAGATCTACAAGAAGTGGTTTGAAAGTCCGATTCCGCCGAAGGGTCTGAATCTGGCCTTCCCGGAAAGCGATGACATGAAGGCGCTTTTCAAGAACCCGAACGACAAGGCAATCGATTAATTTCGATTCTGCTTGATTGATGGAAACGGAAGGAGCACTGCTTCTTCCGTTTTCTTTTGGAGGGAGTCCATGTCCTACCACTGGAATTGGGGCGTTTTCCTAAGCCCCGTATCAACCGGCGAGCCGACAACCTATCTCGGCTGGCTCATTTCCGGTTTCTGGGTGACCGTTACCGTGTCGCTCGCGTCATGGGTCGTAGCGCTCGTGGTCGGCTCGTTGTTCGGCATTCTGCGCACCGTGCCGAACCGCAAGCTGGCCGCTATTGGCACCGGTTATGTCGCCATCTTTCGTAATATCCCGCTGCTCGTGCAGTTTTTCATCTGGTATCTCGTGATACCGGAATTGCTGCCCGTTTCCATCGGCAACTGGTTCAAGCAGTTGCCCCCGAACGTGCAGTTCTATTCGTCTTCCATCATCTGCCTCGGGTTGTTCACCGGAGCACGCGTGTGCGAGCAAGTGCGCTCGGGCATCAACGCCTTGCCGCGCGGACAGCGCGCCGCCGGTCTCGCGATGGGCTTCACCGAATGGCAGACGTATCGATACATCCTGATGCCCGTCGCCTACCGGATCATCGTGCCGCCGCTGACGTCGGAGTTTTTGAACGTGTTCAAGAACTCCGCGGTGGCATCGACTATCGGCTTGCTTGAATTGTCGGCACAGGCGCGACAGCTTGTGGATTACACCGCGCAGTCGTATGAGTCGTTCATCGCCGTGACGCTTGCCTACATGCTGATCAATCTGGTCGTCATGCAACTGATGCGCTGGGTCGAAGCCAAAACCCGGTTGCCCGGCTACATTGGAGGCAAGTGATGCATCATTTCAATTGGAGCAGTGTGCTGAGTTCGCTGCCCACGCTGTGGACCGGCGCCATTATCACCTTCAAGATCACGGTGCTTGCGCTTGTGTTCGGGATTCTCTGGGGCACCGTGCTCGCGTTGTTTCGCTTGTCGGGCATCAAGCCGCTTGAATGGTTCGCGAAGGGGTATGTGACGCTGTTCCGTTCCATCCCGCTCGTGATGGTGTTGCTGTGGTTCTTTTTGATCGTGCCGCAATTCCTGCAAAATGTGCTGGGGTTATCGCCGGAAATCGATATCCGGCTTGCTTCCGCCATGGTCGCGTTCTCGCTGTTCGAGGCCGCGTATTATTCGGAAATCATCCGTGCCGGCATTCAGGCGGTGTCGCGCGGGCAGGTGAACGCGGCGTTCGCGCTCGGCATGACGTACACGCAGTCCATGAGGCTGATTGTGCTGCCGCAGGCGTTTCGCGCGATGGTGCCGCTGCTGCTCACGCAGGCTATCGTATTGTTCCAGGATACGTCGCTGGTGTATGTGATCAGCCTCGCGGACTTTTTCCGCACGGCAACGAATGTGGGTGATCGCGACGGTACGACCGTCGAAATGGTGTTGTTCGCCGGCGCCTGTTATTTCGTGGTGTGCCTGGCCGCATCCGGTCTCGTCAAAAGTCTTCAGAAAAAGGTCGCTCGATGATCTCACTCAAGAATGTTTCGAAATGGTATGGCCCGTTTCAAGTGCTCACCGATTGCACGACGGAAGTCAAAAAAGGCGAAGTAGTGGTGGTGTGCGGTCCTTCGGGCTCGGGCAAGTCGACGCTGATTAAAACCGTGAACGGACTCGAGCCGTTCCAGAAGGGCGAGATCACGATCAACGGGCAGTCGATTGGCGACAAGAAAACCAACCTGTCGAAGCTGCGCTCGAAGGTCGGCATGGTGTTTCAGCACTTCGAACTGTTCCCGCATCTGACGATCGTGCAGAACCTGACGCTGGCTCAGATCAAGGTGCTGGGACGCTCGAAGGACGAAGCAACGGTCAAGGGATTGAAGCTGCTGGAGCGCGTGGGCTTAAGCACGCACGCTGACAAGTTCCCCGGCCAGCTTTCCGGCGGGCAGCAGCAGCGGGTGGCGATTGCACGGGCGTTATCGATGGATCCGATCGCCATGCTCTTCGATGAACCCACGTCCGCGCTGGACCCGGAAATGATCAACGAAGTGCTCGACGTCATGGTCGAACTCGCGCAGGAAGGCATGACCATGATGTGCGTGACGCACGAAATGGGCTTTGCGAAGAAGGTCGCGCATCGCGTGATCTTCATGGACAAGGGCTTCATTGTGGAAGACGACAAGAAGGAAGCGTTCTTCGAGAATCCGAGGTCCGATCGGGCCAAGGATTTCCTGGCGAAGATTCTGCATTGATTGCGGATACAGGCTGCTTTGGCTAACGCCGATCAGCCTGGTGCGTTGTTTCAGTTCAAGAAGCATGCGACGTAAAAATGGCGGTTCCAGCTTAAGCTGGAACCGCCATTTTTGTCTTTGTGGGCCAACGCTACAGGCTGGTCGAAGCTGCTTTGGTGTTGTCTTGTGTCACTGCATCGGGCGCATTTTTCTTCAGCGATTCAATCCCGGCATCCCTGGCCGTCGCGCTGCTATAAGCCTCGCTCACGCCAATAATCTCGTGATTGCCGGCCTTCAGATTGAAATAAGGCGCGCCGCTTGTATCCGTCTTGCGCTCGTAGCGTTCGTCAATCAGCGCATTCGCCTTGAGAGATAAGCTCGATTCTGGTGTACGGGGGAAGTTGGGGCGCGGGAGATTGAAGGCGGTGGAGGTTTTAGCTGAGAATCTGATTGTCGAAGTCGGAAACTAGCAAACAACAAACCATCCACCATGAGCAAGTTTAAAGAAAAAGAAGTCGTTGGACTATCGGGAGTCGGTTTGGGGCTGGACGAATTGGTTCGGCACGGAGCTCGGCAGGTGATTCAGCAGGCAATCGAAGCGGAGTTGTCGTCGCTGCTGGAGCGGTTCGAGAACGTCAAGACACTGCACGGGCAGCGCGCCGTGGTGCGCAACGGTTATTTGCCGGAGCGCGAAGTGTTGACAGCCGCCGGACCGGTCGTGGTTAAGGTCCCCAAGGTTCGAGATCGTTCAGGATCAGGCGTGAAGTTCAATTCATCGATTGTGCCGCCCTATGTGAGGAAGTCCCCGCGCGTGAGTGCAGCGCTGCCCTGGCTGTATTTGAAGGGCATCTCGACGGGCGACATGAGCGAGGCGCTGAGCGTGCTGCTGGGTGAGGACGCCAAAGGCTTGTCGGCGAACGTGGTGAGCCGCCTGAAGGCGCAATGGGCCGAAGAGCATGCCAACTGGAGCCGGCGCGAGCTATCGAAGTCACGATATGTCTATTGGTGGGTCGACGGCATTCATACCGGTCTGCGCAGCGAGAATTCAGACGGCCAGTGCCTCTTGGTAATCATTGGCGTGACGCCTGAGGGCAAGAAGGAACGTGTGGCGATCGGCGACGGGTATCGGGAGTCGAAAGCCTCATGGCAAGAGCTCCTGCTGGATCTGAAGGCGCGTGGCTTGCAGGCGGGGCCATTACTAGCAGTCGGCGACGGCGCGATGGGCTTCTGGGCCGCGTTGGAGGAAGTGTTTCCAACGACGCGCGCTCAGCGCTGCTGGTTTCACAAGATGGGCAACGTGCTCAATGCACTTCCGAAGGCTCAACAGGGCCGCGCCAAGGCGGATCTGCAGTCAATCTGGATGGCAGCAACACGGGCCGACGCGTACGTCGCGTTCGACCGGTTCGTGACGATCCACGCGGCCAAGTATCCGAAGGCGACGGACACGCTGAAGAAGGATCGCGAAAGCTTGCTCGCGTTCTACGACTTTCCGGCTGAGCACTGGCAGCATTTGCGAACGACCAATGCGATTGAGTCGACGTTTGCCACGGTACGTCACCGTACTTCGCGTACGCGCAATTGCGTATCGCGACCCACCTTCCTCGGTCTTGCATTCAAGCTGATCGAGGAAGCCGAGAAAACCTGGCGCCGCATCAACGGCCCCGAACAGATCAAGCTGTTGTTGGAGGGCTTTGCCTTCAAAGACGGTGAACCGGTGCAAGACGATCGACCGGATCAGCAGAAACTCGCCGCTTGAAATCGCCGCTTATCAAACTGCCCGTACACCACTCTTGACCATATCTCTCGCCTTGACGGACGCAATGCCATGTTCAGCCGACGCTCGCGTCACATACGTCTCGCTCTTGAGGATTGGTTCGCCGTTGGCTGCCCGCAGGTTGAAATAGAACTGGCCGTTACGGGCACGGTCGATGACGAATTTTCCTGACATTGCATAAGCTCCTGGGTAGTGGAACAAGCGTGAGTTCAGGTGATTCTTCGGCAGCGAAACTACTCCTCAACTATTCCTGATTTACTCTATACCGAGTTCCGTCTCCACATCCGCGGTCGTTTTGATAGTCTCGACGCGCAGCACCGATTCAACGCAAACCTTGCACAACGGTTCGCGCGCTTTTTCCGCGACGTCTGCCGGCACCGGAACGTTGACCGTCCTAAGCAATGCGCCGTGCTGGAATAACGCCAGGTCGCCCGGTTCGAAACGCGTCCAGATTTCGTCGTCAGTGAGCGGCGAGGTGGCGATCACCGCAACGCGATCTTCCGGCGTGGTGTACTTCGCGAAATCGATCGACATGTCGGCGTCGATCAAATGCGCCGTGGAGAACGGCCAACTGCGCACGAGGTAATACAGATGCGTGGAGCAATGCGTGAACAGCGCCTGGCCGTTCGACATCAGGAAATTGAATACGCCAAATTGCGTGATCTCACGCGTCAGCTTTTCCAGCGCCGCGAACAGTTCGTCCAGCGGCGGCTGGCAGCCCGGGAATTCGCGTCGCAGACCTTGAAGTAAAGCGCAGAACGCCAGCTCGCTGTCGGTCGTACCGACCGGCTGATATTGCCCGTTCAGACAGGGTTTGAAATCTTTGAGGTCGCCGTTGTGCGCGAAGATCCAATGCCGTCCCCATAACTCGCGCATGAACGGATGGCAATTCTCAAGCAGGATATGACCTTGCGTGGCCTTGCGAATATGCGCGATCGTGTTTTTCGACTTGATCGGATAACGCTTTACCATTTCGGCGAGCGGTGAACTGGCCGACGACTGGTGATCGATGAAAAGACGGCAGGCCTTGTCTTCAAAGAACGCAATGCCCCAGCCGTCCGCGTGATGGTCGGTAACGCCGCCACGCGCCGCGAAACCGGTGAACGAGAAAGTCACGTCCGTTGGTTCCGCGCAGTTCATTCCGAGAAGTTGGCACATTGCTGAGGCTGCAGACTGGGTGAATGGAGCTAACCGTTACAATACGGGTAGCCAAAGCATAGCACCGACGAAACCGCCAAAAAATCGCAGCTTTCGACCGCAGGTGGCATCGTTGTGGAATTTCCACGGTATGGGCCGGCTCGCGGGAGAAAAACTGACCGAATGGGTTGGAAGCTTGCGTTGGTAACTTGATTAAGTACGCGGTGCCGACGCTTGATTCATAGATCCGTCCAGCCGATATTTAAAGGGAAGTTGCGCCGCTTGCAGGTGCTTCGATCTCGCCTATGTTTCCCGTGCGTGCTTATGCTTTTTGGTTTCGCGGCCGCCACTGTCCCTGCGCTTTCGTTATCCGATTATTTTCATCGCCATCACGCCAATGTCCGCTTCCACGCCTGCCTCCGCCTCGTCCGCCTCTTCCATTGACTCCGTTACGCTTGCGCGTCCCGACGATTGGCATTTGCACGTGCGCGACGGCGCCGTGCTTGCCGCTGTCCTGCCGCATACGGCACGGCAGTTCGGCCGCGCGATCATCATGCCGAACTTGCGGCCGCCCGTGACGACGACCGAGATGGCGGCGGCGTACCGCGAGCGGATTCTGGCCGCGTTACCCAAGGACGGCCCGGGCGCGCGTTTTGAGCCGCTGATGACGCTTTATCTCACCGACAACACCCCGCCCGACGAAATTCGTCGTGCCCGCGAAAGCGGTTTTGTCCACGGAGTAAAGCTTTATCCGGCAGGGGCGACGACCAATTCGGACGCCGGTGTCACGAGCATCGCGAAGTGCGCGAAGACGCTGGAGGCGATGCAAAAGCACGACCTGCCGCTGCTCGTGCATGGCGAAGTAACGGACCCGGCCATCGATATGTTCGACCGCGAGAAGGTGTTTATAGATCGTGTGATGACGCCGTTGCGCCGCGATTTTCCCGCGTTGAAGGTCGTGTTCGAGCACATCACGACGAAGGACGCCGCCGATTACGTCCGCGATGCCGACGGCCCGACCGGCGCCACACTGACCGCGCATCATTTGCTGTACAACCGCAATGCGCTGTTTGTCGGCGGAATCCGGCCGCATTACTACTGCTTGCCGGTGCTCAAGCGCGAGACGCATCGCGTGGCGCTGCTCGCGGCGGCTACGTCGGGCAATCCGCGCTTTTTCCTCGGTACGGACAGCGCGCCGCACGCGAAAGGGCTGAAGGAGCACGCATGCGGTTGCGCGGGGTGTTACACGGCGCTGCACGCGCTGGAGCTCTACACGCAAGCCTTCGATCAGGCTGGCGCGCTCGACCGGCTCGAGGGTTTCGCGAGTTTTTACGGCGCGGACTTTTACGGTTTGCCGCGCTCGACAGAGAGCGTGACGCTGCGTCGGGAACCCTGGACGCTGCCAGCGGAATTCATGGCTGGCGATGATGAAATCGTGCCGCTGGGCGGCGGTGAATCGATTGGCTGGCGGATGGAGTGACGGGTTGTCGGGGCACGCTTGGGAAGGTCCGAGCGGAAACCCCCGCGCCTCTTTAGCTACTTGTATGTCCGACCGGGAAAATGCATCGAAGCCTGAAAACGCGGAAACGGCGCCGCTTTTGCCAGCGGATACCCGCGCGGCGCGGTGCTTTATGGATATCGACTGGTCTCGTCCGTGGCTGGCGCCACTTGCCGAGCGCGGCGAGCGCTGGCGCCAGGCCGCGCTCAATAGCTACTCCGCCTATCTTTCCACGCTTAACGCCGACGCACACACCGACGCACACACCGACGCACACACCGACGCACACACCGACGCACACACCGACGCACACACCGACCCGCGCGTAACCGGACGAGGCAAGCCGCTGTCGTTCATCGCGCAGGACGAGTTGCCGGCGGGGGCGTCGTATGAAGGGCATATCGCCGAAACCGGATGCGTGCCTACGCGTCACAACTTGCATGATTTCTTCAACGGCTCGATGTGGTTCCAGTACCCGCGCATCAAGGCAACGCTGAATGCGCGGCAGGCTGCGGAAATCGATGCGCTCGGCATCGGTCCCACACGTGGCGCGGCGCGCGACGCCCTGACGCTCTTCGATGAAAACGCGATCCTCTTTGCCTGTGCAGACGCGTCGCTCGCCGCTGCACTTCGAGCCTTCGACTGGCGCAAGTTGTTCGTCGAACAACGCGCAGCCTGGGGCCTTCGATGCGAAGCGCGCATCTTCGGCCACGCGCTGCTGGAAAAACTCGTCGCCCCGTACAAGGCGTGTACGGGGCACGTTTGGATAGCGGAAGTCGAGCCTGCCTACTTCTCCGCCACCGATGCCGGGCGCCGGGCGATCCTGGACCACGCGGTGTCTGAACAACTAAAAAACGAAGCCATTTCCAGCCGATATTTCACGCCACTGCCGGTGCTGGGCGTACCGGGCTGGTGGCCTGAAAACGAAGTCCCTTCTTTCTACGATGACCCTCAGGTCTTTCGATCCGGCCGCCGGTCGCGGACCTGGCCGGTGCAATCAGCCTGACGGCGGGGCTGCCGCACCCCTCATGCTAGAATCATGGCCGCAAAGTAGGCCAGGCAGTCGCGGCTGATCCGGTTTCGGCCGGAGAGGGCGAGGAAAGTCCGGACTCCACCAGGCAGGGTGATGGCTAACGGCCATCCGTGGCAACACGCGGAACAGGGCAACAGAAAGCAAACCGCCGATGGCCCCGGGCGCAAGTTCGGGGATCAGGTAAGGGTGAAACGGTGCGGTAAGAGCGCACCGCGGCTGCTGCAAGGCAGACCGGCAAGGTAACCTCCACCCGGAGCAATTCCAAGTAGGCAGGCGCGCATCTTCGAGATGCAGGACGGTGCCTCCGTCTCGTCTGCGGGTAGGAAGCTTGAGCGCGCCAGTAATGGCGCGACTAGAGGAATGACTGCCACGCGCGTCACGCTTTCGGGCGTGAGGCGTGCACAGAATCCGGCTTATCGGCCTGCTTTGTCAGATTCAAAAAGAAAGCCGGCGTCAGTGATGACGCCGGCTTTTTTTCGTCGTTTCTTCTTCGATGCGCGGAATTCAGCTCGCGACGATATCGAAGGAATGCGTCAATTCGGCCGTCTTCGCCAGCATGATCGACGCCGAGCAGTATTTGTCGTGTGAGAGGGTGATTGCGCGTTCAACCGTCGCGGGATTCAGGTTCTTGCCTGTCACCGTGAAATGGAAGTGGATCTTCGTAAACACCTTCGGCTCTTCACTCGCGCGCTCGGCCTTGAGCGTGACCGAGCAACCCGCCACTTCCTGACGACTTTTCTTCAGGATCATCACGACGTCGTACGCGGTGCAGCCGCCCGTGCCGAGCAAGACCATTTCCATTGGTCGCGGCGAGAGATTGCGGCCGCCGCCTTCCGGTGCGCCGTCCATTGTGACCAGATGACCGCTGCCCGTTTCCGCGGCAAACGCCATTCCGTCCTGTCCCATCCAGCTAACTTTGCATTCCATGAGAAAACTCCGGTGCCATAAGACACTTGTCTAATCGTGTCGATTGTAGCGTTTTAGCTGATTGTAGGAATCGCAGTAGTGCGTTCGTTTGTCTTTTCCGTGAAGCGTTGTTGCGTCGCAATACGTAAGACAAATTCGCGATTTCCCTACTATGAATAAGGGGTTTCTCCTGCAAGTTGTGCCTGAGAAGCTTTTAAATTTCAGGTAAGTAATTGATTGTAAATACTAAATAATTCGATCGTCCGTGACGTTAACATTTTGCATTATGAAATTACATCCCATAATGCAAATTTACTTGCTTTGCACAAAAGCCCTTCATATACTTGCTCCTGTCTCCTCCACCTCCTCCTAGGTGGATTCAGCCCGAGCCCAAGGCTCGGGCTTTTTTTCGTCTGCTTTAGCGTCGATTTTGGTCATGACGGCCCGGTTGTTCGCTCGTCGTTCGGTCGCAAAATCTCCCCACAATGCGATCGTTCAGCACTGAATCGGGGTGAATTTGCTTGTCGAACAGGCAAGTTTTGACTTCATATCCAAATTTCCCTTATAATTCAAAGTTCTCTATCCGCACCATGCCCGCGGACGAGAACCAGGGAGAGCCCGCACGCGCCTCGATGCGCACGAACATACAAGCGGGACAAAGCAGGGCAGAATTATTTTTTGGATCGATCATGAAGACGTTTTCCGCAAAAGCCCATGAGGTGACGCGTGAATGGTACGTGATTGACGCGACGGATAAGGTTCTCGGACGTGTCGCCAGTGAAGTGGCCGCCCGACTTCGCGGCAAGCACAAACCCGAGTTCACCCCGCACGTCGACACTGGCGATTTCATCGTCATCATCAACGCCAGCAAGTTGCGCGTCACGGGCAACAAGGGTACTGACAAGAAGTACTACCGTCACTCGGGCTATCCGGGCGGCATCTACGAAACGACGTTCAACAAGATGCAAGAACGCTTCCCGGGCCGTGCGTTCGAGAAAGCCGTTAAGGGCATGTTGCCGAAAGGTCCGCTCGGCTACGCGATGATCAAGAAGCTCAAGGTCTACGCTGGCGCAACGCATCCGCATACGGCTCAACAGCCTAAAGCGCTCGAGATCTAAAGGGAGCCCATATGATCGGTAATTGGAATTACGGTACGGGCCGCCGCAAGAGCGCCGTTGCTCGCGTGTTCATCAAGTCCGGTACGGGCGAGATCATTGTCAATGGCAAGCCCATTGCTGATTATTTCTCGCGCGAAACGTCGCTGATGATCGTGCGCCAGCCGCTCGAACTGACGAGCCACGCCACCACGTTCGACATCAAGGTCAACGTGAACGGCGGCGGTGAAACGGGTCAGGCCGGTGCAGTTCGCCACGGCATCACCCGCGCGCTGATGGACTACGACGCTACGCTTAAGCCCACGCTGTCACAAGCTGGCTTCGTTACCCGCGATGCTCGTGAAGTTGAACGTAAGAAGGTTGGTTTCCACAAGGCACGTCGCCGGAAACAATTCTCGAAGCGTTAAGCTGTTTGGCGGTTTCGCCGTTGTTACGGCGAAATGGCTCAAAAAGCCGCCTGCGTGTATGCGCTGGCGGCTTTTTTCGTGGCGAATACTCGCGGATCGCGGCAATTTTTCAGTGATACTTCAGTGATACCCCAAGCAGCCGCGGCAATTTCGGGATAGTGTGGGTCGATAGCCTATTGATTACATGGGCTTCCAGCACGATATTGAGATCAGCCCTACAATAGTCCCTAGAAGCTTTTTTGGAGAGTTCGAATGAACGCTGTCACCGACACCCCCACGACCGAAATGCCGTTGCCGTTTGTTTTCACCGACGCAGCAGCCGACAAGGTCAAGCAACTGATCGACGAAGAAGGCAATCCGGAACTGAAGCTGCGCGTGTTCGTGCAGGGCGGCGGCTGTTCGGGTTTCCAGTACGGCTTCACGTTTGACGAAGCCATCAACGAAGACGACACCGTGATGGACAAGGCTGGCGTCCAGCTCCTGATCGATTCGATGAGCTATCAGTACCTCGTCGGCGCTGAGATCGACTACAAAGACGATTTGAACGGCGCGCAGTTCGTGATCAAGAATCCGAACGCGACCAGCACCTGCGGTTGCGGATCGTCGTTCTCGGCGTGATTCTGATTAGTTGATTCGATTACGCTGCTGATCCGACTACGCCGCGGGATTTGCGCCGCGTAATGTAGCTTTGCAGATATAAAACGGAGTCTTCGGGCTCCGTTTTTGTTTTTTGGCCCGCGTTTACCGGGACATGTGCTTCGATGAAGAATCGAGGCCGTAACGCGAGGAGCAGGGCGTGGGCGACACGCTTGAAAGTGCTATCAGCTTCTCTTTCGCACCGATAGCCCCTCTTAGCCACTCTTCGTCGGCAACGGATTGTTGGCACCGGGCTGGCTTCATCGCGGATAAATCGCCCCTAAAACCCGTTCCCCCGCAGCGCCTGTTACCGCCGATACATTGCCCGGCTTACGGGCCACGCAGCGCATCGCAAGCCATGCGAATGCCAATGCTTCCACCTGATGTGGCGGTACGCCGAGCGCTTCCGTGGTCATTACGGGGACACCCGCCACGCCACTCTCCCCAAGCGCCTGCTGGATAGCCTGCATCAGTACCGGATTACGGGCGCCCCCACCGCACACATAGACCGCGCGGCAGTCGGAAGCATGCCGCTCGATTTCTCTTGCAACGGTGATGGCGGTCAGTGCGACAAGCGTGGCCTGCACGTCTTCGGGCGATACTTTTTCAAAACCGATGAGCTTGGCGTCGAGCCACGCGGGATTGAACAGATCTCGCCCGGTGCTTTTAGGCGGCTGCTCTTCGAAGAACGGTTCGTTGAGTAACGTGTTGAGCAACGGGCGGTGCACTTGGCCCTGTGCCGCGAAATGACCGCCTTCGTCGAAGGGGCGTTTCAGATGCCGATGCGCCCATTCGTCCAGCAATGCGTTCGCGGGTCCGCAATCGAAGCCGTGGACGCTGCCATTTGCCGAGAGAATGGTGATGTTGCTGATGCCGCCCAGATTGCAGACCACGCGCGTCTCGTCCTTACTGCCGAAAATGGTCGCGTGAAATGCCGGGACGAGCGGCGCGCCTTGACCGCCGGCGGCGACGTCGCGGCTACGGAAGTCGGCAACGATGTCGATGTTGGTCATTTCTGCGAGCAACGCGGGATTGTTGATTTGCCGTGTGTAGCCCTTTTCCGGCCTATGTCGCACCGTCTGCCCGTGTACGCCGATCGCGCGGACTTTCGAGGACGTGTAGCCGCTCATGCTTGCCAGTTCGTGACAACACACGGCGTAGCGCGTGGCTAGCGCGTTCGCTGCAAGGGCTTCGCGTTCCAGTTCGTTGTCGCCTGGGGCCTGAAGGGCAAAAAGCGCGTCGCGCAGGCCTTGCGAGAACCCGACGTGAGCCTCGCCGAGCACAACGGGCGGCTTGCCGGCGGTGAACTGGACGGCAATGCCGTCCACGCCATCCATGCTCGTACCCGACATCAACCCAAAGTACACGCCGTCCGCCATGTCGCCTGTTTCCATTGCCTCGGTCCGTCGCGCCACGTTGCTCTCCTGTTCGATGCGGGTTCACCGATCACCCTGTTCGAGCAGGGATCGACGCAATTCTGACAGCCAAAGCGGCCGCGATGGACCGATTATCCACGCATCGGCGCCACTCGTTAAGCCGCTGGCCGTTCGGCCATGTTTCATGCTCCGTTTCCGCAGCCGGGGCGTTCGAAACATGGCCAAACGGTCAACGCGCGGTCAACGCGCTGCCCACATGCGGGGAAAACGGGGCGAAGGCAGGCGACATCACGTAAAATCCGTTGCCTGAACAAGTGAATGCCGCACGTTTTTTCCGTGTCCGAACGCGACCGTCGACGAATCCGGAAGCAGCGGCTTTTGCCCGATCGGCGCCTGTTGGCGCCCCGAATAAATCACCCGAAAAAGTTGCAAGCATGACCACTGAACCGAACGACTCTCCGGCTTCGGCTGCGAAAACCTTGCCCCTGACCGACGAAGTGCAGGCGGCTCTTGCCATCGCGAAACGGGGCTGTGACGAGCTGCTGATCGAAGCCGAGTTCGCACAGAAGCTGGCTCGCAGCGCCGCGAGCGGCAAGCCGCTGCGCATCAAGCTTGGCCTGGACCCGACCGCGCCTGATATTCATATTGGCCATACGGTTGTCCTGAACAAGATGCGTCAGTTGCAGGACCTCGGCCATACGGTGATCTTCCTGATCGGCGACTTCACTTCGCTGATCGGCGATCCGTCGGGGCGTAACGCCACGCGCCCGCCGTTGACGCGCGAGCAGATCGAGTCGAACGCGAAGACCTATTTCGAGCAGGCCGCGCTCGTGCTGGATCGTGAGAAGACCGAAATGCGATACAACAGCGAATGGTCCATGCCGCTCGGTGCCGACGGCATGATCAAGCTCGCGTCGCGCTACACGGTCGCGCGGATTCTTGAGCGCGAGGATTTCACGAAGCGCTACCAGGGCGGCATGCCCATCTCAATTCATGAGTTGCTGTACCCGCTCATGCAGGGTTATGACTCGGTTGCGCTGAACGCCGATCTCGAACTCGGCGGCACGGACCAGAAGTTCAATTTGCTGGTTGGCCGCGAATTGCAAAAGCAATACGGCCAGGAGCAGCAATGCATCTTGACCATGCCGCTGCTGGAAGGGCTGGACGGCGTCGAGAAGATGTCGAAGTCGAAGCATAACTACATCGGCATCAGCGAGAAGCCTACCGACATGTTCGGCAAGCTGATGAGCATCTCCGACACACTCATGTGGCGCTACTTCGAGTTGCTGTCGTTTAGAAGTATCGAAGAGATTGCGCGTTTCAAAAGCGAAGCCGAAGGTGGTCGTAACCCGCGCGATTTCAAAGTGCTGCTCGGGCAGGAGATCGTCGCGCGTTTCCATTCGCCGGCTGGCGCGGAACGGGCGCTGGAAGACTTCAACCATCGTGCGAAAGGCGGCGTGCCGGATGAGATCCCGTCGGTGACGCTCAGCGGCGCTCCGCTCGCGATCGGGCAACTGCTGAAGCAAGCCGGGCTGGTGCCTTCGACCAGCGAGGCGCTGCGCAATATCGAGCAGGGCGGCGTGAAGATCGACGGCGCGACGGTGTCGGACAAGAGCTTGAAGATCGAGGCGGGCGAGTTTGTGGTGCAGGTTGGCAAGCGCCGCTTCGCGCGCGTCACGCTGGCAGCGTAAGCGCGTGATCGCACTCATTCAGCGTGTTTTGCGGGCCGACGTGCGCGTTGGCGACCGTGTGACGGGTGCGATCGATGCCGGCTTGCTGGCGCTCGTGTGTGCGGAGCGTGGCGATACCCCAGCAGTTGCGGACAAGCTGCTGGCGAAGATGCTGGCATATCGTGTTTTTAGCGATGCCACCGGCAAGATGAATCTGCCGGTGCGGGATATAGACGGTGCCGGGCGTGCGGGCGGCGTGCTGCTGGTGTCGCAATTCACGCTCGCCGCCGATACCTCCAGCGGGCTGCGGCCAAGCTTCACGCCGGCCGCGCCGCCAGAGGAAGGCCGCAGGCTCTTTGATTACTTTGTTGGGCAGGCGCGCGCCACGCATCCGATTGTTGAGACGGGCGAGTTCGGCGCGGACATGCAGGTGTCGCTGGTCAACGACGGGCCGGTCACGTTCTGGCTGCAAGTTCGTTCCTGAGGCCTCCGCCGAGCTTTGTCACTGCACCCGTCGTATTGGGCGCATCTTCTGGAATATCAAGCATCTCATGACCACGCAAGTCCTCTTCATCAGGCACGGCGAAACCGACTGGAATCGCATCAAGCGTATTCAGGGGCACATTGATATTCCGCTGGCTGCGAGTGGCGTGGTGCAAGCAGGGCAGCTTGCGCAGCGTCTCTTACAGGAGTCGAAGGCCGGCGCCCGGCTCGACGCGGTGTATTGCAGCGATCTGCAACGTGCTCAGCAAACCGCCAAACCGTTTGCGGACGCGCTTGGTTTGCCGCTGAACCTGAATGAAGGTTTGCGCGAGCGTTTATACGGTGACTTTCAAGCTCACAGCGGTGAAGAGATCCGCGCGAAGTATCCTGCTGAATACGCGGACTGGCAGAGCCATAACCCTGACTTCGCGCCGCCTGGCGGTGAGTCGCAACGGGCATTCTCACAACGTGTGCTGGGCGCTGTCGAGCCGATCGTGGCCGCCCATCCGGGTGGACGTATCGCATTCGTCGCTCACGGGGGCGTGCTGGACTGCGTTTATCGGTTCGTGCGTGGCTTGCCGCTCGACGTGCCGCGCGACTGGCCGCTGCTGAATTCCAGCATTAACGTGGTGGATTTTGAGAACGGTCAAATGAATGTCGTTTCTTGGGGCGATGTCGCGCATCTTTCGACCCCCGGCAGTGACGATGACCTCAAGGAAGTCCCGCGCTAATCAGGTTTCATCGCGGCGCGGCGCCGGGCTCGCTTGGACACGCCATTGTTCAATGCCCAGCGTATCAACGGCGCGATCATCTTTACACCTGGCCGCGTCCACGCGCGGCGTAGCGGCGCAAGAGCGCCGAATCCAAGCAACGATTGCGCCCAGTCAGGCAACAGGTCCACACCTGCGTTCAGGATCAGCGCGCTGGCGGGTTTCATCGCGACACTGGGCGTTGGCGCGTTCATCAGTACCTTCAGCACTTCCCGGGTACGGTCGCTTGCTTCCAACTGCGGCTGCATTGACGCCAGATACTTGTCGATCTCCGCACAACTCTTCGGCACGTTGGTTGCACCGAGCATCTCGGCTATGGTCGATGTCTCGGCGTAGTAGCGATCCTGTGCCTCAGGCGGAAGCAGCGGGTTTACATATCGCAAATGCGCCTTCAGGAAACTCGATACTTCAGCGACGTGAACCCAGGTCAGCAACGCAGGATCGCTTGCGCGATACGGCCGCCCGTCGGGAGCCGTACCCGTCACCGAGAGGTGAATTCGCTTCACACGTTCGATAAGCGCAAGCGCGTCACGCTTATTGCCGTATGTCGTACCCGCGATGAACGTGGCCGTGCGGCGCAGGCGTCCGAGAATATCGGTGCGAAAGGTGGAGTGATCCCAGACGCCCGCGAGCGCTGTTGGGTGCAGTGCCTGAAGCAAGAGGGCGCTGACGCCGCCGGTCATCATCGACGTGAAGTCGGCGTGGACTTTCCAACAAATGGCGTCGGGTCCGAACAGTCCTGGGTCGCCCGGCGGCGACGAGTAATCCAGCGATGGCCCGCTGCCGGTAGTCAGGCTCGTTACGCCGTTGGCCAGTCTGGAGCGTATTCGCTTGACCAACTGGCCGGCGAAACCGGATGAATCGTCATGGCGCGGACTTGCTTGATCGGACATCGGTTCGGCTATCGGCAATCAGTTATTAGTCTGTTGCGGCTAATACGGCTGTTGGCTCAACTGTCTGCGTTGGCGTCCCACAGTTCGCGGATCGGGCCGGCGTCAGGGGCGGCGAGGCCAAAGTGGCGATACGTTAGCAACGTGGCAACGCGTCCTCGCGGTGTGCGTTGCAAATATCCCTGCTGGATCAAATAGGGTTCAAGCACGTCTTCAATGGTGTCGCGTTCTTCACCAATAGCTGCCGCGAGATTGTCGACGCCGACTGGACCGCCATCGAATTTGTGCAAGATGGCTTCCAGCAGTTTTCGGTCCATCAAGTCGAAGCCAACCGGATCGACGTCGAGCATCTTCAACGCGGCATCCGCCACTTCGGCTGTGATGTTGCCGTCGGCCCGTACTTCGGCGTAATCTCGCACGCGCCGCAGCAGCCGGTTCGCGATTCGCGGTGTCCCGCGCGCCCGCTTCGCAATCTCCAACGCCCCTTCCGGGACGATATGCGCCTTGAGCAGCGACGCCGAGCGCGTCACGATTCGCGCGAGTTCGCTCGCGGTGTAGAACTCCAGCCGCGACACAATGCCGAAGCGATCGCGTAACGGATTGGTCAGCATGCCGGCCCGCGTGGTCGCGCCGACCAGCGTGAACGGCTGTAAATCCAGCTTGACGCTACGGGCCGCCGGACCTTCACCGATCATGATGTCGATCTGATAATCCTCGAGCGCCGGATACAGGATTTCCTCGACGACCGGCGACAGCCGATGAATTTCGTCGATGAAAAGCACGTCGTTCTTTTCGAGGTTCGTCAGTAGCGCCGCGAGATCGCCGGCGCGCTCCAGTACCGGTCCCGACGTCTGCCGCAGATTCACGCCCATCTCCCGCGCAATGATGTGCGCGAGCGTGGTCTTGCCAAGACCCGGCGGCCCGAACAACAGCACGTGATCGAGCGCTTCGGAGCGCCGCCGCGCTGCCTCGATGAAAATCTGAAGCTGATCCCGGATCTTCTCCTGCCCGACGTATTCCTCGAGATCGCGCGGCCGCAGCGCGCGCTCGAACACTTCCTCGTTCGGCGAGACGGGAGTAGCCGAAATGATGCGTTCGGCGGCGAGTTTGTCGGTTTCTATCATGCGTCGATTGTACCGCGTGGCTAAAACGCCGAAAGCTGGCCGATCGGCCGACTGTTGGCCGGATCAGCCACGTGGGAGACTGAATCCGTACCAGCCGCTACCAGAGGGCGTCGCGCTTGTGGTCGGCGCGTGAGTTGAAACGCGGTCAGCGCGTGGGTTGAAACGAGAGCGCCTTCAGGGCCAGCTTGATGCCTTCCGAGACGCCCGTGCCGGCCGGAACATTCTTGACCGACATAAGCGCTTCTTTTTCGGAGTAACCCAATGACAACAATGCATTCAGGATATCGCTCGCGTGGTCGGGGCCGCTCACCGTGCCCGCTGCCGCGCCCAGATCCGCGCCGAGCTTGCCCTTCAGTTCGAGCAACAGGCGCTCAGCCGTCTTCTTGCCAATGCCAGGCGTGCGTGTCAGACGTGCGGCGTCCTGCATCGTCACCGCCTGGGCGAGTTCCTGAACGCTCATGCCGGACAGCACGGCAAGCGCCATACGGGCCCCGATTCCGCTGATCTTCAGGAGTTCGCGGAAGGTCGTGCGCTCCTGTTGCGTACCGAAGCCGTACAGCAAATGCGCGTCTTCACGAACGATCAACTGGGTCAGCAACACAACCTTTTCGCCGCTGTTCGGGAGGTTGTAGAAGGTGCTCATGGGTACGGCTATTTCGTAGCCTACGCCGCCGCAATCAACGAGCAAGTATGGCGGATTTTTTTCCAGCAAAACGCCTGCTATGCGACCAATCATGGTGAGGAACTTGTAGTGGAGTTAGCCGACAAGACGGCCGCGCCGTACGCGCAGGCCTTTTTTTGCCAGCGATGGTGCGATCTCGCCGAGTGCCGTCATCGCGCCGCCAGCGTGCGCGTGGCAGATGGCCATGCCGAGTGCATCGGCGGCGTCGGTGCCTGGCACCCCGGTGAGCGCGAGCAAGCGCACAACCATTTGCTGCATTTGTTCTTTCGTGGCGCGGCCATAGCCCACCACGGCTTGCTTCAACTGCAACGCCGTATATTCGGCGACCGGCACGCCGCTCGCGACCAGGCCGCAAATTGCCGCGCCGCGCGCCTGGCCGAGCAGCAGCGTGGATTGCGGATTAACGTTGACGAACACTTTTTCGATCGCGGACTGGTCGGGCGCGTGTTGCCGGACAAGCGTCGAGATACCTTCGAAGATCGTGTGGAGCCGCGACGGCAGATCTGCGTCGGCGGTCTTGATGACGCCGCTGGTCACATAGGTCAGCGTTTGACCGGTCTTGTCGATGACGCCGAACCCCGTCACGCGCAGGCCCGGGTCAATACCGAGAATTCTCATGGAGTGCCGTTGGAACGTAGTGCTTGCGATACTAACAGCGCGGCGCAAAAAGTAAAAAGCCCGGTGCGCCTGCCGGCCACCGGGCTTTCTAAAGGTGAAGCGTGCTTGGTGATGTGCTTATCGCCGTGCTCAGTGACGGAAGTGTCGCGTTCCGGTCAGCACCATCGCAATGTTGTGCTCGTCCGCAGCAGCAATCACTTCGTCATCGCGCATGGAGCCACCCGGCTGGATGACGCAGGTCGCACCGGCGTTCACCACAACGTCAAGGCCATCGCGGAACGGGAAAAACGCGTCCGACGCCACAGCCGATCCGGCCAGCGACAAGCCCGCGTTCTGCGCCTTGATGCTGGCAATGCGCGCCGAATCCACGCGGCTCATCTGGCCCGCACCTACACCAATCGTCATGCCGCCGCCGCAGAACACAATGGCGTTCGACTTCACGTACTTCGCAACACGCCACGCGAACAGCAGATCGTCCATCTCCTTCGGCGTCGGATAACGTTTCGTGACCACGCGCAATTCGTGCGGCTGGACGTTCTTCGAATCCAGCGATTGGACAAGCAGGCCGCCGCCCACGCGCTTCAGGTCGAATGCGTTGTGACCGTCGCCGAGATCGATTTGCAGCAGACGCACGTTTTGTTTCGCCGCGAAAATCTGCTTGGCTGCATCGCTGAACGAAGGCGCCATCAGCACTTCCACGAACTGCTTCGCAACAGCCTGCGCCGCAGTTTCATCCACTTCACGATTGAACGCGATGATGCCGCCGAACGCGGATGTGGGATCGGTCTGGAATGCCTTCGAATACGCTTCATGCGCGTCCACGCCGATAGCCACGCCGCACGGATTCGCGTGCTTGATGATTACGCAGGCGGGCACGTCGAAGGTTTTTACGCATTCCCACGCAGCGTCAGAGTCCGCAATGTTGTTGTACGACAGTTCCTTGCCCTGCAATTGCTCGTAGTTAGCGAGCGCGCCGGCCGGCGTGGTCAGATCGCGGTAGAACGCAGCGCTTTGATGCGGGTTCTCGCCGTAACGCAGATCCTGCACCTTGGTGAACGCGAGGTTGAATGTCGACGGATAGGTGTTGCGGCTCTTGTGCTGCAACTCGTCGGTCAGGCTCGTCAGGTAATTCGTGATTGCGCCGTCGTATTGAGCTGTGTGCGCAAACACTTTGGTGGCGAGCTTGAAATTCGTTGCGTAGCTGACGGTGTTTTTAGCCGAGCGCATTTCGTCGAGGACGGTCGCGTAATCCGACGGATCGACGATCACCGTTACGTCACGATGATTCTTCGCCGCCGAACGCAGCATGGTCGGCCCGCCAATATCGATATTTTCGATCGCGTCTTCCAGCGAGCATTCTTCCTTCGATACCGTCTGCACGAACGGATACAGGTTCACCACCAGCAGGTCGATGGTCGGAATGTCGTGTTGTTCCAGCGCTGCCATGTGTTCCGGCAGATCGCGGCGCGCCAGAATGCCGCCGTGAACCTTCGGGTGCAGCGTTTTCACGCGGCCGTCGAGCATTTCCGGAAAACCGGTGTAGTCGGCGACTTCGGTGACAGGCAGACCCGCATCAGCCAGGAGTTTCGCGGTGCCGCCGGTCGAGAGCAGGCTAACGCCTAGCTCCGACAGCGATTTCGCAAATTCGACGATGCCAGACTTGTCGGAAACGGAAAGGAGCGCTTGCTTGATCATGATGGGAACGGCGGGAGCCGGTAGGGGAGTCGAGGGGAATCAGGAAATTCGAGTCGACCGCCGTACGCCGCGACGGTCCGGATTAAAACAACTGCTTTAAATGAGGCCGTGCTGTTGCAGCTTCTTGCGCAGCGTGTTGCGGTTGATGCCGAGAAACTCGGCCGCGAGCGACTGGTTGCCCTCGGCTTGCTTCAGCACAACTTCCAGCATCGGTTTTTCGACGCACGAAATCACCATCTCGTAGACGTCGTGCGGTTTGGAACCGTCCAAGTCCTGAAAATAATTGTCCAGGCTCTGGCGGACGCATTGTTCTATGTGATTTCTACTCATGCGGCTAGTCGGTCTGTGTGGTTCTGCCCGTCGCACGACTCTTCAGCTTCGTCGTTGCCGCCGCGGTCACCGTCTGCGCCGAGTTCTTCGACATAGACGAGACGGTCGGACAACGCCTTTTGGGCGTCGAAGAATTCGTTCACGGCGAGCAATTGTTCTCGTGTGGAATCCAGCGTGTTCATCCGATGTCTGAACGTGTTGGCGCCGGAAAGGCCGCGAGTGTACCAGCCGATGTGTTTGCGCGCTGTACGAACGCCCGTGAATTCGCCATAGAAATCATAGTGATCTTCGAGATGCTCATTCATCAGTTGCTGGATCTCGTCGATACGCGGCGCCGGCAAATGTTCGCCCGTTGCCAGAAAGTGTTCGATCTCGCGAAAGAGCCACGGGCGCCCCTGCGCGGCGCGACCGATCATGATCGCGTCCGCACCCGTAATGGCCAGCACGTGACGCGCTTTTTCGGGCGTGGCGATGTCGCCGTTGGCCACTACCGGAATGCGCACGGACGCTTTGACGGCGGCAATGGTCTCGTATTCCGCGTCGCCCTTGTAGAGATCAGCGCGGGTGCGGCCGTGCACGGTCAGCATGGAAATGCCCGCGTCTTGCGCAATACGCGCAATATTTAGCGCGTTTTTGTTCTCGCGGTTCCAACCCGTGCGGATCTTCAGCGTGACAGGCACGGCGTCCGGACCCACACCGACTGCGTTCACCACGGCTTGCACGATCTGCGCGACCAGCGCTTCGTTTTGCAGCAATGCCGAACCGGCCGCCACATTGCAGACTTTCTTGGCTGGGCAGCCCATGTTGATGTCGATAATCTGCGCGCCGTTCGCAACGTTGTGACGCGCGGCTTCCGCGAGCATTTTCGGATCAGCGCCGGCGATTTGTACGGAAATAGGCTCTACTTCGCCGGTGTGATTCGCGCGACGCAGCGTTTTCTCGCTTTTCCACAATTGCGCATTCGATGCAACCATTTCGGACACCGCGTAACCCGCGCCCATGCGTTTGCACAACTGCCGGAACGGGCGGTCCGTCACCCCGGCCATGGGGGCGACAAACAAGTTGTTGCGCAAAATATGGGGGCCGATGGCCGGGGGGGAAATGGGCATGAAACTCGCGGCGCTCCCAAACAAAGGGACGCAAAAGCGCTTAAGGAAACGCCTATTTTAACGCGAACGCGCTGAGTCAATTAAGTCCAATCGACGCGCAAGTTGTTAAATCTTCTATGAATATCGTGAACGTCATAGAGGAAAAGTTCAACTATGGGCAGATGAATGCAGTGCGGCGAACGCATGTTTGACCGATTGGTGCGGCAGGCTGAGGGCGAGGTTGACGCTCGTCGTGATTTGAACACGCAGACCTCACACAAGGCACGCGGAAAGCTCGTCGCACGAATCGCGCGAGTTGCCATAACGTGTCGTGTCCGAAGGTGTTCCTTCCGTGATTGACTCAGCAGAATTCACTCGCAGCGATCACGCCGCTCGTCGTACTTACTCGAAGCCACTGCGAGTATTCCGGCAGGTCAGCGCCGTTGCCCGAACATCATCTGTCGCGCCAGCACGGTTTTAACCGGCGGGACGAGTTCAAGCGCGCTCAACGCCAACCCGCGCATCGCGGCGAGTGGCGCGAAATCGACGGTGAAAAGACGTGCGAGCGTATCGGTTGCGCCAATCGTCATGCGTCGGTCCAATGCGCGCCGTTGCGCAAAAAGACTCAACGCGACCGTGGTCGGGCCGTTCGTCGATAACGCATCGCACAGCGCGTGAGCATCGCGGAGACCGAGGTTAAGCCCTTGCCCCGCAACGGGATGCAGCGTTTGTGCAGCGTTGCCGATAGCGACCGTGCGCCGGTCGACCAGCGCATTCAGCGCATTCAGCCCGAGCGGGAACATCGCGCGTCCGGTGACTCGCGTGAAGCGGCCCATGCGCTCACCGAAGGCCGAGCCGAGTTCAGCGAGGAACTCGGCATCCGGGAGTTGCGACCTGCGGGCAGCCTCTTCAGGATCACAGCACCAGACAAGCGCGTAGTCGGCCTGCCGTGCGCCGCCGGACGGCAACAACGCAATCGGACCTTCGGGCGTAAAACGTTCCCACGCCACGCCCGGCTGCGGCGACGATACGCTCACCGTCCCGACAATAGCCGTCTGGCCATAATCGCGCGTGTTCTTGACGTCGGCGGAAAGAGCGGAAGAAGGGGACGAAGCGTCCGCTTCCTTGTACAACCCGCCTTCGGCATTCACCAAAATGCGCGCGCGGATCGTGCGGTCGCCGGTGGCCGAATGGATTGAGAGCGTGACGCCCTCGTGGTCGTGCAGGGGCGTTGATGCGGTGGTTTCCATGAACCAATGCACGTTGGTTTTGCTGACCGCTTGCGCAAGCGTTGTAACAAGCGAGCCATAGCGCACGACGTAGCCGAGCGCGGGCAAACCGTGTTCATCGTGGTCGATCAGCGTGCGGCCGAACTGGCCACGTTGCGAAACGTGAATGCGTTTGATCGGCGTGGCATCGGCGGGAAAACCGAGCGACGATTCGAGCATCGCGCGGCTGCCATGCGAAACCGCGATGGCCCGCGGGTCAGCCGACGCCGCACCCGGTTCGCGTGCATCAATCAACGCCACCGACAAGCGCGACGTTGCGCTGCGTTTCGCCAGCCAGCCAGCGAGCGCGAGCCCGACCGGACCCGCGCCGACGATGGCGATATCGAAGTGATAATCGGCAGGCGGTGCATGGCCGATAGTTTCCGCAGTTTCAATTTGCATCTGGCGTTTGCGCGTCGCGCATCAAGGCTTCAATTTCGTCGGCATCGACGGGCACTGCGCGAGTCGTCAACTCGCAGCCATCGGCTGTGACAATGGCGTCATCCTCAATCCGGATGCCGATGTTCGCGTACCGTTCGGGCACATCTTCGGCTGCGCGAATGTACAAACCCGGCTCGATGGTCAGCGTCATGCCCGCCTTCAACGTGCGCCACGCGCGTGCGCCCTGGTCGTCGAGTTGCGCGTGGGCGTCGCGATAATCGCCGGCATCGTGCACGTCCATGCCTAGCCAGTGGCTTGTCCGATGCATATAAAAGCGCTGGTAAGCCTGTTCGGCGATGACATCGTCCACGGTTGCAAACTTGTTGCGGTCGATGATCCCCGTGTCCAGCAAGCCCTGCGACAACACGCGCACCGCGGCTTCGTGCGGCGCGTCGAAACTGGCGCCCGCGCGGGTTGCATCGACGGCGGCATATTGCGCGTCCAGCACGATGTCGTAGATTTCCCTTTGCGCCGATGTGAACCGTCCGCTCGCCGGAAACGTACGCGTGATGTCCGACGCGTAGCCGTCGAGTTCGCACGCGGCGTCGATCAGGATCAGGTCGCCCTCGCGCACGATCGTGTTGCCGGCAGGGTAGTGCAGCGTGCACGCATTTGCGCCGGCCGCGACGATCGTGCCGTATGCGGGCGCTTGCGCGCCGCGTCGGCGGAACGTGTAGAGCAGCTCGGCTTCGATCTCGTATTCGTGCATGCCCGGACGACAGGTTTGCATCGCGCGCCGGTGCGCTTCGGCGGAAATTATTCCCGCACGCCGCATGATCTCGAGTTCGTGCGCGTCTTTGATGAGGCGCATTTCGTCGAGCACTGGCAGCAAATCGATCGCTTTCGTGGGCGCTTTCACGCCAATCCGGCTTTGTGCCCGAACCGCCGCGAGCCAGCCGCGGACTTGCTCGTCAAGCTTGGCGGAACTGCCGAGCGCGTAGTGCAGCGCGGGTTTGTCGGCGAGAAGGCGCGGCATTTCCGTATCGAGCTGATCGATGGGAAACGCCGCGTCGAAACCCAACGCGAGGCGTGCGCCCTCAGGGCCGTATCGGAAACCTTCCCAGGTTTCACGCTCGGCGTTTTTCTCGCGGCAAAACAGGATGGCGGCGGGATCGGCGGCGTCGGCGCTGGCGTCCAAGACCAAGGTTGCTTCCGGTTCCGTGAAGCCCGTCAGGTAATAGAAGTAGCTGTCGTGGCGGAACGGGTAATCGGCGTCGCGGTTGCGCATGACTTCGCGCGCTGTCGGAATGATTGCCACGCCGCCGCCCGATTCCCGCAGCGCCGCGAGGACGCGGTCACGGCGGCTGCGATAGACGTCGATGGCTAATAAGGATTGGGCTTCAGTCGATGAGTTCATTCAGCGATTGTAGCGCCGCCTCCGCGATGCTTCACTCCCCTGCGTCGGGCGTTTGATCGGCGGCGGGTTCGGCTGCTGCCGGCCGATTCCGAACGCTGCCGGCGATCAGGTCGAAGCGGAACAGGCGGCATTCGAGCGCGCCGTTGAAGAGCGGCGTTTTCGTCGATTCACGCAATCGCAGCATGCCCGGCAGTTTTCGATCCGACGTCAGCACGTACGCGCGCCAACCTGGGAAACGCTGCTTGAGCGCGTTGCCGAACGAGATGAAGAATTCCTGATCGGCCGGATCGGGTTGAGCGCGGTGGAACGCTTCTTCATCTTCATCGCGGCCACGATTTTTCGGTTCGCGAAGCTCGCCACGCGGGCCGCGTCCACGTACTTCGATTCGTTCACCGTACGGCGGATTCGCGACCAGAATGCCGGGGGTGTCCGACGGCGGCGTCATGTGGCGGGCATCGACTTGTTTCAACGATAGCTCTGGCAAACCCGCGCGCTCCAGGTTCGCGTAGGCCTTGTCGAGCATATCGCCGGAAATGTCGCTGCCGTAAATCTGAATATCCTCACGCGATGACTGCGCGGCACGTTTGGCATCGACGGCCGCGCCTTTCAGCTTTTGCCACGCGTTCACGTCGTATTGCTTCAGCTTTTCGAAGCCGAAACTGCGGTCAACACCCGGCGCAATGTTCAGCGCGACCTGCGCTGCTTCGGCGAGGAAGGTGCCGCTGCCGCACATCGGATCGAACAGCGGTGTGCCGGGCGTCCAGCCGGTTAGGCGCAAAATTCCCGCCGCCAGGTTTTCGCGCAAGGGCGCGGCGCCCTTGTCGAGGCGCCAGCCGCGTTTGAAGAGCGGATCGCCGGAGGTATCGAGGTAGAGCGTGCATTCGTTCAGCGTAAGGAACGCGAACACGCGAACGTCCGGTTGCGCTGTGTCGACGCTTGGCCGGTTGCCCGTCAATTCGCGCAAGCGGTCGCACACGGCGTCTTTCACACGCAGGGTCGCGAATTCGAGGCTGCGCAGCGGTGATTTGATCGCGGTGATATCGACGCGAATGGTTTCATTCGGCGAGAACCACTTTTCCCATTGCTGCTGATACGCGAGTTCGTAGATGTCGTGTTCGCTGCGATACGGGCCTTGCGCCAGCTTCAGCAACACGCGGCTCGCGATGCGCGAATGCAGGTTCGCAGCCATGCCGGCGGCCCAGCTGCCGCGAAAATGCACGCCGCCGGGGACTTCCTTGCCGGTTCTGAATTGCGAGCCATCAATGTGCTTCGCTCCGATTTCGGCGAGTTCGGCGGCCAGCGGCGCCTCGAGACCGCGCGGGCAGGGGGCAAACCAGTCGAAAAGGAAAGTAGTGGCCATGGGGCGGTGCTTTTTTGGGAATTGAAGGGGGATATTGTACGCGGGGGAGGGTGCGCGAACACTTGAACGGCATGGATGCCATAGGTTCATAGTGCTCGCGAGCGAATCGGCGAGCCGTATCTTAGTCACTAGCCTTCAACAAGGGCTGGTGTTGCTAGCCGTTGATGCTCAATCATTCAACGCGGCTAGTCGCCGCATCGTAAATTTCGTTGTCCCGACGCATTCCCACCGCGATGATAAGAACCTCGATCCGATCCCCGTTCACGCGATAAACGATGCGAGTCTGACCGGTTCTCATGCGGCGGCATCCTGCGAGCTGCCCACTGAGCGTTTTACCTGCTTTGTCCGGCTCGCCATGAACGATGCGCTCTTCGATGACTTTAAGAATCGCGGCGGCTTCGACACGCCCGAGGCCGATTAAATCGCGTTTCACGGCGGGGTGATACTCAACCGTCCAAATCATCAGTCAGGTTTTCCAAAGTAAGCCAGCATGTCAGCGTGAGAAATGCTGGTTGCGTTTTCCAACGTAGCGAGCCGATCCCGCGCCAAAGCTTCAACCCTGAGATCCTCGAGTTCATTCATGATCGCCTCGTATCTTTCCGTCGGCATTAAAACGGCCGCAGGGCGATTGTCGCGAATGACCACGTAACGGTCCTGCTCACCTGAGGCGATTCGATCAAGAAGTGCCTTGGTGTTCTTTTGAAGATCGGTGGATGAGATCGCCTGGTCGGCTCGATCGAGTAACATTGTACGATTCCAGTAGGATTTAAATCGTATTATAATCCGACATCGATGAGCGTGGTGGTTTTCTTGCTCGCCTTAAAGGCAAACGCCGGTGTCTAAGAGCACACCGGCGTTCCGTTTTGCCCGGCAGCGATCCTCACTCCACCGCCTTCACCATATCCTCAATAACCTTCTTGGCATCGCCGAAAACCATCATCGTCTTGTCCATATAGAACAGTTCGTTATCTAGTCCCGCATAACCCGCCGCCATGGACCGTTTATTCACGATAATTGTCTTCGCCCGATACGCTTCCAGAATCGGCATACCCGCAATCACCGATTTCGGATCAGTCTTCGCGGCCGGGTTCACCACGTCATTCGCCCCCAGCACCAGCACCACGTCCGTCTGCTGAAACTCGCCGTTGATGTCCTCCATCTCGTGGACCAGTTCATAGTCCACTTCGGCTTCAGCCAGCAACACGTTCATATGCCCCGGCATCCGCCCAGCCACCGGGTGAATCGCGTACTTCACGTCGATGCCTTTCTCAATCAGCTTATCGGTGAGTTCCTTCAGCGCGTGTTGAGCGCGCGCCACCGCCAAGCCATACCCCGGCACGATCACTACCGTCTCCGCATTGCCGAGCATGAACGCGGCGTCATCGGCGGAACCGGATTTCACCGGACGTTGCTCTTGCGCACCGCCCGTTGCCGCCGCACCGCCTTCGTTACCAAAGCCGCCCAACAGCACGTTGAAGAACGAGCGGTTCATCGCGCGGCACATGATGTACGACAGAATCGCACCCGACGAACCAACCAGCGACCCCGCAATAATCAACATCGGGTTATTCAGCGAGAAGCCGATACCCGCCGCCGCCCAACCCGAATACGAGTTGAGCATGGACACAACCACCGGCATATCCGCGCCACCGATCGGGATGATGATCAGCACGCCGAGCGCAAATGCGATCGCCGTCATGATGACGAACGGCAGCCACGACTGCGTCAGCATGAAGATAATGCCGAAGCCAAGCATCGCGAGGGCGAGCAGCAGGTTGATCATGTGCTGGCCGGGATACACAACCGGCGCGCCCTTGAACAAGCGGAACTGATACTTGCCCGAGAGCTTGCCGAACGCGATAACCGAACCGGAAAACGTGATCGCACCCACGAACGTGCCGATAAACAACTCCACGCGATTGCCCACGGGAATCGGGTCCCCCAACGCAGCAAGACCAAACGCTGAGGGTTCCGAAACAACCGCATACGCAATACATACCGCCGCCAGACCGATCAACGAGTGCATCGCGGCGACGAGTTCCGGCATCTTCGTCATCTCGACTTTCGCCGCGACATACGCGCCAACCGAACCGCCGATCACGAGCGCGCCGAACAGCAGGCCGAGCCCCAGCGACAGATCCGATCCCAGCGCCGAAGCTTGCTTCACGATCAACGCGATGGTCGTGAGAATCGCGATCGCCATGCCGGCCATGCCGAACGTATTGCCGATGCGCGCCGTCTTCGGATTCGACAACCCTTTGAGCGCCTGGATGAAACACACCGAGGCGATGAGATACAGGAGAGTAACAACGCTCATGCTCATTGCGCGGCCCCCTTCGAAGCGTGAGTGATTTGCTTGGGCGCTTTCTTCTTGAACATTTCAAGCATTCGCCGCGTCACTAAGAACCCGCCGAACACATTCACGGCAGCCAACAAAACCGCGAGCGTGCCGAAGAACTTGCCTGCACCGCCAATCGTCAAGCCAGCCGCAAGCATCGCGCCGACAATAACAATCGCCGAAATTGCGTTGGTCACGGCCATCAAAGGCGTGTGCAAGGCGGGCGTGACGTTCCACACCACGTGATAGCCAACGTAGATCGCCAGCACGAAGATGATGAGGTTGATGACCGTGTGATTTACCAGTTCCATGTCAGTCTCCTTTGATCCCGCGCGTGACCTGGCCGTCGCGGCACAGGAGCGTCGCGGCGACAATATCGTCGGCCATATCGATGTTCAGCGTCCCTTCCTTCGTCACAATCAGCTTGATGAAATCAAGCAGGTTGCGAGCGTAGAGAGCGGAGGCATCGGTGGCGACCATCGAGGCGAGATTGGTGTAGCCGACCACATGCACACCGTGTTTCATCACGACCTGATCGACTTCGGTGAGCGGACAATTGCCGCCGCGGCGGCCTTCGAATTCAGGACCGCGTCCCGCCGCCAGATCGACGATGACCGAGCCCGGTTTCATCTGCTGGACGGTTTCCGCCGCGATCAACGTAGGCGCGGGGCGACCGGGAATCAGTGCGGTCGCGATGACGATATCGGCTTGTTTTGCACGTTCGGCCACCAGCACGGATTGCCGCGCGAGCCAGCTTGGCGGCATGGGACGAGCGTAACCACCGACACCAACCGCGGCTTCGCGTTCTTCATCGGTTTCGTAGGGAACTTCGAGGAATTTCGCACCCAGCGATTCGATCTGCTCCTTCACAGCTGGACGCACATCGGACGCTTCGATCACCGCACCCAGCCGCTTCGCCGTGGCGATAGCCTGCAAGCCCGCCACGCCCGCGCCGAGCACGAGCACGCGTGCCGCTTTGACGGTGCCGGCTGCGGTCATCAGCATCGGCATGAAGCGCTGATAGATATTGCTTGCAACGAGCACGGCCTTATACCCGGCGATATTCGCCTGCGACGACAACACATCCAGGCTCTGCGCACGCGTGGTACGCGGCGCGGCTTCCAGCGCGAACGCCGTGATGCCGGACGCTGCCAGGCGCGCATTGTTCTCGGCGTTGAATGGATCGAGCATGCCGGCAATCACCGCGCCGGACTTCAGCAGCAGCAATTCGGCTTCGTTGGGCGAATGAACCTTGAGGACGAGATCAGCAGCGAACGCGGTGTTGGCATCGACTAGCTCGGCGCCGGCAGCGGCGTAGGCATCGTCGATATAACTCGCTGGCACGCCCGCGCCGCGCTGCACCGTAACCCGGTGACCTTGCGACACGAACTTCTTGACCGTCTCCGGCGTCGCGGCGACACGCGCCTCGTTCGCCCGCGTTTCGGCAGGCACTCCGATATGCATCTTCAATCCTCCTCACGTTCTAGTTTTTGATTTGGCCGTGTGCAGTCGCTCGCGCTGTTGTCAGCAACCCTCTTGCATGGGACCGGAGCAAGCGCTAAAGCTCCAACTCTGGTCGACAAACGGGAGACGCCTGGTGCACGTGATTAAGCGGTTATTTAAGCTGTTATTTGCGACTGATTGTCACTGTAACCGAAACATTCGCGAAAAATGACGCGATCGGACAACAACCTGCACGATCCTTGCCGACGACGGAAAAACGCGCAAAACGGTAAAATACCGTCCCATGAAACCAGAACGTTGGACACCGCGCGTGACGGTCGCGGCAATTGTGGAGCGGGACGGGCGCTTTCTCGTGATCGAGGAGCACACGTCGGACGGGCTCAGGATTAATCAGCCGGCCGGGCATCTGGAAGCGGGAGAAACACTCGTCGACGCCGTGAAGCGCGAGACGCTCGAGGAAACCGCGCACCGTTTCGAGCCGCAGGCGCTTGTCGGCACGTATCTCACGCACTTCGAGCGGCCCGGACGGTCGGTCACGTATTTGCGGTTTACGTTCTGCGGCACGACATCAGGCGAAGTGCCGGGCATGGCGCTGGACGCGGGCATCGTGCGGGCCATGTGGCTTACCGCCGACGAATTGCGCGCATGCGCTGACCGGCACAGGTCGCCAGCGGTGCTGGAATGTCTCGATCATTACCTCGACGGGCGCCGCGTGCCGCTCGACTTCATTCATACCCTTTCGGTCGCGCCGGTGCCGGTTGGGACCCAGGCTGACGCCGGGTGACTTTAGCCTCAGGCAAGTAACGTAGAGAGAGAAATGAGCAAGGCCGGAAAACAGAAAGTCGTGGTGGGCATGTCGGGCGGCGTGGATTCGTCGGTGACCGCATGGCTGCTCAAGGAGCAGGGCTACGACGTGATCGGCCTGTTCATGAAGAACTGGGAAGATGACGACGACAGCGAATACTGCTCGACGCGGCAGGACTGGATCGACGTGGTGTCGGTGGCGGACCTGATCGGCATCGACGTGGAAGCGGTCAACTTCGCAGCCGAATACAAGGATCGCGTGTTCGCTGAGTTCCTGCGCGAATATTCGGCCGGCCGCACGCCCAATCCGGATGTGCTGTGCAACGCCGAGATCAAGTTCAAAGCCTTCCTCGACCACGCGATGTCGCTTGGCGGCGAGACGATCGCAACGGGGCACTACGCCCGTGTGCGGGAGCGCGACGGGCTGTTCGAACTGCTGAAGGCCACCGATTCGACCAAGGATCAGTCGTACTTTTTGCATCGGCTGAATCAGGCGCAGTTGTCGAAGACGCTGTTTCCGCTCGGTGAGATGCCGAAAACGAAGGTTCGCGAAATTGCGGCGCAGATCGGCTTGCCGAATGCAGCGAAGAAAGATTCCACGGGCATTTGTTTTATCGGCGAACGGCCGTTTCGCGAGTTCCTGAACCGCTATCTGCCGACTCAACCCGGTCCGATGAAAACACCCGATGGAAAAGTGATTGGCGAACATGTCGGGCTGGCGTTTTATACGTTCGGTCAGCGCAAAGGCATCGGGCTCGGTGGCAGCAAGGACGGCAGCGGCGACCCGTGGTTCGTGGCGGGCAAGGACATGGCGTCGAACACGCTGTATGTGGTGCAGGGGCACGACCATCCGTGGCTGTTGTCGCACTCGCTCGTGGCCGGCAATACCAGTTGGGTCGCGGGCGCTGCGCCGGGCGAAGGCACCGTTTGCGCGGCCAAGACGCGGTATCGGCAGTCGGATGCACCTTGCGTGATGGGAGCGTCGGGACCGCTGGATGGGCGCTTCGAACTTCGTTTCGACGACGCGCAATGGGCCGTCACGCCAGGACAATCGGCCGTGCTCTATCAAGGCGATGTGTGCCTGGGCGGCGGGATTATTGAGTCGGCTGCGACTGCCCAGCCTGTGCGACGCGATCCAGGAGCCGCCCTGCTCACGGCAAGGTAGGCTATCTTTCTTACATCACGCTGGTTGGGAGCGGGCTGCGGCCCGCTTTTTGTTGCGCGGAGTTCACCGAGAAAAACGCACAAATCAGTAATTCACAAAAAATTGGTACATACCCGGTGAAGTTGGGGTGCCTTCTGAGCACTCCAGAGGGAGAAAATTGGGGCTGCGTGGGGAAAAACGTCCGAAAAACTCGTACAAAGATCTTGACTATCTATCTTCTAGTAGATAAATTATCGCTGTTGGTAACGGGGCCAATGACGACGTCAATGCCGAGGCCAATGATGATGCCAACAACGATGCCGCTGATGATAACGGCATGGTAACTAGATGACGATGTGCCCGGACTTGTGCAGCAAGATGGAGTGAATCGATTGGATCGTAACTGTGCGCAACGAGGCCACACGAGCGCAACAACCTTATGGAAGTAGCGAGCCAGAACCGACATGAATACCGACAAAACCCCTGACAAAAATACTGTGCGCGAACAGTTGCTCGACCACGCCCAGGTTTTGCTGATGACCCGCGGCTACAACGGTTTCAGTTATCGGGATCTGTCGACGCTGGTCGGCGTGAAAACTTCGAGCATTCATTATTACTTCCCGTCTAAGGAAGATCTGGTGCTCGAAGCGGTGAATACGTACAGCGCAGACGTGATGTCGTCAATTTACGCCATCGATAGTTCTGCCTCCGCCGAGAAAAAGCTAGACCGGTATGTAAAGCTGTTCGGCAAAATCGTAGGTGAGGGCGATCAGGTTTGTCTTTGCGGAATGCTTGCCGCGGATATTGAATCGCTTCCCGAAGACGTCCGCCATGCGGTTCAGGCCTTCTTTAAAGCTAACGAAACTTGGCTGGCTAAGGTGCTGGCCGAAGGCGAGAAGCAAGAAACCCTCAGGGTGAACGGAAAGCCTGACGTGACGGCCCGCGCATTGTTCGCGGCATATCAGGGAAGTTTGCTGGCCTGCCGGTTATTTCACACGAAGGTGCGTCTAGATGAAGTCACCCAAACTGTGAAACGTTAATTCACGATGTGAGTGAAAGCGCGGTGGTTAGAGTCTGATTGTCCGGTAACTGTTTCGAACGAATTGAGTATTGCGAAGGGGCGTCGAATAGGTCGCGGGTGGGTATCAAGCGGAAAGAGTGGTGTGCTGTCCGCCTGCTGACCTCGTTGGGAATATTGTTAATAAAGATTTAGTGTGTTCCAAAAATTGGCATTTATTTCGTGACTTACACTCATTTATCTATCTTCAAGTAGGTAGATTTTGATTGCCGATTCAATATGCATCTAAGTTATTTCGAAGTTATTTTTACCGTCATCAAAAACATCGACGAAGATAGGTCGACGAATTATGGTTGGCGCGCTAATGGTGAATCAGTATCGCCGGTTTGCTTTTTAGCCGATAAGGCGCACTTGCACCGTCTGAGGACTAGCGCTCTTGCTGGGCTGAACACTTGTCCGGTACCGCCACGCGCTGGTTCGCATCAATTTTGTCGCCACCGTTGTGGCTAGTGGCCACGCTGACAAAGAGGCTAGCTAGCGTAGTCAGTTCCTTGTAGTTAGTTCGTTTAGTTATCTATCTATGAGTAGATGCAGTCGAAAGTTTTTGGGTACTTCGTTTTCACCACCCCGTTTTCACCACCCCGTTTTCAGCATTCCGTGTTTCAGCCGTTTCGCATCACAAGTCGTAGGCAGTCAGGCATTACCCGTCTTACCAACCGCAGCACCCCGGTTTTCGCACTGGGCCCTCATCCACTGTCCGATCACTAACAGGAGTGAACCATGTACAAGCTCAAGTCCTTCGCCATCGCCTCCGCTGTTGCTGCATTGCTTGGAGCAAGCGCCGTCGCACAAGCCGCTCCGGTGCTCGAACCCGCGACGCAGCAGTTTATCGACGCGCTCACGGCTCAAAAAGGTCCGCCGATCTACACCCTTTCTCCCGCCGATGCCCGCAACGTCCTCGCTGGCGCCCAGTCGCAGCCAGTGCAGAAGGAAGCCGCGCGGATTGAGGACCGCGTGATCGACGCAGGCCCGTCGGGCAAGATCGCGATCCGCATCGTACGTCCCGCCCACGCCAAAGGCGTGCTGCCTGTGATCATGTATTTCCACGGTGGCGGCTGGGTGCTGGGCGACAAGAATACGCACGACCGCCTTGTCCGTGAGATCGCGAACGGAGCGCAGGCTGCGGTGGTCTTCGTGGATTACGATCGCTCGCCCGAGACGAAATTCCCGGTGCCGACGGAAGAGGCCTACGCCGCGACGCGCTACGTGGCTGAGCATGCAAAGCAGTTCAACGTCGATGCGACGCGGATGGCCGTGGCGGGCGACAGTGTCGGCGGGAACATGGCGGCGGCCGTCACGTTGATGGCGAAGGAGCAGGGCGGTCCGGCGCTGCGGTACCAAGTGCTGTTCTACCCGGTCACCGATGCGAATTTCGACGACGGCTCGTACAACGAATTCGCCGATGGACCGTGGCTCACCAAAAACGCGATGAAATGGTTCTGGGACGCATACGCACCGAACGCCGCTGATCGGGACAAAATCACGGCGTCGCCGCTGCGCGCGTCGCTTGATCAGTTGAAGGGTTTGCCGCCGGCGCTCGTCATTACCGACGAAAACGATGTGCTGCGCGACGAAGGCGAAGCGTATGCGCGCAAGCTGTCACAGGCCGGCGTCCGGGTGACGGCGGTGCGCTACGGCGGCACGATCCACGACTTCGTGATGCTGAACGCACTGGCCAATACCCCGGCCACGCGCGCTGCGATCGATCAGGCGAATACCGCGCTGAAGAAGGCGCTGGCGAAATAAACGGGTGCGCACGCCGGGAATCGCCCATATGCAAAAGCCCCACGTGCCTTGCGGCGCGTGGGGCTTTTCAAGTCACGCTCACTGCTGCGAATGAATTCTCAGCTACCGTCAGTCGGCAATGTATCGATGAAAGACTGGCGCTGCGACAAACGCTGAACGTGCTTGTCCAGATTGGGATACTCCTCGCGCCAGTTCATGTGGGGCATCCGGAAATCGAGATAGCCAAGCGCGCAACCGCAAGCGATATCGGCGAGGGTGAAGTGATTCGCCGAACACCAGTTCTTGGTGGCGAGCCCTTTCGACATGGCCTTCAGGCCATCGTCAATCTTGCGCTGTTGGCGCGCTACCCATGCCTCGTTGCGTTGCCCTTCCTCGCGCTGGGTGGTTTCCAGGCGAATCAGAACGGCGGCGTCGACCATGCCGTCGGCGAGTGCTTCCCAGCATCGCACTTCCGTGCGCTCGCGGCGTTCCTGCGGCAGCAGCTTGCCGACCGGCGTAAGCGTATCGACGTATTCGCAGATCACGCGCGAATCGAAAACGGCTTCGCCATCGTCCAGGATCAGGCACGGCACTTTGCCGAGCGGATTAAAGCTATGGATTTTCGAATCGGATGCCCAGACGTTTTCGAGCACCAGTTCGCAGTCGATTTTCTTTTCTGCCATCACAATCCGCGTCTTTCGGACGTACGGGCTGTTGAGCGAACCGATCAGTTTCATCATCTGTGTTTTCGTTTCTGCAAAGAGTAGTCACGGAGATGGATCTTAACCGCCCAAACGCGCGCCGACTGTAAATTCAAGATGGCGGCGTTGTGGTCGGGCGACAAAAAACCCGGTGCACCTTTTGGTGCAACCGGGTTGCGGTCTGGCAGCACGAAGTCGTGCCCGTGACAGATGCTTCGGCCTATACGCGGCGTCTTCCAGCAACATAGCGCGCAACCGTGTCAGCCATGCTCACTGGGCAGGCGCCGCGTTTGCGGACATGGCGGCGGCAGGACAGGGAAGCACCGCCGGGGTGCGAGCTGTCACTTTTCCGGCCTTGCCTGCCGTAGCGGAAGACGAGACGGACGATGACAGGGGCACAGGCACCGAACTCACCGTCCGAACCCCGGCGGAAATCTCGCTGGCGAGTTGATCGACCGCTCGCCGATGTCCCGCCACCAGCGCGTCATATCCAGCATCGACAGGTTGTTCGGCCACCGTCCGGCAGGTCAGGACAGCCTGATTGTTCACGCCGCGCACGCTCCACACAGCGTCAATCAACGCGCGCCGGCCCGGCGACGACTCGAAGCGCTGAACATTCACCTTCACGCGGTACACCGGTACGCCATCGGGATGCGGCGTGCCGAAAACGTCGATGGCGCCCAGCCGCTGCGACAAGTCCGCCGACAGCGCGCGCCGGACTTCGTCGGCCGGAAGGGACGCCCAGCGCTCATCCTCGAGCACCCGGACTTGCGCCGAGCCGTCCTGCACGACCATCTGGTTCTTCGCGACTTGCGGCGGCATGTCCACTGGCGACACTTCCAGATAGAACGAAGCGGGCGAGGCCGTTCTTGTCGCGGCGTCGGTGCCGCCGAGCGTATAAAAGCGGCTGGCTGGCGAACTGCTGCACGCGGCGAGCGCGGCGACCAGACCTATCGCCGACACCCCGCCGACGGCCCTCAATACTCTGGCCAAGCTCATGGCTTATCTCCTGGTTTTCCACGCACGAGCGATTCCGGATGACGTTCCAGATAATCGGCGAGCGCATTGAGCGATTGCAGTGTCCGCGTGAGTTCCTGCAGCGCCTGATGAACATCCGACTGCAGCGGCGAGTCCTGTTGCAGCGTGTTTTGCGCCTCGCCGAACGTTTTCCGCGCGGCGGTGAGCGTGTCACGCGCTTCGGGCACAACCTGCGTGCCAAGTTGGTTAAAGAGGCTGTTCGCGTTCTTCAGCGCGCCGTTCAAGTTGGTGCCGATCTCGTCGAAGGGAATCTTGTCGAGTTTCTTCGCGATGTCCGCTACCTGAAGTTGCAGTTCGTCGAGCGTATTGGGCACGGTTGGCAACTCGAGCGGATCGGCTGTGGCGTCTATCGTGACCTTGGCCGCTTTCGGGAACACATCGAGCGCGACATAAAGCTGCCCGGTCAGCAGATTGCCGGTACGCAACTGTCCGCGCAAACCGTTCGACACCAGTTTCTGGAGCAATTCCTGTCCGGCCACGGTGTTTTGACGCGGCACCGAGTCCCGGAAGCGCTTGCCCAGCCGGTCAGGATAGATATTCATGGTCACCGGCATCTGGAAGCTGCGCGTTTTCGGGTCGTATTCGATCCCGATGCCCGTCACGCTGCCGAGCAGGATGCCGCGGAAGTCGATTGGCGCGCCCACCGACAAACCGCGCAGTGACTGGTTGAAATTCATGACCACGCGGATGGGCTGGCCGTCCGGATCGCGCATGGAGTCCTGTTCGTCCGAGCCGAGGCGGAAGGTCATGTTGTCCGGCGCCTGCTGCCCGGGCTCCTGATTCGGCGGTGTCTGGAAGGCAATACCCCCGAGTACGACGGTCGCAAGCGACTGCGTGTTCAGCTTGAAGCCGCTTGCATCCAGCCGCAGGTCAACGCCGCTTGCGTGCCACCAGCGCGAGTTCGTGCCAACATATTGATCGTACGGCGCGTTCACGAACACCTGCATGGTGACGCCCGTGCCGTCCTTGTCGAGCGAAAAGCCCACCACTTGCCCGACCTGCACGCGCCGGTAATAGATAGGCGAGCCAATATCGATGGAACCCAGCGACTCACCGCGCAAGGTGAACTGCCGCCCTTTCTGATCGCCGGTCACAGCAGGTGGAGTTTCGAGCCCGACGAAATGGGTTTCGTCCTCTTTGGACTTCCCTGCATCCACGCCAATATATGCACCGGACAACAACGTGCCGAGTCCGGTCACGCCGCTTGCCGCCACGCGCGGGCGCACTACCCAGAAGCGCGTGTCTTTCACCGCGAAGTCCTCGGCGACCTTGGTCAACTGGACGTCGACGAGCACGCGCGAGTGGTCTTTCGACAGCGTGATCTCCTTGACCGTGCCAACATCGACGTCCTTGTATTTCACCTTGGTTTTACCCGTCTCCAGGCCTTCGGCGCTCACGAAGCTGATGGTGATCGTCGGTCCGCGTCCCGACACCGATTTCACCACGAGCGCAATGCCGATCAGCGCGGCGATCAGCGGAATCACCCATACGAGCGACGGTATCCAGCGGCTGCGCGGCTCGATCACCGGATCAGGAAGATTGGGCGGCAAGCCACCGCCGCCGCCCGCGTTTCGCGACGGCTCGTTCGGGCCTTTGACGGTGTTGTTCGAAGGACCTTGCGGGCTAGTCATGTTTCTTTCCTGAAGGTTCGATGTGATCCCACATCAGTCGCGGGTCGAATTGCATGGAGGCCAGCATGGTGAGCACCACCACGCAGCCGAACGCAAGTGCGCCCGGCCCTGGCGTGATGACGGCGAGTGAACCGAAGCGCACGAGCGCGACGGTCAGTGTCACGACAAAGACATCGAGCATTGACCATCGGCCAATTTTTTCGACGATTCGATACAACGTCGTGCGCTGGCGAGGACGCCATTTGGAGCCCGATTGGGTGGCCCAGGTGAGAAACGCGAGCGTGCCGAGCTTGAGCATCGGCACGAGAATACTGGCGATAAAAATGATCGCGGAGAGCGGATAGTCGCCATCGTTCCAGAACATCGCCACGCCGCTCATGATCGTGTCGTCTTCGGAACCGACGATCGACGACGTGTGCAGCACCGGATATAAATTCGCCGGAATGTACAGGATCGCGGCGGACAACAGCAACGCCCAGGTGCGCACGACCGAGTCCGGAGTACGCCGATGCAGCGGCGAGCCGCAGCGCACGCAAAGCTGACGCTCGACCGTGAACACGCGCTTTTGCACGCGGTTGCAAGCGTGGCAGGCGATCAGCCCCGCCTCCGTAGCCGTGGTGAATACCGGCTCGGGAGAGTCGGATGCGGACGCGTCGGGAGTGCCGGCGGTATCGGGCTTGTCGATCATGGCTTACTCCCTGGAGCGGCTGCGTCGGGCGGCGTCCCCCGTGTCGTCCCTTGCGTCATCACGCGTTTCGGCGCTAACGGATGCGGCGGGTTGGATGGGGAGCTGGAACGCGAATCGGCTGAATAAGCCGAGCCTGAGCCGGGCCGGAGGCCGCCGAAAGGCGTGTACCGCAACGGTCCGCGACCGCCCACACGCTCGGCGATTTCCCACAGCGCGCGCGGATCGAAGGTGAGGATGACTGCGAACAGCAAGGTTAGCGCGCCGAATGCGAACAGCGCAGCCTCCGGAATAACGCGCGCGATGCTCACCATTTTCACCAGCGTTACGAGTATCCCGAGCATGAACACTTCGATCATTCCCCACGGCCGCACAAACTGAATCGCGCGCAGCACCTGGCTGAAGCCGGCAGGAATGAAACCCGCGCGCAACGGCACGAGCAGATACAGCATTGCAACCAGTTCGGTGAGCGGAAAGAGGATGGTCGCGCAAAAAACCATGGTGGCGATCACTTCCATGTTCTCACCCCACAACGCGACGATTGCACCAATCAGGGTCGTTTGGGACGTGATGCCGTTCGTTTCCAGTTCCACAATAGGAAAAGCCTGCGCGATCAAAAACGTAATCAGCGCGGCGAGCGTGATGGAGCAAAGCTTGTCCAGATTCGTCGACACGCTCTGGTAGAGCGTGGCGCCGCAACGCGTGCATTTCGCAGAGCTGCGGGAAGGCAGGGCGCGCTTATGAAACAGTGTGTCGCATTCGTGGCATGCGATCAGATCGTCTAGATCGTCTTCTTCCATAGGCGGAATACTGGGCTCGTAATGGCGTGTTGTTTTAGTGTCTTAAACGTCGCGGTTCCGGGGCGGCTGCATACAAGAGCAAGGGCCGGGCCAGCGGGCATGGTAACAAACGGCAAGCTGCCGCGCGGAAGAGGCGCGCAGATCAGGCTTGCGATCCCTTCACGGGCAAAAAGCGCTGCAGCGCGGGCGCATGCCGATGAGCGGACCTTGATTAGCTCCTCGCCCAATGGAATTGTCGGCGTTCGTGGCCCGTTTACCCTGGATACAAGCCACTGATACCAGATTTGTAACGCGGGCGCGAAGGGGGCGGCAACTATTTCTTCAGGGAAAAGCCGGTTTTTACTTGTTCGGGTAGGATGGCGGCCTTGAGACCTTAACGTCGGGTTATTGCGGTTGCCGTGCGATAAACCGTTTGGGGTCAAGTCATCAATTCCGCACTATTTTTTGGTGGACCACGTATGGAAAGCAGCCCGAATTTCGCCAGCTCCGACAGCTACAGCCGGACTGCGATCGGCCTTCACTGGCTGATTGCACTGCTGATTGTGTGCGGCTTCTATCTTGGCTGGATCATGACCGATATTCCCGGTTTCACGCCAACCAAGCTCAAATATTTCTCCTGGCACAAATGGATCGGCGTAACGGTGTTCGCGCTCGCCGTCGTGCGCGTGCTCTGGCGCGTCACGCATAAGGCACCGTCCATGCCGCGGCGCATTCCCACGTGGCAAAAAGGTGTTGCTCATGTCACGCACTTCCTGCTTTATGCGCTGATGCTCGTGATTCCGGCCTCCGGGTACCTCTATAGCTCGGCTGCCGGCATTCAGGTCGTGTATCTCGGGTTGGTGCCGCTGCCAACGATCATCGGACCGGATACCGCGTTGAAAGCCACCCTGAAGATGGTCCACATTTACCTGAATTACACGCTGCTCGTGCTCGTGATCATGCACGTCCTGGCGGCGTTGAAGCATCAATTCGTCGATCGTGATGGTTTGCTCGCACGCATGATTCCGTTCCTCCGATAAGCATTGTTTGGTTCGCATTCAGCGAAAATGAGGCGTAATTGATTCCTTGTTGTTGATAGCCAGTTTCCTGCGCACGGGTTGCGCTGGATTGCGTTTGACTTTTCAATAGCGGCTCAACCGGTTTTCCCGGTGGCCTCAGGACATACATGAAACACGCGAAATTTTCCCGTTGGTTGCTTGCAGGCGTTTGCTCCGCATCGCTGGTCGCGGCGGTTTCCGCCTTTGCTCAAGCCCAGGTCGACACGACCAAAAGCACGGTGACGGCGACATCGAAGCAAATGAACGTGCCGGTTGAAGGCAAGTTCAAGAAGTTCACCTCGCAACTCGACTTCGATCCGGCCAAGCCGGCTGCGGGCAGCGCGAATATCAGCATCGATACGGGAAGCTACGATCTCGGCGATGACAGCTACAACAAGCAGGCGACCGACAAGGACTGGTTCGATACCGCCCATTTCCCGACCGCTACTTTTGTTTCAACGGCTATCGCGCCGGCTGGCGGGACGAAGTTCAATGTCAGCGGCAAGTTGACCATCAAGGGCAAGTCGCAGAACGTCATCGTGCCGGTCACGGTCACGAGCCAGGGCGCGACGCAAACCTTCGATGGCTCATTGCCCATCAAACGCACGCAGTTCGATGTCGGCACGGGCGAATGGAAAGACACCTCGGTCGTGGCCGACGAAGTCGTCATCAAGTTCCACCTCGTCGCGACGAAGAAATAAGCCACGCAATAAGCCAAGTCATAAGCGCTCATCGCTTTCAACATTCATCCTGGAAAATTCATGAAAAAGAACCTCCTGATTGCAGCCGCTGGCGCGCTTCTCGCGGCCGTTTCGTTCAACGCGATGGCTGAAGAAGTCACGTATCAACTCGACCCGAACCACACGTACCCGAGCTTCGAAGCCGATCACTTCGGCGGCATCTCGACCTGGCGTGGCAAGTTCAACAAGAGCAGCGGCACGGTGACGCTTGATCGCGCGACCCAGAAGGGTACGCTGGATGCGACCATCGATATGACGTCGATTGATATCGGCAATGAGAAGCTGAATGGCGAACTGAAGAGCGCGCAATTCTTCGACGCCGACAAGTTCCCGACGGCGACCTACAAGGGCACGTCGATGAAGTTCAAGGGCGACGTGCCGGTGGAAGTCATCGGCGAGCTGACGCTGCATGGCGTGACGAAGCCGTTGAACCTGAAGATCGAATCGTTCAAGTGCTTCACGAACCCGATGATGAAGAAGGAAGTGTGCGGCACGGAGTCGACGGCAACGTTCGATCGTGGCGACTTCGGCGTGGACTACGGCAAGGCGTATGGCTTCAAGATGAAGACGACTCTGCATATTCAAGCCGAAGGCATTCGGCAATAAGCGGGAAGTTCTTTCCCGCTGGTTCTTTCCCGCCAGATAAGAAAACCGCTTCTGACCGAAGCGGTTTTTTTTCGCCCCCCGGTATTGCGAGCATTTCGATCCGGATTTCGGTGTGGCACAGTCGGCAGCGTTTGCACTTTGGCCGACAGCCCGTCATACCGACAATAACGGAACCACCTTTCATGCGACCGGAGTAAGCGCTGAGGCGCCAACTCTGGTCGAGCGCAAAAATTGCATGGGACCAGAGTAAGCGCTAAAGCGCTAACTCTGGTCGACACAGGAGAAATGCATGAGCAGTACGCCCGCAGTAGTATCGATCAGCCGCCCGGCCGCGTGGCGCGCCGTGGTGGCAGCTTCCATAGGCAACGCGCTCGAATGGTTCGACCTCGTGGTCTACGGGTTCTTCGCGGTCGTTATCTCGAAGTTGTTCTTCCCGTCGGGCAACGACTCGGTGTCCATCCTGCTGACACTCGGCACGTTCGGCGTATCGTTTTTCATGCGGCCGCTCGGCGCCATCGTGCTTGGCGCGTATGCCGACCGGGCAGGGCGCAAGGCGGCGCTCACGCTGTCCATCCTGTTGATGATGATGGGCACGTTCATCATTGCCGTGTTGCCCACGTACTCGTCCATCGGGGTCGCCGCGCCGTTGATCCTGGTGCTCGCGCGCCTGATGCAAGGCTTCTCGGCCGGCGGCGAGTTTGGCAGCGCGACGGCGTTCCTTGCCGAGCACGTTCCCGGCCGGCGTGGTTTCTTCGCGAGTTGGCAGGTCGCAAGCCAAGGCTTGACCACGCTCCTGGCGGCTATATTCGGCGTGGTGCTGACCGGCAACCTCTCGCCGGAACAGATGAGTACCTGGGGCTGGCGCGTGCCGTTCATCTTCGGCTTGCTGATCGGGCCGGTGGCGTACTACATCCGCACGCGCCTCGATGAAACGCCGGAATTCCTCGCCGCCGTTCAGACCACCACCCCTTTGCGCGACACCTTCGCGTTGAACAAGGAACGCTTGCTGATCGCCATTGGAACGGTGGTGCTGGGCACAGTGGCAACTTACCTCGTGCTCTTCATGCCGACGTATGCAATCCGGCAGTTGGGGCTCGCGCCATCGGTTGCTTTCACGGCCATCCTGCTCACGGGCGCAATCCAGATGGTGCTCTCACCATTCGTTGGCCATCTCTCCGATACCCACGGCCGCACGCGCATCATGCTGATCTCGGCGGTGCTGCTGCTCGTGTTGATCTATCCGCTGTTCACGTGGCTGGTGGCGCATCCGACCTTCGGCACGCTGCTGGTCGTTCAAGCGGTACTCGGCGTGTTGATGACCGGGTATTTCGCGGCATTGCCGGGGTTGTTATCGGAGATGTTTCCAGTTGCCACGCGCACGACCGGAATGTCGCTGGCTTATAACATCGCGGTGACGGTGTTTGGCGGATTCGGGCCGTTCATCATCACGTGGCTGATTGCATCGACGGGATCGAAGGCCGCGCCCAGCTTCTATTTGATTTTTGCCGCGGTAGTGAGCCTGGTCGCGTTGATAGCGGCGCGCAAGCGGCTGGGATTCAGTTGATGGTTCTGTGCGGACGTATTCGCACGTAGCCGTTGCAATTGCTGGCTCAAAAGCAAAAAGGCCGATTCGCGAGAATCGGCCTTTTGCACTTTCGAACCCCGGATGTCAGCGTTCGAAACTCACATCTTGATGCCTGCTATCAAACCTCTGCGCCTGCGTTGGGATCGCCTGGATCGTATTTCGGCTTCTTTTCCTTCATCAGGTCTTCGCGCTTCACGCCCAGCCACATGGCGAGCGCGGCTGCAACGAACACCGACGAATAGATACCAAACAAGATGCCGACCGTCAGCGCCAGCGCGAAATAATGCAGCGTTGCCCCGCCGAACAGGAACATGGACAGCACCATCATTTCCGTACAACCGTGGGTGATGATGGTTCGCGACATTGTGCTGGTGATGGCGTGGTTGATGACCTCGATCACCGTCATCTTGCGTTGCTTGCGGAAGGTTTCACGAATCCGGTCGAAGATAACGACCGACTCGTTCACCGAATACCCGAGCACCGCGAGAATAGCCGCCAGTACGGACAGCGAAAACTCCCACTGGAAGAACGCGAAGAAACCGAGAATGATCACCACGTCGTGCAAGTTGGCGATCACGCCGGCCACGGCGTATTTCCACTCGAAGCGGAACGACAGGTAGATCACAATGCCGATCACCACGCACGCCAGCGCGAGCAAGCCGTTGGTCACAAGCTCTTTCCCGACCTGCGGGCCGACGAATTCCACGCGCTGCAACTGCACCTGCGCGTCTTGATTCTTCAGCGCCGCCATCACCTGATCGCTCTGCTGCGCCGACGTCAAACCCTGCTTCAACGGCAGGCGAATCAGTACATCACGTGACGTGCCGAAGTTCTGCACCTGCGCATCGGGATAACCGAGCGCGCCCAGCGTGCCGCGCACCGGTTCAAGCGGCACCGCTTGCGGATACTGCACTTCCACCACCGTCCCGCCGGTGAATTCCACAGAGAGATGCAGCCCGCGATGCACGAGGAAAAACACAGCCGCGAGGAACGTGATGAGCGAGATTGCGTTGAAGATCAACGCACGCTGCATCAGCGGTAAGTCGCGGCGAATACGAAAGAATTCCATGATTTATTCTCCGGGACTCAGTTGGACGAGCCGGGTTTTTTCGGTTCAATACCAGGGCCCGAGCGACGACGTACGACCGGCTTGCCGGTGCGGACGGGAGGCGCGGCCTGCTTTTGCGAACGGGTCGGAACCGGTGCTTTGGCGCGTGTTGCAGGCATGACGACTTGATCTACGGCGGAGTCGTCGCCACGCTCATTCGCCAGGTAAGCGGCGGTGGCCGCAGCCGTGTCACTGCCGGCAGGACGCCAGACCTGACCGATTGCGAGCGACTGCAACTTCTTCTTGCCGCCGTACCAGAGGTTCACGAGGCCGCGCGAGAAGAACACGGCCGAGAACATTGACGTCAGGATGCCGATACAGTGCACGACCGCAAAGCCGCGCACCGGACCGGAGCCGAACGCCAGCAGCGCCAGACCTGCAATGAGCGTGGTCACGTTTGAGTCAACAATCGTGGCCCATGCATGCGCGAAGCCGTTCTGGATAGCAAGCTGCGGCGGCGCGCCGTTACGCAGTTCCTCGCGGATCCGTTCGTTGATCAGCACGTTTGCATCGATTGCCATACCGAGTGCCAGTGCAATAGCAGCAATACCCGGCAGCGTCAGCGTGGCCTGCAGCATCGACAGAATGGCGACCAGCAGCAACAGGTTCACCGACAGCGACAACATGGAGATCAGGCCGAACAGCATGTAGTACGCGATCATGAAGACGGCGATCGCGGCGAAACCGTACTGCACGGAATCGAAGCCCTTGCGGATGTTGTCGGCGCCCAGGCTCGGACCAATCGTGCGTTCTTCGATGATGTCCATGGGCGCTGCGAGCGAACCTGCGCGCAGCAGCAGCGCCAGGTCGGCGGCGGCTTGCGGCGAGGGCTGGCCGGTGATCTGGAAGCGGTCGCCAAGTTCGGACTGGATGGTCGCGACGGTCAGCACTTCGCCCTTGCCCTTTTCGAACAGGATCATGGCCATCGGCTTGCCGATGTTGTCGCGCGACACGCTGCTCACCGCGCGGCCACCTGCCGCGTCCAGGCGAATGTTCACCGACGGACGCTGGTGTTCGTCGAAGCCCGACGATGCGTCGATGATCCGGTCACCCGTGAAGATCACCTGCTTTCTCACGAGCGTCGGCCCGGTGTTGCCTTGCGTGAAGAGTTCGTCGCCGGGGGGAACCGGATCGTTCGGACCGGGGTGCGTGTTGATCGGGTCAGCGAGCCGTGCTTCAAGCGTTGCCGTCCGGCCGATAATGTCCTTCGCCTTCGCCGTGTCCTGCACGCCCGGCAATTCGACCACGATGCGGTCGGAGCCTTGTTGTTGGATCACCGGTTCCGCCACGCCGAGTTCGTTCACCCGGTTATGCAGCGTGACAATGTTCTGCTTGAGCGCGCTGTCTTCCGCCAGCTTTTGCGCCGCTGGCGTGAAGGTACCGACCACCTGGTAACCGTCACCGCCCGGACTTGTCGCCCATTGCAGTTCGCTCAGGCCGCTCGTCAGCATGGTGCGCGCGGCATCGGCTGCGGCTTGGTCCGCGAAATTCACCACGACCGACTGATTCACGCGATTCACACCGCCATCGCGGATGTTTTTATCGCGTAACAGCGCGCGGGCGTCCGCCGCGTTCGAGTCGAGCTTCTTGTTCAGCGCACCCGCCATGTCCACTTGCAACAGGAAGTGAACGCCGCCGCGCAAGTCGAGGCCGAGATACATGGGCAACGCGTGCAACGCGGTCAGCCAGCGCGGGGAAGCCGCCTGCAGATTCAGCGCGACCACGTATTGCGGATCGCTCGGGTCGCTGTTCAGCGTCTTCTGCAACAGATCCTTCACGCGCAATTGCGTGTCGGTGTCTTTCAGGCGCACGCGAATGTTGGCGTTCAGCGATGAATTGTCGAACGTCACTTCATCCGGCGTCACCTTGTCGGCAGCCAGCGCGTTTTCGATGTTGGCAAGCGTAGTTGAATCCAGCTTGACCGTTGCCTTGCCGCTCGATACCTGCACCGCCGGCGCTTCGCCGAAAAAATTGGGCAAGGTATAGACGAGGCCGATGACTAGCGCCACCAGCATCACGGCATATTTCCAAAGTGGGTAGCGATTCATGGGGATGGCCGAACAGGAAAGTTGGCGAGGAGGGGTAAGCGATGCGTCCGGCGACGAGCGGGCAATGGGCCGCGGAGGCCGCGCCGAACGCGAGAAAAGTTGGCCTTAGAGCGACTTGATCGTGCCTTTCGGGAGGATAGTCGTGACAGCAGCCTTCTGGATGGTAATTTCCGTACCTTCCGAAATTTCGACGCCAACGTATGCGTCCGTCACCTTCGTGACCTTACCGACAATACCGCCGTTCGTTACTACTTCATCGCCCTTTGCCATGGCGGACAGCATATTGCGATGTTCCTTCTGCCGCTTCATTTGCGGACGAATCATGATGAAATACAGCACTGCAAACATCAAAATGAGAGGCAAAAAGCTCATGATGCTCGACTGCGCGCCATCTGCGCCGCCGCCGAAGGCTTTTGAAATAAAATCCACGTTGGTCTCTCCGTTATGACGATCAGAAAATTAGCCCGCTATTCTACCACTGGGCCACGCCACGTAAGCGCGGAATGCGCTTTGTGATCAAGCTGTTAAAGCGTGGCGTAAAGCAATTGTAATGTTTATCGGGCCGATTGCAGATTCAATGGCCGGACGTTAGCCATCCGGTCAGTCAATTCCGCGTGCGCGATCCTCTTTAAACTGCTTCACGAATGCGTCAAACGCGTGATTTTCGATCGAATCGCGGATCTCCTGCATGAGCTGCAGGTAGTAGTGCAGATTGTGAATCGTGTTCAGTTGCGAGCCAAGAATTTCGCCTACACGATGCAAGTGGTGCAGATACCCTCGCGTGAAGTTGCGGCAGGTATAGCAGCCGCAGGTTTCGTCGAGTGGCTTGAGCGAGTTCTTGTGCGTCGCGTTGCGGATCTTGACGTCGCCGAAACGGGTGAACAGCCAGCCGTTGCGTGCATTTCGGGTCGGCATTACGCAGTCGAACATGTCGATGCCCGACGCCACGCCCGCCACCAGGTCTTCCGGCGTGCCGACGCCCATCAGGTAGTGCGGTTTGTCGGCGGGAAGCTTCGGGCCGATGTGTTCCAGCACGCGCATCATTTCTTCCTTCGGTTCGCCGACGGACAACCCGCCGATCGCGAAGCCGTGGAAGCCGATGTCGGTGAGACCCGCCAGTGATTCATCGCGCAAATCTTCGAACATGCCGCCCTGGACGATGCCGAATAGCGCATTCGGATTTTCACCCTTGGCGAATTCATCGACGGAACGCTTGGCCCAGCGCATCGACATGCGCATGGAATCGGCCGCATCCTGGTGTGGCGTGGGCACGTCGTTGGTTGCATACGGCGTGCATTCGTCGAACTGCATCACAATGTCCGCGTTCAGCACCTTCTGGATCTGCATCGAGATTTCCGGCGATAAAAACAGCTTGTCGCCGTTGATGGGTGACGCGAACGTGACGCCATCTTCGGTTATCTTGCGTAGATCACCCAGCGAAAAGACCTGGAAACCGCCGGAGTCAGTGAGAATCGGGCGCTGCCAGTTCATGAACCGATGCAACCCGCCGTGCGCCGCGATCGTTTCCAGCCCCGGGCGCAGCCACAGGTGGAACGTGTTGCCGAGGATGATCTGAGCGTTCATTTCCTCGAGCTCGCGCGGCGCGACGGCTTTGACCGTTCCGTACGTGCCCACAGGCATGAAGATCGGCGTTTCGACTACGCCGTGGTTCAACGTGACGCGGCCGCGCCGCGCTTGGCCGTCGGTGGTGAGCAGCTCGAACTTGAGGCCGTTTTCGGGGCGGGCCGTTGCTTCAAGGGTATCGGCTGGGTTGTTTGCTTCGTTCATTCAAAAGCTCCTGTGCCACCGGAAGCAGCTTTGCATGGGGCCGGAGTAAGCGCTAAAGCACGAACTCCGGGCCGACAAGTCCGGCGCAATTGGGTAAAGGGTGAGGTATATGGGCGCCACGATTATGTGGCGCGTTCAATCATTCATGCGTTAGAGCTGCGTTGCAGACAGCGCTCTTCAGGCCGCCGTTTGCCGCGTGAGCAGCATGGCGTCGCCGTAGCTAAAGAACCGATACCGCTCCTCAATCGCATGCGCGTACGCCGCGCGGATCGCGTCCATGCCGGCGAATGCGGAAACCAGCATCATCAGCGTCGACTTCGGCAAATGGAAGTTCGTCACCAGCCGATCGACCACGCGGAACTGATACCCCGGTGTGATGAAAATGTCCGTCTCGGCACTGGTTTCCGCGAGCGGGCGCCCTGCAACGGCCGCGTCTCGGGCGGCCGCTTCGAGCGCACGCAGCGAAGTCGTGCCGACCGCAATCACGCGGTTCCCCCGCGCTTTCGTCGACGTGATCTTGTCCGCCAGCTCCTGCGGCAGCCGATACCATTCGCTATGCATCTTATGTTCGGCGAGATTCTCCACGCGCACCGGCTGGAACGTGCCCGCGCCCACGTGCAGCGTCAGCGTTGCGCGCTCCACGCCGCGTGCGTCGAGCGCGGCAAACAGCGCCGGGTCGAAGTGCAGGCCGGCCGTGGGCGCCGCGACCGCGCCGGGGTTCGCCGCGTAGACCGTCTGGTAGCGGGTTTCATCGAAGGAATCGGGATCGTGTTCTATATACGGCGGCAACGGCAGGCGGCCATATTGTTCGATCAGCGTCAGGCAATCGGCGGGGAAATGCAGCGTGTAGAACGGTTCCACGCGCTCGCCGACCGTGACCTCGAATGCATCGGCGAGAACCAGTTTCGTGCCCGGCAACGGGCTTTTGCTCGCCCGGATCTGCGCGAGCGCAGTGGTTGCGCCAGTCAGCCGCTCAACCAGCACCTCAATACGGCCACCGCTGGCCTTCTGGCCGAGGAACCGAGCCTTCAAGACTTTGGTATCGTTGAATACAAGCAGGTCGCCGGGTTCCAGCAGGTTGGGCAGCTCGGTGAAGTGGCGATCGGTGAAAGCGGCTATTGCGGCGTGGTTGTCCACGTCGAGCAAACGGCTCGCGCTGCGCTCGGCGAGCGCCGTTTGCGCGATCAGCTCGGGCGGCAGATTAAAATCGAAGTCAGAAAGCGTGAACATGGGGAAAGCAGGTCGATGCGCGATGAAACGCGCGTTATTTTGGCCAGGCGTTGGCCAAGGCGGCGCAAGTGAGCGCGGGTTCAGTGCGGTAATGCGGGTTCGCGGGCCGGCTGTCTGATCGGCCGTTGCGGCGGTTTCAAATAGCGCCGCGGCCTCTCGAAATCCACTGGGCCGCTTCCAGATTGCACCCCGCAATGCCCGCGAAGCGACTGGTTTCGCGGCTGCGTCCGGTACGATCGATGGAGCAAAAACCCTCCGCCGGCCGCATATTCACGCGCTTTAACGAACCCGCACATGCCGCGCGGCGAACGGATGATGACCGTATCGCCGTGCCGAACGAAGCCGATATTGTACTTTGAAGAGATTAGATGCCCTTGTCCGACCGCCGTTTGCTCGTTGCTCCCGACGCTGAAGACGCTCCCGATGCAGCCGGTGAACCCGACGCGCCTGTTCAAAAGCGCAAGCGCCGGCGAGCGGCGGGCGCGAAAACGCTCGCGAATCTGGAGATCGCCACAGACAAGATCCAGCCGCTAAAACCCGCCGCCGCGCCGCCCAAACCCGTCGATAAACTCGCCAAGCTCGGCCTGAAATCGGATATCGACCTCGTGCTGCATCTGCCGATGCGCTACGAGGACGAAACCAGCATCACGCCAATTGCCCATCTGATCCCCGGCGACAACACGCAGACCGAAGGCGTGGTGTTCGACAACGAGATCGCGTACCGGCCGCGTCGACAGTTGCTGGTCAAGATCCACGACGACGCCGGCGACGAACTCACGCTGCGTTTTCTCAATTTCTACGGTTCGCAGGTCAAGCAGATGGCTATCGGCGTGCGCCTGCGGGTGCGTGGCGATGTTCGCGGCGGTTTTTTTGGCATGGAGATGGTGCACCCGGCGGTGCGTCCGGTGGATGAAGACACGCCGCTGCCGCAAGCGTTGACGCCGGTGTATCCGAGCACGGCGGGGGTATCGCAGGCGTATTTGCGCAAGGCTATCGACAGCGCGTTGTCGCGGGTTCATCTGCCGGAGTTGCTGCCGGAAAAAATCGACCGGGCGCATCTGCAGCCGCTTAACGTGCCGGCGTTGCTCGATGCCGTTAGAACCCTGCATCATCCGCACGCCGATTCCGATGAAAACGCGTTGATCGACGGCACGCATCCGGCGTGGACGCGCATCAAGTTCGAGGAATTGCTCGCGCAGCAGTTGTCGCTCAAACGCGCGCATGAGGAGCGCCGCACGCGCGCCGCGCCAATGATGCCGCGGTTACAGGATGTGCCCGAATCGTTGGTCGCACGGTTTCTGGCTACGCTGCCGTTCAAGCTCACCGGCGCGCAGGAACGTGTGTGCGCCGAAATATCCGGCGAACTCATGCTGCCTCATCCAATGCAGCGCCTTTTGCAAGGCGATGTGGGCAGCGGCAAGACGATCGTGGCGGCGCTTGCTGCCGCGCAGGCTATTGACGCCGGTTATCAGGCCGCGTTGATGGCGCCGACCGAAATCCTCGCCGAACAACACGCGCGCAAGCTGCGTGCTTGGTTGGAGCCGCTGGGCGTGACGGTGGCGTGGCTCGCCGGCAGCCTGAAGGCGAAGGAAAAACGCGCGGCGCTGGAAGCGGCGGCATCGGGGGCGGCGCAGCTTGTGATTGGCACGCACGCGATCATTCAGGAAGCTGTTGAGTTTGCGCGGCTGGGGTTTGTGATCGTCGATGAACAGCATCGGTTTGGTGTGGCTCAGCGGCTTGCGTTGCGGGCCAAGGCGCATAACGCCGCCGATGGTGTGAACAACTTCCAGCCGCATCAACTGATGATGTCGGCCACGCCCATTCCGCGCACGCTCGCCATGACGTATTACGCGGATCTCGATGTATCGACTATTGATGAATTGCCGCCGGGGCGCACGCCGATCCTGACCAAACTCGTCGCCGATAACCGGCGGGAAGAGGTGATCGCCCGCGTGCGTGAAGCGGCGCTGACTGGGCGGCAAGTATATTGGGTGTGTCCGCTGATCGAAGAGAGCGAGACGCTGCAATTGCAGACGGCGGTGGAGACGTACGAGACGCTTGTAGCCGCGTTACCGGAGTTGCGTATAGGGCTCGTGCATGGGCGTTTGCCGCCGGCAGAAAAGGCCGCCGTCATGGATGCGTTCACGCGTGCCGAGGTCCAGTTGCTGGTCGCGACAACGGTGATCGAAGTGGGCGTGGACGTACCGAATGCCTCGCTGATGGTGATTGAGCACGCCGAGCGCTTTGGCCTGGCGCAGCTTCACCAGTTGCGTGGCCGCGTGGGGCGGGGCAGCGCGGCTTCAGTGTGCGTGCTGATGTATGCCGGGCCGTTGTCGCAGACGGCGCGCGCCCGTTTGCAGACCATGCGCGAAACCACCGATGGCTTTGAAATCGCCCGTCGTGACCTGGAGATTCGCGGTCCTGGCGAATTCCTTGGTGCGCGTCAGTCGGGTGCGGCGATGCTGCGTTTTGCCAGCCTTGAAAATGATGGCTGGCTGATCGAACCGGCGCGCGCGGCAGCGGACCAGATGCTGGCCCAGTTCCCCGAAGCGGTGACGAATCACTTGGCGCGATGGCTTGGCGCGCGCGAGCAATATCTGAAAGCTTGAACGCAGTGAGGTTTCGCGGGTCTTAAGCGACTGCACACAAGCACGAAGCAGCACGGTGGCAGTGCTTGTGCGCTGAGACCGATAGCCGGCGAGAGATTCCTTCCGCTGATTCATCGGCTCCGCTTGGTCACAGTTGGCGAATCCCCCCGACGGGTGTATAAGTCAAATCCTATCGATTCAATGACTCTGATTGGCCCCTAATGACCCTTACCGAATTGAAGTACATCGTTGCGGTGGCCCGCGAGCGGCATTTTGGCCGTGCGGCCGAGGCATGTTTCGTGAGTCAGCCGACCTTGTCGGTAGCAATCAAGAAGCTGGAAGATGAACTGAACGTGCAGATTTTCGAGCGCGGCACCAGCGAAGTCAGTGTCACGCCAATTGGCGAACAGATCGTCACACAAGCGCAGCGTGTTCTTGAACAAACCCTCGCCATCAAGGAAATCGCCAAGCAGGGCAAAGACCCGCTGGTCGGACCGTTGCGCCTGGGCGTGATCTATACCATTGGGCCGTATCTACTGCCCACGCTCGTCAAGCAGATGATCAAGCGCGTCCCGCAGATGCCGCTGATGCTGCAGGAAAACTACACGCTCAAGCTGATCGAACTGCTGAAGCAGGGCGAAATCGATGTCGCCATCATGGCGCTGCCGTTTCCGGAAACGGGCCTGATGGTGCGTCCGCTATTCGACGAACCGTTTGTTGTCGCCATGCCGGCGGGCCATCCGTGGGAAAACCGGCCCAAGATCAATGCCGATGACCTGAAGCTGGAAACCATGCTGCTGCTGGGCAGCGGCCATTGTTTTCGCGATCACGTGCTCGGCGTATGTCCTGAATTGATGCGTTTTTCGCAGAACGCAGACGGAATCCAGAAGACGTTCGAAGGGTCATCGCTGGAAACCATCCGGCATATGGTTGCCAGCGGCGTTGGCATTACCGTGCTGCCGCGGATGTCGGTGATGGAAGTGAAACCGCACGCAGGCGGTGTGGATGCCGGTTTGCTGAGCTACGTTCCCTTCGATGACCCGATTCCGGACCGGCGCGTCGTGCTGGCGTGGCGCAAGAGCTTCACGCGGATGCCGGCTATCGAAGCCATTTGCGACGCAATCGCCGCCTGCAATATCCCGGGTGTCACGCGGCTAGAGTTGCCCGCCGCCGTCAACTAATCCTTCTTTAGCTCGATTTATCCCGTACCGCGTCCCGCATGGGCGCGGATTCCGGCACCATTTCCCCGCTTCTCGAAAGCCTCGCGCGCCTCACCTCTGCTCGGCCTATCGCATAGATTGAATTAATTGAATTCGATATTTCAATAGTCTTTGTTATTCTCACCTCCATGGATCGGCCCCGATCCAACAGAACAAACCGGAGGAAGCCATGTCGCTGATCGCCCGCCAGGCCACGCAACTCACCGCCGTTTATCGCGAAGCCAAAGGCGTAGTGGTTGACGTTCTAGCCAGCTTCGCCCGCACTTGCTAAACCCCGACATAAGGTTTCGTCCCAGACAAACTTCACGGAGCAAATCGATGACCAATCGCATCCTCACCACTGCAGCAGGCGCGCCTGTCGGCGATAACCAGAACTCGATAACCGCCGGTCCGCGCGGTCCGATCGCGCTGCAGGATTTCTGGCTGCTCGAGAAGCTCGCGCATTTTGACCGCGAAGTGATCCCTGAGCGCCGTGTGCATGCCAAAGGATCGGGCGCGTTCGGCACGCTCAAGATCACGCACGATATCTCGCGCTTCACGAAAGCCAAGGTGTTCGCGGAAGTTGGCAAGGAAACGCCGTTGTTCATGCGCTTTTCGACCGTTGCCGGCGAACGCGGCGCGGCTGACGCCGAGCGCGACGTGCGCGGCTTCTCGATCAAGTTCTATACGGAAGAAGGTAACTGGGACGTGGTCGGCAACAACACGCCGGTGTTTTTTATCCGCGATCCGCTGAAATTTCCTGACTTCATCCATACGCAAAAGCGCGATCCGTACACCAACATGCGCAGCAACGTGGCGGCGTGGGACTTCTGGTCGCGGCATCCGGAGTCGTTGCATCAGGTCACCATCCTGATGAGCGATCGCGGGATTCCGAAGAGCTACAGGCAGATGCATGGCTTCGGCTCGCACACGTATTCGTTCATCAACGCGAACAACGAGCGCTTCTATGTGAAGTTCCACTTCAAGTCGCAGCAGCCACTCGAGAATTACACCGATGCCGAAGCGTCTGCGGTCGTGGGCAGCGATCGGGAAAGCGCGCAGCGCGATCTGGTGGACAATATTGATCGCGGTAATTTTCCGAAGTGGAATTTCCGCATCCAGGTGATGACGGAAGCGCAAGCCGCGACGTATCGCATGAATCCGTTCGATATCACCAAGGTCTGGCCGCACAAGGATTTCCCGCTGATCGACGTGGGCACGATCGAGTTGAATCGCAACGCGGGCAATTATTTTGCCGATGTCGAGCAGGCCGCTTTCACGCCCGCGAACGTGGTGCCGGGCATTGGCTTCTCGCCTGACCGCTTGTTGCAAGGGCGCTTGTTCTCGTATGGCGATGCGCATCGGTATCGTCTTGGCATCAATCACCATCAGATTCCGGTGAACGCGCCTAAGACCGCCGTGCAGAACTCGTTTCATCGCGATGGCGGCATGCGCACCGATGGCAACAGCGGCGGCCGCGTGAACTACGAGCCGAACCGCTTCGGCGACTTCGCGCAGGACCCGAGCGTGAACGAGCCGGCGTTGGCGGCGGGAGCGGTGGAGCGTTACAACCATCGTGAAGACACGGATTACTACAGCCAGCCGGGCGCGCTGTTCCGTCTCTTCGACGACGCGCAAAAGCAGCGCTTCTTTGGCAACATCGCACGGCACATTTTCGGCGTGCCGAACGAGATTGTCGCGGTGCAGATCGAGCACTTCCGGCGTGCCGATCCGGCGTATGCGGCGGGTGTTGTAGCGGCGCTGGCGGCGTTGGGCCAGAAGGTTGAAGTGGTTGAAGGGGTTGACGCGAACGCTGAAGCCGCAATGAAGTAAGCAGGACGGGACGCGTGTTCAGCAATGCGCAGAATATGCGTCCCTCGCTGATTTGATACGCATGACTTAAAGGCTGAATTCAGGGAGAACGACGATGACACAAGCCATCATGACACTCGAACGGGCGGTGAGCGGTATTGAGGCGAAGAGCCTGAATGCGTCGCGCGGCGTACGGTTGGTTATCGGCTTTGGCATTGTCGCGGCGAGTTACGCGGCGGTGATTATCGAAGGATTGCATGGTGTTGGTTTCGCCGGATTGTCCTGACGACGCGTCGTATTGACGCGCCCGATAACCCTTGTGGCCCGCCTCCATGGCGGATTGCACCGCGTTTCTAATATAAACTGACGAACGTTCGGCACCCCCGGCAGCAGCTTCGGCCGGGTCGCTCGCACTGTTCGTATCACTCTCACGGAGTCACTATGGCGAAGAAAATCGCATCACCGGCTGTGAACATCGGTATCAGCGACAAAGACCGCAAGAAGATCGCCGATGGTTTGTCGCATCTATTGGCCGATACCTACACGCTGTATTTGAAGACCCATAATTTTCACTGGAACGTCACGGGGCCAATGTTCAACACGCTCCATTTGATGTTCGAAGGGCAATACACGGAACTGGCGCTGGCAGTGGATTCAATCGCTGAACGTATTCGCGCGCTGGGCGTGTACGCGCCGGGTAGCTATCGTGAATTCGCGAAACTGTCTTCCATTCCCGAAGCAGATGGCATTCCGGTAGCCGAAGAAATGATTCGCCAGTTGGTGGAAGGCCAGGAAGCAGTTGTGCGCACGGCGCGCGCGATTTTCCCGCTGACCGATAGCGCCAACGATGAGCCGACGGCTGATTTGCTCACGCAGCGCATGCAGATTCACGAAAAGACCGCGTGGATGTTGCGAGCAATGCTGGGACAGTGAGATTTTGAGTTGATCGCCACGGGTTGAGCGTGGCGAATGGAATGGAAGAAGCCCCGCGTTTGTCAGAACGCGGGGCTTCTTGGGTTTGGGGGTTTCTCGTCAATACGGAAGCGAAAGGCAACCACGAATCTCCGCTGCCTTAAAATGCTGTCATCGCCATTTGCCGTCGTCCGCTCCCATGCTCGCACGCCTCCCGCTCTATCTTCGCCTCGTCCGCATGGACAAGCCCATCGGCAGCTTGCTGTTGCTGTGGCCGACGCTCAACGCGTTGTGGATTGCATCGAACGGGCGGCCGTCGCCCATGCTTCTGCTGATTTTCGTACTCGGCACGCTGCTCATGCGCTCGGCGGGTTGCGCGATCAACGACTACGCCGATCGCGACTTCGATAAACACGTCAAACGCACCGAAGACCGCCCGATCACCTCCGGCAAGATTGCCGCATGGGAAGCCGTGGCGCTGGCGGCGGCGTTATCGCTGATCGCATTTCTGCTGATCTTGCCGCTCAATACGCTGACGAAAGAACTCTCGGTGCTCGCGCTGTTTGTTGCGGGCAGCTATCCATTTACCAAACGGTTCTTCGCGATTCCTCAGGCGTATCTGGGCATCGCGTTCGGATTCGGCATCCCCATGGCTTTTGCCGCCGTGCAAGATCACGTGCCGCCGCTCGCGTGGATCATGCTGGCCGCGAACGTCTTCTGGTCCGTCGCTTACGATACCGAATACGCAATGGTCGATCGCGACGACGACATCAAGATCGGCATTCGCACCTCGGCGCTGACGTTCGGTCGCTTCGATGTGCTCGCGATCATGCTTTGTTATGCCGTGACGCTTGGGATCTATGTGTGGATCGGTGTGGCGTTGCAATTCGGTGCGTTGTACTGGATCGGCTGGGCGGCTGCTGTTGCCTGCGCGATCTATCACTACACGCTGATCAAGAACCGAGAGCGCATGCCGTGCTTCGCCGCGTTCAAACATAACAACTGGCTCGGCGGTTTGTTGTTCGCGGGCATCGCGGCGCATTACGCGTTTATGCGATAACGCGGGCATCTGTCGGGGGGGCTGCTATAGACCACAGCATGGGCGCTTTGCCGGCCAATCAAAGGGGGCAAGCGACTAAGGCGAGATGATCGACTCATCAGCGCGCACGCGTCTCTGGATTCTCGCAGGCGTCACTGACATGTGATCTGCTTCAATTCCCCCGCCGCAGAGGTTCAATGCTGTTGAAGTGGATGCGTTCAGCAATCGTGTGCTCCCTTTCGATTCGACCAGTTCGGAGCACGGCGATTGACGATTGCCAATTTATACCCGCATTTTTATGACATGGAATTTTCTTTAGGAATTTGCGCAGAATCAATCCTACAGAAGAAGTCATGTAGTGGCGTCCGATATAATCCAGCCCCTCCGCGTGTCGGCAAAATGTCAAGACATCGGCGGCTGATGCATCGGAATGTCATGTTAGATAAATATTTCGCACTCGCTACTAATAGAACCAACGTACGTACAGAGTGTCTCGCCGGGTTCACCACGTTTTTAACCATGTCTGCCATTCTGTTTGTGAATCCGGACATCCTCAAAGCTGCGGGTATTGACCACGGCGCGGCGTTCGTGGCTACCTGTCTCGCCGCTGCTATTGGCAGTTTGCTGATGGGTCTGGTTGCCAATTACCCCATTGGACAAGCACCGGGGATGGGAATTAACGCCTTCTTCACTTTTGGTCTGGTCAAGGGTATTGGGTTGTCGTGGGAAGTGGCGTTGGGAGCGGTGTTTTTATCTGGCGTCATGTTCGTGTTATTCAGTCTTTTCAAAGTGCGCGAATGGTTTGTGAATGCCATACCCGCCGGACTGAAGCTTTCTATTTCCGCTGGCGTCGGTTTATTCGTGGCATTGGTCGCGCTGCATCAGGCAGGCATAGTCACCGCGAATGCGGACACGCTGGTCTCCATTGGCAATATCAAATCGCCGCAAGCATTACTCGCCATGGCTGGCTTTCTACTGATGGTGGCGCTGGACAAGCGTGGCGTACCGGGCGCTATCCTGATCGGTATATTGGCTGTTACCGGCGTATCGATTGCAATGGGCGTAACGCCGTATGGCGGTATTACGTCTAGTCCGCCCTCGCTCGCGCCTACGTTCTTGCATGCCGATATCAAAGGCGCACTCAATGGCGCTGTGCTCGGCGTGGTGCTGTCTTTCTTTCTGATGAGCTTATTCGAAACGTCAGGCACGCTGATCGCCATCGCCAGTCGCGGCGGGTTTCTCGATGACAATGGCAAGTTGCCACGTTTGAAACGTGCTCTGCTGGCTGATTCACTGGCGATCAGCGCCGGTGCGTTGCTGGGCACTTCCAGCACCACGTCTTATATTGAAAGCACCACGGGCATAGTCGCTGGCGGACGTACCGGACTCACCGCCGTGGTCATTGCCTTATTGTTCCTGGGCAGCCTGTTTTTCGCGCCCTTGGCAGCAATGATTCCGCCGCACGCGACCGCGCCAGCGTTGCTGTTTGTGGCAATACTGATGCTTAAAAGTCTGGCCGATCTGGATTGGCAAGATCTCACGGAGTCGGCGCCTGCCGTCGTGTGCGTTACGGTCATGGCGTTCACCTTTTCGATTTCAGACGGCATCGCCTTTGGCACCATCGCGTACGTTTTCTTAAAGTTATTGAGCGGCCAGCACCGGAGCCTGAATATTCCTATTGTGGTGGTGGCCGCGTTGTTTCTGGGCCGCTATTTGTTTCTATGAGTGCTGCGGGTGGGCCGGCAACCAGATAAACGCCGGTATGACCAGTAGCAGAAACAGGGGTAGCCCGGTTAGCGCGAGCAGTACGCCGCCGCTTTCCACCCAGCGCGCTGGCATCATCATCATTAATCCGCCCGTCACAAACTGGCTGCCATTCACCAATGCCGATGCAATGCCCGCTTTATCAGGGCCGACCAGCATGCACGCAATGCTGAAACACAGCATGGAGGCACCTGCTGCAAGTCCGAAAATAAACAGAAGGAAGGCCAGCGGCACGACACTGATACGGCCCCCCTGCAGCAGCAATACCAACACGACTAATTGAAGCAGCACGCCAATGAGCAATGGCCTTTTAGGATTGCGGCCAGCGCAGCGGGCAAATAATGGTGCGCCAAATGCCATACCCAGCCAGCAACAAGCGCCGGCAATGCGTGCGGGTTGCTGGGCTATGCCATAAGCCTCAACCAGCCGCGGCGCCCACACCACGCCAAGGGCCAGCATGGCGCCGAAACTGGCCGCGCCAATGAACAGATTGCTCAACATACCGGGCTTGCGCGCCACGTTAATCAGGTCGCACACCACCTGGCGCGCAAAGAGCTGCGGTCTATGCGGCCATCCGTGATTACTGTTCCAACCCGGCGGATCACGCATCAATAACATCGTCACGGCAAGGCAGAGAGCGACTGCAGCCAGTGAATAGATGAGGGTAGACCACGGCCATGTAACGATCGATTGCGTGATGGTGATCTGAGACAAAAATGCGGCAATTGAAGCAACGAATTGAACCCAGGCGAACATTGCGCCGTATCGTTCCGGGGCGAACCATACTCCGCCCACAAAGCCTGCACCAATAAAGGCAAACGATGCCCCCAAGCCCAGCGGCAACTGCGCCATTAGCAACGCAGTAAGACTATTCGCGCTGGCTACAAGCGTCGCACCAAAGGCCAATAACGCACACGCGAAAGGCAGCAAGCGCCGCACGCCCACGCGATCAAGCAAGGCGCCGGAAATCAACTGGCTTATTGCGAAACACCAGGTATAGGCAAAGCCAACCAGGCCAATATCGGCCATGTTCAGGCCCAGGCTATGTGCGATATCGCTGTTGGTGATTGCATAACCCGTCTGGAAACCAAAGACCAGAACCACGAAGCAGACACTAAGCGCCCAGTTGAACCAGGGGTGGCAAGCAGATAAAACGCGGGTGTGCATGAGCATGCTCCCGAGAGGATGAAAACAGGGCGGTCCATCACTATCCGACCACCATGCCAAGGCGCGCCAGCGCAATGCTGGCGCGGCTGTAGGGGCTTAACGCTGATGCGCCGGATGAGATTCTTTGACGATGAGCGACACCGCGCAAGACACGACGAGCAGCGCCGGCATGCTCAACATCGCATGCTGGAAAGCGGGCAAATCGCCTGCGGTGCCTTCGAGGAAGCGGCCCGGCAGATTCATCAGGACTCCTCCCACGATGAACATGGCGCCATTGACGACCGATGCCGATGTACCAATCAGGCGTGGCGGAACGTTATCGCCAGCGATGGTGAATGCAAGCATGTGGCCCGCATTGGCAAAGCCGACAATGAAGCACAAGGCCATAGCCAGGATGCCGGTCATTGGCAGATAGATTATTGCGAGGAGGGCCGCAAGCTGAATCAAGCTGGTGATGATGACCGGGCTTTTGCGTGCCTTGATCGCATCCGACCACTTGTTGATTAATGGGCTGCCAGCGGCCAGACCGAGCCATAAACAAGCGTTTGCGATGTTTGCATCGGACTCGCTGACGCCATGCGCCATGATCAGCTTTGGCATCCACACGACACCAAGCGCCAGCATCACGCCGAAGGTAATGGCGCCTGCCACGGAAATGAGCAGTACCTGACGGTTCTTGAGCACTTCGGCCATTGAACCGATGACATCGGAGAGGAACCGGCCCGCGGTCAGGCCGCGCGTGTCCGGGGCGACGGGATTGCGCATGAAGATAAGCGATGCCAGTAACAGGAGCACACCAAAGCCACCGAAACCGAACATTAACTCGCGCCAGGTCATGACAGACAACGCAGCATTGAATCCGGCAGCACCGAAAGCGGAGGACAACGCCGCCACCAATTGCACCAGACCAAACATCACGCCGAACTTGGCCATTCCAAACCAGACGCCGCCTACATAACCCGCGCCAACAAAACCGGCGCAGGAACCCAGTGCGAGCACGACTTGAGACAGCAACAGCATCTCGAAGCTATGAGCCGTGGCAAACAGAAACACGCCAAGGCCAACCAGCAACATGGCCGGCAGTAATACCTTGCGGGATCCCAGGCGATCTAATAATGCGCCGGAGAATAATTGGGCAATTGCGAAGACCCACGTATAAACGGCGGCAATCAAACCGACCTGATCGAGTCGCAGGCCGATATCAGCTTGCACGTGGGCGTTGAGAATGGCGTAGCCGGTTTGAACGTTGAACAGCCACACTACAAAAAGGGTGGCCAGTATCCATACCAGCCATGCGTAACCGCCGCCCTGCGCCGCAACCGGCGTGGGTGTTACGGTGCTCAGAACGTTATCGCGAGCACTCATGATTTTGATTCCAAAGAAGTGATTGCCGCTGCACGGGACAGCGACAACAGAAAGACGGTCAGATACGGTCGTAGACCTGCTGGCCGGCCACGTACGTAGCGGCAATGGCGCGGTCATCGGCCAGGGTCATCTGGATAAACAATGACTCTTCCAGGCTTTCGCAATAGCGCATGCGGTAGTCGATAATCGGAGTGGAATGCAGATCGATCACGGCCAGGTCAGCTTCAAAGCCCGGTGCAATCGTGCCGATTTTGTCTGCAAGGCCCAAGGCAGTGGCCGTACCACGGCTCGCCTGATAAAACGCATGGCCCGATGAAAGCGCGTTGCAGTTCAATTGCGCGGCTTTATACGCTTCATTCAAGGTTTGCAGGATGGAGAAACTAGTGCCTGCGCCCAGATCAGTTGCAATGCCTACGTGTACTGGATTTTTGCGGGTTCTGGCATTTTTCATATCGAAATAGCCCGACCCGAGAAAGAAGTTAGAGGTGGGGCAATGCGCAATGGCAGCGCCGGTCGCGGAAAATAAATCGAGTTCCTCGTCGCTGAGGTGAATGCCATGCCCATAAATAGCCCGATCCCGCAGCAAACCGTATTTATGATAAACGCCAGTGTAGCTGTCGCATTCAGGATAAAGCGATTTCACCCAGGCAACTTCGTTGATGTTTTCCGAAACATGGGATTGGATCAGTGCGGTGGGTAGATCACGTGCCAACTGGGCGAGCATTTCGAATTGCTCAGGTGTAGACGTTGGTGCGAATCGAGGCGTAATCACATATTCATTACGGCCGGTGCCGTGCCACTTTCTCGCCAATGCCGCAGATTCATCATACGCGCGCTGTGGTGTGTCTAGTAACGCGGCCGGTGCGTTGCGATCCATACAGATCTTTCCAGCCTGCACGCGCATGTTGTACTTGCTGGCAACTTCAAAAAAGGCATCCACGGATTGCGGATAAACGGTGCAATACACAGTGGAACTCGTGACACCGTTCCGTAGTTGCTCACGTATGAATACCTCGGCTACTTCCTTGGCATGTTCCTTTTGCGAGAATTGCTGCTCGGCTATAAACGTATAATTGTTTAGCCAGTCCAGCAACTGTTCGCCATAAGCACCAATTATCTGTGTTTGCGGATAATGCACATGACTGTCAATAAAACCGGGCACAATCAGGCTATTTTTATATTCGCGAACTTTGGTATCGGCATTCATAGTGCCGATTAAATCTTTAGCCGGCCCGACTGCGTTAATGAGGCCGTCTTCCATGACGATGATTGCATCGGAATCGTACACCATGCAATCTTTCATATCCCGTTGGAATGGGTCGTCTTTGAATGTGAGCATTGCGCCGCGAACTGCTGTTTGCATCTGAAAACTCCCTTTCTACACCTTCACTGGGCAGTCGAAATTCAGTGTGACTACCGCCTCAGGCCGCGCAACAGTCGCTTTCTAAATGTGCGCTGATCGCCTTCGGTGCAGTTATTGTGCGTCGCAACCTTCTCGTGCTCCTTGCTCTTCGTCAAGTATCTTTGAATCAAGATACTTTGTATGAAGAAGCTTTTGATCGAGCAATTTGGCCGTGCGGTTCCGATCTGTTTTAATGGCGGCTACCTCACTGCTACAGATACCGTTGATGCCAGATCGAACCGACGGCGTTGATCAGATCGTCAGCCGTTGGCGGCGAGTCCGCCCCGATCTAGATCCGTCCAGCACCGAAGTTATCGGCCGCATTGTGCGGCTGGAATATTTCATCACGCGGCGTGTTTTGCTTGATCTCGCGCGTTATCAGCTCACGGTCGGTGAGTTTGATGTGATCGCCGCATTGCGTCGCATGGGCGAGCCTTTTGAGCTGTCGCCTTATCAGCTACAGAGCATGGTCCTGATTTCGTCCGGTGGTTTGACGAACCGGATAGATCGGCTTGAAAAAGCCGGCTTGGTTACGCGCCATCCTGATCCCGCTGACCGGCGCGGGGTGATTGTGCGGCTGACCGAAAAAGGCGTGGAAGTGTCCAACGACGCCACCGAGCATCATCTGGGTGCGGAGGCAGAGCTGCTCAAGCCTTTGGATATCGATGAACGTCAGCAACTGGCCGGACTCTTGCGCAAGCTATTGAGCCGGCACGAAAGCTGAGCTTGTTGCTACTTTTAGCAATCCGGAGAGGGGCGTCGTTGCGGGGATGTTCATCGCGGTTATCGCGCCATATGGTGTGCGTGGTCAATCGGCGAGCAACGGCGCGAGAGGGCTGCTGCTGCCTGCGCTATCTATCACTACACGCTAATCAAGAACCGCGAGCGCATGCCGTGCTTCGCTGCGTTCAAACATAACAACTGGCTTGGCGGAGTGTCGTTCTCGAGCATCGCGAAGCATTACGCGTTTCTCCGCTAAGGTCAGATTTACGTTCCTCCATGCTGAGATTGCCGGGTACTTCACGCTCGGCACTTCGTCATTCTTTTCGCACTCCAATGTATTTAGGATTGTTCCGATTTTTTGGTGCGACATGGTGACAGAGAATTGCTTCGTTTTATGAAACGAGATTTCGAATTGAAGCGGAAATCGATTTTATGAAATGAGGGCGGTGCCTTATTTAGTGCAGCCGCATGCAATTTCCCAGCACAGAGGTTATGAAAAATATGTCGCAAACTACGTACACCAATCAAGATCTCGTCGGTGCAATTGACTATCCGATCATCTCGGCTCTCGCCGAAGTAGTGTTGCCAGCACCGGGTTTCATAGGTTTGTCGGAGCACTCTCTTGCTGGGATTCAGGATGTCACCAGGGGGCAGACGATGCAGGACGCCAATCCCGTACTCGTGTTCAATTCGATCGCGGGTGCCACCTATTCGGTATTCGACAATGACGTACTGGTTGGCACGATTACCGCCGTGGGCAACGAATCGCCCTGGTTCTTTTCGACGCTGTCAGAGGGGCTGCACAACATCACGGTCACCTACGCGACGGACGCGGGCACGAGCGCGCCGTTGGCCTTCAGTTTCACCATTGATACTTCGCCTGTCGTACCGACCATTGCCAGTGTTATCGATGTAGCCGGGCCCTTGGCGGGCGCGGTCGCTATGAGCGGCATCGCAACTGACCAGCATCCGGTCATCGAGGGTTCGGGTCATCGGGGCAACATCGTCGAGGTCTATGACAACACGACGCTGCTTGGCTCAGCGCCCGTCGATGGAGAGGGCAAATGGAGTTTTCAACCTGTCGCGGCATTGTCGGATGGCGCACACAACGTTCACGTAACGGCTACGAGCCTCATCGGAACAAGCGAAGCATCGCCTTCCTACGCATTCAGCACCACGCAAATCATGGTGACGGGCGTAACCAGCAATGGCGTTGATGTTGCGAACGGTGGGACGGTGAACGGCACGGTGACGGTGACCGGATGGATTGCCGACCCAAGCCTCGCGTCCAAGGGCATCGGGATTTACCTGAGCGGCGGCAATCAGGGAACGACTCGCGCGTGGGATAACAGCGTCGTCGGAAACATGACGATTAACGGCAATATTTTTACCGCTGTCATTGCCAAGGACTCAATCCTTCCCGGCAATTTTCCGCTCGCCGACGGTACTTACCACATCGACGTGAAAGCGCTGGGCGCGTCGAGCGATATCAGGACGACATCGAACGCGGACCTCGGCTGGACTTTCACCGAAAACTCCAGCGCCCACGCAGTCCAAAGCGTAGCTGCAACCCACAGCGATGCGTCGACGGCAGCCACGCAAGCGGCATCGGCGGATGTTCAAGCCACGGCGAGTTCGGCGGTCAGTGACCACGCGGTTCTTCAAACGTCGAGCGCCAACCACACGGTGGACCTCAACGCTGATCCGGCATCCTATTTCAAGGACGCTTCGGCACACGTTCAGGGCGGCACGAGCGGCGTCAGCACGTTGCATCTGACGGGCGACCATCAGGTTCTGGACCTCACGTCGCTCAGCGGCAAGACGGCGGCGGCGAAGGTATCGGGTATTGAAGCGGTCGATCTGGGTGGCGCGCACAACATGCTGAAGCTGTCGCTGGTGGACGTGTTGAACCTGGCCGAGCCGGACCTGTTCCAAAAGGACGGCAAGCAGCAGATGCTGGTCAGCGGCTCGAATGGCGATTCAGTGGATCTGTCGAATGCGCACATTGCGGGCGTGGCTGACGGTCACTGGATGCAAGGTGGTACCGCAGTAGTTAGCGGCGTAACGTACAACGTGTACGAGCACTCGGGCGCTCACGTTGAACTGCTGGTTCAGCAAGGCGTGCAGATTGCATTGCACGGGTAAGAACCTCGGCTGGCGGACTGCTGGTGAAGTAGCGGACTATCGGCGGAGCAAGACGAAAAATGCCGCTGCGGAAACTAATCCGAAGCGGCATTTTTTTCGCTTGTGCCGGATCTTAGCCTCAAGCCTGACCTTCCGGCCTGACCTTGAAGCCTGATCGTCAAGCCTTACCTTCGAGCGTTACCTTCTAGCTTGATCGTCAGGCCCTCCCCTCAAGCCTTCCCCAACTCCGCGCCCATTTCCTTGGCCCTTGCATCAGCTGCCAAGGCGCCACGGACGATAGCGTCCTTCACGCCCTGGGCATCGAAGGAAGCTAACGCCGCTGCTGTCGTGCCACCCTTCGACGTCACGCGTTCGCGCAACACGCTCGCCGGTTCGCCCGATTGCGCCGCCAATTGCGCTGCGCCGGTGAACGTTGCTACCGCGAGCGCGCGGCCTTGCTCCTCGTCCATGCCGAGCTGGCGCGCGGCTTCCTGCATGGCTTCGATGAAATAAAACACGTACGCCGGACCGCTGCCCGAAATGGCGGTGACGGCGTCGATCTTCGATTCATCGTCGAACCAGACGATCTCACCAACGGCTTCAAGTACCTTCGACGCCAGCGCCTTCGCTGAACTGTCGACACCGGGCAGCGCTGCCAATCCTGTCACGCCCATGCCAATGAGCGCGGGCGTATTCGGCATGGTGCGCACGATCTGCGTGTAGCCACCGAGCCAGCGCGACAAATCGGCGGCACGAATGCCGGCAGCAATGCTGATCACCAGTTGCTTCGACAACACCGGCTGCAACGCCGCAGCCACGTCCTTCAACACTTGCGGTTTGACGGCCAGCAGGATGGCGTCATAGTCCGCGAGCTTCGAATCGACCGCCGCGCCAGTCGCAATACCGAACTCCTTTTCAGTGCGCTGCCGTGCTTCTTCGCCGGGATCGACAACGTACAGATCCGCCGGCGCGACGCCACGCTTGATCAACCCGCCAACGAGTGCCGACGCCATGTTGCCGCCACCGATAAATGCAATTTTCATGATGAAGTTGAAGTGGTCGAGAAGAGTTAGTGAGAATAATCGCGGGCGCCGAAGATAGCCGTGCCAATACGAACCATGGTCGAGCCTTCGAGAATAGCGGCTTCAATATCCGCCGACATGCCCATTGAAAGCGTGTCGAGTTCGAGGCCGTCAGCGCGCAACGTGTCCATGATTTCACGCAGGCGCCGATGCGGCGCGCGTTGTTCATCGAGTGTGCCGGCCGGTTCTGGAATCGCCATCAAGCCGCGTAATTTGAGCTTCGGCAGCGCGGCAATCGCGCGCGCAAGCGCCAGCGTTTCCTCTGGCGTCACGCCACTTTTCGACGCCTCTCCACTGACATTTACTTGCAGGCAGACGTTGAGCGCAGGCAAGTTGTTGCCACGCTGATCGGACAAACGCTCGGCAATCTTGAGCCGATCCACCGAATGCACCCAGTCGAAATTCTCGGCAACAACCTTCGTCTTGTTCGACTGCAACGGTCCGATGAAATGCCACTCAATCTCGCTGCGCAAATCCGCCAGTTCGCTTATCTTCGCGACCGCTTCCTGCACGTAGTTCTCGCCGAATGCGCGTTGCCCGGCGTTGAAGGCAGCGCGAACATCCTCTGCAGGAAAGGTCTTCGATACCGCGAGTAACGTGACCGCTGACGCGTCGCGCGAAGCGTCAGCCGCCGCTTTCGCGATGCGCTGACGGACTTCGTCGAGGTGACGGGCTACATGAGAGGAGGACATGGAATCGGACGCCGCTGGGTGAGTAGGCAGAAGTCCGATTATACGGATGCGATGTGCCGATCCAGCACGTGGCCGCCAGCGTTAGCCATACAGCAGATGCTCGACCAGTTGAATCCAGTGCACGACGGGCGTGGACGTGCCGCTCTGCAAATGCGCGATGCAGCCCACGTTCGCCGAGACAATCATCTGCGGTTCAAGCTTCTCGAGCGCATCGAGTTTCTGGTCGCGCAGTGCGTACGAGAGCTTTGGCTGCAGTACCGAATACGTTCCCGCCGAGCCGCAGCACAAATGGTTATCGGCGGGAAGATGCACTTCTATGCCCAGCGCCGTCAGCAAGTTCTCCACGTGACCGCGGATCTGCTGGCCATGTTGCAGCGTGCAGGGCGGATGGAACGCGACAGTGTGGACTGCGCGCCGCCTTGTCATCGCGGTCAGTTCGTCCTCGTATTGCGGCAGGATCTCGGACAGGTCGCGCGTCAAGGCCACGATCCGGGCGGCCTTCTCCGCGTAGACGGGGTCATTACGCAGCAAATGTGCGTATTCCTTCACCGTCGCGCCGCAACCGGACGCGTTCATCACGATCGCCTCGACGCCGTTTTCCACATACGGCCACCACGCGTCGATGTTCTTGCGCACGTCGTCCAGCGCTTCGTCGTTGAAGCCGAGATGCAGGCGAATCGCGCCGCAACAGCCCGCGTCGGGCGCGGTCAGGATCTGGATGCCCAATGCGTCGAATACTCTGGCAGTCGCGATGTTGACGTTCGGCATCATGGCGGGCTGGACGCAGCCGGCGAGCATCAGCATGGTGCGCTCATGCGTGCCGGTTGCCGGTTCGAGCGGCTGTTGCGCGATGGGAATCTTGGTCCGCAAGGCTTTGGGCAACAGCGGCCGGAACTGCTGGCCGAGTTTCATCGCAGGCGTGAAAAGCTTGCTGTTCGGCAGGAAGTTGGCGAGCAGTTTGCGTTGGACGCGTTGGCCGAACGGCCGCTCCACTTTTTCTTCCACCACCTTCCGGCCAATCTCCACCAGCCGTCCATATTGCACACCCGATGGACACGTGGTTTCGCAATTGCGGCACGTGAGGCAGCGGTCCAGGTGTAGTTGCGTGCTGCGTGTAACGGGCGCGCCTTCCAGCATCTGCTTGATCAGATAGATCCGGCCACGCGGGCCGTCGAGTTCATCGCCGAGTATCTGATAGGTCGGGCACGTTGCCGTGCAGAAGCCGCAATGCACGCACTTGCGCAGGATGGCCTCGGCCTCTTCGCCATCGGGCGTGTCGCGCATGAAGTCGGCGAGGTTGGTTTGCATTGCGTGTGTTCAGTTCAGAAGTCGGGGTAGAGACGTCCGCGATTAAAAATGCTCGCGGGATCGAATGCAGCTTTCAGGCCACGATGAATCTTCATCAGCGGGGCAGGCAAGGGCGTGAAGACGCCCGCGTTGCGGTCGTACGATGCGCTTGAGCGGAAGATGGTCGCGTGGCCACCGGCCTGCTTGGCACTGATGCGCACGGTTTGCGGGTCGGCGTCGGTGATCCACCAGCGTTGCGCGCCGCCCCATTCCATCAGATGCGGGCCGGGAAGATGCATCGGCTCGGCAATCGATGGCAGCGAGAGCCGCCACAGAGCCGATTTCGGCGGTATGACCGCGAAGAACGGGTCGGATTGCTCGCGCAAGCCGCACCAGAAACGCTCGGCTTCCACGGCGTCCACCACTTCGCCGCCCAGCGATGTCCGCGCTGCTTTCACCGCGGCTTCCGCGCCGCCCAGGCGCAAGGCGAGCGTGTGGTCGCGCCACGCGCTGCCGCTCAGCGGCAACGGATGGCCGCTCCACTCGTTGAGCTTGCGCACGGCGTCGGTGTCGTTCATTTCGAACTTGAGCGTGGCTTCGGCGACGGGCTTCGGCAGCACTTTCACCGATACCTCCAGGATCAGCCCCAGCGTGCCGAGAGAACCCGCAAGCAGCCGCGAGACGTCGTAGCCAGCGACGTTCTTCACTACCTGACCGCCGAAGTGCAGCACGTGGCCCTGGCCGTTCATCACCACGGCGCCGAGCACGAAGTCGCGCGGCGCACCGGCCGCAGCGCGCCGCGGGCCGGCGAGGCCGGCTGCAATACAGCCGCCGAGCGTGGCGTTTGGCCCGAAGTGGGGAGGTTCGAACGGCAGCATCTGGCCGCATTCATCCAGCCGCGCTTCGATCTCCCTGAGCGGCGTGCCGGCTTTCGCGGTGATCACGAGTTCGGCCGGGTCATATTCGATAATCCCGCGATGCGCCCGCGTATCGACTATTTCGCCTTGCAGCGCCTGCCCGTACCAATCCTTCGTGCCGCCGCCGCGAATCCGTAGCGGGGTGTTGCTCGCCGTCGCGGCGCGTATACGCTCGGACCAGCTCGCGACAATATCTTCCTCTGTCATGGTGTCCCGCGTTTTTTATGGCTCTTGGGTCAGTGTATCGGCGTGTTCCCGCACGGCCACTCGTATAAACGTGGATACCTGCGGGGGCTTGAACGCCTGGAACCACCGCCGATGTTTCAAAGGGACATCAATGGGAATATTAAAGAGGCGTTATCCGCACGATCCGCACGCAACGTTTAGACGCGCCTCCTAAACACGCCGCTTAAAAGCGTGGAATATCGGGATGCGGCAGCAAGCCGCCGCGAATATGCATTTTCCCGTACTCGGCGCAACGCGCGCGCGTCGGGATGCCTTTGTCGGGATTAAGCAGGCCGGGGGGATCGAAAGCACGTTTTATCGCGTGAAACGTATCGCGTTCTTCGGGCGAAAACTGGACGCACATGGAGTTGATCTTTTCGATACCCACGCCATGCTCGCCCGTCACCGTGCCGCCCAGTTCCACGCAGGTTTCCAGGATGTCACAACCGAATGCCTCTGCCCGGTGCCATTCGTCCAGATCGTTGCCGTTGAACAGGATCAGCGGATGCATGTTGCCGTCGCCGGCGTGGAACACGTTCATGCAACGCAGTGCATACTTTTTTTCCATCTCTTCAATACGCGCCAGCAGCGGCCCGATCTGGCGGCGCGGCACGGTGCCGTCCATGCAGTAGTAATCCGGCGAGATACGGCCAGCAGCCGGAAATGCGTTCTTCCGGCCGGACCAGAACTTCAACCGTTCGGCTTCCGAGCGCGAAATCTGGATGCGGTTCGCGCCGAATTCGCGCAGCACTGCCGTCATGCGCACGATTTCCTCCATGACTTCGTCTTGTGTACCGTCGGATTCGCACAAGAGGATCGCCTTGGCGTCGAGGTCGTAGCCCGCTTTCACGAATTCTTCCACGGCGCGTGTCGCGGGTTTATCCATCATTTCGAGCCCGGCGGGGATGATGCCGGCCGCGATAATCGCTGCCACCGCATTGCCGCCTTTGACGACGTCGTCGAAGCTCGCCATGATCACTTGCGCCGTTTGCGGCTTCGGGATCAGCTTGACGGTGATCTCAGTGACGATGGCGAACATGCCCTCGCTGCCGATCAGCACAGCCAGCAGGTCGAGCCCCGGCGCGTCCAAACCGAGCGAACCGAATTCGAGGATGTCCCCTTCCATCGATACCGCGCGTACCCGCATCACGTTGTGACACGTAAGGCCGTATTTGAGGCAGTGGACGCCGCCGGAATTCTCGCTGACATTGCCGCCGATAGTGCAGGCAATCTGCGATGACGGATCGGGCGCGTAGTAGAGCCCAAAGGGAGCGGCGGCTTCGGATATGGCGAGATTGCGCACGCCCGGCTGGACCGTGGCGGTACGCGCGTACGGATCGACTTCCACAATCTTGCGAAAGCGCGCAAGCGACACCACGATCCCGTGCCGGATCGGCATGGCGCCGCCTGACAGGCCCGTGCCCGCGCCACGCGGGACAATGGGCACGTCGAGCCGCGCGCAGATCTGCACAACGCGCTGCACCTGCGCTTCGGTTTCCGGCAGCGCGACTGCAAGCGGCAGCCGCCTGTATGCCGCGAGCCCGTCGCATTCATAAGCGGCTGTGTCTTCCTCGCGATACAGCAAGCAGTGCGTTGGCAGCACGGCCATCAGCGCCTGGACCACTTCGCGCTGACGTTGCGCGAGCACTTCCGGCGAAAGCTCGGCGGGTGCGTTCATGTCTCCTCCCGGCGGTGTTTGTGCTCTGGAGCATTCCAAAAAGCAGAGCATTGATCTTGCACCTGCGCGCGGCTGCCGTCGATCGGGCTAATTACGGGGACGGAGCATGTTTTTACGCCAGCGCGTTGTTCGCGCCGGACGCTCGCTGCTCAGTTGTCCGGGAGTAATCAGCCGGAGATTGCAACCTTCTTTGGATCAAGCGTCGTACGAGAAAATCTTGCCCGGGTTCATCAGGTTTTTCGGATCGAGCGCATGTTTGATCGAACGCATCACGCTGATTGCGTCCTCGCCGTGTTCCTCGATCATGAAACCCATCTTGTGCAGCCCGACACCATGTTCGCCGGTACACGTTCCACCCATGCGCAGCGCGCGCTCCACAATACGATGATTGATCCGCTCGGCTTCTTCGAATTCTTCCGGCTTGGCCGGATCGAGCAGCATGGCGACGTGGAAATTGCCGTCGCCTACATGGCCGACGATCGGGCAGGGCAGGGTGCTGGCCTTCAAGTCCTGCTCCGTTTCAATCACGCATTCGGCCAGCCGCGAGATCGGCACGCAGACGTCGGTTGTGACGGCGCGGCAGCCGGGCTTCAGTTGCAGCATCGCGAAATAGGCGTTGTGACGCGCGTTCCACAGTCGGCTGCGGTCTTCCGGGCGGCTGGCCCATTCGAAGTCCGCGCCGTTGTTTTGCGCAACGATTTCCTGCACCGTTTCCGCCTGCTCCTTCACGCTGCTTTCCGTGCCGTGGAATTCGAAGAACAACATGGGCGATTCGCGGAACGTGAGGTTCGAATGGCGGTTGATCGCGCGCACAGCCAGCGAATCCAGGAACTCGACACGGGCCACGGGCACGCCCATCTGAATGGTTTCGATGGTGGCGCGCACGGCGTCGCCCATCGACGGAAATGCGCACACCGCCGCCGATACCGCCTCCGGCTGCGGGTAAAGCCGCACGGTGATTTCGACGATCACGCCGAGCGTGCCTTCCGAGCCGACGAACAAACGCGTGAGGTCGTACCCGGCCGAAGATTTGCGTGCTCGCGTACCGGTCTTGATGACACGGCCATCGGCTAACACGACGGTGAGGCCCAGGACGTTCTCGCGCATCGTGCCGTAACGCACGGCGTTGGTACCCGACGCTCGCGTCGCCGACATCCCACCAATGCTCGCATCCGCGCCGGGATCGATTGGGAAAAACAGCCCGGTGTCTTTCAGTGCTTCGTTCAACTGCTTGCGCGAAATGCCTGGCTGCACGGTAACCGTCAGGTCTTCAGCGTCGATCGACAACACCTGGTTCAAGCCGGACATATCGATGGATACACCGCCTTGAACCGCCAGCAAATGACCTTCCAGCGACGACCCGTTGCCGTACGGAATGACCGGCACATTGTGTTCGGCGCAGAGCCGGACCACGGCCTGGACATCTTCCGTGCTGGTCACGAAAACGACGGCGTCGGGCAGTTGCGGATCGAAAGGCGATTCGTCGCGGCCATGGTGTTCGCGGACTGCAGTGGTGGTCGAGACGCGTTCGGCGAACGCAGCCTTCAGCGAGTCGAGCAGGGCGGCGGGGAAAGTGCGGCGGACGGCGAGCGGCGGGACGGGGTGGTTCACGGCATGTCTCCGGACATCGATGTGATGGGATGTTGGGATGCACGAAATCTCGCATCGAAATGCGGCAATCGTGCGTTTTATGTATTCATTTTACGCCGATAGCCCATATCGAACCTGCCGCGAACCTGCCCCCGGCCGACGCTCCCACGTTGCCTATAATGAGCGCGGGCGCTGACCGGCGTTCCGGGCTACCTGGAGAACATCATGGGCAACCGCCTGAGCAAGATATCGACGCGCACCGGCGACGACGGCACGACCGGCCTCGGCGACGGCACCCGCGTGCAGAAGGACGACGCGCGGATCACGGCGATCGGCGACGTTGACGAACTCAATTCGCAGCTCGGCGTGTTGCTTTGCGAACCACTTCCGGACGACGTACGCGCCGCGTTGTCGGCTATTCAGCACGATCTCTTCGATCTCGGCGGCGAGCTGTGTATTCCCGGCCATTCGATGATCGAGAAGTCGCATCTTGCTCGTGTCGATGAATGGATCGCGGAGTACAACGCAACCTTGCCGCCGCTCAAGGAGTTCATCCTGCCGGGCGGATCGCCCGCGGCGTCGCTTGCGCATGTCGGACGAACGGTGTGCCGGCGCGCGGAGCGATCGATTGTTGCGCTCGGCCGGGTGGACAAGATCAACGCGGCGCCGCGGCAGTATGTGAATCGGTTATCCGATTTGCTGTTCGTGCTGGCGCGGGTGTTGAATCGTGCCGATGGCGGAACGGACGTGTTGTGGAATCACGAACGGAAGGTCTAGGGTAGGGCGTGTTCTTCGGCACGGGTTGCGCTGCTGAACAACAATCAGCATCGTCCTATGTCCCTGCGACAAAACGCGCGGACGTCTGGCTCCTTTAAAGATGTAAAATAAATGCATCTTTAAAGGAGCCCTGCAGTGACGACCTTGACCGCCGACCAGATTGCCCGTGTAAAAGCCACCGCGCCCGTGCTCGCCGAACATGGCGAAACCATCACCAAACACTTCTACAAGCGGATGTTCAACCACCATCCCGAGTTGAAAAACGTGTTCAACCAGGCGCACCAACAAAGCGCCAGTCAGCCGCAGGCGTTGGCGCGAGCCGTGTACGCCTATGCCGCGAACATCGATAACCTCGGCGCGCTCGGTTCGGCCGTCACGCATATCGCGCACAAGCACGCGAGCCTGAATATCCGGCCGGAGCAATATCCGATCGTCGGAGAAAATCTGCTGGCAGCCATATCCGAAGTGCTGGGCGATGCCGTCGATGAACCCACACTCAATGCATGGCGAGCCGCCTACGCGCAACTTGCGGAGATTTTGATCGGCGCGGAAAAAGATCTCTATGCCCAAGCCGCGTGGAGCGGCTTCCGCCCGTTCGTGGTGTTTCGGCGCGAACAGGAGAGTGACGAGATCACATCGTTTTATCTGAAGCCATCCGACGGTGGTCCGGTCTGCCATTTCGAGCCGGGCCAGTACGTCAGCGTGAAGCGGTTCATAAAGGAAATTGGCGTTGACCAGCCGCGTCAATACACGCTCTCCGACGCCCCGAACGGTCAGTGGCTGCGCATTTCGGTGAAGCGCGAACGGTTCGAGGATTTGCCGCCTGGATACGTTTCCAATCTGATGCACGATGGGATGGAAGTCGGCGGGATTGTTGAAGTCAGCGCGCCGATGGGCGAGTTCAAACTCGATCGAAGCAAGACCACGCCTGTTGTGTTGATCAGCGGCGGCGTAGGTATTACGCCTATGGTGTCGATGCTCGCGTCGCTGACCGCGCAGAATAGCAAGCGGCAGATATCGTTTGTCCACGCTTGCCGCAATGGCCGCACGCATGCATTTGGCCGGTGGCTGGACGCGATCGTCGCAAAACATCCGAACGTGTCGCGCACGGTCTTCTATGAAAAGACCCACGCCAATGACCGCCCGGGAACGGATTTCGACTTCGCCGGACGGCTGGATTTTGCCCGCATCGCCGATAAAACCCTGCTTCCCGACGCCGATTATTATTTGTGCGGCCCCGTGCCCTTCATGCGCGCGCAGCAGGATGCGTTGATGGCGGCGGGGGTATCGAAGGCGCGAGTGCGCACCGAGATTTACGGTTCCGGCGAGATGGCGTAGCGCCTTAGCGTTTGAAAGAGAGGGCCGCCAGATGTTGCGGCCCTTTTTATCCCGTGCTCAGGCCAATCAGTTCCCGTTCCCACGCGCCACGCGCCGTTGCTTCACGGCTTCGGCCAGCCCTTCCAGTACGTTCAAGCTATCTTCCCAGCCGATGCACGCATCCGTGACGCTCTGCCCGTAGGTCAGCTCGCAACCTTCCTTCAGATCCTGCCGTCCAGCGACCAGATTCGATTCCACCATCACGCCGATGATCCGCTCGTCGCCGCCTGCGATCTGCTGGCCGATATCGGCGCAAACCGGGATCTGGTTCTCGTGCTTTTTGGAGCTGTTCGCGTGGCTCGCATCAATCATCAAACGTGCGGCCAGGCCGGCCTTGCCGATGTCGTTGCATGCGGCGTTCACGCTTTCCGCGTCGTAGTTCGGCGTTTTGCCGCCGCGCAGGATGATGTGGCAGTCTTCGTTACCGGCCGTCGACACGATGGCCGAATGGCCGCCCTTCGTCACCGAGAGGAAATGGTGCGGCTGCGACGCTGCCTTGATGGCGTCCACGGCGATCTTCACGTTGCCGTCCGTGCCATTCTTGAAACCGACCGGGCACGACAACCCTGACGCCAGCTCGCGATGCACTTGCGATTCCGTCGTCCGCGCGCCGATCGCGCCCCACGAGATCAGGTCGGCAATGTACTGCGGGCTGATCATGTCGAGGTATTCGGTGCCGGCCGGCAGGCCCAGTTCGTTGATTCGCAACAGCAATTCGCGGGCGGTCCGCAGGCCGTCGTTGATCTTGAAGCTGTTGTCCATGTACGGGTCGTTGATCAGACCTTTCCAGCCGACCGTCGTACGGGGCTTTTCGAAATACACCCGCATCACGATTTCGAGTTCGCCGGCAAAGCGCTTGCGCTGCTCGACGAGACGCCCCGCGTATTCCAAAGCCGCTTTGGTATCGTGGATCGAGCACGGACCGACGATCACGATCAGGCGGTCTTCCATGCCGTGCAGGATGCGATGCATCGACTGGCGCGAGTGGTAGATCAGCTCCGAAACGGTCTCGGCGCAGGCGAACTCACGGATCAGGTGAGCGGGGGGCGTCAGTTCTTTCAATTCGCGGATTCGGACATCGTCGGTGTTGTGCGGGGGCATGCTGGTTCTCCAGGAACTCGTTTTCGATGCGGTGTTCGTTGGTCGCTACGTCCGACAGATCACGAACAGTGCAAAAAGTCGTCAAAAAAAGTGGGCATAAAAAAACCGCCAGGCTGCGCTGGCGGTTTTTCGGGAAACTTGGGTTCTACACAAACGACTCACCCCTCTCGATCCGCCAGCGGCTTGAGATGCCAAAAAAAGTAAAAATAAAACTTGGCGGACATGATGGTTTCGGTCGCGTTGGTAACAAATGAACGTCTGGCTTTATAACCCCAAACACGCGCGGTTGGCAAGTTGTCAGCCGGCAAAATGCGGACATTCCGCGTTGCAGCGCCGATTTTTGCAGTAAACGTGAGCATTCGATGCGGATTTCCCGCGTGGCATGCTCGAAAGCTTCACTGAGCGCGGCGCGGGAAAATCACGGGTCAAATGGCGGACTACGCGCTCAAACCGTGCCGCCCACCGTCATTTTTTCGATTCGCAAGGTAGGCTGGCCTACACCTACCGGCACACTCTGGCCTTCCTTGCCGCACACGCCCACGCCGCCGTCGAGCGCCATGTCATTGCCGATCATGGTCACGTACTTGAGCGATTCCGGGCCGCTGCCAATCAGCGTTGCACCCTTCACCGGATACGTGATCTTGCCGTTCTCGATCATGTACGCCTCGGACGCCGAGAACACGAACTTGCCGTTGGTGATATCGACTTGGCCGCCGCCGAAATTCACCGCGTACAAGCCGTTTTTCACCGATGCCAGGATCTCACCCGGGTCCTTGTCGCCGTTGAGCATGTACGTGTTGGTCATGCGCGGCATAGGCAGGGCGGCGTACGACTCGCGCCGCGCGTTGCCGGTTACCGGCATTTTCATGAGACGCGCATTCAGCGAATCCTGAATGTAGCCCTTGAGAATGCCGTCTTCGATCAAGGTCGTGCACTGCGTAGGATTGCCTTCGTCGTCAATATTCAGCGAGCCGCGCCGGTTCGGCAGCGTGCCGTCGTCGACAACCGTCACGCCTTTCGCCGCCACCCGTTCACCAATACGCCCCGCAAACGCCGACGAACCCTTGCGGTTGAAGTCGCCTTCCAGCCCGTGGCCAATCGCTTCGTGCAGCAAGACGCCCGGCCAGCCCGGTCCAAGCACAACGGTCATTGCACCGGCAGGAGCCGGACGCGCATCGAGGTTAACGAGCGCCGCGTGCACGGCCTGATCGACATAGTGGGACAGGATTTCATCTGTGAAATAGGCGTAGTCGTAACGTCCGCCGCCGCCGCCGCTGCCCATTTCGCGGCGGCCGTCTTTTTCGGCGATGACCGTCACGGATACCCGCACGAGCGGCCGAATGTCCGCAGCCAGTGCGCCGTCGCTGCGCGCGACCAGCACGACGTCGTATTCGCCCGCGAGACCGGCCATGACCTGCACGATGCGCGGATCGCGGCCACGCGCCATTTTCTCGACACGTTCGAGCAATTTCACCTTCGCGGTGGCGTCGAGCGACGTGAGCGGATCGGACGGCAGGTACAGATCGCGGCCGAACACGCCCGTCAGCGAACTGGCCGACTTGATCTTGTGCTTGCCGCCGCCGGCCTTTGCAATCGCGCGCGTGGCGATTGCTGCCTGACGGATGGAGTCTTGCGACAAGTCGTCCGAATAGGCAAACGCCGTCCGGTCACCCGACACGGCGCGCACGCCCACACCTTGATCGATGCTGAAGCTGCCCGATTTGACGATGCCTTCTTCCAAACTCCACGCTTCGCTGCGCGTGGACTGGAAATAGAGATCCGCGTAGTCCACGCGGTGCGTGAAGATCTCCGCCAGCGTGCGCGTAATCGTGGATTCGTCGAGGCCGTAGGGCGTCAACAGAATCTCTTTCGCGGTGGCGAGATTTCGGATGCCGGGTTCGATGATGTTCATTCGTTGCCTGTGGCGAAGTCTGTGGGGATTAAAAGCATTCTAACGTCAGGATGTTCGTGCGACATTCTGACCAAATGGAGGGGGGCTCCGCAAAAACAAGCTATCCCAGCACGCGATGGCGATAAGCTGGCAGGCTTTGCCGGACCGACGTTATGCGTTTGGCATCAATTATTCCTGCCACTACGCCCACGCCTTCCGCCAGCACGGCCACGACTTCGCCCCACGGGTCGATCAGCATGCTGTGGCCCCAGGTCCGGCGGCCGTTTTCGTGTTTGCCGCCTTGCGCGGCGGCCAGCACGTAGCACTGGTTCTCCACTGCACGCGCCTTCAGCAGCGTTTCCCAGTGCGCCTCGCCAGTGGTGTAGGTGAACGCGGACGGCACGACCATCAACGCGCAATCGCCCATTTTTCTGTAAAGCTCGGGAAACCGCAGGTCATAACACACCGACAACCCCACGCGTCCGAATGGCGCATCAAACGTACGCACTTCGCTGCCCGGACAGATTGTGCGGGCTTCCTCGAAGGATTCCGTGCCTTTCTCGAAATTGAACAGATGAATCTTGTCGTAGCGCGCGACCTGCTTGCCGGTTGGATCGAAGACGAGCGTGGTGTTGAGCACGCGCGCCGCTTCAGGCGATTCCAGCGGCAGCGTCCCTCCGATCACCCATACGCGATGTTCACGCGCCGCGTCCGCCAGGAACTGCTGGATCGGACCGTGGCCGGGCGTTTCGCGGATCGCGAGCTTGTCCGTGTCCTTGAAACCCATGTAGCAGAAATATTCCGGCAGCAGCACAAGCTGCGCACCATCCCGCGCGGCTTCGGCAATCAGCCGTCCCGCCTCCGCGATATTGCGTTCACGATCCGGCGCACTCACCATTTGCAGCGCGGCTACACGGAACGTCCCGGGAGTGCCTTCGCTTGATTTTTCGCTCATGTCAGCCTGCTAAAAAGGGGCGCGATCGCGATCGAAACGGTGATCGGAATCGCCTGCCGCTGGCCCGTGCGATCTTCGCCGAACGTTATCAAAACGCTCAGTTGGGCACGCTGTCAGCGGGAATTTCGATCTTACCCTGATCGCCTTTCACCCGCTTAATGACGGGTTTCGACCACGAACCGGTAATGGAATAGTCAATGGTGAACGCTTTTCCAATCGACTTCGATAGCAGCAGGTCGGCCACCAGCGTGCCGAGCCCGAGCAAAGGATTGATCACGGCCGCGCCCAGCGCCACGGCGCCTGCGCTGATGGTCGGGATGATCTTGGCGTGCAGGTCCTGGGTTTCCTTCGGCAGATCGACCAGCCCTTTCAGCTCGACGCGTGCAGGCGCCGTGATCATCGTGAAATCGTTGGTGCGGCCGATTCCGTTCTGAACGGTGCCCGAGCCCGTGATCTTTTCGAACGGCAGCCCCTTGCCGACCACGTCCTCGAAATTCAGCGTGAGGAAGTGCGCGAGGCTTTGCAGACTGAGCACGCCCAGCAGCTTGGCCGCGCCCGGATTGACCTTGAGAATCTGACCGTGCTGCAAGTCGACATTCACGCGGCCGTTGAGCGTGGGCAGGTCGAGCGCGGCCGGACTGCCGTCCCAGCCAAACTGGCCCGTCACGGTGCCCTTGCCGTTCTTCACCGTACGCGGCAAGCCCAGCCGTTCAACCAACGCACCGGCATCCATGATGTCCAGCTTGAAATCCAGCGCGGTGCGGCGGGGGGCGTTGTCGTCGGCGTCGGCCGGGAAACCGACGGGACCGCTGATCGTGCGCCAGTTGGCTGTGGCCGAAAGCGTCGCGTCCGGGTTGCTCAGGTCCAGCTTGTCCAGATGCCAGACCGGCACGTTGTCTTCCACGTCGTTGTGCGCGTCCACCTCAAGGCGTCCGAGCGTGCGTCCGCGCACCACGAGTTCGTTCACGATCAGGTCGATGGACGGCATGTTGGCCGGCGGCTTGCGGATCATCTGCGTGACCAGGTCGGTTTCCTGTTTCCCCGGAATCACGACCTTCGTGAACCGCGCCTGCAACGCGCCCGGACTGCCCTTCGTTGCGCCTGGCATCCATTGCGCATTTCCAGTGATCTGATCCGACGCAATGTTCGCCTGCCACATGCGGTCATCGCCCAGATTTGCGCCGATCGCCACATCTTCCCAGCGCCGGTTGAGCAGCTTGATCGTGGCGAAATGCAGCGTGAAGCGCTTTGGGACGAACTGCTTCACCACCTGCGATTGCGTCTTCGGATCTGGTTGCGGAAGCGGTCCCAATTCGGCGATCAGCTTGCGCCACGCATCGGCATCGAGTTCGTCGATATCCACCGCCGCCGTCACGCCCTGCGCCGGCAGATCGGCCGGTTTGTTCACACCGATAGCACCGCGCTCCACGACCGGCGCTTCCTTGCCGGTCTGTTTGAGCAAGTAATGCGCTTTAACCGGCCCGAGCGTGAGTTTCGCGTCGTGTTCCTGAGGCGAGCCCGTGACCGGCATGAACGTGAACGAGACGGGCATGGGCGTGCCCTCGCTCTTGTTGAAAGGCGCCGGGAAGTCCAGGCCGAGGCCGGTCAAGTCGGAGTTGGCCTCGACTTGCGGCAACGTGTTTTTCACGCCGCGCACTCGCACGTCGTAAGGCGCGGTGCCGCTGATGTGCTTGAGAATCTGCGCGGCTTGCGCCTGATCGTGCGCGTTCAGCCCTTGGGCGGCGTCGGCGCCAATGCGGCCGCTAACGTCGAAGGCATAACTGCCGTCGGGTTTCACGCCACCGGTGCCGCGCACATTGCCGCCGAGGAATGTCGCCGTAAGGCCATCGAGCGATGCGGTTTTCTCACCGAACCGCACCCGCCCCTTGAGATTCGACAGCGGCGGCACCGCACCGTACGCAAGGTCGTTGTCATTGAAGGTGAGCGCGCCTTTGTACCCCACGTGCGGCCGAACGCCGGGCGGCGGCGCGACCCGCGGAATTTCCAGTTGCAACGCGAGCGCGGCGTTACCGGTTGCACGGATCTTCGTGGCCACGTGGTGTGAGAGCGCGCCGAGCGAGCTGTCTTCCACGTAATGAAGCATGTCGGTGACCGGGCCGTGCGCGTCGGCATCGATCAGCAGCTTCGATTCACGATTGCCCAGGTCCTCAATCCGTCCCGTTGTCTTGACCACGCTCACGCCGAGATAATGGCCGCGTGAAATATCGAAGCCGAGCTTGTTTTCGGCGAGATGAAACGTCCCGTCAATACCGTCAAAAGCCGGCCAAATGTTCGGCGTGCCGTTCGCCATGGTCCTGGGCGGATAGGGCGTTGGCTCGAATTTGCCCCCAGAGAAGGGCGCGACGATGCGGAACTGGCCGGCATCGGGGAACTTCGAATAGGGGAATTTCGTCAGGTCGCCATGGATCTCGATGGTGGCATTGCGCGAGATACCCGCTTGCAACGCGTGGCCCAGATACAGGCGCACTTTTTCGCTGATGCTGGTAGGCAGATAGTGCACGAGGCTCGTCACATTCAGGCGCGCGGCCTTTGCCTTGAGATCGAGCGAACCGCGGCCTTCGCCTTCGTTCTTGTAATCCGCCGTCGCACTGGCTTCCGCATCCGCGTTCTTGACGTGCAGCGTCTCCACGTGCGCGGTGATCGCCTTGTGCGGCTTGCCGGGCGCGTCGGCGAGAGTCCAGGTCACGCGGCCATTGATCTGGTCCAGCACGAGACGCGGGTTATCGAAGACGCCGGGCACGGTGATCGCAGTATTTTTCGTATCGATGACCGCGCTGCCATGATCCTGATCGGCGTCAATACTGCCCCACAGGTTTTCAACGCCCGGAATCCCGGCCCGCGGGTGGTTGTTGATCGTCAATCCCGGCGGCGGTTCCTGGGCCTGCACGCTCACGCCATGCAAGTCGCCCTTGACCGTGTAGCGCATCGGCGGTTCGGCGCCCGTCTGGCGCTGGGCCAGCATTTGAGCGTGAGTGGTTGGCCTGGGCCGCTCGGTTTGTAGTGTGTAGTTGGCAATCTGGCCACGCGGGTTGAAGCGGATCAGATCGTTTTGCAGCTTCGACGGCAACGGCAACGCTCGCAAGAATTCTCCGAGAACACCGAGATCGACGACATCGCCCGCCACGCCGAACATTTGCCCGTGCTGCAAACTCGCCGCGCGGTAGTTTCCGGTCAGCGTATGCAAGGCCAGCAGGCGCGACACCGGCGTGCCGTCGGCGAGCGGCGGCTGGCCGAGTTCCGCGTGCAGGTTCGCGAGCTGCAACGTGTATTCGTCGTCCTTTTGTGCGAGATTCCAGCTGAAGTTCGCGATTGGCACGTCCAGACGCGGCTGCGTTGGACGCACGCGCAACGCGATCTCGGAACCGGTCAGGTCGCCGCCCGCTTTTTGCAGCTTGCCCTTCGCGAAGTCGATCCAGATGCGGTTGTCGAAACGTCCGCCGTAGGTCGCGAACGGCATCGTCACGTACTGGGAGAGTTTGGGCAGATCGACAGGACCTGTCGACAGATAAGCCTCGCCCGTCCAGTTCGCCGGCCGGCCGGGCACGCTGAAACGCGGCGTGCGGAAGTCCGCGCGAAAATCGAGCGGTCCGTGCAGCAGGTCGCCGTCGGGAAGCGCCTGTAACGCCAGCCGATGATGCGGGCCGTCGTTGAGGATGGCGAGCTTGATACGCTTGAGCGCGAGTTCCGGCGCGTCGCGTTCGCCGTCGCGCCAGCGCAGCGTGCCGTCGCGCAGCACGATGGCTTGCTGTCTCAGCAGCCAGGTCATGAACGCGTCGTTGCCCGTGTGTTTCGCCTGGAGCGGCACGCCGGCTACGCTGAAGGTCCCGTCGGCAGCGCGCGAGATGACGACGTCAGGGCCATCGACGGTGAGATTCGCGAGCAGCGGAATAGGACCCAGCAGCGAGCGCCATGCGACGGTTGCGCTGGCATGCGGCACGGCGAGGCCTTGCGTGCCGTCGGCCGCGTCGATCCTGAGATTGTCGATATCGAATGAAGGCTGGAGGCCCGACCACTTCGCCGTGATGCGTCCTATGCGCAACTGGGCGTGGATCTTCGATGAGACCATTTGCTCGATGCGCGGCCTGAACGCATCAATCTGCGGAAGCAGGGCGTAACGCAGCGTGAGATAGATGCCGGCAACCGCGAAATAAACCACGGCAACCAGCACCAGAAGGACTTTGAGCGCTCGCGACAACGCGAGCTCGGCGCGACCACCTAGCTTCACGGGTACAGCTTCGGGTGGGTCGGCGAGTTCCTTTCGGTCGGACATGCTGCGGCGGGTCGGCGATATGGTAGGTTTTCGAGATTTGACGTTGAAATGTAACACAGCGTGCAGTGCAAAAAAGCGCTGTAACACGCTACGATGCGCCCGCTAAGCCACGCCGGACGGCGTTCTGCGCAGCGCACGCGAATTTGCACAAAAGCCCCGGCATACTGCCGGACTTGTTTGTGAGCAATGACTGAGCCCGACTTTTCATGACCGACGCCGTTTTGCTGAGTTCCAGCGCTTCCCACTACGCCGCGCGCGTGTATGCCGCGCGTCCCGAATTGCCGGCGCAAGTAGCCGAATGGTCCCGTGCGCCGATTCGCCGCGCGTGGATAGAAGCGCGGCTGAACGCCCTGTGCGACGCGTGTTCGGCGCGCTCGCCCGGTGGCCGGCTTGATGAAGCCGCGCTCAAGACTGCGCTCCGGCGGTTGCGCATCGAGGTCTTTTGCACGGTCATGGAACGTGATCTCGCCGGCCGCGCGCCTGTCGCCGAAGTCACGGGCGCCATGACCGATCTTGCCGAGCTGACTATCCAGCGCGCGCTCGCGGTGTTATCGGCGGATCTGGAAGTCACGTTCGGTGAGCCACGCGGGCCTGACGGACAGCGCTTGACGCTGGGTGTGGTGGGAATGGGGAAGCTCGGTGGACGTGAGTTGAATGTGTCGTCGGATATTGATCTGATCTTCGTCTATGAAGAAGACGGTGAGACGACAGGCGGCGAACGCGCGGCGTTATCGACGCAGGAATATTTTACGCGGCTCGGCCGCAAGCTGATAGGCGCATTGGCCGAGGTGACGGAAGACGGTTACGTCTTTAGAGTCGATATGCGGTTGCGGCCGAACGGTGATGCCGGTCCGCTCGCTTGCGGGCTCGGCATGCTCGAAGAATATTTCTATGTGCAGGGCCGTGAGTGGGAGCGCTACGCGTGGATCAAGGGGCGGCTGGTCTCCGAAGGCGAGAGCGAAGCGGCGCAACGGCTCGCGAAGCAGCTCGACGCGCTCGCTATGCCGTTCATCTACCGGCGGTATCTCGACTACGGCGTGATCAGCGCAATTCGCGCGTTGCATGTGCAGATCCGGCAGGAAGCGCAGCGGCGGGCGTCAATGCGACCAGATAAAGCCGACGACATCAAGCTCGGCCGTGGCGGCATTCGGGAGATCGAGTTCAGCGCGCAGGTGTTTCAACTGATCCGTGGCGGCCAGATTGCCGATCTGCGGATTCGTCCGACCTTGTCCGTGCTGAATCGCGCGGCGGCGCACGGGTTGATATCGGCGAATGTATGTAGCGAACTCACCGACGCGTACTTGTTCCTGCGCAAGCTCGAGCACCGCTTGCAGTATCGAAACGACGCGCAGACGCACGCCATGCCGGTCGCGCCGCAAGACCGCGCGGTGCTTGCCGATGCAATGGGTTTCGCCAATTACCCGGCGCTGACCGACGCGCTGGAGGCGCATCGGGCGCGCGTGGAGCATCAGTTCGACCAGATTTTCGCCGATAAGGTGAACGGCGACGGCGGCTGTGCGGTCGCGGAAGATTCAGCGGCGTCCTGGGTCTGGAGCAGCGCGCTCGCCGACGACAGCGCCGAAGAACAGTTGGTCGAGCGCATGACCGAATTGGGTTTCACCGATGCCACCGCTGTGCTTACACGTCTGCGCAACGTGTGGAAATCGACACGATACGAAGGTTTGCCCGAGCGCAGCCGGGAACGATTCGACATCGTCGCGCAGCGTGCGCTCGAAGCCGCGAAGGCCGTCGAGCCGCCCGAACGGCGGGGCGACACCATTGCCCGGCTGTTCGACCTGCTCGAAGCGGTCAGCCGCCGCGGCGCTTATCTCGCGTTGCTCACCGAATATCCGGCGGCGCTCGCGCGGGTGTTGTCGGTGCTTGGCGCGTCGCGTTGGGCGGCGGGATATCTGATCCGCCATCCGCAGCTTCTTGATGAATTGCTCGACGATGAAGCGATCGCGAGCCCCTTCGACTGGGCGCAATTTCGCGAATCCTTGCGCGCGCAGATTGCCGCCGCCGATGGCGCCGAGCAACAGATGAACTTGCTGCGCCATGCGCATCAGGCTGAAGTGTTCCGCATTTTGCTGATCGACCTGGGCGGCAAGCTCACGGTTGAGCATGTTAGCGACCTGTTGTCGGCGCTCGCTGACGCCGTGCTTGATGTCACTATCGAAACGGTGTGGTCACAGTTTCCGAAGCGTCACCGCGAGGTGCCGCGCTTTTCTGTGATTGCTTATGGGAAGCTGGGTGGGAAGGAACTGGGTTACGCGTCGGACCTGGACCTGATCTTCCTCCACGATGACCCCGACGAATCTGCAGCCGATATCTACGCAACATTCGCGCGCCGGCTGATCACGTGGCTCACGACGGCAACGGGTGCAGGCACGTTATTCGACGTCGATTTGCGGCTGCGTCCGAACGGCGAATCGGGTTTGCTGGTGACGAGCCTGGAATCGTTCCGGCGTTATCAGATTCGTGAGGGCGATGCTGCGAATACCGCGTGGGTGTGGGAGCACCAGGCGTTGTCGCGGGCGCGTTATTGCGCTGGCGATGCCGAGATTGGCGAGCGCTTCGAGGAGATTCGCGCCCAGGTTCTCACTATGCCGCGAGATGCCATCGCCTTGGCGCAGGAGATTGTTGTCATGCGCGAGCGGGTGGATGCGGGGCATCCGAACCGGAGCAAGTTATTTGATTTGAAGCACGACCGCGGCGGGATGGTGGATATCGAGTTCATCGTCCAGTACTGGGTGCTGCTGCACGCGCGGGAAGACGCTGAGTTTGTGCGAAATATGGGTAATATTTCGCTGCTGCGGCTGGCCGCGGGATTCGGGCTGATGAGTGCCGAGGAGGCGGAGACGGTGGCGGCTGCGTATCGGCGGTATCGGAAGTTGCAGCACACCTTGAGGCTCGACGGGATGGAGAAGGCACGGGTCGAACCAGATGTTGTGGTGGCGGAGAGGGAAGCGGTAACGGGGCTTTGGACGCGGGTATTTGGGAAATAGCCGCTTTGTTTGGCCTGAAGATTGGAGATCGGCGGCGAGCCTAGGCGCCCTGCAAGACGACGCTTGAATCGCTTGAAGGTGCGTCCCCAGCGTCGCGGGCGTGTGCATGGCGAGGGGTGACTGCCGCGAACAGCCGCGCTCCGCGCTGATTTACCGCTTACGCCGCAAGCATTTCCTTCGCGTGTTTGCGGGTCGTGGCCGTAATCTCAAGGCCCCCGAGCATCCGCGCGACTTCCTCCACCCGTTTTGATTTATCCAGCGGCGTGACGGTGCTAACCGTTCCGCCCACTGCGTCTCCGGCTTTAGCCACCTGGAAATGATGATCGCCGCGCGCCGCGACCTGCGGCAAGTGCGTCACGCACAACACCTGCCGGTCGCGGCCCAGTTGATGCAGTAAACGCCCGACCACTTCCGCCACGCCGCCGCCAATCCCGGTATCCACTTCGTCGAAAATCAATGTGGGGGTCGGGCTCGCCGTACTCGCAATCACCGCCAACGCCAGACTGATCCGCGCGAGTTCGCCGCCGGACGCGACCTTCGCCAACGGCCGCAAGGTGACGCCCGCATGGCCGGCCACCCGGAACTCGATCTGCTCAAGCCCATTCGCACCGCCTTCCGCAAGCGGCACGAGCGCGACTTCAAAGCTGCCGCCTACCATCGATAATTCCTGCATGCCCTTGGTGACTGCCTTGCCAAGCGACTTTGCAGCTTTCCCGCGCGCCTTCGACAACACCGCCGCTTCCGCCAGATAAACCTCTTTCGCCTTGGCAACCGCCGCGCGCAGTGCGTCGAGATCAGCGGCGGCATCAAGCGCCGCTAGCTGTCTGCGCCGCTCGGCATGCTCCTCGGGCAACGCTTCAGGCTGCATGCGGAACTTGCGCGCGGCCGAATGCAGTTGCTCCATCCGATGCTCGACCTGCGCAAGCCGGTTCGGATCGAGTTCAAGCCGCTGCGCGTAGTGTGAGAGCGAATACGACGCTTCCTGCAATTGAATTTCGGCAGGTTCGAGCGAAGCCAGCACATCGGCGAGCGCAGGGTCGATATCGACAAGACTGCGCAGCTTCGAGACGATTGCGGAAAGCTGCGTGATCATGGCTTCGTCCGACTCGGACAGCGCGTTGAGCGCACCTTGCACGCCGTCGATCAAACTCGCCGAATGCGACAGCCGATGATGCTCGGCGCTGACGTCTTCCCACTCGCCCGGCTGCGGCCCGAGTTTGTCGAGCTCGCTCAACTGCCACGCGAGTCGCTCGCGTTCCAGTTGCAATTCGCGATCGCGGTTTTGCGCCAGTTCCACTGCATGCGTGGCGTCGCGCCAGACCCGGTGCGCCCGCGCCACTTTCTGTGCCGAGTCGAGAAGGCCCGCGTGGGTATCGAAGAGTTCGCGTTGAGCGTCCGGGCGCATCAGCAATTGATGGGCGTGCTGGCCGTGGATGTCGACGAGCATTTCGCTCAGCTCACGCAACTGCACGAGCGTGGCCGGCGTGCCGTTGATGAACGCCCGCGAACGCCCGCTTGAATCGACTACGCGGCGGAGCATGACCGTATCGGTGTCGCCGATAGCCAGCGCGTGCTCGTCCAGCCAGCGCGAGACTTGTGCGTGGGTCGAAAATTCGGCCGTGATATCGGCCCGCGCTTCGCCGGTCCGCACAATGCTGGCGTCGGCGCGCGCGCCGAGCGTAAGCGCGAGGGCGTCGATAAGAATCGACTTGCCGGCGCCGGTTTCGCCCGAAAACACGGTAAAGCCGCGCTCGAACTCTAGGTCTAGCGCGGCGACAATGACGAAGTCGCGAATCGAGAGATGACGGAGCATGGGCGTCTTAGAGTTTCGTGGCGTCTTCGTGCGAGGGATATTCGTTCCAGTGCAGCTTCTTGCGCAGCGTGGCGTAATGGCTATAGCCGACCGGATGCAACACGGGCACGGTATGACGCGAACGCCGCACTTCAATGGTGTCGTTCAACTCGACAGCCGTAAACGACTGCATGTCGAAATTCACGTTCACGTCGCGCCCGCCAATAATCTGGATATCTACCTGAGAGTCATCGGGCAAAACAATGGGACGATTCGACAGCGAATGCGGCGCAATGGGCACGAGCACAAAACCCTGCAACTGCGGATGCAGGATTGGCCCGGAAGAGGAGAGCGCGTATGCGGTCGAACCCGTTGGCGTGGCGACAATCAGACCGTCCGAGCGCTGGTTGTACATGAAACGTCCGTCCACTGACACGCGCAGTTCCGCCATGCCCGAAAAGCCGCTCCGATTCACCACCACGTCATTGAACGCCAGCGCGTGATAGATCGGCCGGCCGTCCCGGACAATGCGCGCTTCCAGCAAGGTCCGCTCTTCGCGCTCGAAACTGCCGGCGAGCATTTGCGGCACGAGCTCATGCATTTCGGCCAGCGTGATGTCCGTGATGAAACCGAGCCGTCCGTGATTCACGCCAATCAGCGGCGTGCGATACGGCGCGAGCTGCCGCCCAATGCCGAGCATGGTGCCGTCGCCGCCGAGCACGACCGCCACGTCCGCGCGCGCGCCAATTTCCGGCGCGGTCAAGGCGGGGTAGTCGGTTACGCCAACGTCATGCGCCGTTTCCGCTTCGAACACGACGTCGAAGCCGCGTTTCGCAATGCACGCGGCGAGCGCCGTCAGCGGCTCCCTGATGCCGGGCGTATTGTTGCGCCCCACGAGCGCGACAGTCTTGAATTGGGTACCAATTTCCATGCCGGCATTACACCATAGGTGAGTGTCGAAAAGAACCGCGCGCCATGTCCGTGACGCCCTGGGTCGTCCTCTGGGTTGTCCTGTATACGCTAAGCCTCGGGCGGGAGGGGGAATTGTCGCTAGAATGGGTATGGATCATGAATTGATGACCGGTGAATGACAAATTAACGTCAGCCGTCGTCGCCCTATTTGGTGTGCTCGCTGTTTCCTTACACGTTGAGCTAAAATTTCCCCATGCTAGACCCACGTGCCCAGACCCTCCTCAAGACGCTGATCGAGCGTTACATCGCCGAAGGTCAGCCGGTCGGTTCCCGCACGCTGTCGCGTTATTCGGGACTCGAGCTCAGCCCGGCCACCATCCGCAACGTCATGTCGGACCTGGAGGACCTCGGGCTGGTGGTGAGCCCGCATACGTCGGCGGGGCGGATTCCCACGCCGCGCGGCTACCGGCTCTTCGTGGACACCATGCTCACCGTCGAAACCACCGACGACGAAGCCATGACCTCCGCCGTCAAGATCAAGCTGCAAGGCGGCGAGCCGGCGAAGATCGTGGCGGCCGCGGCGAGCGTGCTGTCGAACCTGTCCACCTTCGCTGGCGTCATTCTCACGCCGCGCCGCAGTCACATGTTCAAGCAGATCGAGTTCATGCGCCTGTCCGACAAGCGCATCCTGCTGATCATTGTGACGCCGGAAGGCGACGTGCAGAACCGCATCATGGCGACCCAGCGCGACTACTCGCCGTCGCAGCTCACCGAGGCGTCGAACTATATCAACGGGAATTTCGCCGGTTTGTCCTTCGACGAAGTACGCCGCAGACTGCGCGAGGAAATCGACGCGTTGCGCGGCGACATGACCTCGCTGATGCAGGCAGCGGTGGCCGCGAGCGTCGACGAAACGGATCAAGGCGACACCCTGCTGATTTCGGGCGAGCGCAACTTGCTGGAAGTGGCGGATCTTTCCTCCGACATGGCGCGGCTGCGCAAGCTTTTCGACGTGTTCGACCAAAAGACGAGTCTCCTTCAATTACTCGATGTCTCGAGCCACGCGCAAGGCGTGCAGATTTTTATCGGCGGCGAGTCGAATCTCGTGCCGATCGAGGAAATGAGCGTGGTGACCGCGCCCTATGAAGTGAACGGGAAGATTGTGGGTACGCTCGGGGTGATCGGACCCACGCGGATGGCGTACAACCGCGTGATTCCCATTGTTGATATCACCGCGCGCCTGTTATCCCTCTCGCTCAGCCATCAATAGGCCCGTGCGAGCGGCTTCCAGATTGGTTTCCAATCAGCCGCTCGCATGAAGCCGTCCACATTGAGCCGTCCACATTAAGTCGTCTGCCGGGGCGGCCCGCAAAATGCTGCAAATCTGTTCGGCAGACAACCCATCTTGCCTTGCCCCAGCCCCGTGCACCACTCGGCCGTTCGGCCGATGTTGCGTTCCGAAACGCGCCGCTATAATGGGTTTCACTTACTTACACAGGCTTCACAGCCCCTTTCCTCCATGCGCTACGACCTCGAGTTGCCTTCGCAGCCATCCGCTTCGCATCGCGTCGCGGTGCTGCTGATCAACCTCGGAACGCCAGACGCGCCCACGCCCAAGGCCGTGCGCAAGTACCTCGCGCAGTTCCTGTCGGACCCGCGCGTGGTGGAAATTCCGGCGCTTGTGTGGCAAGTGATCCTGAGGCTGGCAATCCTGCCGTTTCGCAGCCGTGCGTCGGCGAAAAAATATGCCCAGGTATGGCTACCTGAGGGCTCGCCGCTGCGGGTCTATACGGAGAAACAGGTGGAGGCGTTGCGGCGCTTGTTCATGGTGAACGACTATCACGTGATCGTGGACTACGCCATGCGCTACGGAACGCCTGACATTCCGGCCATGATGAATCAACTCAAGCTGGAAGGCGCCGAGCGCGTGCTGCTTGTTCCCATGTACCCGCAATATTCGTCTTCGACCACGGCTACCGCGTTCGATGACGCGTTCAGCGCCTTGCGGCACGTGCGTAATCAGCCCGAACTGCGCACTATCCGTCAATACGCCGACCATCCGGCCTATATTGGCGCGCTGGCCGAGCAGGTGCGGGACTATTGGCGGCATCACGGCCAGCCGGACTTTGCGGCGGGCGACCGGCTGGTGCTGAGTTTCCACGGGGTGCCAAAGCGCACCATGGATCTTGGCGATCCGTATCATGATCAGTGTCAACAGACCGGCTCGTTGCTCATGGCTGCGCTCGGCTTGTCGCCGGTCGAGTGCCGGGTGACATTCCAGTCTCGTTTTGGCCGGGCAGAATGGCTGCAGCCTTATACCGCGCCCTCGCTCGCTGAACTCGGAGCGGCGGGCGTGAAGCGAGTAGACGTGTTCTGCCCTGGGTTTACGTCGGATTGCCTGGAAACGATCGAGGAAATCGGTATGGAAGTGCGTGATGAATTCCTGCATGCAGGCGGCAAGGAGTTTCACCGGATTCCCTGCCTGAATGCATCGCCGGCCTGGATCAAGGCGCTGGGCGAAATTGTTGCGCAACACCTGCAAGGCTGGCCGGTTCAGGTGCCGCATACGCTGAGCGCAGTAGCATAGACCACCTTATTGACCACTCGTGAACTACCAGATATCAACCGACTCCAGCGCGCGCCTTCGTATCGATAAATGGCTGTGGGCAGCGCGCTTTTTCAAAACGCGCTCACTGGCGAGCGACGCCGTCGAGAAGGGCCGCGTGCGAATTGGCGGCGCGAATGTGAAGCCGTCCAAGGACGTACGCGTCGGCGATCTCGTGGAGATCGAGATTGAACACGTGCTCTGGCAAGTGAACGTCCTGGGAATTTGCGAAGTGCGCGGTCCAGCGCCGATTGCGCAGACGCTTTATGCGGAAACGGACACCGGACGGGAAAAGCGTGTTGCGGAGAGTGAGCGGAGGAAGACGTATCGCGAGCCAGCAGCCGCACTGCAGGGCCGCCCGACCAAGCGCGACCGCCGCATTATCGACAAACTTTCAGGCTCGGACTGAAAAGGTGTTCCATGGTGGCCGAGATGCCACCGTACTCTGTGGTGTGGTCGTTGACCGCGCCAGACATGCAAATGGTCGTGGTGCCGCCAACAAGTACCAATGCGACGATCGCAATAGCAAAGGTCAGTTTCATGGGCACCCCCTGTAACAACGCAACAGCTCTGAAAAGCAGGCGCTAGAGCTACATTGAATCAAGCTTCAGCGATAAAAAAACCTTGGATTCGGGCATTCGTAAGATTAGGGTTAACTAGCGCTTCCGAAGACATGTTCGAAGTGTAGGCGAGCAAGTCGACCGGCTCAATCTGAATCTGATGACAGGCCGAAAATGGTTGTAACCGGTCATTTCCACAGCCTAGAAACAGCCCCGGAAAGCGCATGCAACACCTTGAAAACGCTCATCTGAGCCTCAAATGCGTCTTTCAGAACGAACACAGGATGTCCCTCGCTTTACTCGCACTGCCCGCTGTTCCGGCAGTTGTGTTTTTGCAACGTTGAGTTGGCGGCTATCATCGGCAGCTTTTTGATGGGTCGAAACCGCAACGTTGCGTTCGATTTCATCCGTTTTCACCAATAGCAAAATCTTAAGCGACATGGAAAACACGCAAGACAATTCCGCGAGCCAGAACTCCACGCCCGTCGACAACACCGCGGCGGCCCAAACTATCCAGCAGCCCGGCATGCCGGACACGAATTCCGTACCGGAAGCCGTCGACGCGAACGAAACCGAAGCATTGCTCGCCGAAGCGCAAGCTCGGGCAACGTCGTTGCAAGAGGAGTTCTTGCGCGCGAAGGCCGAGACCGAGAATGTGCGGCGCCGAGCCCAGGAAGACGTGCAGAAGGCGCATAAATTCGCGATCGAAAATTTCGCGGAAAACTTGCTGCCGGTGCTCGACAGCCTGGAAGCCGCGCTGACGCATTCGTCCACCGACTTGGCAAAAGTCCGCGAAGGCGTTGAACTGACGCTGCGCCAACTGACCGCCGCGCTCGAAAAGGGCCGTGTGATTGAGGTCAATCCGGTTGGCGAGAAATTCGATCCGCACCGCCATCAGGCAATTTCGATGGTGCCGGCCGAGCAAGACGCGAACACGGTGGTCTCGGTGCTGCAAAAGGGCTATGTGATCGCGGACCGCGTTCTGCGCCCGGCGCTCGTCACGGTCGCCGCGCCGAAATAAGCGTTTCAGCCAAAGACGCTGCTGTCATGGCCAATATTCCTGTCGACGCCACGGCGTTTGCCGTTTTCGGCATGCAGGAATTGAGCGCCAAGACGTTCGATGCCGGCCTCGAGTCGGCGGCGGACGAACTGGCCGTCGTGTTCTTCTGGGGTTTCGAGTGTTTCAACTGCGAAATTGCGAAGAAGGCGATGCTCGCACAACCGGGCGAGATCCGGGCGCTCGGGCTGAGGTGGTTTCACAGCAACGTCTACGAGCATCGCGATCTTGGCCGCCGTTTCATGCTGCATGGCGTGCCAACGTGGTTCTTCTTCTACCGGGGCAAGCGCCTTGGACGAGCAACCGGCTGGCATGGGCTTGGCCAGTTTGAAGCCGCAGTCGCAGCCGCCCGCGAGAAAATCCGGTTACTCGAAGCGAAGGCGTGAGCGGTGAGCCCCAAGAAAAGTTTCAGATCGGCTGAAAAAAAGCGGGGAAGCGTCAGTTTTTGGTCTTGAAAACGATGCGAACGCTCTTATTTGGCGTACAGGGTTAAATTTTGGGCATCCGGCTAGCGGATTTGACCGTCAACCACGGCGAAAACGCGAAAACGGACCTGCTGCAATCAAAGTCAGGAGAGTGATAAAAATGGGCAGAATCATTGGTATCGATCTGGGCACGACGAACTCGTGCGTAGCGATCATGGAAGGCAACACGGTCAAGGTGATTGAGAACGCGGAAGGCACGCGCACCACGCCGTCGATCATCGCTTATGTGGACGACAACGAAATTCTCGTCGGCGCGCCGGCGAAGCGTCAGTCGGTCACGAACCCGCGGAACACGCTGTACGCGGTCAAACGGTTGATCGGTCGCCGTTTTGACGAAAAAGAAGTGCAAAAGGACATCGCACTGATGCCTTACAAGATCGTGCGCGCCGATAACGGCGACGCCTGGGTTGAAGCCCGCGATCAAAAACTGGCACCGCCGCAAATCTCGGCCGAAGTGCTGCGCAAGATGAAGAAGACCGCTGAAGACTATCTCGGCGAAGAAGTCACGGAAGCCGTCATTACGGTTCCGGCGTATTTTAACGACAGCCAACGTCAGGCGACGAAAGACGCGGGCCGTATCGCCGGTCTGGAAGTGAAGCGGATCATCAACGAACCGACCGCAGCCGCGCTCGCGTTCGGTCTGGACAAGAACGAAAAGGGCGATCGCAAGATTGCGGTGTACGACTTGGGCGGCGGCACGTTCGACGTGTCGATCATCGAAATCGCGGACGTCGACGGCGAGAAGCAGTTCGAAGTGCTTTCCACGAACGGCGACACGTTCCTCGGCGGCGAAGATTTTGACCAGCGCATCATTGACTACATCATCGCCGAGTTCAAGAAGGATCAAGGCGTTGACCTGTCGAAGGACGTGCTCGCGCTGCAACGCCTGAAAGAAGCCGCTGAAAAGGCGAAGATCGAGTTGTCGTCGGCTGCTCAGACCGAAATCAACCTGCCGTACATCACGGCGGACGCGTCGGGTCCGAAGCACTTGAACCTGAAAATTACGCGTGCGAAGCTGGAGTCGCTGGTTGAAGACCTGATCGAACGCACGATGGAACCGTGCCGTATCGCTATTAAAGATGCAGGCGTGAAGGTCGGCGAAATCGACGACATCATCCTGGTCGGCGGTATGACGCGTATGCCGAAGGTGCAGGAAAAGGTTAAGGAATTCTTCGGCAAGGAACCGCGCCGTGACGTGAACCCGGACGAAGCCGTGGCTGTTGGCGCCGCGATTCAAGGCCAGGTTCTGTCGGGTGATCGTAAGGACGTGTTGCTGCTGGACGTGACGCCGTTGTCGCTGGGTATTGAAACCCTTGGCGGCGTGATGACGAAGATGATCAACAAGAACACGACCATCCCGACCAAGCACGCACAAGTCTATTCGACCGCTGACGACAACCAGAGCGCCGTGACGATCAAGGTGTTCCAGGGCGAGCGCGAGATGGCAGCCGGCAACAAGCTGCTGGGCGAGTTCAACCTCGAAGGCATTCCGCCGGCAGCACGCGGCACGCCGCAGATCGAAGTGAGCTTCGATATCGACGCGAACGGCATTCTCCACGTCGGCGCGAAGGACAAGGCGACCGGCAAGGAAAACAAGATCGTCATCAAGGCGAACTCGGGCTTGTCGGACGCCGAGATCGACAAGATGGTGAAGGACGCCGAAGCGAACGCGGAAGAAGATCACCGTCTGCGTGAACTGGCCGACTCGCGCAATCAGGGCGACGCGCTGGTGCACAGCACGAAGAAGGCCGTAGCTGAATACGGCGACAAGGTTGAAGCGGCTGAGAAGGAAAAGATCGAAGCGGCATTGAAGGACTTGGAAGAAGCGCTGAAGAGCACGGCGAGCGACAAGGCTTCGATCGACGCGAAGATTGAAACGCTGGCAACGGCGTCGCAGAAACTCGGCGAAAAGATGTACGCCGACATGGCTGCAGCGCAAGGTGCGGCGGGCGCGGCAGGTGCAGAGGGCGCAGCAGGCGGCCCCGGTGCGCAAGCGGCGCCGGAGCAGCACGATGATGTTGTCGATGCCGACTTCAAGGAAGTGAAGAAGGACTAAGTCGATTGAACCGCGTCAGCGATTCGTCGATGAACGAACCGGTCCTGTGCAGCCTGGGTGTTGCGCGGGACCGCGACGAAAAATGTCCAGCGAGAAGTTGAGCGCACGGACGAAGAGCGCGCCTGGCGAGCCAAATGGCTTTCCGGGCACGTTGTTTTTTTAGAGGGCGCTGTGCTTTGTGCGGGTTGATTTGCGTGCCGGTCACTTATTGATCGCGCGAATCATGCATGTATGCCAGACGTCGACGAACCACATGAGTCGCGAGACTCCAGGCATCCAAGAGGGAGCTGCCGCACCTGATCTCTGATCAGCCGCGGTGGCGCTGAACCGATATGGCGAAACGGGATTACTACGAGGTTATGGGCGTCGCGAAGAATGCGAGCGACGACGAAATCAAGAAGGCTTATCGCAAGCTTGCGATGAAGCATCACCCCGACCGCAATCCGGATAACAAGGATTCGGAAGCGCGTTTCAAGGAGGTCAAAGAGGCCTACGAAATGCTCTCGGATCCGCAAAAGCGCGCGGCCTACGATCAGTACGGCCATGCCGGCGTCGATCCGAACATGGCCGGTGCAGGTCAGCAAGGCTTTGGCGGATTCGCCGATGCGTTCGGCGATATTTTCGGCGACATCTTCGGCCAGGCCGCCGGCGGTGGCGCGGGAGCCAGCCGTGGGCGGGCGGGTCCGCAGGTTTATCGCGGTGCGGACTTGCGCTACAGCATGGAAATCTCGCTGGAGCAGGCGGCACACGGCTACGACACGCAAATTCGCGTCCCGAGCTGGGTAAATTGCGAGATTTGCAAGGGCTCGGGTGCGAAGCCCGGTACCAAGCCGGAGAGCTGTCCAACGTGTCAGGGTCAAGGCACCGTGCGCATGTCGCAAGGCTTTTTCAGCATCCAGCAGACTTGCCCCAAGTGTCACGGAACCGGCACTTACATTCCTGAGCCGTGCGGACATTGCCACGGCGCGGGCAAGGTGAAGGAAACGAAGACGCTGGAAGTGAAGATTCCGGCGGGTATTGACGACGGCATGCGCATTCGTTCGTCGGGCAACGGCGAGCCGGGCATCAACGGCGGTCCGAGCGGTGATTTGTACGTCGAGATTCACATCAAGCAGCATTCGGTGTTCGAACGCGACGGTGACGACCTGCATTGCCAGATGCCGATTCCGTTCACCACGGCGGCGCTTGGCGGTGAGATCGAAGTACCCACGCTGGCTGGCCGCGCGAGTTTCACCGTGCCGGAAGGCACTCAGTCGAGCAAGACCTTCCGGCTGCGTAGCAAGGGTATCAAGGGATTGCGCTCGAGCATTGCCGGGGACCTATATGTGCATGTGCAGGTCGAAACACCGGTCAAGCTCACTGACCAGCAACGCGATCTGCTCAAGCAGTTCGAGCGTTCGCTGACGGAAGGCGGCGCTCGTCATAGCCCGCAAAGCAAGAGCTGGTTCGATCGGGTGAAGAGTTTCTTCGACTGAGCAATCTTCGATTAAGGCAATGATCATGCAGCAACGCAGCGAGGTTTTCGCGCTGCTCGACGATTGCGACTCGACCGCCGAAAGGCGGTCGAGTCGCCTTTACGCCAGCTTCCTGCGCGAACGGTCATGTCATGACGCCGCCGAACTCGACGCAGTGTGCGCGAGTGTTGCAGCAGACCTGCGCGACGGATTGCACGCCGTCGTGCTCGCAGACTATGAATTTGGCCGTAACCTCCAGTTAGCGCAGCCCGGCGATGCCGCGCTGCGCTTTTTGTTGTTCCGCGAGTGCACGTTGTTATCGCGTGAAGAGGCCGAAGGTTGGCTCGCCTCGCGCGATAACGGCCTGGCCGACCAGCCGTCGGTGGCGGGTGTAGCGAACATTGAAGCGAGTGTGTCGCGGGATGCATTCGAGCAAGCCATTACGGCCGTCCAGGAAGCGTTGCTGGCGGGCGATTCCTATCAGGTCAACTACACGTTCCGTCTCGCCTTCGATGTGTTCGGCTCGACCGTTGGGTTATATCGGAGGCTGCGGGAGCGGCAGCCGGTGCAATACGGCGCGCTGATTGCGCTGCCCGATGGGCGCGATGTGCTGTCATGCTCACCCGAGTTGTTCATCCGCCGCGAGGGCGACGTGCTGCGCGCACGGCCGATGAAGGGCACCGCGCCTCGCAGCGCGGACCCAGAATGGCTACGGCTCGATCCGAAGAACCGAGCTGAAAACGTGATGATCGTCGACCTGCTGCGTAACGATATGTCGCGTGTCGCGGTCACGGGAAGCGTGCACGTACCGCACTTGTTTTCGGTTGAGGCATACACCTCGATTTGGCAGATGACATCGACGGTCGAAGCGCGGTTGCTTCCCGGCGCCACCTTCGCGCCCATTCTTCGGGCGCTTATGCCGTGCGGTTCGATCACGGGCGCGCCGAAGCACAAGACGATGCAACTGATCGACGCGCTGGAAGCCACGCCGCGCGGCATTTATACAGGCGCAATCGGCTGGCTCGACACTCACCAGGACTTCTGTTTGTCGGTGCCGATCCGGACGCTGGAAATAGAGCATGGCAGAGGCAAGATGGGCGTGGGCGCAGGCATTGTGCTGGACAGCGTTGCCGCCGATGAATTCGAGGAGTGCCAATTGAAGGCTCAATTCCTGACCGGCTCGGATCCGGGTTTCCAGCTATTCGAGACAACTTTTGCTACGCGGGAACAACGCGTTCGGCATGGAGATCGGCATCTTGCGCGACTTGCCTCTAGCGCCGAGTGGTGCGGCTTTCCGTTTGATCCGGTGAAGCTGCAGGAACGTATCGATGAAACATGTGCGAGCTTCGAAGCGAAAGCGGGTTATCGGTTGCGGATTGCGTTGAGCAAAAGCGGCGAGATTGCCGTGACGAGTGCGCCGCTCGCGCCGTTGGCGGCGTCAACGGTCGACGTTTTACTGGCATCGGAATATGGCTTTGCGCCGCGATCGTCGGATGATCCGTTGCTCAGGCACAAGACAACGTCGCGTGAAGAATACGATCGTGCGTGGCGCAAGGCCGAAGCGCAAGGCGCATTTGACATGCTGTTCTTCAACGAGCGCGGAGAGCTGACGGAAGGCGGGCGATCGAACGTGTTCGTGCGACTCAACGGCCGTTGGAGCACGCCGCCGCTCGATGCAGGATTGTTGCCGGGCGTGATGCGTGGCGTGTTGATTGAAGAGCTGGAGGCTGAGGAACGCACGCTGACGCGTGAGGACCTGGACCGCGCGGAGTCGCTGATGATTTGCAACGCGCTTCGCGGCGCGATGCCGGCGCGATTGAAGCGGTTGAGCTAATGCTAAGAGAACACAAGAGAAAAGAAGAGAAACGGCCGGCTACGTTACCGCGCAACGTAGCCCTCCATGCACACCCTCTCGCTTCACGCATCGGCTAATCCGGGTAAAACGCTTGAGAGAGCGCCTGCTGCATGCTCCACGGACAGGCGTCAGGGAAGATTGCAAACCCGATCTCTGTTTCCTGGCTGGCTGTCTGGCGCGCGTCGGCCCACATATCCATGATCCACTCCGGATCCACCAGCATCGGCGCCAGACTTGGCGTTTTCTTCAGCCGCAGCTCGATGCGCTCGCGCTGAACGTCAATTGTGCGCCTCCAACTGCTGCCGCGCCTGTCTGGTTGATATCGCCACTTGAGCAGATGGGCCTACAGCGCAGCCATGCGGCTGGCCAACTCGCGTTGTTCGCTCTTGCCCACGTCCTCAATCTCCTCGGCGATGTGTCCAATGTCGATGGCTGACAGCTTGCCCGCACGCAGCAACGCCGCCTGCTCGGTCGCCCAGGCCACCACGTCTTCTTCGTAAGTCGTTCCCATGACATCCCCCAGCTTTCGGGTGAACTTATGTCAGCTCGTAACGCGAAGTGGCTCAACGAAGCTAGATGCGTAGAATGCTGCCCCTGACAGAACCGCAAAAAGCCCCTTAAAACGTATGCTCCGGTCCCGGAAAGGTCTTCTCCCTAACGGCGTGAACATACGCCTCGACGGCGGCAAGAATACTCGGTTGCCCTTGCATGAAGTCTTTAACAAAGCGCGGCCGTTTGCCTGGGAAAATCCCGAGCATATCGTGCAGCACCAGCACTTGGCCCGAACACTCGATCCCCGCGCCAATGCCAATTGTCGGGATAACCAACTGTTGCGTGACCTCGCTAGCCAGCAGCGTAGGCACCGCTTCGATCACCAGCAGCTGCGCGCCGGCATCTTGGAACGCCTGCGCATCGCGGCGCATTTGCTCGGCACCAGCATCGGTTTTCCCTTGCACCTTGAAGCCGCCAAACGCATGCACCGATTGCGGCGTCAAACCCACATGCCCGCAAACCGGAATTGACCGGTCGACGAGAAACTTGACCGTATCGGCGACCCATTCTCCGCCTTCGATCTTGACCATCTGCGCGCCCGCCCGCATCAATTGCACGGCGTTCGCATAGGTTTCCTCACGAGAACCGACCGTACCAAACGGCATATCGGCGACAACCAGCGCATTCTTGTTGCCTCGCGCGACTGCCGCAGTGTGATACGCGATATCGGCCAGCGTGACGGGTAATGTTGTGCCGTGCCCTTGAAGCACGTTTCCAAGTGAATCGCCAATCAACAAGACATCGACGCCCGCGCGATCCAGCAACGCGGAAAAACTCGCGTCGTAACACGTCAGCATCGTGATTTTTTCGCCGGCTTCGCGCATGGTCCTGAGTTTCGGGACAGTGATCGCGGAGCGGCTGGTTTCCTGCAAATACGCCATGGCAATTTCCACATCGACTAGATAAGAGACGGCACGCCTGCGCGCAAGCCGGACGGACTTAAAGTGACGTGCCCTTGACAAAGAATTCCTTGCGCCCACGCATGGTTTCAATGCGGTCTACCAGCAGCGCCAGATCGGCGTCCGATTCCAGCGGATTCAAATGCTCGGCGTTCACCGTCAGCAGCGGCGTAGCGTCGTAATGATAGAAGAAGTCATTGTAGGCGTCGCAGAGGGCGCGCAGGTACGTGTCGGGAATCTGCAGTTCCATCGGCAGCGCGCGCTTTTGAATGCGCGCGAACAATACCTCGGGACTGGCCTGCAAGTACACGACCAGATCCGGAGCGGGTGCGGAAGTATCAATACGCTTGGCGATCTCCCGGAACAACTCGAATTCGTCGTCGGGAAGCGTGAGACGCGCGAACAGCGCGGTTTTATCGGTGATGAAGTCGGTGATGAGCGGCGCGCTGGCGCTTTGCCCCGGATGCCCGGGTGCGCCCAATAGCGCCGCTGCGACCTCCTGCGTTTGCTGCGCGCGCTGTAACGCGAACTGCAACTGCGTGGGTAGCGCGTAACGCGTGTTGTCACGATAAAACCGTTCGAGAAACACGTTCTCCTGCGGACGCTCGAACAGCGTGCGCATTGACCAGCGTTCGGCGAGCAGCCGCGCCAGCGTGGTCTTGCCGACGCCAATGGGCCCTTCAATCGCAATATACCGATGCGGCGGGCGCAACTGCGGCGCGGTGACGGTCAGGGGCGAGATGCTCATGGGGCTATTCACCTTTCAAGCTTCGCGTCGCGAAGTACAGCGGGAAGCGAATAGCGGGCACTGATGTGTCGCCACTTTTTCAATACGTTGATTCTGAACCGAAGCGAGAAACGCATCGGCGCGGCCAAGTTGTGCGATGACTACATCGCGGTCGAGTTCGACCAGCGGCACGAGTGTAAACGCGCGCTCGGTGAGACGGGGGTGGGGCACGACAAGGTCGGCTTCCTCGATGCAGGAATCGCCGTACAGCAGGATGTCGATATCAAGTGTACGCGGCGCGTTTCTATATGGCCGCTCGCGTCCGAAATGGCTTTCTATGCCGTGACACAGCCGCAGCAACTGGCGTGCGGGCAGCGTGGTATCGATCTTGACGACACAATTGAAGTAGTCGTCGCCACCGGCGTCGATGGGCGCGGTGCGATAGAGGCTCGATTTCGCGAGCACGGTGATCGTGTGTTGCTGAGCAAGACACACCACTGTGTCTTTCAGGGTCTGGCGCGCGTCACCAAGGTTTGCGCCCAGGCCCAGATAAGCTACCGTCATGGCATGAATCCTACAACTGTCGTTCGGCGAAACACGACTCACGCGTGTTGATCGAAATGATCAAAACACGCGCACGGTCCGTGTCAATCGTCGCGCTGGCCACCGCTTTCGTCGCCATACCGCACATCACGCACGTCACGCTCTTCGCGAGCTGACCCTTCTGCGGTGCTCGCGCCGCCCTCCATTCCGTCACCCGGCCTGCGGCTTTTGGCGTTGCTGCTACGCCGCCGTCGTTTCTTGGTGGGTGCCCGGTCCTTCCCGCCTTGCGAGAGCAGTGACTCGCGCGCGGCAGTGTCCCCTTCGATGAAATCCGTCCACCACTGACCAACCGATGCATCCAGTTCGCCGGATTCGCATCGCAGCAGGAGGAAATCATAACCCGCCCTAAACCTTTGGTGTTCCAGCAGCTTCATCGCGGTTCTGCCCGAGCGTTTTTCGAGCCGATGTTGCAGACCCCATATCTCGCGCATATCCGATGAAAAGCGCTTATGGATAGCAAGCTTTTCGGTCTGCATGTCGAGTACGTCGTCCATCGCTCGATGCATCGCGGGCACGGGGAATTCGCCGGCCAGTTCGTATTGCTGCCAACGCGTCTGCATGTCGTTCCAGAGCAGCGTGGCGAACAGGAAGCCCGGCGACACACCTTTGCCGGCGCGCACACGTTCGTCGGTGTTGGTCAACGCGAGCGTGATGAATTTCTCGCCGTGCTGTGATTCGAAAATCACGTCGAGCAGCGGCAGCACACCGTGGTGCAGACCTTCCGCGCGCAGCCGAGTCAGGCACGCGAGCGCGTGGCCTGAGAGCAGCAGTTTGAGCATTTCGTCGAAGAGACGGGCGGCCGGGACGTTGCTAATCAGGTCGGCCAGTTCCGCGATCGGCGCGCGCGTGGCAGGCTCGATCTCGAAGCCGAGCTTCGCTGCAAAACGCACGACACGCAGCATGCGCACCGGATCTTCGCGGTACCGTGTGGCAGGGTCGCCAATCATGCGCAGCAAACGCGCACGGATGTCGGACATACCGTCGTGATAGTCCAGCACGGTTTGCGTGGCCGGATCGTAGTACATGGCGTTGATCGTGAAGTCGCGACGCGTGGCGTCTTCATGCTGCTCGCCCCACACGTTGTCACGAAGCACGCGGCCGCTGGCATCTACCGCATGCGTGCGCGTGTCCATCTCGCCGCGTCGCAGACGCGGTGGAGGCGGCGAGGGCGGTGCGTCGACGGGGGTATCGACGAGCGCGCGAAACGTAGATGTCTCAATGATGTCCTGCCCGAACTGCACGTGCACGATCTGGAATCGCCGGCCAATGATGCGCGCGCGGCGGAACAGCTTCTGCACCTGGTCGGGCGTGGCGTCTGTTGCAACGTCGAAATCCTTCGGCGCCACGTTCAGCAGCAGGTCGCGCACGGCGCCGCCCACGATAAACGCACGATGCCCGCCTTGCTGCAGGCCATCGGTCACGCGAATCGCGTTCTTCGAGATCAGCGACGGGTCGATGCCGTGCACGTCCGCCGCCAGGATCACCGGCACGTTGGGATCACGCTTCGCTGCGGCGGGCGCGGCTTTCTTGCGTGTGCTCTTGCGGGCGGGTTTTACATCGTCGGAGAGCGGGGCGGTTGCCGGGGTCTCTTCTTTGGCGCTTTCCTGGCCGAACAGCTTGCGGATAAGTTTTTTAATCACGTGGGGAGAAGATTTCCAGGATGCGCCAGCCGCGGGCTTGCGCATGCGCGCGCAAGGTGGCGTCGGGATTGGTCGCGATCGGGTCGGTGACTTTCTCTAGTAGAGGAATGTCGTTGTGCGAGTCGCTGTAGAAGTAGCTGTGTTCGAAGTCGTTCAGGTTTTTTCCCATGGACGCGAGCCACGCTTCGGTGCGCACGATCTTGCCCTCGCGATAGCTTGGCGTGCCCGTTGCGCGGCCGGTCAGCTCGCCGTTGGGGACATTGTCGACCGTTTCGACCTCGCACGCGATCAACGCTTCAATCCCGAACGCCCGGCCGATCGGCGCCGTGATGAACGCGTTCGTGGCGGTTACCAAACAGCAGAGATCACCTGCTTCCTGGTGTTTGCGCACGAGTTCCAGCGCGGCTGGAGCGATGGCCGGCGTGATGATTTCGCGCATGAATTGCGCATGCCAGTCGTCCAGTTGAGCGCGCGGGTGCTGGGCCAGCGGCGAAAGCTGGGCGCTCAGGTACGCGTGGATATCGAGCGTGCCGGCTTTGTAATCTTCGTAGAACGCGTCGTTTTGTTTCGCGAACTTCTCGGCATCGACAATGCCGAGCTTCGCCATGAAGCGACCCCATTCGTGGTCGCTGTCTGTCGGGATGAGCGTGTGATCGAGATCAAATAGGGCTAGGTTCATGGGAGCGCATTTTACTTGAAGCGGGTGGAAGCGTTCGCTGGCTGCTTGCGGCGGAGTGCCAGACTACTAGTCGGGCTAAAAAAGCTCGTTCTGCGGACGGGGCGCGTTGTCTGCCGCGTTGCCTTCTTTTGCGGCGAGCATCGTGCGCAATAACGGCAGTGTCACGGCGCGCTTTTGTTCCAGCGAAAAGCGGTCGAGCTCATCGAGCAAGGTCATCAGGCTGGGCATGTCGCGGCGAAAATGCGTGAGCAAATAGGCGGGGACGTCGTCGGCCAGCGCGATGCCGCGCTCGCGCGCCGCGTGTTTCAGCGCGCTGGCCTTGCTTTCGTCGGAGAGCGGCGTGAGCTGGAACACGAGTCCCCAGCCGAGGCGCGTGCGCAAATCTTCCCTCACCGATAAACCCAGCGGCGCCACGTTACCCGTTGCTACCAACGCGCTGGCCGGATGCGCGCGCACCTCGTTGAACAGGTTGAAGAGCGCGATTTGCTGCGCGCCTGAAAGTTGCTCGCAGTCGTCGATTGCGTAGACGCTGGCTTTCGGGTCGAATGTGAAGGCGGCCAGCGGCGCCTGCGGGCTCAGAAACCGCGCCCGGCCGTTCGCTTCGTGCACCAGCGCCTGCAGCAGATGGCTGCGGCCGCTGCCCGCTTCCCCCCAGACGTAGAAGGTCCGGTCGGCTACGGGGCCGGCTGCGAGCGCACCGTCGAGTTCGCGCAGACGGGTCACCAGTTCGTGGTTGCCGGCGGCGAAAAAATTATCGAAGGTGGCGAGCGGCGGCGTGCCGAGATCGAGCGTCAGTTGGCGTTGCACGGGCAATCGGTTCCGTCAGGGCGTATCTTGAAAAGCGGCGCGCTCAGCGGGCCGATGCCCGGTTTATGCCGTGGCGAAAGGCGTTGAGCGCAGGGTCGAGTTTCCAGCCGGATGGGCGTGAGTCTCGAAAAGGGTTTGGTGCGGTCTTTCTGAGTCAGGGCCGCGAACTGCGAGAAATCCGGCCGGGCGGCTGGCATCGGTTAAAATCTCATTTTACCGACCTTCTCGCCGATCCCCCATGAATCAACCGAAATCCGCCCCAGACGCCCAAGGTTTGTCCTATCGCGACGCGGGCGTGGACATCGATGCCGGCGACGCGCTTGTCGACCGGATCAAGCCCTTTGCCAAGAAAACCATGCGCGACGGCGTGTTGGGGGGAATTGGCGGATTCGGCGCGCTGTTCGAAGTGCCTAAACGATACAAAGAGCCGGTGCTGGTATCCGGCACGGACGGCGTGGGCACGAAGCTGCGTCTGGCTTTTCAACTGAACAAGCATGACACGGTTGGCCAGGATCTGGTCGCCATGAGCGTCAACGACATCCTGGTGCAGGGTGCCGAGCCGTTGTTTTTCCTCGATTATTTCGCTTGCGGCAAGCTGGACGTGGATACGGCGGCGACCGTGGTGCAGGGGATTGCGCAGGGTTGCGAGCTGGCCGGGTGTGCGTTGATCGGCGGTGAAACGGCTGAAATGCCGGGCATGTACCCGGACGGTGAGTACGATCTGGCCGGGTTTGCGGTGGGTGCGGTCGAGAAGAGCAAGATTATCGATGGCTCGACCATTCAGCCGGGCGACGTCGTGTTGGGCCTTGCTTCTTCCGGCATCCATTCGAACGGGTTTTCGCTGGTGCGCAAGATTATTGAGCGTGCGCAGCCTGATCTGAATGCCGATTTCGATGGCCGTTCGCTTGCCGATGCCTTGATGGCGCCTACGCATATTTACGTGAAGCCGTTGTTGTTGCTGATGTCGCAGATGGCTGTGAAGGGCATGGCGCATATCACCGGCGGCGGGCTGGTTGAGAATATTCCGCGGGTTCTGCGCGATGGCCTGACGGTTGAGCTGGATCACCGGGCGTGGCCGCTGCCGCCGTTGTTCTCGTGGCTGCAGAAGCATGGCGGTGTGGCGGATGCCGAAATGCATCGGGTGTTCAACTGCGGAATCGGCATGGTCGTGGTGGTGGCCGCTGCCGACGCTGAAGCCGCGACGGGTCTTTTGTCGGCTGCCGGTGAGCAGGTTTGGTCGATCGGTGTGGTGCGGGAATCGCTTGCCGGTGAAGCTCAGACTGTAGTGGTGTAAGTTTTTGACCGCGCCGGCGGACCGAAAGGGGTCGCTGGCGCTGGGCGGAAGCGGTCAGGGGCAAAAGCCCAGTCCCCGCCGCCCGATGATCCCTCCCGATCCACCGGTGCGAACGAACTCAAACCGCCGGCATTGGCGCCAGTAACGCCTCAATATCCTCGGCAGAAAACTTCGCTGCTCCGGCCGCGTCCTCACGCAAAATACTATCGGCGAGAGCGGCTTTGCGGCCCTGCATGGCCACAATCCGTTCTTCAATACTCCCCGCCACAATCAGCTTGTAGACAAACACCGGCTTCAATTGCCCAATCCGGTGCGCCCGGTCCGTCGCCTGATTCTCCGCCGCCGGATTCCACCACGGATCGTAATGAATCACCGTGTCCGCAGCGGTCAGATTCAATCCCACGCCGCCCGCCTTCAGACTGATCAGGAACAACGGCACCTCGCCGTCCTGAAAACGCGTCACCGGCGTAATCCGGTCAGTCGTATCGCCCGTCAATGTGACGTAGGGAAGCCCGGCTTTATCGAGCGCGGCAGCAATGATTGCCAGCATCCCGGTGAACTGCGAAAACAGCAGCACCCGACGCCCTTCCTCAAGCAACTCCGGCAGCATGTCGAGTAGTAAATCGAGCTTCGCCGATTCCTCCACACGCCCTGCCCGCGCCAGCTTCACCAACGCCGGATCGCAGCAAACCTGCCGCAACTTGAGCAACGCCTCGAGCACGACAATATGGCTGCGCGCCAAACCCTGGTCGGCCACCGCCATCCGCACTTTTTCCTGCATCGCGATCCGAACGGTCTCGTAAAGATCACGTTGCGCGCCCTCAAGCGCCACCGTGCGCACAATGGTCGTTTTCTGCGGCAATTCCTTCGCGACCTCATCCTTTCTTCGACGCAGCATGAACGGCCGAATCCGGCGCACCAGCAAATCGCGCCGCACCGGATCGTCGTATTTTTCGATCGGTGTACGCCAACGCTTCGTGAAATCTTTCTGCGTCCCGAGGAAACCGGGCAGCAAGAAATCGAATTGCGCCCACAGCTCACCCAGGTGGTTTTCCAGCGGCGTGCCAGTCAGGCATAGCCGATGTCGCGCGCGCAAATCGCGGATACCCTTCGCGGCCTTGGTCGCGACGTTCTTCACTATTTGCGCTTCATCGAGGATCAGCAGGTGGTACTCGTGCAGCGACAACATTGCCTGATCGCGCCACAGCAGCGGGTAGGTGGTCAGCACGAGATCGTGCTCGCCAATCTGATCGAACCGTTCCTTGCGCTGTGGTCCATGCAGGTCCAGCACCCGCAGATCAGGCGCGAACTTTTTCGCTTCCTCACGCCAGTTGTGAACCAGCGTGGTCGGCAATACAACGAGCACCGGCCGGTCCAGCCGTCCGGACTCCTTCTCGACCAGGATATGCGCCAGCGTCTGCACGGTTTTGCCGAGACCCATGTCATCGGCGAGAACGCCGGACAAATTGCGCTCGCGCAAATACTGCATCCAGTTGAGCCCTTCGCGCTGATACACCCGAAGCTCGGCATGCAAGCCGCGCGGCACGGGCACTTCCCGCAAGCCTGGCCCTTCCTGCAAACGCTGAGCAAGCTCGCGAATGGAAAGGTCGCCGTGAAACTCCCAGCGGCCTGTGTCGCTGAGCGCTTCCAGCCGCCCGGCGTCCTGCTCGGAGACACGCAGCGGATGCGTGCCGATGGTATCGAAGAGATCGATCAGTACGCGCACCACCGGCTTGATCCGCGCCGCCCGCACCCGCAGCCGCTCGCCAAGATCGGTCTTCAGCTCAATGCCTTCTTCGTCGGGGATTGAATCGATAGCGCCTGCCAGCCAGCGCCGGTCACGCTGGAACAGATCGGCCAAAAGCGGTTCGAGCCGAACGCTCCGATCACCCACGGCAATGCCGAGTTCCAGGTCGAACCAGCCGTCGTTTCCCTGGCGTGCGGTGCCCTGAATATCGTCGATCTCAATAAAGTCGAAGCGAAATTCCGGCGACATGCTCACGCGCCAGCCGTCCTCACGCAACGCGGGCAGCGCGTCGTTGGTGAACACGGCCCATGCGTCGGGCACGGGCAAGCCGAGCACGCCGCTGGGAATGGGCTTGGGACCAAAACGTTGATTCGATGGAATCTGGCGGAAGCCAAGATCGTAGAGCGAGGCCAGGTAACGCGCTTCCACGTCGTGACGGCGCCTGACCTGAACCATCTCGCCTGACGCGGCGCGCATGACCGTGGTGGCGCGCGTGGGGTCGATGCTGAAACCGTCGTAATCGAACGTCACGAGGGCAAAGTCGAGCACGTTCGCGGCGGTGCGCTCGTCGCGGGGACGCCAACTGCTGTTGACGGGCCGTGTATCGAGCGCGAGCGTTGGCACGGGCTCCGTATCGATAATGCGCACGTTCAGCGTTTCCGGCTCGGGCGGCGGGGGCAGGTCGGAATCGACTTCACGCAGCATGGCGCTGACCAGCGGCGCTTCGGCGAGCGAGATGGGCGGCATCGACAAATAATCGGCCAGTTGCCGCGCGGGTTGCGGCATATCGACAATGCCCGCTTCACGCGTTTGCGCGTCGGCGAACCACAGCGGTTCGGTGGGAATGACCAACGTGGCGGGCGGCTCGGTTTGCAGCACGGGGTGCACGCGATCATCCGCGTCCGGCGTCCATTCGATTCGTCCTGGCCGTTGCTCACCTTCGCGCAGCGGCCGGCGCGGCTCCGAGGCATCGTGGTCGGCCGGCATGGCGCTGAACAACCGTCCTGTCGCCAGCATGCGCTTCACCAGATCCGCACCATCTTCGCCGTGTAGCCCGAAACCGCCGAAATCGTTGCGAGTACGCCCAATGACGAGCCCCCGCACAATGGTCATGTCTTCATCGCTGACGAACTTCGGCTGCTTGACAAGCGCCGCGTCCAGATTGGTCCAGGGCCGGTCGAGGGTCTGGAACGAACCGTCCGGACTGAGCCGCACTTTATGCAGTGCGACTTCCGGGGTGCGCATGATGCGTGACGCTCCCAGCACATAAACGAGCGCAAGCGCACCGCTCGTCTCGCCGGGCTTTTTCGCGGAGTTGCTGCGAGTGGAGGCGAACCTCGAGCGGAATCCTTCAAGCCAGCCCGCCACTTCCGGGCGCACGGTTTCGGACTCGCGCGGCCTGTCCGCGGCGCTCGCGAGCAATACGGCGGCGGCGTGCTTGCAGCCGAATCCGACCGGGCACGAACAATGGCCTTGCGCGGAAAGCTTGCCGTGCTGCTCGCCAAACATCACCTCCACGGTATACGGCTGGCGTTGCGTTCCTTGAACGTTGGCGCGCAGCACGTCTTCGTCCCAGTGCAGACGCGTCACCTCGTCTACATAGCCGCGCGCCTTGGCAACGGTATGCGAGCCGAGCCATTTGATGATTTGAGCCGTGTCGTACACAAACGCCGGCATCAGCAAACCCGTCCGTGCATGGCCGTTCCTGTCTCAGCCCGTATTGCCGCCATCCTTTCGATCACCGTCTACTCACCGTTCCCTTCGTTCCAATAGTTCCAGCAAGCCGCGCAGCGCGTACGCTGCCGCTTGCGTGCGAATCTGCGCGCGGTCGCCCTTGAATTGCTGCGTCTCCACGGTCGTGTGCAAGCGGTTGCTCCACGCAAAAGACACCATGCCGACAGGCTTCGTTTCCGTGCCGCCGCCCGGTCCGGCCACGCCGGTAATCGACAACGATACCTGCGCCCGGCTATTCCTCAGCGCGCCTTCTGCCATGGCTTTGGCGACCGGTTCGCTGACCGCGCCGTGGCGCTCGATCATGTCGGCTGGCACGCCGATCATCTCGGTTTTCGCCAGGTTCGAATAGGTGACAAAACCGCGCTCGAACCATGCGCTGCTGCCGGAAATATCGGTCATGGCTGCGGCGACCAAGCCGCCGGTGCACGACTCGGCGGTCGCGAGCATCAGCCGCTCGTCGCGCAGTTTGTTGCCGGCACGGATGGCGAGCTGGTGGACGACGTTATCGGTAGCCATGGCAAAGCCTCGAGTGGGGGCGGTCGGAAACGTGAGATGCGAGCAAGACGGAAATCAAATGGTCATGCGCCACAACGCAATCACGAGCAGCGTGAAGAACGCAGCGGCAATGTCGTCGAACATGATGCCGAAACCACCTTTCAACCGGCGGTCGAAATAACTGATGGGCGGCGGTTTCACCATGTCGAAGAAACGGAACACGATGAACGCCCACAATTGCCCGGTGAACGTGGCCGGCGTGACGAACAGCAACACCAGCCAGAACGCGATGATCTCGTCCCACACCACCGGCGACGGATCGGCAATGCCCATTTTTTTTGCCGTGAAACCGCAGAACCAGCAGCCGGCCACGAACCCCACGGCGATCAGCGCTGCCCATTCGGCGACTGTCAGGTGCGGGTTGAACACCACGAACGATACCCACGCGAACAAAGTGCCGACCGTGCCGGGCGCGATCGGCGACAAGCCGCTGCCGAAGCCGAGCGACAGGATATGCAGCGGATGCGACAGCATGAATCGCACGCTCGTCCGGCGTGGAGGCTTCGGGGGTGGCGTCTCGTCGATTGTGTCGATGATTGGATCAGTCTGCATGAAAATGGTCGAAGCCCGTGTCTGGAAAATAAACCGGACCAGTGTTGTCGCGCCAGTCGATAGCCGGCAGGTCGTGATGCTCGCCCGTCGGGGCCGCGCTGGACGTGCCGGAAGCCGCTTGTTCCTCGGCGGCCGGACCCTCGATTGTACCGATACGCGTCAACAAAATTTTCTGCGCCGTTCCTATCTGCTCGATTTCAGCCCGCGCGGCGACGGGCGCGGTGAAGCAGAGTTCGTAGTCGTCGCCGCCCGCCAGGATGCAATGCACTTGCGCGGTTTCGGTCAGCGTGGCGAGCGTGCCGGAGCGCGGTATCTGATCGATATTCACTGTCGCGCGCATCTTCGAGCGCTCCAGGATGTGCAGCAAGTCGCCGGCGAGACCGTCGGAGATATCGAGCGCGGCGTGCGCGATTCCCCGCAATGCGATGCCGAGCGCCACGCGCGGTTCCGGTTGTTCGAGTGCCTTGATTGCGATGGCTTCGTCGGCAGGATCTTTCATCGACCATTCGTTGCGGCGCAGGCCGAGCCCGGCACGCGCACCCCCCAGGACGCCGGACACCCAAATGTCGTCGCCTGGGCACGCAGCGTCGCGCCGCAGCGCCTGCGCAGCCGGGACATCGCCGAACACGGTAATGCTGATGCACACGTGCGGGCCGCTGGTTGTATCGCCGCCAATCAGCTCGCAGCCGTACTGGTTCGCCATCTGGAACAGACCGCTGCTGAACGCTTCGAGCCAGCTTTCATCGGCTTTCGGCATCGACAACGCCAGGGTGAACGCACGCGGCTTCGCGCCCATGGCTGCGAGGTCCGAGAGGTTCACTGCCAGCGCCTTGTAACCGAGCGCCCACGGGGAGACATCCGGGAAAAAATGGCGGCCTGAGACCAACATGTCCGTGGAGATTGCCAGATGCTGACCGCGCTTCGGTGCGAGCAGCGCACAGTCGTCACCAATGCCGAGCGTTGCCTTCGGCTCGTCGTCCGTTGCCGGAAATGCGGCGGCGGGCTGGGAGAAATATCGTTCGATCAGGGAAAACTCTGAGAGCATCGGCGATCCGGCAATGTCGAGGGAGAGTTAAGGACGATGCGCGCCTGTTGACGCGCGTTTCATCTCAATAAGGGAATTTTGCGGCGTGAACCGGCTGCCGGCGTGCGGCTCATGCTGCTTTTCCAGGTCTTGTCCAAATGGGCTATGTACCGCGTCTGGCCGGTATTGCCGGTCGGGACGGCCTTTGATTGGCGCTACAATGCATTCGAACTTCTATTCTAATCTTGCCTTTAGACCGACGCCTCATGACCACTCCAGCCGATAACGCCAAAGCCAAACTCCGCGAAGCCGCGCTCGATTACCACGAGTTTCCGACTCCCGGCAAAATCGCGATTGCCCCCACCAAGCAGATGATCAACCAGCGCGATCTCGCGCTGGCGTATTCACCGGGCGTGGCTTTCGCGTGCGAGGAAATTGTCGCCAATCCGCTGAATGCCGCGCGTTTTACCGCGCGCAGCAACCTGGTCGGCGTCGTGACAAACGGCACGGCGGTGCTCGGACTCGGAAATATCGGCCCGCTCGCGTCGAAGCCGGTCATGGAAGGCAAGGCGGTGCTGTTCAAGAAGTTCGCCGGCATTGACGTGTTCGATATCGAGCTGAACGAGATGGACCCGCTGAAGCTCGTCGACGTGATCTGCGCGCTCGAACCCACGTTCGGCGGTATCAACCTGGAAGACATCAAGGCGCCGGATTGCTTCATCGTGGAGCGGGAATGCCGCAAGCGCATGAAGATCCCGGTGTTCCACGACGACCAGCACGGCACGGCCATTGTTGTTGCGGCGGCCATTACCAACGGCCTGGTCGTGGTCGGCAAGAAGATTGAAGAAGTGAAGCTGGTCGCCTCGGGCGCGGGCGCGGCAGCCCTGGCCTGTCTGGACCTGCTGGTTGAACTCGGCATGAAGCTCGAAAACATCTTCGTGACGGACTTGGCCGGCGTGGTCTACAAGGGCCGCGTGGAATTGATGGACCCGGACAAGGAACGTTTTGCGCGCGAAACCTCGGCGCGTACGCTGGCGGACGTAATGGAAGGCGCTGACGTGTTCCTCGGTCTTTCCGCTGGCGGCGTGTTGAAGCAGGAGATGGTGAAGGGCATGGCGCAAAAGCCGCTGATTCTTGCGCTCGCCAACCCGACGCCGGAAATCCTGCCGGAACTCGCGCTGGAAGTGCGTCCAGACGCAGTACTTGCCACCGGCCGCACGGACTATCCGAACCAGGTCAATAACGTCCTGTGCTTCCCGTTCATTTTCCGCGGCGCGCTTGACGCGGGCGCGAGCACGATCACGCGTGAGATGGAAATTGCCGCGGTGAACGCGATCGCGGATCTGGCACGGCAGGAACAAAGCGATATTGTGGCGACCGCTTATGGCATTCAGGACCTGTCGTTTGGTCCGGAATACCTGATTCCGAAACCGTTCGACCCGCGCTTGATCGTGAAGATCGCGCCGGCCGTGGCCAAGGCGGCCATGGATTCAGGTGTGGCCACGCGTCCTATTGAAGACATGGACGCGTACGAACAGCATCTGCAGCAGTTCGTCTATCACAGCGGCACGACCATGAAGCCCGTGTTCCAGCTCGCACGCAGCGTGGAGCCGGACAAGAAGCGGATTGTGTTCGCCGAGGGCGAAGAGGAGCGCGTGCTGCGCGCGGTCCAGATCGCGGTGGACGAGAAGATTGCCAAGCCAATCCTGATAGGACGCCCGGCCGTGATCGCGCAGCGCATCACGAAGTACGGTTTGCGTTTGACAGCGGGCGTGGACTTCACCGTTGTGGATACCGATCACGACGAGCGGTATCGCGATTTCTGGCAGACGTATCACACCATGATGGCCAGGAAGGGCATCAGCGCGCAGATGGCGAAGCTGGAGATGCGCCGCCGCACTACGCTGATCGGCGCAATGCTGGTCAAGAAGGGCGAGGCGGACGGCATGATCTGCGGCACGATCAGCACCACGCACCGGCATCTGCATTTCGTCGATCAGGTGATCGGCAAGAAGGAAGGCTGCAGCGTGTACGCGGCAATGAATGCGCTGGTGCTGCCGGGCCGGCAGATTTTCATTGTCGACACTCATGTGAACGTGGATCCGACCCCCGAGCAGCTTTGCGAGATCACGATCATGGCGGCGGAAGAAGTGCGCCGCTTCGGGATTGTGCCGAAGATCGCTCTGCTGTCGCATTCGAACTTCGGCACAAGCAATGCGCCGACGGCCATCAAGATGCGCGACACGCTGGCGTTGTTGCGCGAGCGAGCGCCGGATCTGGACGTGGACGGCGAAATGCACGGCGACGTAGCGCTGGATGCGAATCTGCGCCGCGAAATCCTGCCTGAGTCAACGCTGGTAGGCGACGCGAATTTGCTCGTACTGCCGAATATTGATGCCGCGAATATTTCGTACAACCTGTTGAAAACGGCGGCGGGCAATAACATCGCCATTGGGCCAATGCTGCTGGGCGCGGCTCAGCCGGTGCACGTGCTGACGGCGTCGGCTACGGTGCGCCGGATCGTCAACATGACGGCGTTGCTGGTGGCGGACGCCACGGCTGTGGCGCGGTAAGGGTTTTTGAAGCCTGGGTTCAAAGCCCGGGTTCGAAACTCGCGGCGCTAAATTCGTGGGACCTGACCCGCGCGGGGCTGGCGGGTTCGAGCAGAACTCCGGGAAGAGGGATTGCAGAAAAGAGGGATTGCGACTTCTCGTCGCAATCCCTCTTTTTACTTCTGCGATCTTTGCCCGGCATGGACGGAGTGCCTGCTCGACTTAGTGACCTGAACCTTGCGGCTTACTGTGTTTCCCTGGACGAAAAAAAAGCGTGCCGGATGATCCGGCACGCCACGAGGCATGCAAGGGGATTTGCTTTGTCCTCCAAACAGCAATGGTGCCGACTTTGCGCCGTGGGAGCTTCGCGAGAGAGGCGACGCTGGTTCCACTCCCCAAACCATGCATGAAGCCATTATTCATCTATGTGGGATAAAAATATCTCAGACTGATCTTAAATATGATCGAGGCCTATTTTTTTGACCATCAACGAAAAAGTGCTGGCGAACCGCATGTAACGGTCAAATGCGAGGCAAAAATCGCCTGAAAAATGGGCATCTTCCGAACCAACATTGATTCCCGGTGTCATTAGCGATACCCTTACGTCTTTCATGGTCGTCATATTTCTGGGTTCAAAGCGGGGACAGGTTTCGTGAAGCGCGCATGGTTTTGTGGATTCATCGTGGCGCTTTCTTTGGTGGTAAGCGGCTGCGGGAAGAGCGGGCCGGATTCCCACAGCCCGGCCGCGAATACCTCAGCAGGAGCGTCGCAGGCGGAATCGCCGCACGTGTTGCAAGACAAGGACAAGCTGAAAAGCGATCCGCGCGCAGAGAGCTGGCGCGATACCGCATCAACGGGTTCGGAACCGTCGCAGACTACCGTCGACGCCGCGCAATTGCCGAAACAGGCCATTGTGACGCTGCGGCGGATTGAGGCTGGCGGGCCGTTTCCGTATGAGAAAGACGGCATCGTGTTTGGCAATCGCGAGCGTATGCTGCCGCCGCACCCGCGCGGCTTTTACCACGAATACACCGTTCCTACGCCGCGCGCCCGCGATCGCGGCGCACGTCGGATTGTATGTGGCGGGCCCCGTCGGCAGATCGACAACTGCTTCTATACCGACGACCATTACGTGAGTTTTAAACGCATTGCGGGATTAACTTCGGGATGAACGGCATGAGCGACAACATCTACGCGCACGACAACGGTGTCGCGGGTGATCTTTTCGCCGGCGATGGCAACATGTTCCAGCGAGTTTTGCGACTCCGCACGACAGACGAAAATCGACCCGACGACGAACAGAGCGCGGCGCTGTCATCATTGAACGAGGGGTCTATGAGTCTTTTCAAGACGGTACGATCGAATATCGTGCAGTCGATCCGCGCTTTCAGGGTCCAGGATCTCGCCGACGAAGCGAGCAAGCTGGGCCAGCATTTTCTTTACGCGTATTGCGGCCAGGCCCAGAGCAAGCAGGAAGTGCTCGAAACCATCGCCACGTCGTTTCTGTTTCCGAAGCACTTCGGGAAGAACTACGACGCGCTGTACGACAGTCTGACCGACCTCGTACACAAAGCCGGTTCGCAGCCGGGGTTCGTGATCGTGCTGGAAGCGTTGCCCGTCGCTCAGAAATTTGACAAGGAAGGGCGCGAGACCCTGCTCGACGTGTTTCGCGAAGCAGCGGAATTCTGGGCGGAACGGCGTGTGGCGTTCAGGGTGTTTTACTCGTTCGCCTGAACCGTTTGCCTGCCTGAGCCGTTCGCCTGCGTGAGCTGTTCGCCTGAACGTAAGCGGTAAGCGCCCAAGTTCGGGGCCATGTTCCCCGCGCCGGGCGCTGCGTTTTTTTTCGGTGCAAGGCGGTTAGAAAGCCGGTCGTCGTCTGTTGAACACGGGCGCTGACCGGCTTTTTTGCGTTTATTTTGGGATGGATCGTGGCGCGGCGGCGGCTAATTCACCACCCGCCCCAGCGCGCGGCGAGCGCAGCAAGGACGGCCATGCCGGCCGTCTCGGTGCGCAAGACGCGAGGTCCGAGACCAAGGGTGGTAAAACCGGCATCCACAATGGCCGCTTCCTCTGCCGGCGAAAACCCGGCTTCTGGCCCGATCGCGATGGTCACGGGTGCGCTGGGCGCGCTCGCTGGCAAAGAGGCAAACCCAAGCTGCGCTCGCGGCGACAGCAGCAGCCGCAACTCGCCATCTTCGGCGGGCGGTAGGTTACCGAGCCATTTATCCAGGACCTGAGGCGCCGCTACATCCGGCACCCGATTTCTTCCGCATTGCTCGCATGCGGCTTGCACCAACGCCTGCCAATGCCCTTGCCGACGCGCCGCACGTTCGCCCGATAGCCGCACCACGCCGCGCTCGGCAGTGAGCGGAACGATGGACGTGACGCCCAGTTCGACCGCTTTTTCGATCAGCCAGTCCATCTTGTCGCCACCCGCCACGCCTTGCGCCAGCGTGATGCGATAAGGCGGCTCCGTTTCGCGGTCGGTGAATTGATCGAGTTGCACGGTCGCGGTGCGCTTGCCGATTTCAACCAGACGCGCGCGATATTCACCGCCCGAGCCGTTGAAGAGATGGACGGTGTCCTCAGTTTGCAGGCGCAGAACGTGAACATGGCGGACGACCTCGTCCGGCAAGGGCATGATTTCGCCCGCGACGAGCGGGCTGGCTACAAAGAAACGTGGCATGAAGTGACTCGCCCGGGCGCTAAAAAGCGCGGGCAGGGAAGTGATGGGTGCTTGAGCTATATCCGTTCAGCCAACGACCAACAACGTAGAACGCGACAGACCCAGCCTAATTCAAATGCCGGGCGATTGCCCAGCGATACCCGTCCGGGTCTTCGAACTGCGCAAAACGATCGCCCCAGTACTGGTCTTGCGGTTCGATCAGCGGCTTCGCGCCAACCGCGATTGCACGTGCGAACGCGGCGTCTACATCGTCGACATAGAGATAGAACGATTGCGGCGCCATCAGGCCCGTGCTTTTCGGCGTCTTCGCGTGCGAGCCGTACGCGCCTTCAGGGGCGAACATCAGGATCAACTGTCCGCGATACGTCATCTCGACATGAATCACGGCGCCGTCGTCGTTGACGCTGTCACGCACCGCAAAACCTAGCGCCTGTTCGTAGAAGCCCGTGGAGACACGGGCGTCGCGAACGGTCAGGTAAGGCGTGAGCCACGGCACATCGGCGGGGCGGGGGTCGGACATAAGGGCTTCTCCTCGAGCTTGGCTTGATCGGTGCATTGTGCCATGGCGCCTTTTGGCAGAAGGGCTGCGCGGATTTCTGTTGCTGCGCTACGTCGCGCTGGCGCGATATGTCGATGCAGGGAGCGTGCCCGCGCGAAGCTTTCGTTATGATTTACGTTTCCGGCGGACAATCCCCTTCGGCGCCGCTCGCTACTGCGCTGCCCTCGCGCCAGCGCTCCAAAGTCGTCTGCTAGAATAACCGGCTTCCGATCCTCTCCGTTTCTCGTCGCTCCGGGTGTTGAAAACGTGGTTTCATCGTTCGCTCCGGTGCGTCGCCCAGAATCATCCCAGGATCTTTTCAGGACCTACCGGACTCGACATGACCACCCCGACTTCCAGCCAGACCACCCTGATGGCCAACGCAATCCGTGCGCTGGCAATGGACGCCGTTCAACAAGCCAACTCCGGCCATCCGGGCATGCCAATGGGCATGGCGGAAATCGGCGTCGCGCTCTGGTCGCGTCACCTGAAGCACAACCCGAGCAACCCGCACTGGGCTGACCGCGATCGTTTCGTACTGTCGAACGGCCATGGTTCCATGCTGCTGTACTCGTTGCTGCACCTGACCGGCTACGACCTGCCGATCAACGAACTCAAGAACTTCCGCCAACTGCATTCGAAAACGCCGGGACACCCGGAATACGGCATCACGCCGGGCGTTGAAACGACTACCGGTCCGCTTGGCCAGGGTCTGGCGAACGCGGTCGGCATGGCGCTCGCCGAAGCGCTGCTTGCAGCGGAATTCAACAAGGACGGCGCGAAGATCGTCGACCATCACACGTACGTGTTCCTCGGCGACGGCTGCATGATGGAAGGCATCTCGCACGAAGCCTGTTCGTTCGCGGGCACGCTCAAGCTGCACAAGCTGATCGCGCTGTACGACGACAACGGTATTTCCATCGACGGTCACGTTGAACACTGGTTCCACGACGACACCCCAAAGCGCTTCGAAGCGTACGGCTGGAACGTGATCCGTGCGGTAGACGGCCACAACGTGGACGCAGTGGACGCAGCCATTGCGCAAGCGAAGAACTCGGATAAACCCACGCTGATCTGCTGCCGTACGACTATTGGCAAGGGTGCGCCGACCAAGCAAGGCAGCCACGATTCGCATGGCGCGCCGCTGGGCGCCAAGGAAATTGCCGACGCTCGTGCGGGCATGGGCTGGACCTGGGAACCGTTCGTGATTCCGCAGGAAGTCTATGGGGCGTGGGACGCGAAGGAAGCCGGTGCCCGTGCTGAAGCGGAATGGAACAAGCAATTCGATGCCTACCGCGCAAAGCATTCGGCCGAAGCCGCCGAATTCGTCCGTCGGATGAACGGTGAACTGCCGGCCAAGTGGGCGCAGGACGCGAAGGACATCATTGAAGCCGCGAATCAGAAGGGCGAAACCATCGCGACCCGCAAGGCTTCGCAGCAGACGCTCGACGGCCTCGCTGCTGCGCTGCCTGAGCTGCTTGGCGGTTCCGCCGACCTCACGGGTTCGAACCTGACCAACTGGAAGGCATCGAAGCCGGTGCGCGCTGGTGAGAACACGAACGAAATCCAGTGGGGCAACCACATCAACTACGGCGTGCGCGAATTCGGCATGAGCGCGGCCATCAACGGCATCGTGCTGCATGGCGGCTATCGGCCGTTTGGCGGCACTTTCCTGACCTTCTCGGACTACAGCCGCAACGCGCTGCGCGTGGCTGCACTGATGAAGGCACCGTCCATCTTCGTGTTCACGCACGATTCGATCGGCCTTGGCGAAGACGGCCCGACGCACCAGTCGGTGGAGCAAACGTCGAGCTTGCGGCTGATTCCGCACTTACAAGTGTGGCGTCCGGCGGATACCGTCGAGACCGCTGTGGCATGGACGTACGCCATTGAGCACAAAGGACCGTCGGCGCTGATTTTCACGCGTCAGAACCTGTTGTTCTCGCCGCGTAACGACGTGCAGATCGCGAACATTGCGAAGGGCGGCTACGTGCTGCGCGACTGGAACGACGACATTCCGGCACGCAAGATCATCTTGATCGCCACGGGTTCGGAAGTCGAACTGGCGCTGAAGGCCGGCGAGAAACTGGCGCAAGAAGGCATTGGCGCACGCATCGTGTCCATGCCGTGTACGAACGTGTTCGATCTGCAAAATGCGGAATATCGCGACCGCGTGTTGCCGAAGGGCGTCGTGCGTGTGGCAATCGAAGCCGGCGTGACCGATTTCTGGCGTAAGTACGTGGGTCTCGAAGGCGGCGTGGTGGGTATTGATTCGTTCGGCGAATCCGCGCCCGCTGGCGAGCTTTTCAAGTATTTCGGCTTCACCGTCGAGCATGTTGTGGAAACGGCGAAAGCCGCGCTCGCGGGCTGATATCGGGCGCTTCGCAAGCGTTGCTAAACCAGCGAACCCGGAAGCAGCGAACTGGAACTTTTTTTCAGCCATCAGGAGATTGACCATGACGATTCGCGTTGCAATCAACGGCTACGGCCGGATCGGCCGCAATACGCTGCGCGCCTTGTACGAAAACGGCAAGAAGCACGACATCGAGATCGTTGCCATCAACGACCTTGGAGACGCCGCCACGAACGCGCACCTGACGCAGTACGACACCGCGCACGGCAAGTTCCCGGGCGAAGTGTCGGTGGACGGTGATTACCTCGTGGTCAACGGCGACCGCATCCGTGTGCTGGCTAACCGCAACCCGGCCGAATTGCCGTGGGGCGAGCTGAAGGTCGACGTCGTGCTGGAATGCACGGGCTTCTTCACGACGAAGGAAAAGGCCAGCGCGCACATCAAGGGCGGCGCGAAGAAGGTCATCATCTCGGCACCGGGCGGCAAGGACGTTGACGCAACCATCGTCTACGGCGTGAATCATCACGTGCTGAAAGCCTCGGATACGGTGATCTCGAATGCATCGTGCACGACGAACTGCCTGGCGCCGCTCGTCAAGCCGCTGAACGACAAGATTGGCCTGGTGAACGGCCTGATGACGACCATCCATGCGTACACGAACGACCAGGTTTTGACGGACGTTTATCACGAGGACCTGCGCCGCGCGCGCTCGGCCACGCATAGCCAGATCCCGACGAAGACCGGTGCGGCATCGGCGGTTGGCCTGGTGTTGCCGGAGTTGAACGGCAAGCTGGACGGTTACGCTATTCGTGTTCCGACGATCAATGTGTCGATCGTCGACCTGTCGTTCATCGCTGCACGCGACACGACGGTGGACGAAGTGAATTCGATCATGAAGGAAGCATCGGAAGGTTCGTTGAAGGGCATTCTGGGCTACAACACTGCGCCGCTGGTGTCGATCGACTTCAACCACAACCCGGCTTCGTCCACGTTCGACGCTACGCTCACGAAGGTGTCGGGCCGTCTGGTGAAGGTCTCGAGCTGGTACGACAACGAGTGGGGCTTCTCGAACCGCATGCTGGACACGGCTGTGGCGTTGGCTAACGCGAAGTAAAACGGGGAGACGGAGCCGCGAAGTAACGCGGTGAAATCAAGCTGAAAAAAAGCCGCCGGTTTGCAAGAACCGGCGGCTTTTTCACGCTGGGCGCGCGAACATCACGCGCCAGGAACGGTCTTTCGAAATCAGTTTTTCCTGTGCGGGCAATGCTCCTTCGTGCAGGTGCCATACAGCGCGAGGGCGTGTTCGTGCAGCTTGAAGCCACGGTCCTTGGCTATATCCTGCTGACGGCTTTCAATTTCAGCGTCGAAGAATTCTTCCACCATGCCGCAGTCCAGACACACCAGATGATCATGATGGGTCCCTTCGTTGAGCTCGAACACGGCTTTGCCCGACTCGAAGTTACTGCGCGACAGCAGCCCCGCTTGCTCGAACTGCGTGAGCACGCGGTAGACGGTGGCAAGACCGATGTCGAGTTCCTCGTGCAACAGGTTTCTATATACGTCTTCTGCAGTCAGGTGACGCACAGGACTATGCTGGAAAATCTCAAGTATCTTGAGCCGGGGCAAGGTTGCCTTCAGCCCGATATTTTTCAGATCGGCGGGATTGGTCATCGCTAGGCATCCCTAGAGTACAATTCAAGGTTCTCATAGTAATGCGTTTTTACCGTTCCGGTCACCATCCGAACGAAATGGCGCGATCTCCGAAAGACTCCGAAATTCTTGCGCCCCCACGGGCGATGGGCCAGGCGAAGGGTGAAATGAAGGGTGAAATGTTTCTAAAATCTTTATTGAATAGCCGGGAGAGCCGTCGTATGCGCGGAACTTTGATCGCTGCCGCCACTATGACCGTCCTGGCCGGTTGTTCCACTTACGATAGCGTTACGCAGAGCTTCGCGCAGCACATCACGCCGTATCGGATTACGGTTGTACAGGGGAACTTCGTTTCGGCGGAAGCAGCGAGCCAGATGAAGGTCGGCTTGACGCGCGACCAGGTGAAGACGCTGCTCGGCACGCCGTTGCTGGCAGACATGTTCCATGCGAACCGCTGGGACTACGTCTTCTACTTCAAGCGCGGTTCCACGTCGGTCGTGCAGCAACGTGATTTCGTCGTGCTTTTCGAGGGCGATCACGTGGCGAGCTGGTCAGGCGGCGAGAATTTGCCGTCCAACCTGGAATTGCTTGCTGAAATTGACGGCGACAAGGGCCGTAAGCTGACCGCCGCTACGGCTGCGGCCACGGCTGCAGCAGCCAGCGCAACGGCGGCAGCGGGTACGTCCGCCAACGGTGCTGCTGTTGCGGGAGCGGCCGGTGCGTCGGGCGTGCAGCCGGACGCATCGAATGCGGCGAACGCATTTGCTGGCGACGCCAACCAGCAAGCCGCCCAGGCCGCGAATCGCGCGACTGACGCCGTGCAGACGCCAACGGGCCGCGCCCGGTCATCGGCCATGCCGACCGTGCCGGGTAATCCGGGATTACCGCCGAACGTCAACGCCGCAGGCAACTCGCAGATCCAGTTGCAGCGTCGTCCGACTACGGTCACGGTTCCGGACAGCAGTGCCGTGGGCCCGCAGGGCATGTCGCCCGCCCCGGCGGACACCAGCAATGGTCTAGGCGCGTCCTCCGTGCCGGCGACAAGCACCAACTAAGCATAGCGGCAGGCTTTGTCCTGCCCGTTTCACTTGGGTGCGTCGGGTCCTATCCTGTTCAAGCGGCCGTGCGCAGGCGGCCGCCGTATATCGCTTCCACGCTTCTGACTTCGTAGCCCCAACTCACGCGAGACACGCCATGAAAATCGCCATCGCTGGCGCATCGGGCCGCATGGGCCGCATGCTCATAGAAACCGTTCTCAAGGACGCCAACGCCACGCTGGCCGGCGCGCTTGACCGAACCGGATCGCCGCAACTCGGCCAGGACGCAGGCGCGTTCCTCGGACAAGAGACAGGCGTTTTGCTGACTGACAATATTGAGAATGTTTTCGCCAACGCGGACCTGCTGATCGACTTCACGCGGCCCGAAGGCACGCTCGTGCATCTGGAAGCGGCGTTGCGGCATAACGTGAAAATGGTCATCGGCACGACGGGTTTTGACGATGAACAGAAAGCCCAGTTGCGTGCCGCCGGTGAAAAAATCGGGATCGTGTTTGCGCCGAACATGAGCGTGGGCGTGAACGTGACGCTCAAGCTGCTCGAGTTCGCGGCCCGGCATTTCGCCGAAGGTTACGACATCGAGATCATCGAAGCGCATCACCGGCACAAGGTCGACGCACCGTCGGGCACCGCGCTCGCAATGGGTGAAACCATTGCCCACGCGCTCGGCCGCGAGCTGAAGGACTGCGCCGTGTACGGCCGCGAAGGCGTGACGGGCGAACGCGATCCGTCGACTATCGGTTTCGCGGCGATTCGCGGCGGCGACATTGTCGGCGATCACACTGTGTTGTTCGCGGGCCTTGGCGAGCGGATCGAAATCACGCACAAATCGGCTAACCGCTTGTCTTACGCGCAGGGATCGTTGCGCGCCGCGCACTTTCTTGCGGGCCGCGAGCGCGGTTTCTTCGACATGCAGGACGTGCTCGGGTTGCGCGTGGCCTGAGTTTGAGCCTGATCCTGAGTCTGCTCCTGAGCCACCCAAACCCGGGGTTTTTTTCCGATGGCAACAACCGGCATCATTCATTACTTGCAGAGCGGCGACGGCATCACGCATGGCGTCGCGGGCGTGCTTCTGGCCATGTCGGTGGCGAGTTGGTGTTTTCTCATCGTGAAAGCGTGGGTCCTGGTGCGCGCGAAGCGTCAGGGACCGCGCGCCGTGCAGCGTTTCTGGCAAGCGCCAACGCTCGCCGAAGGCATCGCGGAGTTGCGCAAAGCGGATAAGGAACGCGTGTATCTGCCGCTTGCGGTCGCTGCGTGGCGTGCGTCGGAGGCGGAAATGCCCGGCGCGTTGATCGCGCATGTGGAGCCCGGCGAGCGTGTGTTGCGCGCGTTGCGGCACGCGTTGCTCGCGTCGCAACGGCGGCTTGAATTTGGGCAGGTTTTGCTGGCATCGGTGGGGAGTACCGCGCCGTTCGTCGGTTTGCTCGGCACCGTATGGGGCATCTATCACGCGCTGGGCAGTATTGCCGCGAGCGGGCAGGCAATGATCGAAAATGTGGCCGGCCCGGTCGGCGAGGCGCTCATCATGACGGCGTTCGGCCTGGTCGTCGCTATCCCTGCGGTGCTTGCGTACAACGTGCTGGGACGGCTGGTGCGGCAGATTTCGGAAGAACTCGACGGCTTCGCCCACGACCTGCACGCGTACACGAGCGGCGTGGCGCCGCGCCGCGTCAAGAGCGCGCCCGTTCAGGACCGCGTGGTTTAATCAACGCGCCAGACGGCCCTCTAATACCCCGTACCCGGACGAGCACATCATGGCATTCGGCGGACTGGACAAGAAATCGAACGGCGCTCCAATGGCCGAGATCAACATGACGCCGTTGATCGACGTCATGTTGGTGCTCCTGGTGATTTTCATCATCACGGCGCCGTTGTTCACGCATGCTATCCGGCTGGATTTGCCGAAGGTCGCGTCGCAAGTGGCGCGCGAGACGCCTGAGACCATCACGCTTTCCATCGACGATACGGGCAAGATCTACTGGAACGACAAGCCGATTGCGCTCGAGCAAATGCAGGCGCAATTCGCTGCGGAGGGGAAAAAGCCGGTACAGCCCGAGATTCATCTTCGGGCGTCGAAGGAAACGCGTTACGACGTCATTGCGAGAGTAATGGGTGCGGCGCAAAGCGCGGGCTTAAGCAAAATAGGATTTGTGACGGATCCATCGACGCGCGCCAAATAAAATCAGACGAGTGCGGTCGAGTTCAGCGAGGCCACTGTCGGCCTACTGATACGACATGGTGAACGTGGCCAACGCCTTGACCGTGCCGGCTTTCACCACACCGGTACGAATGTATTGCGCAGTCAGCGGCACCTGAAGTAGCCCGTTCGGCGATCCACCAATCAACCACTGATTCGCAACGCTCGGACCGGATGCATCCGGGCCGAATGCCACCAGCGTGTTCGCATTTCTCAGAAGCTGAATACCAATCCCTGTAGCGGTCGACTCGGGCTTAAGCGTGAGGGCGGTAGTCCGGTTCGATGGCGTCACAGCGTCGGTGATGACAATCGATACCTGGGCACCCGTCGTGCAAGCGAACCCCAGGTTGAACGTCTGACTGCCGGCGATCGCCCCAACGCCGCTCTCAAACGAGCGAGTGGCGACCGTCGGACGCGTGATGCTGTTAGCGACCGTCTGTACGGAACATGTAGCGGTGGTGAGCGTGCCGCTCGTGGCGCCTGTGTATACGGGCGACGCGGGCCATGATCCACCCACGTTTTTGATTGTGTAGGTGAATGACACAATGGGCGAACTCGACAGTGTGGTGACACCTCCCTGCGTCGGACCCGTCACCACGAGACTGGGCGTCACGATCACTTTCGCATAGACGTGAGCGCCTCCGGGGACACCATTGATCAAACACGAGACACTGATCGCTTTGTTCTTCATCGTCTGGTTGGTCGTGTCGCAGATTGCATCGCTATCGAAGGTGTAGCGGATGCCCAAGCCGTCGATGTTGGTCGGATACACGTCGGTGAATCCTGCTGCGGGCGCGGTGACGGTGGCCATATTGGCAATAATGGTTCCGGACGTCGTAGTTTCGTTTGTCGTGAGCCAACAGTTATTTGTAATCGTATTCGACGGTAGGGTGAGCACGGTTGAACCGGCTACAGCGCCAGCAGGGATCGAAATCGAACCTGCAGCGATCGTAAAGTTGAGGGTGCCAGCGTTACAGCTCAAATTATTCGCATGTGCCGGCGCGGCCACGAGCGCAGCGAACGCGAGCAACCACAGCCCGATTATTCGTCCGGCAGACCGCCGGGCGGCCCTCGTTTCCAAGGTGTTGTTCTTGCGCCCGTACGTTGCACACGTCTGCTGGAAGGAATGCGTCATGTGAATTTTCGTTAGCTGGGTGTTGCCTCTACCCCTTGCCAATACAATCGTCGTATCGATCCCGTCTCGTCAACTTCCAACAGGAACATAGTGCATTTCACTTCCGTAGGAGCGACGGGCCGGGAAGCATGAAGCGCGGTTTCAAACTGACGGGATCCACGGAAGCTGGCGCCAGTTAATCCCCCCGCATTGGGACGAAAAGACTCGTGGCGAATGTCCGCCATCCGGGACATACCCGTTTGAGCGACTTTCCCGGCGACCAAAGCAACGGCGTCGCGCGCGGGGTCCGATCACCCGGAAAATGCCTGTCAGCCTTCCTGCAGAGTTCCTACAGAGTCGAAAGCCAACCGCCCTTGGCGGCCTCGTACGCGTCAGACGGTATAATCGTGCGTTACCCGTGGGTAGTGTCTGATCGAGCAAAAACCGCGAAAAGCACACCCAAACGCATCTACTAGCGTCAGCAAAAGCCAAAAGACCATGCAAGATAAATACGTACCCGCCGACGTCGAATCCGCAGCGCAAAGCGACTGGCGCGCGAAAGACGTCTACCGGTCGACCGAAACCAGCGACAAGCCAAAGTTCTACTGCGTCTCCATGCTGCCGTACCCGTCGGGCAAGCTGCACATGGGGCACGTGCGCAACTACACCATCAATGACGTGATGTACCGGTTCCTGCGCATGAACGGCCACAACGTGCTGATGCCCATGGGCTGGGACGCGTTCGGCATGCCCGCGGAAAACGCCGCGATGGCAAACAACGTGCCGCCGGCAAAGTGGACGTACGACAACATCGACTACATGAAGAAGCAGATGCAGTCGATGGGCTTGGCTATCGACTGGTCGCGCGAAATTGCGTCGTGCAAGCCTGAGTACTACAAGTGGAATCAGTGGCTGTTCCTGAAGATGCTGGAAAAGGGCATTGCGTATAAAAAGACCGGGACAGTGAACTGGGACCCGGAAGACCAGACCGTGCTCGCGAACGAACAGGTGATTGACGGGCGCGGTTGGCGTTCGGGCGCGCTGGTGGAAAAGCGCGAGATCCCGATGTATTACATGCGCATCACGGACTACGCGGATCAGCTGCTGGGCGATCTGGAAGGCCTCGGCTGGCCCGAGCGCGTGAAGGTGATGCAGCAGAACTGGATCGGCAAGAGCTTCGGCGTGAATTTCGGCTTCCCGTACGAGATCGACGGCGAAAGCAAATTGCTGCGCGTTTTCACCACGCGCGCCGACACCATCATGGGCGTGACCTTCGCCGCCGTCGCCGCGGAACATCCGCTGGCAACGCGCCTTGCCCGCGATAACACGGATTTGCAGGCGTTCATCGAGGAATGCAAACGTGGCGGCGTGGCCGAAGCCGACGTCGCGACGATGGAAAAGAAGGGCATGCCCACGGGCTTTTTCGTCACGCATCCGCTGACGCACGAAAAAGTCGAAGTGTGGGTCGGCAATTACGTGCTGATGAGCTATGGCGAAGGCGCGGTCATGGGCGTGCCGTCCCACGACGAACGCGATTTCGCATTCGCGAAGAAATATTCGCTGCCGATCAAGCAAGTGGTCGCGATTGAAGGCAAGACCTACAGTACGGACGCGTGGGAAGAGTGGTACGGCAACAAGGAAGGCGGCGTACTCATCAACAGCGGCAAGTACGACGGCCTTAATTTCGAAGAAGCGACCACTGCTATCGCGGCTGACCTCAAAGCGCAGAATCTCGGCGACAAACAAGTCACGTGGCGTCTGCGCGACTGGGGAATTTCCCGCCAGCGCTACTGGGGCACGCCGATCCCGATCATCCATTGCGCCACGTGCGGCGACGTGCCGGTGCCGGAAGCGGATTTGCCGGTCGTGTTGCCGGAAGACCTGGTGCCGGACGGCACGGGTAATCCGCTCGCCAAGTCTGAAGCGTTCGTGAATTGCACGTGCCCGAAGTGCGGCGCGCCGGCAAAGCGCGAAACGGACACCATGGACACGTTCGTCGACTCGGCCTGGTATTTCTCGCGTTATGCCGCGCCGGACGCTACGACGATGGTCGACGAACGCACGGATTACTGGATGCCGATGGACCAGTACATCGGTGGGATCGAGCACGCAATTTTGCACCTTTTGTACTCGCGTTTCTGGACTAAGGTCATGCGCGACCTGGGTCTGGTCAAGTTCGGCGAGCCGGCGAAGAACCTGCTCACGCAGGGCATGGTGCTGAACGAGACCTACTTCCGCGAAGATGCTGCGGGCAAGAAGACGTGGATCAACCCGGCCGACGTGACCGTCTCGCACGACGACAAAGGCCGCCCGGTCGGCGCGGTGCTGAATGCCGACGGCAAGCCGGTGGTGATTGGCGGCGTGGAGAAGATGTCGAAGTCGAAGAACAACGGCGTCGATCCGCAATTGCTGATCGATGCCTACGGCGCGGACACAGCTCGCCTGTTTGTCATGTTCGCCGCGCCGCCCGAACAGTCGCTCGAGTGGTCGGGCACTGGCGTGGAAGGCGCGAGCCGCTTCCTGCGCCGCGTGTGGCAACTCGCGCATGGCCGCGCGGAGGTGCTTAAAACACACGCGAAGCTCGATAAATCGAAGCTGAACGACTCCGACCGCACACTGCGCCGCGAGATCTACACCATCCTGAAGCAGGCCGATTTCGACTACGGCCGCTTGCAGTACAACACGGTGGTCTCGGCGGCCATGAAAATGCTGAACGCCGTGGATAGTGCAAAGGACGCAACGCCCGCTGTTCTCAACGAGACCTTCAGCGTGTTGCTGCGCGTTCTGTACCCGGTCGTGCCGCACATCACGTTCCAGTTGTGGCAGGAACTCGGTTACGCCGATCTGCATGGCGGGCTGCTCGATGCATCCTGGCCGAAAGTGGACGAAAGTGCGCTCGAACAGTCGGAAATCGAACTGGTGCTGCAGGTCAACGGCAAGATGCGCGGAACGCTGACCGTGGCGAAGGACGCGTCGCGTGAAGACATCGAAAAGGCTGCGATTGCGCACGAGATGTTCGAGAAGTTTTCGGAAGGGCGCGCGCCGAAGAAGGTCGTCGTGGTGCCGGGCCGACTGGTGAACGTGGTCGTATGAGCCAGAGACCGCGCGCCGTGAAAATCCTGGAGGACGTTGTGAGCAGGGACGCTGTCAGCCCAAGTTTGACGAACACGAAGACGAAGCGCGCGATCAGCCGGCGCTCGCTCCTGACGCTTGCGTGCAGCGCGGTGCTGTTGTCCGCATGCGGTTTCCAGTTGCGTGGCCAGCAGGACTACGCGTTCAAGCGCCTCGCCATTGTCGGGGGCTCGCCGGAAATGCTCGGACGCCTCCAGCGCGTGGTGGAAGGCGGCAGCGACACCGTGGTCGTCAAGGCGACCGAAAAGCCCGACGCTGTCCTTACTCTGGGCGGCGGCACCGGCATGAAGACCTTGAGCCTGAATGCGCAAGGTGTCGTGCAGGAGTACGAACTCGACTACAACCTGACTTACTCAATGGTGGGTGCCGACGGTACCTTGCTGATTCCGCCTAGCGTGATTTCGCTGAATCGTGCGCTGACGTATAGCGATCAGTACACGCTGGCGAAGGGTATTGAAGCGCAGACGCTGTATCGCGACATGCAGTTCGACGCCGTGGACCAACTGACGCGCCGGCTTGCTGTCGTGCGTTCGCTGCATCCGGCGCCGAATGAAGCGCTACCGGGTATTGCGCCACGTGCACCGTTGCCTGTGCCGCCGCTCTAAGCGCACAAACACGCCACGCCACAAACCATGCAACTTCGACTCGACGCGCTCGACGCGCACCTCGCGAAAGGGCTGAAAGGCTTGTACGTCGTTTATGGCGACGAGCATCTGCTCGCGCAGGAAGCGTGCGACAAGATTCGCGCGAGCGCCCGGGCGCAGGGTTTCACGGACCGCTCGGTGTTTGTAGTCGATCGTTACTTCGACTGGAGTTCGCTGCTCGGTGCGAGCCAGTCGATGTCGCTCTTCGGCGACCGCCAACTGGTCGAGTTGCGCATTCCCACGGGCAAGCCCGGCAAGGAAGGCGGCGAGGCGCTGAAAACGCTGGCCGGCGCCGATAACCCCGACGTTCTCACGCTCATCACCTTGCCGCGGCTCGACGCCGCTACGCAAAAGTCCGCGTGGTTCACCGCGTTGAGCGGGCCGGGCGTGATGATGAAAATCGACCCGGTTGAACGCGCGCAGTTGCCCATGTGGATCGGGCAGCGGCTGAGCGCGCAAAACCAGCGTGTCGCGCCGGGCGAAGACGGGCGGCGCGCGCTGGTGTTCATCGCGGAACGGGTGGAAGGCAATTTGCTCGCCGCGCATCAGGAAATCCTGAAGCTTGGGCTTTTGCATCCGGCGGGCGTGCTCACGTTTGAACAGATCCACGACGCCGTTCTCAACGTCGCGCGCTACGACGTGTTCAAGCTCAACGAAGCCATGCTGACCGGCGACGTCGGGCGTCTGACGCGCATGCTCGACGGCCTGAAAGGCGAGGGCGAAGCCGGGACGCTCGTGATCTGGGCGCTCGTCGAAGAAATACGTACGTTGCTGCGAATGAAACGCGGTGTCGCAGCGGGCAAGCCGCTCGCCACGCTGTTGCGCGAGAACCGTGTCTGGGGGCCGCGCGAACGTCTGATCGGGCCTGCACTCTCGCGCGTGACCGAGGCGGCGCTTGAAAAGGCGTTGTCGCTGGCGGCGAAGCTGGATCGGCAAGTTAAAGGCCTGTCCGGCGGCGGTGGTCCGCGAGGCAGCACGAACCCCGGAGATCCGCCGCCCAATCCATGGGACGGCATGTTCGAGCTCGCGATGACCGTCGCGTCGTCGGGCAGTCCGCTGCAGGGCAAAGTGCCCGGCACTCCGCCAACGCCCGCTGGCAAGCGCCCGGCCTGACAACGGCTTAAAATCGATGTTCTTCGGCGACGAAAGCCGAACACCGCGTCCGATCAAGCGCCGAACGAACCCCAAGAGAATGACGATGACCCACATCGACGAATACATGACCGACCTCGGCCGCCGCGCGCGCCGGGCTTCACGCGCGATGGCGCGTGCATCGACGGCTGCGAAGAATGCCGCCCTCGAAGCCATAGCGAACGCTATTGAACGTGAGCGCGCTGCGTTGAAGGACGCGAACGCGCGGGATCTCGCCCGCGCCCGCGACAAAGGCCATGACGCGGCGTTCATCGACCGCCTGACGCTCTCCGATAAAGCCCTGAACACCATGATCGAAGGTTTGCGGCAAGTCGCCGCGCTGGCCGATCCCATTGGTGAAATAAGCGGTTTGAAATATCGGCCGAGCGGGATTCAGGTCGGGCAAATGCGCGTGCCGCTTGGTGTGATTGGCATCATTTATGAGTCGCGGCCGAATGTGACTATCGACGCCGCCGCGCTGTGTCTGAAGTCGGGCAACGCGGCCATTCTGCGCGGCGGTTCCGAGGCGCTGGAATGCAACGCGGCGCTGGCGAAATTGATCGGTGAGGGATTAGAGGCAGCCAGCTTGCCGCAAGACGCGGTGCAAGTTGTCTCCACGGCCGACCGCGCGGCGGTGGGCAAGTTGATCACCATGACCGAGTTCGTCGATGTGATCGTCCCGCGCGGCGGCAAGGGCCTGATTGCGCGGCTCATGGAAGAGGCGCGCGTGCCGATGATCAAGCATCTCGATGGCATCTGCCACGTCTACGTGGACGATCGCGCTGACCTCGTGAAAGCGTTCAACGTGTGCGACAACGCCAAGACGCATCGGTACGGTACCTGCAACACCATGGAAACGCTGTTGATCGCCAAAGGCATCGCGGCCGAGGCGTTACCCATGTTCGCACGCGAGTTCGTGGCCAAGGACGTGGAGCTGCGCGTTGACGGCGCCGCGCGGGCTGTTCTTGAAGCAGCAGCGTTCGAAGGACCGCTTACCGACGCCACCGATGCCGACTGGAGCACGGAATACCTCGCGCCCATCTTGTCGATCAAGCTGGTGGAAGGGTTGGACGAAGCTATCGAGCACATCAACACCTTCAGTTCGAATCACACTGACGCCATTGTCACGGAAGACCACGACCGCGCCATGCGCTTTCTTCGCGAAGTCGATTCAGCGAGCGTGATGGTCAATGCATCGACGCGTTTCGCCGATGGTTTCGAATTTGGCCTTGGTGCGGAGATCGGCATCTCGAACGACAAGTTGCACGCGCGCGGACCGGTTGGACTGGACGGTTTGACATCGTTGAAATACGTGGTGTTAGGCCACGGTGAAGTACGTCAATAAAGCACGCCAATAAGCGAGAAAACACCCCCGATGCTCTGGATCAAATCGCTGCATATAGTATTAGTGGCCTCGTGGTTTGCTGGCCTGTTCTACCTGCCGCGCATTTTTGTGAATCTCGCGATGGAAACCGAGCCGGCGGCCACCGCCCGCTTGCTTGTCATGGCGCGCAAGCTGTTTCGGTTCATGACGTTCATCGCGGTGCCGGCGCTGGCGTGCGGCCTGTGGCTGTTCTTGGTTGTAGGGATTGGGCAAGGTCAGGGGTGGATGCATGCCAAGCTCGGCATAGTTGTCCTGATCATTATTTATCATGCGTATTGCGGCGTTTTGCTGCGTACGTTCGCGCGTGGTGAGAACAAGCGCTCGGACAAGTGGTACAGAATGTTCAACGAGTTGCCGGTTCTGGGCTTGCTTGGCGCGACCTTATTGGTTGTGATCAAGCCGTTCTGAATCTCATCAGCGTGTTGCAGTAACAGAAATGCCGGCCACCAAGTGCCGGCGTTTTTGCATCTGGACTAAACGCACGTATTTGCCGCGATTTGCCGCGTTCGGGATCGAGTTCCTGCAGAGAGGGTCCGCACGGTCACCGTGGTGCCGGAATTTGCTTCGGGATATGGGCGCACCGAACCCAAGCTGCTGCGCGCTCAATCTACTCGGCCCACTTGTTCCCACGCTTCATTCGCCTCGGCGATGATCTGTCTGACCAGGTCAGCCGAAGTCTCCACGATCGCGTATTCATCCTGCCCCGGGCCACCCATTTTTATACGTTCATTGCGGTAGCGCATGTTGCTGGCGAAGGGCACCCGTCCGGAAGTGTGATATTCGACGCAGCCGGTTTCAGAGACCAGTTGTGCAATATTGTTCAGCCGCACCCCCGCGCCCGGCATGATCACCAGTCGTTCCCCCGCGGCCTCACGCAGTTTGCTGATCAGTTCGGCGCCATCCGCCGCGCTGGCTTCCTGGCCGGATGTGAGCAGGCGGTTGCAGCCGGTGACAATGACGTCTTCCAACGCTTTAAACGGATCACGTGCGACGTCAAACGCGCGGTGGAAGGTGGCCGGCATGGGCATGGCCAGCTCAACCAGATGCTTGGTGCGCGGCACGTCAATATCGCCGTCGGCGGTGAGCAGCCCGATCACTACGCCGTCGACACCGAGCTTCTTGCAGGCGAGGATGTCCCGCTTCATCACGTCAAATTCGACATTTGAGTACAGAAAGTCACCGCCGCGTGGCCGGATGATTACGTTTAACAAGATCCGCAGCTGGTCCCGCGCGCTGGCGATGGCGCCGTAAGAAGGTGTGGTGCCGCCCTCCAGCAGGTTGTCGCAAAATTCGACACGGCCCGCGCCGCCTTCTTGCGCCGCTAGACATGAGGTAACAGATCCCGCACAGATTTCAAGCAGAACAGGGGGTTTGAGCACGGAGAGGTTTTCCAGGTTGATGCACGGCCTTCAGCTTAAACCACCCACGGATCAAGTAGCTGCGCGGATGTGGACTGTTTAGTCACTGCGCGCAATGAAAATAAGCGTTCCGAGAAGTGGCACAGAATCTCCAACGAACTACCGGCACTCGCGGGCTGCCCGGCGCCATGTTGCCGGTCTTCAGCAAGCTCTGAATCGCTTGAGCACCTTGTCGCAGTTGATGAGGCATGTCCTTCAAGCATAGTTATTTCACCGCTTATTTTCATTTAATTTCGGAATCCATATGTTTTTAAACGGAATCTCCGGCGGGAATCCGTGGTTCGGTGAATTAGGACGCTTCTCATGGTTTCCCTAAGACCGTGCAACGAGAATCTATTCATCGCATGTAGTTCATGCGCTTTGCTGTAGATGAGGCTTCATTCCTAGGTGTATTTAGGACCTTTCCGATTTGCGACATGCAATGCGTTGCAGATAATGCTCGCGCTAAAAATTGCACTGCGCGACGAAAGCGGATCGAGTCGTCTCCACAGCCACGTTCAACCCGACCGGCCGGAGTATTTGCTCAGGCCGGACCCTCAAAAGTCAAAAGCCATGAAAAATGAAGTATCGGGCGCCTTCGCGCCTAATCGACCGGACGACGGCGCAGAGGCGTTGCCCGTATCGGTAAAAGTGGACGACACGCTGCTGAAAAGTCTCGTCTGGATGGCCGCTTACCACGGCAGGCCAACCAGCGAAGCGTCGATGCTCGCTGGCCTGCCCACCGGGCGGTTTATTTCGCCCAAGCAGGCGCAACTCGCTATTGAACAAGCTGGATTTACCGCGGGAATTATAGAGCGCCAGCCAAACGAAGTTTCCCAGATGCTATTGCCGGTCGTGCTGTTCCGCAAGGATCACGGTGGCATGATCTTGATCGGCCGGTCTCCTAAGGACGTCAAGGTCATCAAGCCTGCGTCCGAAATCAAGGAAGGCGCACAGCCCGAAGTCGACGAAATGGAAGCGGCTTATCTCGTCGTGCTTCCGGAATCGGGATCGAAGATTGTATCCATCGGCGTAAGTCAACTGAAGGCGAACTATACCGGCTATGCGATGCTGGTAAAGCCGGTCGGCCGTGTTGACGAACGTGCAGGCAAGGCGGAGCCGGCGAACGACGGTCACTGGCTTTTGAGCACGTTGTGGCGTTTTCGCCGGTACTACTGGAGCGCCGCACTGGGTGCGCTGCTCATCAACGTCCTGGCACTCGCCGGTACTTTTTTCACCATGAACGTCTATGACAGAGTGGTGCCGAACCAGGCATTTACGACGCTCTGGTCGCTGGCTATCGGGGTGTCCATTGCGATGCTGTTCGAGTTCATATCGCGTAATGTCCGCGCGCATGTGCTCGATGTTGCAGGCAAGAAAGCCGACTTGATCATGGGCGCGATGTTGTTCAGGAAAGCGCTGGCTATCCGCATGGAACACAAGCCGGCGTCGTCTGGATCGTTCGCCAATCAATTGAGGGAATTCGAGTCGGTGCGCGACTTTGTTGCGTCTGCCACGCTGGCCACTGTTTCCGATCTGCCTTTCACCCTCTTGTACGTAGCGGTGATCTTCATGATTGGCGGGCAGCTAGGCTTTATCCCGCTTTTGTTGATCCCCGTGATCATTGGCGTGAGCCTCATGATTCAGTGGCCGCTCAAGAAGGTGATGAAAGAAAACCTGCGTGAGTCGTCGTTGAAGCAGGGCGTGCTGATTGAAACCGTCGAGGGCATTGAAACGCTCAAGGCCACAGGCGGCGAGCGCTACATGCAGGAACGCTGGGAGCTGTTTTCAGCTAAAGCCTCTGATACCTCGATGAAGTCCAAACGTCTCTCCGCCCTGGCGATGAACTTCGTGTCGTGGATCACGCAGTTCGAGACAGTGATGATCGTGGTTTTCGGTGTGTATCTGATTGCCGATGGCAAGCTGACCCAGGGCGCGTTGATCGGCTCGGTGATTCTGGCTTCGCGCGCACTCGCCCCGCTTGCTCAGGTTGCCGGTCTCGCCGTGCGTTTTCAACAGGCGAAGGCCGCGCTTGACTCGCTCAGCGCCCTGATGAAGAAGCCAGTCGAACATGATCCGGAAGTTGAATATCTCAACAATCCCTCCATTAGCGGTGCGATTGAACTGAAGCGCGTGGGTTTTCACTATCCCTCGCCGAGTGGCATGAAGCCGCCCGAGTTCCTGAAGGACATCAACGTCAAGATCAATGCCGGTGATCGTGTTGCGATTCTCGGCCGGGTCGGTAGCGGAAAATCGTCGTTGCTGCGCGTGATGTCGAATCTATATCGTCCGACTAGCGGACAGGTCTTCTGCGACGGCATCGACATCAAGCAGATCGACCCCGCCGACTGGCGCGCCAATGTGGGTTACGTATCGCAGGACAGCCGCCTGTTCTACGGCTCGCTGCGTGAAAACGTCATGCTCGGACGCCCTGACGCGAGCATTCACGAACTACTTCGTGTAGGAAAACTAACTGGGCTAGATGCGATCGCCGCGGATAATCCGCATGGCTGGAACTTGCCGATTGGAGAGAACGGCGACGGCCTGTCGGGTGGCCAGAAGCAACTCGTCGCGCTTGCACGCTCCCTGATCGCCCGTCCGAAACTCATGTTGATGGACGAGCCGACCAGCGCGATGGATACGCAGACGGAAGCCGCTTTTATCACCCATCTTAACGAGGCCACGCAAGGTACGACGCTGGTCGTGGTGACCCACAGGCCGTCCCTGCTGCAACTGGTCGACCGGATCATCGTCATTGACGGCGGCCGCGTCGTCACTGACGGCCCGAAGGAAGAAGTGCTCGCTGCGTTGCGTGGCACGTCTGGGCCGGCCGTTACTTCTGCACAACATTCTGATACTCAGGCGCAAAGCGTCACGAAGGATGCGTCATGAAACTATTTACTAAATTACATCGTCTGCTTCGTTCGCTGACGCCCGGTGGCCGCAGGAAGAACGCGGCGCCCAGAATTCACCCGGCTCATACCGCCTATATGAATGACTTGCGCGAATCGCTTCTCGCGCAATCGATCCCTGGCACGATGATCATGCTCTACCTTGTCGCGGCCGTGATGATCGGCGGCGTGATCTGGGCGAAGTTCGCGAAGGTCGAGGAAGTCACGCAAGGGCAAGGGAAAGTGGTTCCGGTTCGCCGTGAACAGCTTATCCAAAGCCTGGAAGGAGGCATTCTCGCCGATATGCGTGTGAAGGAAGGCGATATTGTCCAGAAAGGCCAGGTGCTGTTGAACATCGACCCGAAGCGTGCCGACTCGTCCTACGCGGAAGGACATTCGAAGTGGGTGGGTCTGGTAGCGCGAGTCGCGCGCTTGCGTGCCGAAGCAAACCACACCCCGTTGCTGTTTCCCGCTGATATCCAGAAGGACACGGCCGTCACGCTGAGCGAAACCCAGGCATATCAGGCGCGGCGTCGGTCGCTGGAAGACTCGGTCGCATCGCTGCAACGAAGCTACACGCTCGCAATGGACGAAATCAACATGACGGAGCCGCTAGCCGCACGCGGTCTTATTTCGGAAACCGAAGTATTGCGCATGAAGCGAAGCGCAAATGACCTGCAGTCGCAAATTGTGGATCGTCGCAACAAGTTTCAGGCCGATGCCAACGACGAATTGTCGCGCCTCGAACTCGAACTCTCGCAGACCAAGGAAAATCTTGTGGGCCGTGCCGACGTGGTTGAACGCACGACGCTGGTGGCCCCGGTCAAGGGAACCATCAAGGATATTCGCGTGACCACTATCGGCGGCGTGATTCAGCCGGGCGCGCAGATCATGAGCATCGTTCCTTACGCGGATCAGCTGATCGTGGAAGCTCACATCAAGCCGCAAGACGTAGCGTTCATTCATCCTGGTTTGCCCGCAATGGTGAAGATCTCGGCCTACGACTTTGGCATCTATGGCGGCCTTAAAGGGCACGTGATTGACGTTAGCCCGGACACGCTTGTAGATGAAAAAGCTGTGCCAGGCAAAGGTGACGCGATTTATTACCGCGTCCAGGTCCTCACCGACAAAAGCGAACTTGTCGCGGCTGGGAAACACTTGCCGATCATTCCTGGCATGACGGGTAACGTCGAAATTAGAACCGGCGAAAAAACTGTTCTGTCTTACTTGCTGAAGCCGATTTTCAAATCGCGTGAAGCATTCCGCGAGAGATAAATCGATATGTCTACACGAACAAAAACCGCACAGTCAGGCTGTGCTGAGATTGAGGCTACGGTCGCACAATCGTACGGACCAGCCCCACGACGGACGATTGTGTCCGCCTTGGGAGTCCTGGTCGGAACCGGTGTCGTCACGCTTGCGTTCGGAGTTCCGGAGGCGCATGCAAAATCGGCAATCGATGAACTCGATTGGGTCCCGCAGTCCCAACAGGCCCGCCTCGCTGAACGCGCCGAACGCGCACGGCAAGCTCAGCAAGCTCAGCAAGCTCAGCAAGCTCAGCAAGCTCAGCAAGCTCAGCAAGCTCAGCAAGCTCAGCAAGCTCAGCAAGCTCAGCAAGCTCAGCAAGCTCAGCAAGCTCAGCAAGCTCAGCAGGCACAGCAGGCTCAGCAAGCGCAGCAGGCACAGCAGGCACAGCAGGCACAGCAGGCACAGCAGGCACAGCAGGCTGAGGTTTTCCCAAACGGCCTCTTAGCGGCTGACCGTGCGCCGGCTCGTGCCCAGTTTATCGACACGGCGGAATGGCCGATCGCAGCGGTGCGCCCTTTGCCATACCAGGCACCAGTGCCCCTCTCGACCGCTTCCGCCATGGCTGCGGCCCCGCTAAAGGGCTCGATGCCGGAACGGCCACTGGGCCTCGTTGCAGCGGGTCCGGCTACACCGCTTCGGCTTGAATCGGTTGAAACGCCGGCGACTGTGCCAAGGCCAACGCCAAGGCTTAACGGTGACGGCGACGGTCCTTACGCGTCCGGCCCACCTGTTGTGTCTGTCGCAGCGCGGGTGCCGAACATAAAGGCTGACTTGCAGTCATTGCGTGGATCACTCGCGACCGGCGCGGTGACGCATATGGATGATGAGCTTGCCGCGTCGTCATCGGCTTCCGGCAGGTCAAACGCCTTGCGCGATGGCACAGGCCAGCAGACGAACTTGCCCGTTGGTGCAAAAACAGACAGGCAAAACGGGGACGCTTACTCCGCGGCCCTCGCGAGTAGCGCGTCCTCGATGAACCGTCGCGGCCAGCGCAATGTTCGTTCGCTGGACACGGGCTTCTCCGAGTGGCTGGACGATGGATCCAGTTTCCGCACCCGTGCCAACGTAGCAGTGGTGCCTGAACAGGCTGTCCGTGCAGCGTTGCGAAACGCTGCCGACGCGGCGGCAGCCCGAAGTGCGACGATACGGCAGGCGCAGGCCGATTGGGATGCGGCCAAGGCGGACATCGATCAGGTTAAAGGCCAGCGTTATCCGCAAGTGCAGGTAGGCGCGAATACGCCAAGCATCACGGGCGACAGTGCGAGCTTTAACCAGTACAACCGCCCGACCGCGAGCATCGCAGTTACGACATTGATTTATGACTGGGGCAAGACAAGCAAGAACATTGCTAGCCGCACGAAGACGGCCGAAGCAACAGAGTTGTACTTCCAGACGGTGTCGCAGCAGAATGCTTACGACGTTTCATCGAACCTGGTTGAGTTGACGAAATTTAGGGCCATCTATGTGATTGGCGAGAGTTACGTCAAGCGCATGAAGCAACTTGTGGAGATGCTGGAGGAGATCGTCAAGGTCGATCCGGGTCGCCTCAGCGAGCTGACCCAGGCGAAGTCTCGACTATTGCAGGCACAGACATCGCAGCAGACGGTCGCGGCACAAGTGCGTGCCCTGCAGCTCGCGGTCCACAAACTAGTGGGCGATGAGCCCACGCCTATGCCGGCCGGCACACACTGGCAGCTTCAACTTGACGGCCTGGACGATGCTGTCGCCGCCGTCGCGCAGAATCCCGCCATCGCACAAGCGGGTGCTGAAGCGGCCGCTGCGAAGCTGAGCGCCCAGGCTGTGCGCGCGGACGGATTGCCCAAGCTGAACTGGGTCATCAACAAGAATACGGCCTCTGACGTGTTTGGCAATCGCCAGCCATGGTCGACTATGTTGCAGCTCTCCTGGACGCCGTTCCAGGGTGGCTCGCAGCGCGCTGCCGAGCGCGCTGCGTTGTCCCGGGCTTCGTCGAGCAGTGACAAGCGCGATCAGCTCGAGCTCGATTCGGAGTTCAAGGTCCGCGACGCTCATCGGGATGCTATAGCGCTCGCCGAGCGGGCGCAGATGTACGGCCAGCTTTCAGGGGAAACCGATCTTGTTCGCAAGCAGTTTTTCGAGCAGTGGTATCACCTTAATCGTCGGACGTTGCTGGACGTACTGTCAGCGGAAAGCGACTTTTATAACAACCAGGTGAGTGAGGTCACCACTCAGTTCGATTCTTATCAGTCAGTTCTTAAAATTCATCTCAATAATGGCACGTTGGGGGAATGGTTGCAGCGGACTTAACTGAGACAGAAAAATTCCTTTTATAAGAAACATCTTATTGCCGATTTGATATTAAGAAAAATCTTAGTTTGTCCGAAAGCCACTCGATATCGAATATCGGGTGGCTTTTTTCATTTGATAATTGTTAAATAGTTGGGCGGATTAAAAATTCTTTAATGAGATAGGTTTGTGCTTATCTGTTTCGTCAAAATGCGGTTGTTGAGATGCAACAAGACGCCAACATAAGAATAATCCTAAATACTGTTCGGGTCTAAAAAAAAATCTTGGCATTTCTCTCGTAATCCTTTATCAGCAAGGCCCAGAGGGTCAAGGGCCGTCTTTAAAAGTAATCGTTCATCTGATTCCATTCATCTGAGAATCAAGAAATAGTTTGGCGAAACTCAAATTAGGAGTTTTCGCATTAAGTCACGTCCATTCCAAACCTATAGTTCGTCTGCGGTCACGGTACCGGTCTTTTCGTAACCCGGTTTCAGTGCTTCGGTAGAAAGAGGCTGGGTCAAGCATAAATGCCGAGCGTTACGCGGAAGCGGCAAAAAAGATTAAGCATCTTGAAAAAGATGGTGATCGATCTCTGTTCCGAGCCGCAAGGCTATTTTCTAATTTTTGTAAAGGTATTTACATAGCATGAACAAGTCATACAAATCTGTTTGGAACGAGTCGACCGGAGCTTGGGTTGCTGTTTCCGAACTCGCAACTGGCCGTAGCAAGAGCAAGCGCGCGAAGACAGCGCTTTCAAAGGCGATCCTGACGCAAATCGCGGTAGGCGGCATGAGCTTGGCCGGCGCTGGTGCAGCCATGGCTGACGACGCCAACGTGCAAGACAAGAGCGCGACCGTCGCTGTTGCAGACGGCGTCCCCTCGAGCGCTGATTCGGACGCGTCCGCGAACGTCGTCAGCACGCCGTCGCTGCCGCATCTGCTGGGTGCGCAATTGCTCGGCGCGACCGACCCTGTGGTACCTGTGGTGACCGGTAGTGCGTATCTCGCGCAGGGCAAAATCACCAACGTAGGCGCAGATAACAGTGCTGTGGTGAGCGGTGCAGACAGCCTGGCAGTCGGCGCATACGCATCTGCGAACGACAGTTCCGTTGCTATCGGGACACGCAGCCTTGCTGGCGCGGGTCCGACGGCTGCATTCGCAACCGCAATCGGCTACCAAGCCTCTGCGACCGCCTCACAGTCGGTCGCTCTTGGCGTTGGCGCAAGCTCGTCGGGTTACAACTCGGTAGCTTTGGGCCAGGGCTCGTTGGCTGACGTATCGAATACCATATCGGTTGGTAAGGCGGGCAACGAGCGCAAAATCGTCAATGTGGCGGCTGGCAGCCTGGATGCGTCGAGCACCGACGTGGTCAACGGCTCGCAACTCGCCTCAACGAATCAAAGCGTCACGAACCTGCAAACGGTCGTGAACACGATTAGCACCCAGGGCGTGGCTAATCCGTATCTCGCGCAGGGCAAAATCACCGCTGCAGGAGCGGATAACACCGCCAAAGCAACCGGCTCGGACAGCTTGGGAGTTGGCGCATACGCTTCCGCGAGTGACTCGTCCGTAGCTATCGGAACGCGCAGCGTTGCTGGCAGCCCCACGACTGCCTTCGCAACTGCAATCGGCTATCAAGCCTCTGCGACCGGCTCACAGTCGGTCGCTCTTGGCGTTGGCGCAAGCTCGTCGGCTTTCAACTCAGTAGCACTGGGCCAAGGCTCCGTGGCTGACGTCTCGAATACCGTGTCGGTTGGCAAGGTTGGCGGCGAACGCAAGATCACCAACGTAGCAGCAGGCGCGGCAGCAACTGACGCAGTGAACGTTGGTCAGTTGACCGCAGCGGGACTGAATATCGGCACGAGCGGCGCAGTCACCAACCCGTTGGTGACGTATGACACAACGGCGAAAGATTCGATCACGCTGGCTGGTTCGAATGGCGCGCAGATCCACAAGGTCATCGCAGGTACGGCTGACACCGACGCAACGAACGTGGCGCAATTGAAGGCGATGGGCGCAACGATCGGCACGAGCGGCGTGGTCACCAACGCATTCGTGGCTTACACGGATACGACGAAGACGGCAGTGTCGCTGGGCAATGGCACGGTTGGCGCGAAGATCACGAACTTGCAAAACGGTGCAATCTCGGCCTCAAGCCGTGACGCAGTCAACGGTTCACAACTCGCAGCAGTCGCTTCGAGCGCAGCTTCGGCACTGGGCGGCGGCTCCACGATGGGCGCGGACGGCAAGATTAGTGCGCCGACCTACACCATTAACAGCAAGGCCTACACCACGCTTGATTCGGCCTTGAATGCGGCGGCTGGCTCTGGCGGCGGTACGGATCCGCTGGCAGTTCACTACACCGACGCGACCCTCACGTCAGTAGCACTCGGTACTGCCGCGGCACCGGTGAAGTTGACTGGAGTGGCGGCCGGCACGGCGAACACTGACGCAGTGAACGTTGCGCAGATGAACGCTGCAACGAACGGTCTGTCCGGCGTTGTCGACAAGCTGCGGTACATCAATTTCGGACCGAGCACCGCTGCACAGTCACAAGCGACCGGCACCGATTCAATGGCAATTGGCGGCAACTCCTTCGCAACTGCCAACCAGTCGCTCGCGTTCGGTCTTAACGCACGGGCATCGGCAATCAACTCCGTCGCTATTGGCGTCAACTCGAGCACGAATCAGGCAAATACCGTTTCGATCGGTGGCGTTGGCAAGGAGCGCCGACTGATCAACGTGGCCGATGGCACCGGTGACACGGACGCTGTTACGCTGGGCCAGGTAACGCAAATGTTCGAGGATGCGAGCACCAAGAACGTTCAACAAGTCGTACAAAGCACCCCGAAGCAGATGGTTTCGGCAACGCGCCAAACAGGTCTCCTGGGTGCGTCATCGGTAGGCGTTGGCTTGGTTTCACCGACGTTCACGCTGAACGACGTCATCCGCATTGGACCGACGGAACAGTTGGCGGCCATTGAAGCTATCGGTACCGACTCCATTGCGATGGGGTTGAACGTGCACGCAACGGGTGACTCCTCGGTCGCAATCGGTTCGAACGTCAACTCGACGAACGTCGAATCTGTCTCGGTCGGTTATATGACCATTGCAAACGGCAACGCGGCGGCTTCGTTCGGTACGCGCGCCCAGGCTGTAGCTGACGGTGGCCTGGCGATGGGTAACAACGCCATGGTCGACGGTGATGGGACGGATGGCATTGCAATCGGCACAGGTTCATTGGCCTCTAACGACCGCTCGGTCTCGATTGGTAAGACCTCTTTCTCAGGAGGCAAGCAGTCGATCGTGCTGGGCAACCAGTCGTCAGTCTTCGCCGATGGTTCGGTCGTGATCGGCAACAACAACTTGATCAAGACAGCCACGGCAACGGGTTCGTTCGTCCTTGGTAGCGGCAACACGGTAACCGGTGCAAATTCCTACGTTATTGGTAGTAACAATACGAAGGTCAGTGGCACCAACAGCATCATCCTCGGTAATGGCAGTGACGGAACGCAAAGCAATGTTGTATCCGTTGGCGGCGTGGGCACCGAACGCAAGGTCGTGAACGTTGCAGCAGGTACAACCAACACCGACGCGGTCAACCTCGGGCAGATGACTACCGCTATCAACTCGGTAGCAATCGGCGTGGGATCGTCGACCAACATGGACAACACGGTCTCCTTTGGTACAACGGCGACCGCACGCAGGCTGATCAACGTCGCGGACGGTGTGGGCGATAACGACGCCGTGAACCTGGGTCAGGTCGAAGACTTGATCGCGGACAGCGTGTCGAAGCAAATGGTCAGCACGCAGAAGGTGATGGCAACACGTAATTTGTTGACGGCTACGCCGACGCCGGTTCTGTCGGATTTCATTGCGGTTGGCACCTCGGACAAGATCGGTACCAACAGCAACACGGCAATTGGCACAGATTCAATCTCTATCGGTCTGGGTAACAGCTCGACGGGCGATCAATCAGTGGCGATTGGCTCCAACGTCAATTCGGTCGGCTATAGGTCGGTTGGGATGGGCTACGGTTCAATTGTCAACGGCGCGAGCTCGACGGCCATTGGCGTGAATGCTCAGGTGACCGCAGACGGCAGCCTCGCTGTTGGTAAGAACGTAACGGCCGAGACGGCGAACTCCACCGTCATTGGTGCGGACTCGTACATCCTCGACGACGGTAAGGGCGGCGGTTTGAACTCCGTATCCATTGGTTCAGGCAACACGGTGACCGGCACAAGTTCGATCGTGGTCGGTAGCGGCACGATCGCAATCGGCGGCAACGCCGGTGCGTCGGGCACAGACTCGATCGCCATCGGTAACGGCGCTACGGCTCCGGCTAATAGCGCAGTGGCACTGGGTGCAAACTCGGTCGCTGATCGTGACAACAGCGTGTCGGTCGGTTCCGCCGATCAGCAACGTCAGATCACGAACGTTGCAGCTGGTACGCAGGGTACGGACGCAGTCAACCTGAACCAGATGAACTCGGCGGTGGGCGGTATTGCTCGCAAGGCGTATAGCGGTATTGCGGCAGCCACTGCGCTGACGATGATTCCGGACGTCGATGCGAACAAGACGCTGTCGCTTGGTATTGGTGGCGGTACGTTCCAGGGCTACGCAGCAACGGCCATTGGCGGTACGGCTCGTATCACGCAGAACATCAAGGTGCGCGTGGGCGCGGGTTGGTCGGCAGCTGGTACGACGGTTGGTGCTGGTGCTTCGTACCAGTGGTAATCGGGATCTGATCTGAGAGAAATCCGGTTCGAAAGAGCCGGGTTTCTCGAAGGATCGGTCTTGCAGGTTTTTTGATGTACTAGTAGTTAAAGCTGTACTTAAAGCGGGTTCTTCTTCGGAGGAACCCGCTTTTTTCGTATGGAAAACAGCTTCGTGACAAGAGCCTTGTCAGGCAGGCGTGACGCGGCTTGAGAGCTTGAAAAGTCGCTCGACGACGCCCGCTTGTCTAATTCCCCACGCGTCGTCGATCCAGCACGCCCTTCGCTTCAGCCAATCGCTCCGCGAATTCCGGCCCACGCGCCAGCGCCACCCCCACCGCCAAAATATCGCCTATCGCCAGATGCGATACGCGCGATGTCATCGGCGAGAAAATGTCGGTGTCTTCATCCACGTTCGCAAACAAGCCGATGCTGGCTTTACGTGCCAGCGGCGAACTGCCATGGGTAATTGCAATGACCTTTGCGCCGGCGTCAAGCGCCGACTGCACTGCGTCGAGTATGTCCCGGGTGCGCCCGGTATTCGAGATGACCACGACGACATCCCCAGGGCCCAATAAAGCCGCCGATGTCGTATAGGTGTGGGGGTCGGAGTAAGCCACGCTCGGCACGCCAAGCCGGAAAAATTTGTGCTGCACGTCGAGTGCGGCAATGCCCGAGCCGCCCGCGCCGTAAAACTCGATCCGCCGTGCATCGGCAAGCAATGCAATCGCCGCGGCCACGCTATCCGATGACAAGCTATTGCGCACCTGCAACAGAGCGCCGATGGTGCGGTCCAGCACCTTCGCCGCGACGCCGGCAGCCGGCTCGTCGGCACGAACATCGCGGAACACGGCCGGCGCCGGGACATCGGATGCGATGCTTTGCGCCAGCCGGATCTTGAATTCGCGAAACCCTGAAAAGCCGAGTGCCTGGCAAAACCGCGCAATAGTTGGCTGACTCACGCCTGCACGTGTTGCGAAATCGGTCATTGCGAGATCGAGCACTTCGCGCGGCGCGTCAATGACGTAATCCGCGAGCTTGCGCTCGGAGGGGCGCAACTGGTCGCGCATCGCTTTTACTTGGGACAGCAACATCGTGAATCTCGCCTATGCTGGAGTTGCACGGACTATAGCTGATCTATTGAAATGTACAAAAACTACCAAATCGAGATGCAGGCAACTTGATGAGTTCGATTCGCTTTTTGCCTTATGGAGTGGCGAAATAGTAGATATAAGGGTTTTCCAGATGGTGGAAATGTAGTTTTTCTACTAAAATTAACGCCGATACACTCAAGCTTTATGTAGAAGCCGTTCACCCACCCACGTACTTGCCCAATCCCGCCGCCGGCCGCGTGCCGCAACGAGGCGAAGGAGTTTCGATGGCATCCCCGCATTCGCATCTGAACCACGTCACCCGGCGCGTCATTGAGCGCAGCAAACCGACGCGCGCAGCGTATCTGGCCCGTATCGATGGCGCGCAAGGTCATTTTCCAGCGCGTGGCGCGCTTTCCTGCGCCAATCTCGCGCACGGTTTTGCCGGCATGGAAGGTCAGGAAAAAATTTCGATCAAGGCCGTCCGCGAACCGAACATCGGCATTGTTTCGTCTTACAACGAGATGCTGTCGGCTCACGCGCCATTCAAGAATTACCCCGACATCATCAAGCACGCGGCGCGCGAAGCAGGCGGCGTGGCGCAATTCGCGGGCGGCGTTCCGGCCATGTGCGATGGTGTCACGCAGGGCAATGCTGGAATGGAGCTGTCATTGTTTTCGCGCGAAGTCATTGCGATGAGCACGGCCGTCGCGCTCACGCACAATATGTTCGACGCTGCGCTGTGCCTCGGCATCTGCGACAAGATTGTTCCCGGCTTGCTGATCGGCGCTCTGCAATTCGGTCATCTGCCGACCATTTTCGTGCCGGCTGGCCCAATGACGAGCGGCCTCACCAACGACGACAAAGCCAAAGTCCGCCAGCAGTTTGCAACCGGCGCCTGCAATCGCGAAGCGTTGCTTGAAGCGGAAGCCGCCGCGTATCACGGCCATGGCACCTGTACGTTCTATGGCACGGCCAACAGCAACCAGATGTTGATGGAAGTCATGGGCTTGCATCTTCCTGGATCTGCGTTCATCCACCCGCACACGCCGTTGCGTGACGCGTTGACCGCCGAAGCCGCGAAGCGCGTGCTGGAGCTGACGGTCGAGCGCGGCAACTACACGCCGATTGGCCGGGTCGTCGATGAAAAAGCGATTGTGAACGGCATTGTTGCGCTGCTCGCCACGGGTGGCTCAACGAATCACACGCTGCATCTGGTCGCGATTGCTCGTGCGGCGGGAATCATGATCGACTGGAACGATTTCGATGAACTCTCGCAATCCGTGCCGCTCGTTGCGCGTATTTACCCGAATGGCAAGGCTGACGTGAACCATTTTCACGCGGCGGGCGGCATTGCCTATCTGGTGCGCGATTTGCTGAGCGCAGGTCTGCTCCACGAAGACGTAAAGACCGTCGCGGGCGAGGGCCTCGGCCATTACACACGCGAACCGAAACTTATCGACGGCAAGTTGCAATGGATCGATGGCCCCGAAACCAGCCACGACACCCAGGTTCTTCGCAGCCACAAGGAGCCGTTCGCACCTGATGGCGGTTTGCGTCTGATGCAGGGCAAGCTTGGCCGCGGCGTGATCAAGATCTCGGCGGTTGCGCAAGCGCATCGGCATGTGAAGGCGCCGGCTATCGTTTTCGAGTCGCAGGAAGAAGTGCAGGAAGCGTTCGACAATGGCGAACTGAAGCGCGATTTCGTGGCGATCGTCCGGTTCCAGGGCGCGCGCGCGAACGGCATGCCGGAGTTACACCGGTTGACGCCCCTTCTGGGTGTGTTGCAGGATCAGGGCTTCCATGTGGCTTTGGTGACGGATGGCCGTATGTCGGGCGCGTCCGGGAAAGTGCCCGCTGTTATCCATATTTCGCCGGAGGTGCTGCTGCAGGGCCCGCTGGGCAAGGTACGCACGGGCGACATGATTGTTATCGATGCAAATAACGGCGTGCTGGATATTGATATCGACGCAAACGAGTGGGCCGCGCGTGCAGTCGCACAGCCGGCGCATCAGGCGGAGAATGAAGTGGGATTCGGTCGTGAGCTGTTCGGCGTCTTCCGCCACGCTGCGATGCCGGCAGAACTGGGCGCGTCGGTGTTCGGCCCAATGGTCGGTGAAGTCGCGCCACAACACGTAAAGGAGAAGTAAATGAAGTCAGTTAGCGAAATCGTGCGTCTGGGGCCAGTGATTCCAGTGCTTGCATTCGAATCGGTCGAGCAGGGTGAGAATGTCTCGCGCGCGCTGCATGCCGGCGGCGTCAAGGTGCTTGAGATCACGCTGCGCACGGCCGCAGGGTTAGAGGCGATCGAGCGCGCAAGCCATCTGGCCGACGATATTGTGGTGGGTGTAGGAACAATTACCCGTCCCGAACATTGCGCGCAGGCAAAGAAAGCCGGTGCGCAGTTCGGGGTATCGCCGGGACTGACCAAAGAGATCCACCAGGCTTCGCTCGATGCTGGTCTGCCCTTGCTGCCAGGCGTGATGACGCCGACCGACATCATTGTGGCCATGGAACTCGGCTACGAAATCGTGAAGCTGTTTCCGGCGCAACAGGCGGGCGGGGTGTCAATGCTGCAAGCGCTCAACGGGCCATTCCCCGGCCTGAAATTCTGCCCGACCGGCGGCATTACGGCCGAAACTGCGCCGAACTTTCTGGCGTTGCCGAACGTGGTGTGCGTGGGTGGATCGTGGTTGACGCCAAAGGCCGCATTGACTGCGAAAAATTGGGAGGAAGTCACGCGCCTCGCGCGTGCGGCCAGCTTGTTAGCGCCCACGCAGCACTAAGCCCAAGCGTTGGGTAGTTTTGTCGCTGTACTGAAGGCCTCCGCGCTCGACACGCGGAGGCTTTTTCACATTTAGACATAGTTCCCGCGCGAGTTTCTAAACCTCCAAGTAAAATCCCGGTCAGTCACGCTGAAACGCGCGTGCGGTTTCAACGCGGCTGTTAAAAGGTAGCAACGTACCGCGCTGCGCAAAAAAAACGTCAACCAACTGAGGAGGCACTTTATGGAGCCAGTCCACGGCAGCATGCTGCTGGCATACGCGGTGATCGCGATCGCGTTGCTCATCTTGCTGATCACGCGCTTCAAGGTGTACCCGTTCCTTGTTCTGATCATTGTGTCCCTGTTGCTTGGCCTTGCCGTAGGCATGCCGATGGACAAGATTGTCAGCGCCTTCGAAACGGGCAATGGCAACACGCTCGGACACATCGCGATCGTTGTCGGTCTGGGTACCATGCTCGGCAAGATGATGGCGGAATCGGGCGGCGCTGAACGTATTGCCAACACCCTGATTGGCTGGTTCGGTGAGAAGTACATCCACTGGGCAATGATGTGCGTTGCGATCATCGTCGGCTTGCCGGTCTTCTTTGAGGTCGGCTTCGTCCTGCTGATTCCCATCGCGTTCAACGTCGCCAAACGGACCAAGAAATCGCTTCTGCTGATCGGGCTGCCTATGGTCGCCGGCCTCTCGGTCGTGCATGGCCTGATCCCGCCTCACCCCGCTGCACTGCTCGCCGTGCAGGCGTATCACGCGGACATTGGCCGGACGATCGCGTATGGCTTGATTGTCGGGATTCCCACAGCGATTGTGGCGGGTCCGTTGTTTGCGCTGCTGATCCACAAACACATCAAGCTCGCCGAAAACAATCCGCTCGCCGCGCAGTTCGTGGACTCGCGCAAGGAAGACGAAACGCGTGAGTTGCCGGGTTTTGGCATCACCTTGTTCACCATCTTGTTGCCGGTGATCTTGATGCTGATCGGAAGTTGGGCCGACCTGATCTCGACGCCCAAGACCTTGCCGAACAATGTGTTGCGCTTTTTCGGGACATCGGATGTGGCGCTGCTGGTTGCCGTGCTGTTCAGCTTCTGGAGTTTTGGCGCATCAAGGGGGTTCAATCGCGAGCAGATTCAGAAATTCTGCGGCGAGTGTCTGGCGCCTATAGCGGGGATCACGCTGATCGTGGGTGCGGGCGGCGGCTTCGGCCAGGTATTGCGTGAGAGCGGAATTTCACAGCAACTGGTCTCGACGGCGTCGGCTGCGCATCTGTCGCCGTTGCTGCTCGGCTGGTTTGTCGCGGCACTCATCCGTCTGGCCACAGGTTCAGCGACGGTTGCCATGACGACGGCGTGCGGCATTGTTGCGCCGATCGCGGCCGCCTCGAACGGCGCGGTGAGCCCGGAACTGCTGGTGTTGGCAACGGGTTGCGGGTCGTTGATTTTCTCGCACGTGAACGACGGCGGATTCTGGCTGATCAAGGAGTATTTCGGTATGACGGTCGGCCAGACGTTCAAGACGTGGTCGCTGTGCGAAACGATTATTTCGGTGATGGGTTTAGGACTGACCTTCGCACTCGCGACGGTCGTGTAAGGAGATTCTCATGATTTTAATTACGATGGGTGTATCGGGCTGTGGCAAGACGACCATAGGCGAGTTACTCGCTAAACGGCTTGGTTGCGATTTCGCCGATGCCGACAGTTTTCACAGCCAGGCGAACAAGGACAAGATGCACAAGGGCATCCCGCTCACCGACGAAGACCGTTGGCCCTGGTTGAAAGCGATCCGGGCATCGATTGTGGAGAAACAGGCTGACGGGACTACACACGTCTATGCCTGTTCGGCGCTGAAACGCGTCTATCGGGACATTCTGCGTGACGGCGACAAGGACGTGACATTCGTCTATCTGAAGGGATCGCCCGAGCTGTTGAAAGAGCGGATCAAGACCCGCAAGGGGCATTTTTTCGACCCGGCGCTGTTGCAGAGCCAACTCGACACACTGGAGCCGCCTGGCCCGGATGAAGCTATCGAGGTGGATGTGGCTTTAACGCCGGAGCAGATCGTGGATCAAGTGCTCAAGGAAGTGAAGGAACGCTGACTGGCAACAGTCAGGCTGCCAATGAGTAAATGACAAAAAAGCAAAAAGCCGGTTCTCGCATAACGCGAAACCGGCTTTTTGCTTTTTGAAAAAGTAGTGCGATCCGATTAAATCTTTTTTGAGCATCGCAACGCTTGTCATTGATGAAACGGAGTGTGTCCAAACGGAAGCTTGTTTTCGAGATGGCTCTTCACCGATATTCCTACCTGCGTCTCCCACTGGTTTAGCGGCACTCGCACCTCGCCAACGAGTGTTTCGATGTCCTTGAGATTGAGCGGTAAGTGGTAGATCGGCACAAGGACTCAGACATTTAGGATTGTTCCAATTGGCCCGCGCTCGCCTGATAGCCAGAATTGGAGCTCCCCGATAGGAATGTGCACACTCGCTATTCCTGCGGCTTTCCGAGCTTACTAGGCGCGACCGGTCATCTGATCGTCGGCCTTGGGGCTTCATCGATTTGACAGTAACACCTGGACAATCAAGAAATGGCAATTCAACCTACCCCCCCGAATCCGCTTTTAGCCGCGGCTTTAAAAACCCCGATAGTCACCAGCCTGGTCGACGGCAATTCACTGCCGATCGTTGACGGTGTTACCGCCGACGCTTCGCCGAAGATGAGCGGCACCGGCACCGCTGGCGACATCATCAGCTTGTATGACGGTGTGATCCTGTTGGGTTCGACTATCATCGACGCCAACGGCAAGTGGTCCGTCCAGCCTGCGGTTCCAATGGCTCCAGGCTCGCATGGCCTTTTCGTGGTTGAATCCAACGCCGCAGGCGACACCAGCCTGCCGTCGGATCGTTCGTGGATTATCGTCACGCCGAGCTACGCGCCTGCTCCGGTCATCACGAGTCTTGTCAATGAGGCTGGCCCGGCTCAACACGTGATTCCGAACAACGGTTTCACCAATGACTCGCACCCGACCATTAGCGGAACGGGTGTCGCGGGCAGCAGCATCCTGGTCTACGTAGATGGCGTAAATTCTTATTCTCCAGTCATAGTTGACGCCACGGGTCACTGGACGTTCACCCTGGCAGTAATGGGTGACGGCCCGCACGTGTTGTCCGCGGGTCAATATAGTGCTACTCAGGATCTGAGCCCTCAGTCCAACACCTGGACCGTGACGGTTGACACCAGCCCGGTTGCCAAGCCGGTGGTGAACGTTCCGACCGACGACAGCGGCGTGCCGATCACCGGCACGACGACTGACGCGCATCCGAACATTAGCGGTACAGGCAAGGCAGGCGACACCATCACCGTGTACGACGGTTCGAAGGTGATTGGCTCGGTGGTCATTGGTGCGGACGGCAAGTGGAGCTTCAAGCCCACGACGGATCTGTCCAACGGCACGCACGACATCTATGTGATCGAAACGAACCCGGCCGGTACGTCCAGCCCGCAGTCGGATCACACCGCGATCGTGATCAACACGAATCCGTCGCCGGTCATCCTGAACATTGTGGATGCGGTTGGCCCGGTTCAGGGCACGGTTCCGGTCGGTGGGGTGACCGACGATACGCATCCGACCATCAGCGGCACGGGCATTCCGGGCAATACGGTTTATGTGTATCAGAACGGCATCGGCTGTGGCGACACCAAGGTCGCGGCAGACGGCACGTGGTCAATCAAGATCACGGGCGCCATGTCGAACGGCGTGCATGACATGACGGCGACGCAGTTCGCAGCGGGTCAGCCACAAAGCCCGGCGTCGAACCATTGGTCCTTCACGATCGACACGAGCACGCCGGCCAAGCCGGTAGTGAACCCACTGACCGACGACAGCGGCAAGGTCATCAGCGGCCCGACGACCGATGGTCATCCGAACATCAGCGGTACAGGCAAGGCAGGCGACACCATCACCGTGTACGACGGCTCGAAGGTGATCGGCTCGGTGGTGATTGGCGCGGACGGCAAGTGGAGCATCAAGCCCACGACGGATCTGTCGGTTGGCACGCATGACATCTACGCAATCGAGACGAACCTCGCCGGTACGTCAAGCCCGCAGTCGGATCACACCGCGCTGACAGTGACAACGGGCATCGCTCCGCCCGCAGCGTCGATCAACTGGTTGAACGGTCAGTCCCTCGACGCTCACATTGCACCGGGCGCAGGGAGCAACAGGCTGGACGGGCTCGGTGAGCCGGGCGACGTTGTCACGCTCTACAATGGCTCGAAGGTTCTGGGATCCGCAGCGGTCGGCGCCGACGGATTGTGGGGCCTTTTCATAACTGGTTTGGCCGGTTCGAGCGACATTTACGTGACGCAGACGAATGCTGCGGGCGTGGTGAGCCCGCCGTCGAGCCACTTCAATTTTGCGTTGTCTGCTGACAAGCCTGTTGTCACCAGCATCACGAATGAAGCTGGGGTGCCCATCACGAATGGCGTGACGAATGACGCGCGTCCGATCATGAACGGCACGGGCAAGGCAGGCGACACGATTGTTATGTACTCTGCCGATTCCCAGCCAGTTGGCTCGACAATTGTGAAGGCCGATGGCACGTGGTCGGTCAAGCCAACCGTCGATCTGAGCGGGAAGCTGGACCTTTACGTGGTCGAGTCGAACCCGGGCATCATGTCGGACACGGCGTCGGCACATACGTCGATGGTGATCGACACGAGCACGCCGGCCAAGCCGGTGGTGAACCCACTGACCGACGACAGCGGCGTGCCGATCACGGGCTCGACGACTGACGCACATCCGAACATCAGCGGTACAGGCAAGGCAGGCGACACCATCACCGTGTACGACGGCTCGAAGGTGATCGGCTCGGTGGTCATTGGTGCGGATGGCAAGTGGAGCATCAAGCCCACGACGGATCTGTCGGTTGGCACGCATGACATCTACGCAATCGAGACGAACCTCGCCGGTACGCCCAGCGCGCAGTCGGATCACACCGCGCTGACAGTGACAACGGGCATCGCTCCGCCCGCAGCATCGATCAACTGGTTGAACGGTCAGTCCATCGACGTTCACATTGCGCCGACCGCAGGGACCAACAGGCTGGACGGGCTCGGTGAGCCGGGAGACGTTGTCACGCTCTACAATGGCTCGAAGGTTCTGGGATCCGCAGCGGTGAACGCGGCTGGAGTGTGGAGCATTTTCACAACTGGCTTGGCCGGTTCGAGCGACGTCTACGTGACGCAGACGAATGCTGCCGGCGTGGTGAGCCAGCCGTCGAGCCACCTCAATTTTGCGTTGTCTGCTGACAAGCCTGTTGTCACCAGCATCACGAATGAAGCTGGCGTGCCCATCACGAATGGCGTGACGAATGACGCGCGTCCGATCATGAACGGCACGGGCAAGGCAGGCGACACGATTGTTATGTACTCTGCCGATTCCCAGGCAGTTGGCTCGACAATTGTGAAGGCCGATGGCACGTGGTCGGTCAAGCCAACCGTCGATCTGAGCGGGAAGCTGGACCTTTATGTGGTCGAGTCGAACCCGGGCATCATGTCGAACACGGCGTCGGCACATACGTCGATGGTGATCGACACGAGCACGCCGGCCAAGCCGGTGGTGAACGTTCCGACCGACGACAGCGGCGTGCCGATCACGGGCTCGACGACTGACGCACATCCGACCTTCAGCGGTACAGGCAAGGCAGGCGACACCATCACCATGTACGACGGCTCGAAGGTGATCGGCTCGGTGGTGATTGGTGCGGATGGCAAGTGGAGCATCAAGCCCACGACGGATCTGTCCAGCGGCACGCACGATATCTACGTGATCGAAACGAACCCGGCCGGTACGTCAAGCCCGCAGTCGGATCACACCAGTGTCGTGATCAACACGAATCCGTCGCCGGTGATCCTGAACGTGGTGGACGCGGTTGGCCCGATTCAGGGCACGGTTCCGGCAGGTGGCGTGACCGATGACACGCATCCGACCATCAGCGGCACGGGTATCCCGGGCAATACGGTTTATGTGTATCAGAACGGCATCGGCTGTGGCGACACGAAGGTGGGCGCCGACGGCAAGTGGTCGATCAAGATCCCGGGCGCGTTGTCCAACGGCGTGCACGACATGACCGCGACGCAATTTGCTGCCAATCAGCCGCAAAGCCCGGTATCGAATCACTGGTCGATCACGGTTGACACCAGCACGCCAGCCAAGCCGGTAGTGAACGCGCCGACCGACGACAGCGGCAAGCCGATCAGCGGCACGACGACTGACGCGCACCCGACCTTCAGCGGCACGGGCAAGGCAGGCGACACCATCACCATGTACGACGGCAAGACGGCGATCGGCTCGGTGGTGATCGGTGCGGACGGCAAGTGGAGCCTCAAGCCCACGACCGATCTGTCGAGCGGTACGCACGATATCTACGTGATCGAAACGAACCCGGCGGGTACATCGAGCCCGCAGTCGGATCACACCTCTGTTGTGATCAACACGAATCCGTCGCCCGTGATCTTGAACGTGGTGGACGCGGTTGGCCCGGTTCAGGGCACGGTTCCGGCAGGTGGCGTGACGGATGACACGCATCCGACCATCAGCGGCACGGGCATCCCGGGCGATACGGTGTATCTGTATCAGAACGGCATCGGTTGTGGCGACACGAAGGTGGGCGCTGACGGCAAGTGGTCGATCAAGCTTTTGGGCGCGTTGTCCACGGGCGCGCACGACTTCACGGCAACGCAGTTTGTGCCGGGTCAGCCGGAAAGCCCGGTATCGAACCATTGGTCGATCACGGTTGACACCAGCACGCCAGCCAAACCGGTAGTGAACGCGCCGACCGACGACAGCGGCAAGCCGATCAGCGGCACGACGACTGACGCGCACCCGACCTTCAGCGGCACGGGCAAGGCAGGCGACACCATCACCATGTACGACGGCAAGACGGCGATTGGCTCGGTGGTGATTGGTGCGGACGGCAAGTGGAGCCTCAAGCCCACGACCGATCTGTCGAGCGGTACGCACGATATCTACGTGATCGAAACGAACCCGGCGGGTACATCGAGCCCGCAGTCGGATCACACCTCTGTTGTGATCAACACGAATCCGTCGCCCGTGATCTTGAACGTGGTGGACGCGGTTGGCCCGGTTCAGGGCACGGTTCCGGCAGGTGGCGTGACGGATGACACGCATCCGACCATCAGCGGCACGGGCATCCCGGGCGATACGGTGTATCTGTATCAGAACGGCATCGGTTGTGGCGACACGAAGGTGGGCGCTGACGGCAAGTGGTCGATCAAGCTTTTGGGCGCGTTGTCCACGGGCGCGCACGACTTCACGGCAACGCAGTTTGTGCCGGGTCAGCCGGAAAGCCCGGTATCGAATCACTGGTCGATCACGGTTGACACCAGCACGCCAGCCAAGCCGGTAGTGAACGCGCCGACCGACGACAGCGGCAAGCCGATCAGCGGCACGACGACTGACGCGCACCCGACCTTCAGCGGCACGGGCAAGGCAGGCGACACGATCACCATGTATGACGGCAAGACGGCGATCGGCTCGGTGGTGATTGGTGCGGACGGCAAGTGGAGCCTCAAGCCCACGACCGATCTGTCGAGCGGTACACACGATATCTACGTGATCGAAACGAACCCGGCGGGTACGTCGAGCCCGCAGTCGGATCACACCTCTGTTGTGATCAACACGAATCCGTCGCCTGTAATCCTGAACGTAGTGGATGCAGTTGGCTCGGTTCAGGGCACGGTTCCGGCAGGTGGCGTGACGGACGATCCGCGTCCGACCATCAGCGGCACGGGCATTCCGGGCGACACGGTGTATGTGTACCAGAACGGTATGGGTTGTGGCGACACGAAGGTAGGCGCTGACGGCAAGTGGTCGATCAAGCTCTTAAGCGATTTGTCCACGGGCGCGCACGACTTCACGGCAACGCAGTTTGCTGCGGGTCAGCCGGAAAGTCCGGCATCGAACCACTGGTCGATCACGGTTGACACCAGCACGCCAGCCAAGCCGGTTATCACCGGTCTGACCGACGACGCGGGCGCAGCAATCCCCGCTGGCGGCGCAACGGTCAACGCGCACCCGACGGTGAGCGGCACGGCCAAGGCAGGCGATATCGTCACGCTGTACGACGGCTCGACGGTGATCGGTTCAGCGAAGGCTGGCACGGATGGCAAGTGGAGCATCAAGCCGTCGACGGATCTGTCGGCAGGTTCGCACGACGTGTATGCCATCGATACGAACCTGGCTGGCACGCCAAGCGCACAGTCGACGCACGTTGCGTTCACGGTGGTGTCGGCGTTTGGACCGCCGGTGATCACGAATGTTGTTGATGCAACCAGCACTCACGCGGGTACGGTTCCGACCGGTGGCACCACCACTGATACGCATCCGACGGTTAGCGGCACGGGCATTCCGGGCGACATTATTTATCTGTATCAAAACGGCTCCGGGTGTGGCGGCACCACGGTGGGCGCCAACGGTACATGGTCGGTCAAGATACCAGGCGACCTGTCCGCCGGCTGGCACGCCTTCACGGCAACGCAGTTTGCGCCGGGTCAATCGGAAAGCGTTGCCTCGAACAGTTGGTATGTCTCGGTTGCGGCGAGCAGCAGCAGCGGCGGCACCAGCGGCGGCTCCGGACCGAGTTCGGTCACTATCACGAAGATCGTGGATTCGAATAACAACGCAATGTCGAACGTTGCTGCGTCGAAAGAGCTGCATCCGACCGTCAGTGGTACGGCCCCTGCGGGCAGTACCATTCAGGTGGTTGCGGGCATGACGTGGGTAGGCCGGACTACGGCCGACGCCAACGGCAATTGGTCGGTTACCGTTACAGGCGACATAACTAACAGCGCGACGAAAATCAATGGAATGTTGCTCGTAAGCTTCACCGCGGGGCTAATTGGTGCCGGTGGGAACGACTACGATTACAGCGCTGTGGTGACCGCACTTATCAACCCCAACTTGCAATCAGTCATGCTCAAGTCGACCCATGTGGTGGTTGATGATTCGGTGGTAGTGGCGACGGACACGCACGACCAGCAGGCTGTGCAGCAGGTTGCGCAGCCGGCCGCACCGGTGGCGGAGCATCATACGGTTGTGGATGCAACGCATACGTTCAAGGGCACGGCGGGCGGTAATGAAACCGTTGACCTGAGCGTTGATCCGGCCTCGTACTTCAAGCAAGCCACGGCTCACATTGAAGGCGCGAAGGGTGGTGCTGTTGATACGTTGCATCTGATGGGTGACCACCAGGTGCTGGATCTGACGTCACTGACCGGTAAAACGGCAGCGGCGAAGATCTCGGGCATTGAAGCCATCGACCTGGGCGGTCAGCACAACACGCTGAAACTTTCGCTGACAGACGTGCTGAATCTGGGCGAAACCGACCTGTTCCAGAAGGACGGCAAGCAACAGATGATGGTGAACGGCAAGGACGGCGATTCGGTTGATCTGTCGAACTCGCACGTTGCCGGTCTGGCTGACGGTGAGTGGGCGCAACACGGTACGGCGCAAGTTGGTGGTGTGACGTACAACGTGTACGAACACTCGGGCGCGCACACTGAATTGCTCGTTCAGCAAGGCGTGCAGATCGTAGTGCATTAAGAGTGGTGAGATCCGCTTTCGCCTGGTGAGGAAAGCGGGTTGATTCAAGGTAGCAAGAGGCCGTTCCAGGATGTTCTGGAACGGCCTTTTTTTTGCGGTGCGCCCGGCAAGAGATCGCCCAATTTTTTCAAACCGGCCGCTGCAATCCCTCAGGTCAGTGACCCATATAGTGCGATCCGATTAAACCGTTTTTTGAGCATCGCAACGCGTGTCATTGATGAAACTGATTGTGTCCAAACGCAAGCTTGTTTTCGAGACAGGTTGAATCTGCATATGACCGAGGCATTTAGGATTGTTCCAATTGGTCAGCGCTCGCCTGATAGCCAGAATTGGAGCTCCCGACGGGAGTGCGCGCGTGCGCGATCCCCGCCGGTTTTCGAGCTCACTGCGCGCGACCGGTCATCTGATCGCCGGCCTTGGGACTTCATCGATTTGACAGTAACACCTGGGCAATCAAGAAATGGCAATTCAACCTACCCCCCCGAATCCGCTTTTAGCCGCGGCTTTAAATACCCCGATAGTCACCAGCCTGGTCGACGGCAATTCACTGCCGATCGTTGACGGTGTTACCGCCGACGCTTCGCCGAAGATGAGCGGCACCGGCACCGCTGGCGACATCATCAGCTTGTATGACGGTGTGATCCTGTTGGGTTCGACTATCATCGACGCCAACGGCAAGTGGTCCGTCCAGCCTGCGGTTCCAATGGCTCCAGGCTCGCATGGCCTTTTCGTGGTTGAATCCAACGCCGCAGGCGACACCAGCCTGCCGTCGGATCGTTCGTGGATTATCGTCACGCCGAGCTACGCGCCTGCTCCGGTCATCACGAGTCTTGTCAATGAGGCTGGCCCGGCTCAACACGTGATTCCGAACAACGGTTTCACCAATGACTCGCACCCGACCATTAGCGGAACGGGTGTCGCGGGCAGCAGCATCCTGGTCTACGTAGATGGCGTAAATTCTTATTCTCCAGTCATAGTTGACGCCACGGGTCACTGGACGTTCACCCTGGCAGTAATGGGTGACGGCCCGCACGTGTTGTCCGCGGGTCAATATAGTGCTACTCAGGATCTGAGCCCTCAGTCCAACACCTGGACCGTGACGGTTGACACCAGCCCGGTTGCCAAGCCGGTGGTGAACGTTCCGACCGACGACAGCGGCGTGCCGATCACCGGCACGACGACTGACGCGCATCCGAACATTAGCGGTACAGGCAAGGCAGGCGACACCATCACCGTGTACGACGGTTCGAAGGTGATTGGCTCGGTGGTCATTGGTGCGGACGGCAAGTGGAGCTTCAAGCCCACGACGGATCTGTCCAACGGCACGCACGACATCTATGTGATCGAAACGAACCCGGCCGGTACGTCCAGCCCGCAGTCGGATCACACCGCGATCGTGATCAACACGAATCCGTCGCCGGTCATCCTGAACATTGTGGATGCGGTTGGCCCGGTTCAGGGCACGGTTCCGGTCGGTGGGGTGACCGACGATACGCATCCGACCATCAGCGGCACGGGCATTCCGGGCAATACGGTTTATGTGTATCAGAACGGCATCGGCTGTGGCGACACCAAGGTCGCGGCAGACGGCACGTGGTCAATCAAGATCACGGGCGCCATGTCGAACGGCGTGCATGACATGACGGCGACGCAGTTCGCAGCGGGTCAGCCACAAAGCCCGGCGTCGAACCATTGGTCCTTCACGATCGACACGAGCACGCCGGGCAAGCCGGTAATCACGGGTCTCACGGATGACGCGGGCGCAGCCATTCCCGCTGGCAGCTCGACGACCAACGCGCACCCGACGGTGAGCGGCACGGCCAAGGCGGGCGATATTGTCACGCTGTACGACGGCTCAACGGTAATCGGTTCAGCGAAGGTTGGCACGGATGGCAAGTGGAGCATCAAGCCGTCGAAGGATCTGTCGGTGGGTTCGCATGACGTGTATGCCATCGACACAAACCTGGCTGGCACGCCAAGCGCGCAGTCGGCGCACGTTGCGTTCACAGTGACGTCCGCGTTTGCACCACCGGTGATCGTGAGCGTCGTGGACGCAGTTGGCCCGGTTCAAGGCACGGTTGCAGCCGGTGGCGTGACGGACGATCCGCGTCCGACGATCAGCGGCACGGGCATCCCGGGCGACACGGTTTATCTCTATCAGAACGGTACCGGTTGCGGCGACACCAAGGTGGGTGCCGACGGCAAGTGGTCAATCAAGCTCTTGAGCGATTTGTCCAGCGGCGCGCACGACTTCACGGCGACGCAGTTTGCGCCGGGTCAGTCGGAAAGCGCGGCATCGAACCATTGGTCGATCACGGTTGACACCAGCACGCCAGCCAAGCCGGTAATCACGGGCCTCACGGATGACGCGGGCGCAGCGATTCCTGCTGGCAGCTCGACGACCGACGCGCACCCGACGGTGAGCGGCACGGCCCTGGCAGGCGATATCGTCACGCTGTATGACGGCGCGACGTTGATCGGTTCGGCGAAGGCTGGCACGGACGGCAAGTGGAGCATCAAGCCGTCGAAGGATCTGTCGGTGGGTTCACACGATGTGTATGCCATCGATACGAACCTGGCCGGTACGCCAAGCGCACAGTCGACGCACGTTGCGTTCACGGTGACGTCGGCGTTTGTTGTCACCTTTCGGCGTAATGGCGCCGGGCATTTTCGCCGTAATGACGCCACCGGAAACGAGCAATTGGAGGGTTCGAACGGGGATCAAGGTTGCTTGATTTTGCCTCCTTTTGCAAGCTCGGTTCTAGGTGACTCGACGCCCGGTTTTAGTCCGCGATAGCTCTCGCCGTCGAGGACGATTTTGTGGGCACCATGACGCAAGCGGTCAAGGGTTGCCGCGCCGATCATCTTGTTACCTGGGAATGCTTCACCCCATTCCGGGAAGTCCAAATTGGAAGTTAAGATCGTGGCCGTGCGCTCATAACGCTCGGCGATCAGGTCGTGGAAGTCTTCATCGTCCGGCGAACGCAGTGGCTTGAGTCCGAAGTCGTCAATGATCAGAAGTGGAAGCTTGGCGAGATACTGGAAACGGCGGTCGTAGGTGCCCACGGCCGCCGCGCTGCGTAGACTTGATAGCAATTGGCTTTGCGTAGAGAACAAGACATCGTGTCCTTGCCGCGCAGCTGCATGTCCCAGCGCTTGTGCGAGATGACTCTTGCCAGTCCCACACGGGCCGGCGATCAGAACGGCTACTTTCTCGTCGATGAATCGGCACGTGGCCAGATCGTGGATGGCGGCTCGATTCAAACCTGGCAGCCGATCGAAGTCGAAGCCTTCGAGTGTCTTCTGGCTACGGAAGTTGGCGCGTCGCATGCGCAAGCTGAGTTTCTTGTTATCGCGCCGGGCTACTTCATCATGGATGAGCAGCGAGAGGAATTCGGTGAAGGCGAGCTTGCGATCAATGGCCTCGCGGTTGCGCGCTTCCAGCGAATCGAGGATGCCAGACAAGCGCAGTTGTTTAAGCAGTGGAGTCAGTTCAGGAATGGGATGCATGGCCGGCCTTATTGGAGAATGGTTTGTGTATTGCGGCAGAAACGGCCCCCTTCGGTGTAGGTGCTCGCCAGCGCATCAAAGGCGTTTAACAGCGTCAGCTGATCCAATCCCTTTTGCAGAATGGTCTTAACTGCCGTGTAATGCGGCGTGCCGTAATGGTTGGCGCGCGAGCAAGCAGCTTCGAGTCGAATCGCGCCGTATTTCTGTTTGAGCCGCAACACGCCTTGCACCGAGCGCATCTTGATTAAGACTTTGTCGCCGAAGAGCGCATGAACCAGGGCGTAGCAGGCAGGCCCGATCTGCTCAGCAGTTGCCAGACACCATTGAGTGTCCTGCAGTTGCCACGCTTGAGCAGCGGATGGCAGATGATCGTCTACGGTGCGGCGGCCCCCCGGACGGGTAAGACGCACGTGGGCGGCAACCGATTCCTGCCCGCGATAGAGTGTCACCATAGTGTCGGTCGCCTTGAGCCACAACTCCTGGCCGACCAGTCGATACGGGACCGAGTAAAAACTCTGCTCGAACTGAACGTGAGCGTCGCGATGCACCTTCCCCTTAGCCCACACCGCAAGCTCTGGTGGGACGTCTGGCAAGCTGCTTAGCAGGCTTCGTTCGACTTCCGCGAAGCGTTTGAGCGGCATCTCGCGGGTGGTCCCGTGAATGCGGTTGCCGGCCTCGTTCATGACCCAAGCGTGTATCTGGCGGTTGGCGTCAGCCAGACCGCGGAACTCCCGCAGTGGCAAGAAGCCTCGCTTTACAAATTTGACGCCCGATTCCACGATTCCCTTTTTTTGCGGATCCCTTGGCGGGCATGCATCGATCTTGAAACCATATCCTTCTGCGCACTCGCCATACGCGCGTTGCACTTCGGGCTCGTAATAACACGCCCGGGTGATCGCACATTTGCAGTTGTCGATGATGACCCGGGCCGGCACGCCCCCAAATGCCTCAAAGGCGCGCCGATGACATCCCAGCCAGGTCGCTACGGTTTGGTCTCGAACAAACTCGACATATTGGTGGCGCGACCACGCCAGGGTCATGACGAAGAACCAAGTCTTATGGATCTCGCCGGTGAGCGCGTCGGTCATCATCGGGCCGGCGCCGAAATCAACTTGCGCGGCTTCGGCCGGCTTGAACTCCAGGCGCAGCGGCACGTCGGGCGTGTGCGAGGCGTCTATATGCAGAAGGAAACGATAGACCGAGGAATAGCTGCCGCTGTATCCGTGGTTGCGAACGAGCGTGGCGTGGATCGTGGTGCATTGAACGCCGGTTGCCCGCCACTTGCTGATCTGCTCGCGCCACGGTTCCAAGGTTGAGACGCAACTCGATGGTAGCGGCGCCTCTTTGCGATCCAGGAAAGCGGCCATTACGTGTTCGTCGGGTAAAGCCGCTTCACGCGCCAACCATCCGTTCTTGGCGGCAATCTCCCGCACCTGCGCAATCTTCTTGCGCCCCATGGTCTTCGATCGTGCGATATCCCGGTCAGAGTCGCCTCGGCGCATGCGCACCAGGATCTGTCGGTATTGGTACATCTCGAACCTCCGATTGGCCACGGCCTCTCCCGGCAAAAGGCCGGCAGTCTAGCCGATCAATGAAAGTTCGAACCCTCGTTGCTCGTCATCCGGGTGGCGCCATTACGCCGAAAAACGACTGGCGCCTTTACGCCGAAAACGTCGTGGCTCCATTACGCCGGAAATCCGGTGGCGCCATTACGCCGAAAACGAAATGGCTCCTATATGCCGGAAATTCACATTTGTGGCGCCGGTGATTGTGAACGTGGTGGACGCGGTTGGCCCGATTCAGGGCACGGTTCCGGCAGGCGGTGTGACCGATGACACGCATCCGACCATCAGCGGCACGGGCATTCCAGGCAATACGGTTTATGTGTACCAGAACGGTGTGGGCTGTGGCGACACGAAGGTAGGCGCCGACGGCAAGTGGTCGATCAAGATCCCGGGCGCGTTGTCCAATGGCGTGCACGACATGACCGCGACGCAGTTTGCGCCGGGTCAGCCGGAAAGCGTGGCGTCGAACCATTGGTCGATCACGGTTGACACATCGACCCCAGCGAAGCCGGTCATCACGGGTCTGACGGACGACGCGGGCGCAGCAATCCCCGCTGGCAGCTCGACGACCAACGCGCACCCGACGGTGAGCGGCACGGCCCTGGCAGGCGATATCGTCACGCTGTACGACGGCTCAACGGTGATCGGTTCAGCGAAGGCGGGCACGGACGGCAAATGGAGCATCAAGCCGTCGACGGATCTGTCGGTGGGCTCGCACGACGTGTATGCCATCGATACGAACCTGGCCGGCACGCCAAGCGCACAGTCGACGCACGTTGCGTTCACGGTGACCTCGGCGTTTGTGGCGCCGGTGATCCTGAACGTGGTGGACGCGGTTGGCCCGGTTCAAGGCACGGTTCCGGCAGGTGGTGTCACGGACGATCCGCGTCCGACCATCAGCGGCACGGGCATCCCGGGCGACACGGTTTATCTCTATCAGAACGGCATGGGCTGTGGCGACACGAAGGTAGGTGCGGACGGCAAGTGGTCAATCAAGCTCTTGAGCGATTTGTCCAGCGGCGCGCACGACTTCACGGCGACGCAGTTTGCGCCGGGTCAGCCGCAAAGCGTGGCGTCGAACCATTGGTCGATCACGGTTGACACGAGCACGCCAGCCAAGCCTGCTATTCCGGTGCTCAGCGACGACAATGGCGTGGTGATTCCCGCGGGCTCGACCACCAGTAACGGCCATCCGCACATCAGCGGCACGGGCAAGGCGGGCGACATCATCACGGTGTACGACGGCACGAGCACATTGGGTTCGGTCAAGATTGGCAGCGACGGCAAGTGGATCTTCACGCCGGCCGCTGACCTGTCCACAGGTTCGCACAGCATTTCCGTGACGGACACGAACGCGGCCGGCGCGATCGGACCGAAGTCCGATGCGTTTGCCTTCAACTTCTCGCTGGTCGCAGATGCGCCGGTGATCCTGAACGTGGTGGACGCGGTTGGCCCGATTCAGGGCACGGTTCCGCCAGGCGGTGTGACGGACGATCCGCGTCCGACCATCAGCGGCACGGGCATCCCGGGCGATACGGTGTATGTGTACCAGAACGGTATGGGCTGTGGCGACACGAAGGTGGGCGCTGATGGCAAGTGGTCGATCAAGCTCTTAAACGATCTGCGTGCGGGAGTAAACGACCTCACGGCAACGCAATTTGCACCCGGTCAGCCGCAAAGCGCGGTATCGAACCACTGGTCGATCACGGTTGACACCAGCACGCCAGCCAAGCCGGTCATCACGGGTCTGACGGACGACGCGGGCGCAGCAATCCCCGCTGGCAGCTCGACGACCAACGCGCACCCGACGGTGAGCGGCACGGCCCTGGCGGGCGATATCGTCACGCTGTACGACGGCTCGACGGTGATCGGTTCGGCGAAGGCGGGCACGGATGGCAAGTGGAGCATCAAGCCGTCGACGGATCTGTCGGTGGGCTCGCACGATGTGTATGCCATCGATACGAACCTGGCTGGCACGCCAAGCGCACAGTCGGCGCACGTTGCGTTCACGGTGACTTCGGCATTTGCACCGCCTGCAATCCTGAACGTGGTGGATGCAACCACCGCACACACGGGTACGGTTCCGGCCGGTGGCGCAACCACCGACACGCATCCGACGGTCAGCGGCACGGGCATTCCGGGCAACACCGTGTATCTGTACCAGAACGGTATGGGCTGTGGCGACACCAAGGTGGCTGCCAACGGTACATGGTCGATCAAGATCACAGGCGACCTGTCCACGGGCGCACACGACTTCACCGCAACGCAGTTTGCTGCAGGTCAGTCGGAAAGCGCGGTATCGAACCATTGGTCGATCACGGTCAGCACACCGGTGGTCGCTCCCACGGAGTCGGTCACCATCAGCGGGCTGTACGACGACACATCGGGCAGTCTGGTGCTGGTGAACCGCGGTGGTTCGACGCTGGACACAACGCCGATCGTCAAGGGCACCGTTGACCATGCGTTGCTGAGTGGTGAATCGCTGGTGGTTTATCGCGATGGCAACAAGGTCGGCACGGCCACCATGAGCGGCACGAGCTGGTCGTTCAACGATTCGGGCGTGGGAGTGGGAAGCCACACCTACACGGCACGCGTTGAGAACAGCGCGGGCGCGAGCGCGTTCTCGGCCGGGTACAGCTTTAGCGAGGCGTCGCCGTTTGCACCGCCAGTGATCGCAAACGTGGTGGATGCCACCAGCGCTCACACGGGTACGGTTCCGGCTGGTAGCACCACCACCGACACGCATCCGACCATCAGCGGCACGGGCATTCCGGGCAACACGGTGTATCTGTACCAGAACGGCATGGGTTGTGGCGACACGAAGGTGGCTGCCAACGGTACATGGTCGATCAAGCTCATAGGCGACCTGTCGACTGGCGCACATGACTTCACCGCCACGCAGTTTGCTGCAGGTCAGCCGGAGAGCGCGGTATCGAACCATTGGTCGATTACGGTCAGCACACCGGTGGTCGCGCCGACAGAAGTGGTCACGATCACCGGTCTGTATGACGACACATCGGGCGACATGATGTTGGTGAACAAGGGCGGCTCGACCAAGGACACGACGCCGAGCATCAGGGGCATCATCGACCATGCATTGCTCAACGGTGAATCGGTGGTTGTTTATCGCGACGGCACCAAGATCGGAACGGCTGAGATAAACGGCAGCACCAACTGGTCGTTTAACGATTCGGGCGTGGCAGTAGGAAGCCACACCTATACGGTGCGCGTGGAGAGCAGTGCAGGTAATGGCGCGTTCTCGGCAGGGTATAGCTTTGTCGAGGTTTCGGCACTCACCGCGCCGGTGATCGCAAACGTAGTGGACGCAACCAGCGCTCACACAGGTACGGTTCCGGCCGGTGGCGCGACGACCGACACGCATCCGACGGTCAGCGGCACGGGGTTTCCTGGGTACACTGTTTATCTGTATCAGAACGGTGTGGGCTGTGGCGACACGAAGGTGGGTGCCGATGGCAAGTGGTCGATCAAGATCACGGGTGATTTGTCCAGCGGCGCACACGACTTCACGGCAACACAGCTTGCCGTTATTGGAGGAGAAAGCGCAGCATCGAACCATTGGTCGATCACGGTCAGCGCACCGGTGGTCGCGCCCACGGAGTCGGTCACCATCAGCGGCCTGTACGACGACACATCGGGCAGTCTGGTGCTGGTGAACCGCGGTGGTTCGACGCTGGACACAACGCCGATCGTCAAGGGCACGGTTGACCATGCATTGCTGAGTGGTGAATCGCTGGCGGTTTATCGCGATGGCAACAAGGTCGGCACGGCCACCATGAGCGGCACGAGCTGGTCGTTCAACGATTCGGGCGTGGGAGTGGGAAGCCACACCTATACGGCACGCGTTGAAAACAGCGCAGGCGCAAGCGCGTTCTCAGCTGGGTACAGCTTCAGCGAGGCGTCGCCGTTTGCACCGCCTGTGATCGCGAACGTGGTGGATGCCACCAGCGCTCACACCGGTACGGTTCCGGCTGGTGGCGCAACCGCTGACACACATCCGACGGTCAGCGGCACGGGCATTCCGGGCGACACCGTGTATCTGTACCAGAACGGCATCGGTTGTGGCGACACGAAGGTGGCGGCCAATGGCACATGGTCAATCAAGGTCACAGGCGGCCTGTCAACTGGCGCACACGACTTCACCGCCACGCAGTTTGCTGCGGGTCAGTCGGAGAGCGCGATATCGAATCATTGGTCGATCACGGTCAGCGCACCGGTGGTCGCGCCCACGGAGTCGGTCACCATCAGCGGCCTGTACGACGACACATCGGGCAGTCTGGTGCTGGTGAACCGCGGTGGTTCGACGCTGGACACAACGCCGATCGTCAAGGGCACGGTTGACCATGCATTGCTGAGTGGTGAATCGCTGGCGGTTTATCGCGATGGCAACAAGGTCGGCACGGCCACCATGAGCGGCACGAGCTGGTCGTTCAACGATTCGGGCGTGGGAGTGGGAAGCCACACCTATACGGCACGCGTTGAAAACAGCGCAGGCGCAAGCGCGTTCTCAGCTGGGTACAGCTTCAGCGAGGCGTCGCCGTTTGCACCGCCTGTGATCGCGAACGTGGTGGATGCCACCAGCGCTCACACCGGTACGGTTCCGGCTGGTGGCGCAACCGCTGACGCACATCCGACGGTCAGCGGCACGGGCATTCCGGGCGACACCGTGTATCTGTACCAGAACGGCATCGGTTGTGGCGACACGAAGGTGGCGGCCAATGGCACATGGTCAATCAAGGTCACAGGCGGCCTGTCAACTGGCGCACACGACTTCACCGCAACGCAGTTTGCTACAGGTCAGCCGGAAAGCGCAGCATCGAACCATTGGTCGATTACAGTTAATACCACGCCCGCCGTTGATCCAAACATTGCCCATATTGTTGCCAATGGACGTTTCCTCGCGGGGCTGGTGAACATTATTGGCTATGGTGTTTCCATACAATTGCCGACAGTTGACACTGCAAAAGTCGCATCGGTTACCGTTGTTGACAACCTTGGAAAAACACTAACCTCAACTTCCCTTGTGGTTTTGAGCGATGGTAATACTTACTACAACATACCTTACTACTATCCTCTTTACGGAAGTGCCGGCGTCAATCGGATAAACGTATATGTTACCGACACAAGTGGCAAAAAATATCTCGTGGATTCTGGCGCGATTGTGTTCGGTAGCGACGGGCCGGGTGGGGTGACTATGCCTTATAACGTCGTGGTCTACTCGCACGGGTTCAGCGGAGGCAGTGCGGTACCGTTGGCTTCTGTTTCGGCAGTCCATAGTTCTCAGGAGGTTACGAGCGACAGCTCTGATGCCCAGGCTGTAGCCGCGTCATCTACTGATGATTCTTCCACGCTGGCGACGGCTGATCATCACATTGCGGTTGGTCAAACTGAATTGTTCGTAGGCAAGTCTGGCCACGACACAGTCGATCTGAACGTGGATCCTGCTTCCTACTTCAAGGAAAGTACCGCTCACATTGAAGGCAGCAAGGCCCATGGGATTGACCCGACAACAGGTACGGCGACTGCGGTCAATACGCTGCACCTGACGGGCGATCATCAGGTGCTGGATCTGACCTCGCTGACAGGCCAGACGGCAGCGGCAAAGATCTCGGGCATTGAAGCCATCGACCTGGGCGGTCAGCACAACACGCTGAAGCTGTCGCTCACCGACGTGCTGAATCTGGGCGAAACCGACCTGTTCATGAAGGACGGCAAGCAGCAGATGATGGTGCAGGGCAAGGAAGGCGACGAAGTCGATCTGTCGAACTCGCACATTGCGGGTCTGGCTGAAGGCGAGTGGCAGGCGCACGGCACAGCGCAAGTGGGTGGCGTCACGTACAACGTGTACGAGCACTCAGGCGCGCATACCGAACTTCTGGTTCAGCAAGGTGTGCAGATCGTCGTGCATTAAAGCTTCATGATGTAGACATCCGCTTTCGCCGGTTTGGGAAAGCGGGTTGATCGAAGTTGTACGAAAAGCCGTTCCAGGATGTTCTGGAACGGTTTTTTGTTTTGGACCGCGCGGACCCATTCACATGAGTGGTCGTGATGCAGCTCTGACGGCGCAACACGTATCACAAAACTAGCAACGCGCTGTTTCACCGTTCGAATGGATTTCGCAGTTTCTGGAAGGTAACTTAGCGATTCAATCGAAGGCGCTCGGCCACTCGCTGGCCCTGCGGCAATCGGGTTGTTATCTGGTAAGGCGTCACGTCAATTCACTCTAAAAAGGAATTTGCACAATGGCTTTTGACTTTGACACTCGCATGCAAGCGGTTATTACTGACGTGCAGGGTGTGACGAGCGGCGGCACGATTACCAGCGAGAAGCCACTGATCGCCGGGAAAGCCGATCCTTTTACGACCATTGATGTATATGACGGAACAACGCTTCTCGGCGTAGTTACGTCGAATGGTCAAGGAAGCTGGTCGTTGCAATTATCTAGTCCGCTTTTTGATGGCATTCACGATCTCTCCGCTGTCCAGCTGAATGAACTCGGCTCAGGACCGACCACAAGTTATTTTTCCGTCACGGTCGATACATCAGGAAGTCCGCACTCGGACCACAACGAAACTTCATTGTCCGACCAAACCTTGCCATTCTCCGGCAACCACACTGACAGCGATGTACCGTATTTCCCGCCGAACCTCTTTAAACAGCATTCCTCAACAAACAACACCGGAAGCGGCGGAATGGACAAGGCTGTGCACGGCCTCGTTGACTCAACGGGTGATCCACTTGCCTACGTCCGTCAAACATCTGCGCCTCTGGAAAGTGGCAAGGGCTTCGACATGGTTTCGTTTCTAGGCGATCACCAGGTTCTCAACCTAAGCAATTTCACCGAACACGCCTCGGCGTCACATACGCAAAGCGTGGTTGGCTTCGACCTGGGCGGTCATCACAACGCGCTGAAAGTGTCCCTCGCTGACGTGCTCAGCCTCGGCGAGCAAGACCTGTTTATCGACGATGGCAAACGGCAATTGATCGTGAACGGCAAGGAGGGCGATTCCGTTGATCTGACCACATCGCACGTTGCGGGATTGTCCGAAGGCGATTGGCATCATCATGGAACGGCTGAAGTTGGCGGCGTTCTTTATAACGTGGTTGAGCATTCGACCGCGAATACCGAATTGCTGGTTGAACATGCCGTGCGAATTGAAATGCATTGATCGGGCATAGAAAAAAGCCGTTCAAGATTCTTGAACGGCTTTCAACTACTAGAAGCGTAAGTGCATCACTTGATACGCTGTGCCAGCTCCACGGCTTTCCCCACATACGATCCCGGCGTCATTTCAAGCAGCAATCTCTTTGCGTCATCCGGAATAGCAAGCCCGTTAATAAACGTCTGCAAACCTTCACGCGTAATGCCCTTGCCGCGCGTCAATTCCTTCAACTGCTCGTACGGATTTTCTACGCCGTACCGGCGCATGACGGTTTGAATCGGTTCGGCGAGCACTTCCCAGCAATTATCGAGATCTTCATTCAGCCGCGCGGCATTCACTTCCAGCTTGTCCAGTCCGCGAATCAGCGAGTCATAAGACAGCAGCGAATAGCCGAACGCCACGCCAATATTGCGCAACACGGTTGAATCCGTGAGGTCACGTTGCCAGCGCGAGATGGGGAGTTTATCGGCGAGATGGCGCAGCAATGCATTCGCCAAACCGAGATTGCCTTCCGAATTCTCGAAGTCGATAGGATTGACCTTATGCGGCATGGTCGATGACCCAATCTCACCCGCTTTCGTCCGCTGCTTGAAATAGCCGACGGAGATATAACCCCATATGTCGCGATCCAGATCCAGCAGAATGGTATTGGCGCGCGAAATGGCATCGAAGAGTTCGGCCATGTAATCGTGCGGTTCAATCTGGATGGTGTATGGATTGAACGTCAGTTTCAGCCGGTCTTCAATCACGCCTTCCGAAAACGCTTCCCAGTCGAATTCCGGATACGCCGAAAGATGCGCGTTGAAGTTGCCCACGGCGCCGTTCATCTTGGCAAGAACCGGCACTTCCGCAATGCGCTCAATGGCGTTCTGCAGGCGGGCGGCAACGTTCGCCATTTCCTTCCCAAGCGTGGTCGGGCTGGCGGGTTGCCCGTGCGTGCGCGAGAGCATGGGCTGCGCGGCATTTGCATGAGCCAGCTTGACCAACCGGTCGTGCACCGATCGCAGCGCGGGCAACAGTACGTGTTCGCGGGCGCCCGCGATCATCATGCCGTGCGACGTGTTGTTGATATCTTCCGAGGTGCACGCAAAGTGGATGAACTCACTCGCGCGCTCGAGTTCCGGCTGACCTTTGACGGATTCCTTGAGCCAGTACTCAACGGCTTTCACGTCGTGATTCGTGACCTTTTCAATGTCCTTGATCCGCGCGGCGTCGTGAGCGGTGAAGCGCTCGGCGAGTTGCAGCAGGAAGTTTTCGGACCCTTCAGAGAAGCGCGGGATTTCATCGAACCCTGCATGGGACAGCGCGATCAGCCAATGAATTTCAACTTTCACGCGATGCTTCATGAACGCGGATTCGGACAACCAGTCCCGGAGCGCTTCGGTTTTGGCGGCATAACGGCCGTCGAGCGGCGACAGCGCGGTGAGCGCGAAGAGGGTATCGGGACGGGTATCGGACATGGGCAACCGCGAAGAAAGGCCAGAGGGAAGGGGGGATTTTAACATTTGCAAACCGGGTGCCGGGCGACCCGAATTCCGATCGCCGCCTTCAGACGATTCCATACTTTATATGCTAGCATTGCAGTCAATGACAGCATTCGGAGTCCCCTGATGGCAACACTGACAATTCGCAATTTGGACGAGCAAGTGAAGGCTTTGCTTCGTGTCGAAGCGGCGCGGCATGGCCGGTCTATGGAAGAGGAGGTGCGGGTGATCCTGCAAAATGCGTTGGCTGGCACTGCGAACGCAACTGGTTTCGGCAGCCGCGTGCATCAACGCTTTGCGAGCTTGGCGGACAAGGGCCTGGCATTGCCGGATCGCACGGAGCAGCCGCGGGCCGCTGAGTTTCCGGAATGATTATTCTGGACACGAACGTCTTGTCGGAACTCATGCGTGCGAACCCCGACGAGAACGTGCTGGCCTGGCTGGACGTCCAGAATATGCAGGACCTGCAAACCACGGCCATCACGGTTGGCGAATTGTTTTACGGTGTTGCGCGCCTTCCGCATGGCCAACGCAAATCCGCGCTGCGCGGCGCAATCGAATCTATGCTCGAAGGCGAACTCGCCGGCAAGATACTCCCCTTCGACGATAATTCCGCGCGCCGGTACGCCATGCTTGTAGCTGAACGCGAGGCGCAGGGCCTGCCAATCAGTTCCGCCGACGCACAGATCGCCGCGATCTGTCACAGCCGCGACGCAGCGCTCGCGACGCGAAACTGCAAGGACTTCGAAGGAACGGGCGTTTTAGTCATCAACCCCTGGACTGCCGCGTAGCCATTCCTGCTATCTGCCCCGCAGCGTCTGCTCCAGCGCTTCCAACTGCGCTGCCGTCCCAACGTTTTCCCATCGCCCTTCATACAACTCGCCGGTAGCACGTCCGGCTGCGACGGTCTCCTGGTAATACGGCGTCAATGCGCGCCGTGTGTTGGGAGCGAGATCGCGGAACATGCGCGTGTCGTACAAGCCGATATTGCCGAACGTGTAGCGCTGCTCGCCATCGAGAGCGAGCGTGCCATTGGCTTCAAGCGCGAAATCCCCAAGTTTATGAAACGGCGGATTCGGCACCATGACCAGATGCATCGCCGGTTGCGCAGCAAGCGCCATCTCAGGCGCACGCACCCGCAAACTTGCATAGTCGAATTCGCAGAACACATCGCCGCTGACTGCCAGAAACACGGCCGCTTCGCCGTCTTTTTCGAGCAGCGGCAAAGCCTGCGCAATTCCGCCCGCCGTCTCCAGCGCATGCATCTCGTGCGAGTAGCGGATCTCGACGCCCCAACGCGAACCGTTGCCGAGATTCGATTGAAGCATGCGCCCAAGCCACGCGTGATTGATCACAATAACTTCAAACCCCGCCGCCGCCAGCCGTTCAATCTGCCAAACGATCAACGCTTTACCGCGAACTTTCAGAAGCGGCTTCGGACATGTGTCGGTCAGCGGACGCATGCGCTCGCCGCGCCCGGCGGCAAAAATCATTGCCGTGGTCAAACTATTCAAAGCGTTCAAAACGTATATCCCACATCAACGGCGCGCCCTTCGAGCGTATCGAGCAAGCGTGCAAACGGCCGCAACGGCCTGTATCGCTCCGATACCTTCCGCGCATAGCCAATAAACCGAGGCAAATCGGCGAGATACTGCGGCTTGCCATCGCGATGATAAATCCGCGCGAACAGCCCAAGCACCTTGATATGGCGCTGCAGCCCCATCCATTCGATCTGCCGGTAGAACTCGCCGAAGTCGGCATCGACCGGCAATCCGGCTTTACGCGCGCCTTCCCAGTAGTACACGAAGCAGTCGAGCTCGAACTCTTCTTCCCAGCTAATGAACGCGTCGCGCAACAGCGACGCAATGTCATAGCTTAATGGTCCATACACCGCGTCCTGGAAGTCGAGCACGCCGGGATTCGGCTCGGCGATCATCAAGTTGCGCGGCATGAAGTCGCGCAGCATGAAGACCTGCGGTTGAGCCAGCGCGCTCTGGACCAGCACGTTGAATGTATCGTCGAGAACCTTGCGTTCGGCCGCATCCAGCGTGTGGCCAAGATGGCGCGTCACGAACCACTCGGGCATCAGCTCCATTTCGCGCCGGAGAAAAGCTTCATCGAACACAGGCAACACGCCTTCCCGCGATGTCACCTGGAACTTGATCAACGCATCAATAGCCGCGCGCATCAGCGGCCGCGCGTTCTTTTCATCAAGCACGGACAGATAGGTCGTGGTGCCCAGGTCCGTGACCAGCATGAAACCAGCGTCGAAATCCGTTTCCAGGATCTGCGGCACATGCACGCCGGCGTCGCGCAACAGCCCGGCCACCTGCACGAACTCGCGGCATTTTTCGGGCGGCGGGGCGTCTACGGCGATCAGCGTTTTCCCAAACTCGAGCCCGGCATGGCTCGCCAATCGAAAATAACGCCGGAAACTGGCGTCGGTGGAAGCAGGGGCAAGCGTGGAAAGGTCCAGCCGATACCGCTCGGGCAGGGATTGCAGCCAGTCATGAAGCTGGGTAAGGCGAAAATCAGGGGGATTGGGCGTCATAAACTCGAGGGGTGAAACGTCTTGCCATATAATACCCCACGACTTTTTTAAGCATTCCGTTTGCGCCCGGCGCGAAGCCTTTGGCAGGCCATGAAGGCTGCCGTTGGTCGAGATTACCGCCCGACCATCCATCGATAGATTCATTTTCGTTCGCAGCGAACCGTCAACTCCGGTGGCGCGAGTTCCGGTGGCTGTGCCCGGAAGCTCTCGTCGAGCGCGGGGCGCAACGCGATTGAACAGCACTCAAACATGCCGCCACGACAGTTTTCCAAACCAGTTCCCTTGCGCGAAGCGCGGCCACGCAGGCGGCGGCTGTTCGCGGCCCTCATAGCAGTGCCCGGTCTCATGCCCGCGCTCGCGCACGCGCAGCTAGCGGGCGCGGCAGCGGACTCGCAGCCCCTGGGTGACGCCTGGAGCCTGCGGTTGGCTCCCCAGCTCCAGGAGCGGCCGCTGCGCCAGGGCGACCAGCCGGCCACGTTCGTGCTGGGCGACCACACCACGGGCACGAGCGACCAGGACATGGCCGCGAAGGGTTCAGCGGAATTGCGCCGCAATGTCTCGGTGATCAAGTCGGATGCGCTGCATTACGACCAGGACACCGACATGGCCGATGCTTACGGTCATGTCAGGATCTTCAACAACGGCAATTCGTTCATTGGCCCGGAAGCGCACTTGAAGGTGGAGGCGAACGAGGGTTACATGACGAACCCGAAGTACCGCTTCAACCTCTCGAACGGTTCGGGCAGCGCGCAGCGCGCGGACCTGATTGATGACGAACAAACGCGCGTGGATCACGGCACGTACACGGCATGTTCGTGCGAATTGGATCCGGCCTGGTACATCAAGGGTACGTCGTTCGACTTCGATACCGGCGCGAACGAAGGCGTCGCGCATAACGGCGTGCTGTTTTTCCAGGGCGTACCGGTGTTCGCGAGCCCTTGGCTCTCGTTCCCGCTGACCAGCGAACGGCGCAGCGGCATCTTGCCACCCACGGTGTCGCTGAATTCGACCACGGGTTTTGAAGTATCGGTGCCGTATTACTTCAATATCGCGCCGAATCGCGATCTGGTGGTCACGCCGCGTTTGATGACGCGGCGCGGCATTCAGATCCAGTCGACGTTCCGGTATTTGTCACCGACTTATTCGGGCACCATCACCGGTGAATTCCTGCCGCAGGACATGCAGACGCATACGAACCGCTATGCAATCTACATCCAGCACCAGCAGAACTTCGGCGGCGGTTTCGGCGCGTACATCAACTACAACAAGGTCTCGGACAATCAGTATCCGGAAGATCTTGGCAACGCCGCGAACCAGATCATCAACGGTACGCAGGTGCTGTATCAGCAGGAAGTAGGGGTCACGTACAACAACGGGCCGTGGTCGATTCTCGCGCACGAGCAGCGCTGGCAGGTACTGCCGCCGGCAACCGCGCCGTACGCCCGCGAGCCGCAGTTGAACGTCCTGTACAACAAGTACAACGTCGGCGGTTTCGACTACGGCGCGGAAGCGGACTACACGCGCTTTACGACCACCATCGCGGACTCCACGGAAGGCCAGCGCGTTGTTTTTAATCCGTACCTGAGCTACAGCGTCACCGGACCCGGTTATTTCGTTACGCCGAAGGTGCAGTATCACTTCGCGTCGTACGACTTGAACGAGATCGGCAGTGCGGCGAACGGCACGCCCGCGGGACAGCCGAAGAACCTGTCGGAATCCATTCCCACGGTCAGCTTCGACACCGGCCTCGTGTTCGACCGCTCGGTGCGTATCTTCGGGCAGGATTACATCCAGACGCTTGAACCGCGCCTGTATTACGTGTACACGCCGTATCGTAATCAGGAATTCGCGCCTATTTTCGATACCGGCCAGTCGGACTTCAGCCTCGCTGAAATCTATACGCCGAACACGTACGCGGGCAACGACCGTATTGCCGATGCAAACCGTCTGACGGTGGGCCTGACCTCGCGTTTTATCAACCCGGCAACGGGCGACGAACGCGCACGTTTTGTGATTGCGCAGCAGTATTATTTCCAGCCGCAGCGCGTCACGATCACGGAAGGCCAGCCGCTCGACCAGGCGAAACACTCGGACCTGATCCTGGGCGCGTCCTTCAAGCTGGGCGCTGGTTTTTCACAGGAAACGGCGTTCCAATATAATGCCGATAACAACCAGTTGGTGCGTTCGAGCATCGGTTTCGGGTTCAGCCCGGCGGCGCGCGAAGTCATCAATATTGGGTACAGGTACACGCGGGCGAACGAGACCACGCTGTCCACCTCGCCGATCAACCAGATTCTGGTTTCGGCACAATGGCCATTGTCGCGACACATTTATAGCGTCGCCCGGGTGAACTACGATCTGGCAGGCCATCGTCTCGTCGACGGGCTGCTGGGCTTCCAGTACGATGCCGACTGCTGGACGTTGGGCATCGGCTTGCAGCGTTACGCAAATGGTGTCACTAGCACCGGAAGTAACACTGCAGGGACGCGCGTTCTCGCTCAAATGACGTTCAAGGGCTTGTCGAACGTCGATAATGGCTTGACCGCAGCGTTCCGCGCCGGCGTCAACGGCTACACGCCGCCACCGCCGCCGCCAGCACCGCTCGCGCGTTACACGAATTACGAATGAGCGTGCGGAGTGTGTCCCGGGGTGTATGCGGTACGCCGTAGGCAACAGTGCAACAGGCAATAGGGTCGGTCACCGGCCGCAATCGATGGAGTATCTGTGTCAAACATGATTAAGTTGAAGTGCGCAATGTTCGCGGCAGGTGTTTTCGCCGTAGCTTTACTGGCCGGTCCGGTGGCGCACGCTCAGGCGCTGTCGCCCACGACCACGGCGGGCGGCGCGCAGATTGCGGACTCCGTCGTCGCGGTGGTGAACAACGACGTCATCACGGAACGTGAACTCGCCGACCGCACGGGTCTGATCGTGCGCCGCCTGCAACAGCAGAACGCGCCGGTTCCCCCTGCGGATCAGTTGCAGCGTCAGGTGCTCGACCAGATGGTGATTGAGCGCATCCAGTTGCAGAAGGCGAAGGAAGACAACATCAACGTTGACGACGCCACCGTGCAACGCACGCTCGAGCGCCTCGCGCAGCAAAACAACATGACGTTGCCTGTGTACCGTGCGCGCATTGAGGCGCAAGGGGTGCCCTGGACGACCTTCCAACGCGATGCCCGCACCGAGCTGACGCTGTCGAAACTGCGTGAGAAAGAGGTGGACAGCAAGATCACGGTGTCGGACGGCGAAGTGGCCAACTACGTTGCGAGCCAGCGTGGACCGAACGCCCGCCAGTCGAACGACCTGCATCTTCAGCACATCATGTTCAAGGTGCCGGACAACGCGTCGCAGGCTGACATTGCCGCTATCCAGGCCAAGGCCGAAGCCGTGCTGAAAGATGCGCAAAGCGGAACGGATTTTAGCAAGCTGGCGAAGAACAATACGCAGGATACCGACGCGGCCAAGGGCGGCGATCTCGGTTTCCGCACGCAGGCTTCGTTGCCGGCGGACATTGTGACCGCAGTCGCAACGCTCCGTCCGAACGAGGTGAATCCGCAACTGATTCGCACCGCTGGCGGGTTTGAGATCATCAAGCTGGTGGAGCGCCGCGTAGGTCAAGGGCAGGCCGCCGATGCGCCCAAGCTCGTGCAAACCCACGTCCGGCACATCTTGCTGCGCGTAGCCGACGGCGTGTCCGAAGCGGCCGCACGTCAGAAGCTGCTGGATATCAAGAGCGACGTAGAGAAGGGCGGTGATTTCGCCAACTTCGCGCGGACCTATTCGCAGGACGGTTCAGCGTCGCAGGGTGGCGATCTTGGCTGGATCAGCCCGGGTGAAACCGTGCCGGAATTCGAGCGTGCCATGAATAACCTGAAAGACGGTCAGGTCAGCGACCCGGTTCGCAGTGAGTACGGTTATCACTTGATTCAGGTGCTCGGACGCCGCGACGCGGAAGGCTCGGTGCAGCAGCAACTGGACACGGCACGTCAGGCGATTGGTCAGCGCAAGGCCGAGCAAGCGTATTCCGACTGGCTGCGTGAACTGCGCGACACCGCCTATGTGCAGTACAAGGGTGTTGCAGCTCAGCAAGCGCTGAACCAGTAAGCAGGCTTCGCGAGATGAACGCCGCGAGCCGCCCACTGTCGCCAGTGTCTCCATTGTCGATAGCCATTACCACTGGGGAACCGGCGGGCGTGGGGCCTGAATTGACGGTGGCGGCGCTCGCTGAAGCTGCGCAGCGCTGGCCGTCGGTGCGGTTTACGGTACTTGGCGACCGTGAGCTAATGGCTGAGCGCGCGGGTTCATCGCCGTGGCTTTCAACAACGGGCGCGGCAATCGAAATCGAGCATCATGCGCTGAGCGTGCCCGTTATCGCAGGCAAGCTGAATGCCGCTAATGGGCGTTACGTGCTCGCTCTGCTCGACGCGGCCATAGACGGGGCGGTGAGCGGGCGTTTCGACGCTATCGTCACCGCGCCGCTTCAGAAAAGCACCATCAACGATGCCGGCGTTCCGTTCACCGGCCATACCGAATATCTCGCTGAACGCACCCATACGCCGCGCGTTGTCATGATGCTCGCGGGCATGGGCGACCGGCCGCTGCGCGTAGCGCTCGCTACCACCCACCTGCCGCTGAAAGATGTGTCGGCGGCGTTGACGGTAGATGGCATTGTCGAGACGCTGAGCATTATCGATCGCGATCTGAAAGCGCTGTTCGGTCTGCAGAAGCCGC